>JAZBOQ010000276.1:0-38664 GCA_036351195.1 Thermoanaerobaculales bacterium | reverse complement strand
CGGCCACGGAAACCGCCGCGGAGATCGACGACGCGCACGCTGCGAAACACCCCCTTGTCCCGACCGACCGGCAGGGAGTATGCTGAGGCCTGCGTCGACGGGGGGAACGACGTGGAGTTGACCGGATTCAGCTTGAGCGTGCTCGCAGCGGCAGGTGGCGTGGCCTTTCTCCACACCCTGCTCGGACCCGACCACTATCTGCCGTTCATCGTCTTGGCACGCTCCCGATCGTGGTCCATGACCCGGACCCTGGTGGTGACCACCATCTGCGGCCTCGGTCACGTGGCTTCGTCCATTGTCCTCGGAGGCCTCGGCGTCGTCTTCGGTGTCGCGGTGGCTCACATCGAGGGCGTCGAAGGTGGCCGCGGCGACCTGGCGGCATGGGCTCTCGTCGCCTTCGGCCTGGCCTACGCCATCTGGGGTCTCCGCCACGCCCTGCGAAAGGCCAAGGGCATCGAGACCCACGACCACCACGGCCACGTCCACCTCCACACCCACGGCGACGCCGAGCACAGCCACGACCACGGCTCCGGCTCCAAGGTCACCTTCTGGGCGCTCTTCCTGATCTTCGTCCTGGGGCCGTGCGAGCCCCTGATTCCCCTCTTCGTGCTGCCGGCGAGCCGCGGCGACTGGGTCCTGGCCGGCGTCACCGCCCTGGTCTTCACGGTGGTCACCCTGGCCACCATGCTGGGCCTGACCGCCGCCGCGCTGGCGGGCGCCAAGCAGCTTCGACTGGGCCCCCTCGAGCGCTGGTCCCACACCCTGGCCGGATCGGTGATCGCGTCGTCGGGCCTGGCGATCCTCTTCCTGGGACTTTGACCCAGCCGGTCTTCTCCCGCCGCACCCCGCAACGGGCGGAGTCGAATCGCCTCGCCGAAGCACGCGCACGGAGGGGCGAGCCCGCCGTCGACCTCACGGTCAGCAACCCAACCCGGTGCGGGTTGAACACCCCCGAGGAGCTGCTGGCCGGCCTCGCCGATCCTCGCGGCTTGACCTATCACGCCGATCCCCGAGGCCCTCTGCCGGCGCGCCGCGCCATCGCCGACGACTACCGGCGGTGGAACGCCGCCGTCGACCCCGACTCCATGGTTCTGGCCGCGTCCACGTCGGAGGCCTACAGCCTGCTCTTCAAGCTTCTCTGTGATCCCGGCGACACGGTCCTGGTCCCGCGCCCCTCCTACCCGCTGTTCGAGCAGCTGACTCGTCTCGACGCCGTCACTGCCCTCCCCTTCGAGCTGCGGGCCGACGACGACTGGCGGCTTCCCACCGAGACCCTCGCCGCAGCTCCCGGCCGCACCCGCGCGGTGATTCTCGTCCACCCCAACAACCCCACCGGGCACCACGTCCATCCAGAGGACGCCGCCGCCGTGACCGCCCTGTGCCGCCAGCGCCGCTGGGCGCTCATTGTCGACGAGGTTTTCCTGCCCTTCACCCTCGACGGCGGTCCCGGAGCGGAGCACAGTTTTGCCGGCGAGGACCGCTGCCTCAGCTTCACCCTGGGCGGGCTGTCCAAGAGCATCGGGCTGCCCCAGCTGAAGCTGGCGTGGATCATCCCCGGCGGCCCCGCGGCCACGGTTGCAGCGGCCGGCGAGCGCCTGGACTACATCACCGACGCCTACCTTTCGGTGAGCACACCGGCCGCTCTTGCGGTCCCCGAGCTGCTGCGTCGCGCGGACGGCGTCCAGCGCGCCATCACCGAACGCTGCGACAGTAATCTTCAAGCCCTGCGCCGGGCGGCGGCTTCGCTGGCGTCCGCCACCGTCCTTCCAGTCGGCGGCGGCTGGAGCGCCATCCTCCGGCTGCCCGCGCTCATGGACGACGAGGAGCTCGCCCTTCAGCTCCTCGAAGAACGCGGCGTCGCCGTTCAACCCGGCTTCTTCTACGACCTTCCCTTCGACGCGTCGCTGGTTCTCAGCCTGCTCACCCCCAACGACGACTGGCGCCGCGGTCTCGCCGCCATTGTCGAAACCGTGACCGGGCTCGTCTGACGATCAGCCCGGCAGCAGCGGAGCCAACAGTCGGCGAACCTCTTCGCCGGTCATGCTGCGGTGCTCGATGAGGCCTCCGGCGAGAGCCTCCACCGCAGCCCAGTTCCGGCGGAGCAGGTCCTCGGTGTGCTCGCGGACGATCTCGAGAAAGGGAATCACGCGCTCGCAGTCGTTCACCACCCTCATCGCCAGGCCGACGGCGAGATCCAGGTCCTCACAGCCCTCGTCCCAGTCGTCACGGCCGCTGACCATGGACTCGGCCACCATCCCGGCCACGGTGCACAGGAGCCGGCGTTCGATGGGGGCCGTGGGCAGCGCCGGATCGCGGTCCGACGGGTGTTCGTCATCGAAACGCAGGCTCTGGACGCTGCCGGTGTGCTCTTCGTCGCCAACGATCTCGACCTCGGTGATCTGGCGGCCGCAGAGCTGGGCCATCACCGCGTGTCCAGCCTCGTGGTAGGCCGTCAGGCGAAGTGGATCGTCAACGATCTGATGAGGGAGGGAGGGAGAGGTCGGCACCGGGTCATGGTACCGCACGCGGGTTGTTGCCGCTCCCGCTCCCGCTCCCGCTCCCGATCCCGATGACCGAGTCCGATGACCGTGTCCGATGGCCGTGGCAGCAGCGCCGTAGGGTGGGCCTCGGCCCACCAGATCGCCTCCCGGCTCCGAACCGCGATCCTGAAGCCCCGAAGTCGACCACCTCCCCAACCCGAGCGCGCCATCGCGCTATCAACGAACGTGCTCCTGTCCGTTCGTCGATCGACGAAACGGTCTCCAATCCCGAATCGGGTACGCCACACGGGTGCCTGGCTCCAACATTGTTCGCGGCGAACAATGTTGCGTGCCTGCGCACCCCTTCCATCGCATCTCGGACCTCCTCTCCCAGCACCGAAGCCGGCCGGCGCTCCGGATACCGCACAGAACACCGACCACGCACCTGCTTCCCTCCACGACCCTACGGCAGGCAGGGATGCCTGCCGCTACAAGAATGCTCGGCTCTTCGTAGGGGCGGGCGCCCCGGCCTACTCACCTCGGACGTGCCGCATCACCCCGAGTCATCCCTCACAGCGCTCATCACCGAGACCGCCAGACCCACTACCACCAGCGGAAAGACCTGTAACAACACTCGGTCGAGAGAGTTCCGCAGGTGCCACTCCAGTGGATCCGGTGTGATGAGGTACACGGCGAAAAAGAAAACGGTCACGGAGACCGCCGCACCAAGGAAGACCCACCCCGCGCGATCGACGGCGGCGCAACCGAGCTTCCCGACAACCACCGCCGCCACGCAGACCAGGAGCACGGCCGATCCGCCCCAGATCGCGTCGGCCGCACCTGGAATGAGACGTGAGGCGAAAGCCCAGCCGACCTCGGCCCAACGCCCCGGGTCCACCAGCCGTTGGAAGAATCCGTCCGAGAGAAACCGCTGCGCCTCGCCCGCAGGCGCCCAAGCGATCTTGAAGATGGCCGTCGCCAAGGCGCCCGGAAGCGCCCCGATCGCCAACCCGGCGATGATCCTCCGCCCATCACCTGTCCCGTTGGGTGCCGTTCTGCCTCGAGCGGGCAACGACGCGATCCCCGCGCCAACCACGAGAGCTCCAGCGAGCACCAGTCCTTCGTTCTTGGTCCAGATCATCAGACCCAGGAAAAAGCCCACCAGCCAGGGGGGAACCGCCGAGGACCGCCCGTGGCGCATGAGCTCGGTGAGCCCGAAAGCCGCCGACAGGGCGAGGTAGGCAAGCGGAAGATCGGCGCCTTGGAAGAACGCCGCCCACCAGATGACGGGCGTCGAGAGCGCCAGCGCAGCTGCTGCCAGGGCCGCCGCAGGGGGGGCGTCCCGTAGGACCGCCAGGACGAGCATGGCCCCCAGGCCGATCACGAAGAGACCGCCGGCGGCCACCGGAATGACAACGGTCTCGCCACCCCACAACGAGAACTGTGACGTGACCAGTCCCGGCAGGAAGAGCGGATAGCCCGGCTTGCTTTCCACCATCAATCCAACGGTCTCGGGGAACGCTTCCCCCGCCCGGAACCACTGCAGGGCACGGTAGGTCCAAATGCCCATGGCGTCGAAGCTCCCCAGCGGGCGGGCGGCCAGCCAGCGGAGGAACATCCAGCCGTACACCGTGGCGAAAACCACCGCACCACCCAACCACCAGGACGGTGGGACGAGCCGACGATCGCTGGCCAACGGATGCGATGCGGGTTTGGCGGCACCGAAGCGCGGGGCCGCCCACATCGCAGCGGCCGCCGCGATTAGCGACGCGATCAACGCTCCCCTGCCCGGTGGCCCCGAACCCAGCGCCGTGCCGAAGAACGTCGCCAAAGAGAGGATCCCGGTGACGATCCCCGGCCCCCAGGCCAGGCCCGTCAGCACACGCGTTGCCGTGCTGGACTCGCCCCGCCCCGCCACTGCCGCAGCCACGACGCTGCCGATGATCAGCAGCACGAGCGGGACGGTGAGGGACAGGTCCACCGGCTCAGGCTCCCAGCCTGACGAGCGCGACACCGCCCCGGCGGTGGATGATGTTCACGCCGAAGCCTCCAGACCGCGCTGCAGCCGACAGTTCGTCGAGAAACGCCGTGAGCTCGGACGTCTGATCGAAATCGCACAGCACCGTCAGCGGAGGCCGGTTCTGCGCCCGCGCCACCATGCCGTCGACGTCGAAGGTGGCAATGGTCCGCCCGTCGTCCTCGAGCTTGACGAACCGGTGGTCGAAGACGGTCGGCGCAAGGGCATACCTGGCGTTGAGGAACCGCCACCGGTTTCCGGTCACGTACGCTGCGGTCCGCGATTCGGTAAGCAGCGGTCGAAGCTCACCGTAGCGTCGATCCAAGTCGCTCGGCTTCGAACCGTCCAGGTTTCGGGTGGAGTGCACCGCGATCGCGATATTGACGATGCAGACGGTGACCACCACCGCCCATCCGATTGCCGTCCATGACCGGGAAGGCCCTCCCATGCCGGGAGAGTATCAAACGACCACCTGCAGCACCGATCGGGCGCCGACCGCCAGGTCCGAGGCCGCGCTACACGAGATCGGCGTCGGCCATGGTGAGGTAGACCCTGCCGTCGAGGGCGGCGAGGTCGAGTTCGGGGCTGAAGGCGCGCGCGACCATCACCAGCTTGCCGGGCACCTCGCCGGTGGCAAAACCTCGTTGCTCGAGGCGCTCGAGCCCTGCCGGGTCGCCGTTGAGCCAGAGCTCCTCGATTTCGGCGCCGGTCTGGGCGGCCAACCCCGCCGAAAGGTGGTTGATCAGCTCCAACGCACCGGGGTGGTCGTGGTCCCACAGGAGATCGACCCAGCGGCAGCGCGCCTCGTCGGTGCGGAAAACCACGAAGGCCACTGGTTTCCGGCCGAAGCGGGGCAACACCAGGAAGCGGTGGTAATGGACCGTCGGGTGGCCGGCGAAGCGGTGCAGGACGCGGTCGGCATCGCGCACCGCCGCCACCGGGTAGTCCTTCCGCGCGCGGTCCCAGAGGTCGTCAAGCCGCGGCTCCCAGTCGGCGGCGAGCTCGGCCCGGTACAGGTGGCGCCGACGGCTCGAGGTGGAACTCCCAGGCTGCCGGGAGAGGTAGGTGATGGGCTGAGGCTCGACCGCGTCATAACCCAGCTGAAGGACCCCGAGCCGCAGCGGCCGCGGGCTGGGAAACCCGTAGAGCATGGCGGTTTGGCCGCTCTCGCCGAAGGTGGAGAAGAACTCCTCCACCGTCTTCACCCAGACCCCCTTGCGCGTGAAACCGCGCCGAGCCGCCCGGGTGGAGAAGACGTCGACAATCTGCGCCGCATCCCACTCGCGGCCGTCGATGACGAACCGAAGCGGCATTCCGGCGTAGTGGGCCGCCAATACGCCATCGATCTCGGCGAGCATGATCAGGCGCCCGTCGGACCTGGGCGGAAACTTCCAGGCCCACTCGTCCAGGCTGCGCTGGAGCCGGAAGGTCTCGTTGAAACTCTGGTTGACCGCCGTTTCGTCACCCGGCCGGAAAGGTCTGATCACCAGCTTCGCTTCACTCATTCCTTCTCCCACATCCAATGGCCCGTGGCACGCCACGACGAGCCATCACGCCGCACTGCGACAGCGTACCAGCGTCCGCTCGAGGTGAGGTCCAGAGCCGCGGACGGAAGGGTCGACGTCCCCACGCACCCCACGAATGGTTCCATCTGGCTTACGATGGAGAGCAACCAAACGTCGGCCTTCGGTTCGCAAAGCGAGGCGGGGTCGTCCACCACCTCGAAACGGTCCTCCTGCGATCCCCGCGGCGCCGACAAAGCCCGCAGGAGCGCGCGAAACGGCGCCGGGTAGTTGCGCCGGAAGAAACGGATCCGCGACCGACCCTCGATCTCGGCCCGATCGCCACGCCGGGCGGTGGCGTGGCCCCACCGGTGCGCCACCCGCGCCTTTGGAACCAGCCGCAACCGGGCCCCACTCCGACGCGCCCGCCACAGCCACTCGGTCTCTTCGTAATAAAGGAAGTAGCCCTCGTCAAGGGACCCGAAGCGTTCCATGGAACCCCGGTTCACCGCCATGAGCGGCCCCCGCAACGAGGGCACCGCACACGGTTCATCGGCGGTCCAGACCCGCCAGCTGGCCTCCACGCGGCGCTCCAGGTCGCGCCGGCGCGGCCACCGCCGCCGAACGGTCCTGCCGAGCTCCGCCATCGGTCCCGGATCGTCGGGAATCGGCAGCAGGAGCTCACCGCCCCGGTCCCACAGAAGCTGTGGCCCGGCGATCACGCCGACGCCCGCTGCGACTTCGGCGAGGGCGCCGACGCTGCCGTCGAGAAACTCGATATCCGGGTTGGCCAGAAAGAGCACCTCTCCCGACGACGCCGCCGCCCCGGCGTTGAGTCCGGCGGCGTAGCCCCGGTTGGGGCGCACGATCGTCAGGTCCGGGGCGCAGTCGGCCACCGCGGCGGCCTCGGCAGCATCCTCGGACTGCTCCACGACCACGACCTCGGGCTCGAAGCCGGCAGCCGCCGCTCCCGCCCTGAAGCCGCCGACACAGAACGGCAGCACGCGGGAGGAATGGTGGCACACGACGACGAGCGAAATCTTCACGGCGCGCTCACGGTCGGCTCGCCGCCCATCGGGCGGCCTCGTCGAGGAGAGGCGTCACCGCCTCTTCGGAGAAACGCTCCGCCGCTTGAAGACCGGCCTCCCGATGCCGCCTCCAGCGGACGGAATCGGCCAGCAACTGCTCTGCTGCAGCCGCGAAGGCGCCGGCATCTCCGACGGGGGCGAAGACCGCGGCTCCGGTCGCGAAACTTCGGTGCGAAGGGATCTCCGACGCGATGACGGGCACACCGCAGGCCATGGCTTCGAGCACTGCGAGACCGAAACCCTCCGATGCCCACGACGGCGCCAGCACCAGATCGCAACCGGCCACCAGAGCCGCTACCTCAGCCGGCGGGAGGTTGCGGTGAAACTCATCCGGCTCCAGCAGCGAGCGCTCGGCGTCGCTCAGAGGCCACTGGGAGAGCCGGACCAGATCGAGATCGACTCCGTGCTCGAGAAGCAGCTCCACCGCTCCCAAGGCAGTGTCCACCCCCTTCATGTAGAACTCGAAAGGGTGCGGCACCAATACCCTGGGCCGCGAGTTCGGCCCGACCCGATCGTCCGATCGCCAGAACCGCTCCAGGGCCGGCGGAGTGAGGCGGACGTCACGCCCGAACCGTTGCCGGTTGAGCTCGGCGAGGGGCGCTGAGACGGTCCAGGTCGGCACCCTCCGTGAGTAGGCCTCGACAATGGCCGGATGGTGGTCGGCATTGTGCTCCAAAGCGGCTTCAAAACCCTGGCAGAAATGGACCGCTCGTCCCGATCGCATCGAGCACGCCGGCTCGAGGGTGGTCCAGAAGGTGGCCACGTGAAGATCGGCCTCCGGAACCTGCTCCGGCTCGAGAGCGGGGACCTGCACGAAATCGTCTCCTACGTCATACCATTCCGGACGAGGGCCCGGACTGACCACTCTCACCCGGTGGCCGCTCCGGCGCAAAAGGCCGGCGTGGTGGAAGACCACCTTGACACCGCCGTAGAGCGAGGTGTCTTCGAGTAAATAGTTGATGGAAAGCAGATTATCGCTGGTCACGGCGCTCCCACCGGTGCTCCACGTCGATCAGAGACGGCGTCCATTTTGCGGCGTCGAACCGGACGGCCTCGGTGAGGATCACCTGGTCGTGGGTGTACAGACCGCTTTCGTCGAGCAGGAAGGCGTAGACCTGGAACACGCCGGCGGCAATGGGCAGCGACGGCACCACGAACCGGATCTCGTACTGTGTCTGCCCGATCAGTGGCGCCGAACCATCGCGCATGGTCGATGCTGCCAGCACGCACCGTCCGTCGAGGGTGTCCAGCGCCACCGCCACGTGGAAAGGTTCGTTCGGCTCGGTGCTCGCGATCTCGACATCGACCACGAGCTCGCATCCGGAGGTGAGCTGCAATGGAAGGGGCGCCTCCGTTCCCCCCGGCCGCACCGCGGTGATCCGCCCGACTTTCCGACCCTGGGCGGCCGTCTCCCCCACCGACCCGGTCTCGGATCCCGACCGGCTCAGACGGCGGACGTCGCGCAGCTGGAGATGCGCCTCGTACGCCTCCACCACCTCCTTGGCCGGGCCGTCGCGCTCGATGCGGCCTCCGGCCAGCCAGAGCGCACGTTCGCAGAAAGACGTGACGAAATACATGGCGTGCGAACAGAAGATGATCGTCGTTCCGTTGTCTTTGATCTCGCGAATTCTGTCGACGCACTTCTTCTGGAAGTAGCCGTCCCCCACCGCCAGGGCTTCGTCCACAACGAGCACGTCGGGATCGACGTGGGTAGCCACGGCGAAGGCGAGGCGCATGGCCATCCCGGTGGAGTAGCTCTTCACCGGATGGTCGATGAAATCGCCGAGCTCCGCGAAACCGACAATGTCCTCGAGACGGCTTTCCATGTCGCTCTGTTCGAGCCCCATGAGCGCACCGTAGAGCACCGCGTTGTCGCGGCCCGAGAATTCCGGGTGGAAGGCCGCGCCGAGCTCGAGGATGGCGGCGACGATCCCGCGGGCCTCGACCTCGCCCGCGGTGGCGGAGGTGGTGCCGGCGATGATCTTCATCAGCGTCGACTTGCCGGATCCGTTCTCGCCGATGATCCCGAGCGCAGTTCCCGCGGGAACCTCAAAACTCACACTGTCCAAAGCCTGGACATCCAGGTAACGGCTCCGCCTCCGGAGCACTCGTTTGATGCGCTCGCCGGGAGACGCATAGACGCGGTACCACTTGTGGACATCCCGGACCGAAACAGCGGCGTCGGTTTCCTCCAAAGCCATGATAGGTCGAAAGATACCACACCGAGAAGGGTTCGCTCCGCCTTCCGGACAATCCTGTAAGAACCCTGTAACTCCAATCGACCGAGACGCTTGTCGCCCTATAATGATGCGAGTTGACCGGGATCGCATCCGGCAAGGAGAAAGTCATGCCCCTTCGCTCGATCACTTCGTTCGCGGCTGCCGTGCTCATCGCCACCGGCAGCGTGGTCTTCGCTGCGACGCCCACCCCCACCGCACTCGTCGCCGCCGCCGTTGACGCCGCCGAGACGCAGTCCTCGATGGACCTCCACAACATGATTCGCCTCGCCGTCCAGCAGGAAGAGACCACGTCCGACGGCACCACCGAGGCCACCGAGTTCACCGCCGTCGTGCACGGCTCGCGGGTGGAAAACGCCCGCGTCGTGCTCAGCCACGGGGTGAGCTTGGCGATGAGTGGAACCACTGGATGGGCGATGATTCGCGGCGAGCTGGACTCCC
Source organism: Thermoanaerobaculales bacterium (assembly GCA_036351195.1). Classification (GTDB taxonomy): domain Bacteria; phylum Acidobacteriota; class Thermoanaerobaculia; order Thermoanaerobaculales; family Sulfomarinibacteraceae; genus JAHECW01. The sequence continues at coordinate 28,899 of JAZBOQ010000276.1, read as the reverse complement.
GCCCCCAGACCCCGCAAATGGCCGCCGGAACCATCCGCCAGATGATCTTTCCACTGGTCATGCCCTTCTCCCTCCAGATGGAGGGGGTCACGCTCGGCAGGGTGGTCGAGGGAAGCTTCGACCGCACACCGGCCTGGGTGCTGGACGTCACCTACGAGTCCGGCTTCTTCGCCGCGCCGAGCATGGTCGCGCCGTGGTTGATCTTCATCAGCAGAGAAGACAACCTGGTTTTAGGCGCCCAGTACCTGCCCCCGCCGGAGTTCCGCAGCGTCATCGACGAGGGCATCCGTTACCGTGTGCTCAGCCGCCAAGACGTGGACGGCGTCAACCTTCCCGCCCAGATCCTCATGGAGGGCATCGATTTCAACGGCGTCGAGAACGGCCACGTTCGGATCACCAAGATCGCGGCCGAAACCGTCGACCCCCTGGATCTCTCACTCTTCATCAGCCCCGCCGCCGCCGACAAGCTCGACGAGGGCGTGTTTTAGCAGCGTTTCATTCCATTCACGACAGGAGGGGCGGGTCCATCGGACCCGCCTTTTCTGTTGTGATTCCGACCATGGCCGCGTCCGCGTCCGCGTCCGTGGCCGATGACCGTGGCGGCATGGTCGCTCCAAAGCCGTCGAAGCGACGGGAATCGCCATCTCGTTGGTCTTGAGAGTCCCTGCTCCCCTCACAAGCATCGCCGATCAGGTCATCCTGAGCGCGTCGCCGGTTCCCGCGAATCTCTCAGAGGGAGCAGCACCCTCGGTGGGCCAAGGCCCACCCTACCCACCAACCCAAAATCCGGTAACGGAGCGCCATGAAGGATGCAGCTCCGTAGGGTGGGCCTTGGCCCACCGGATCGCCTCCCGGCTCCGAACAACAACCCTGGAGCTCGGCGGTCCATCTCCCAGGCCGGGGACACGGGTCACTTGCTCCTGGCGCTCGGGACCGCAAGGCGCTCCCACCGCAGGCTGGAAGCCTGCGGCTACACAACCACCGGCAAAGGCCCTACCCCTTCGAAACAAAAAATAGCGGGCGGCCGTGAGGCCGCCCGCTGGTGTTGGTGTGCGTTGCCGGGGCTACTGGATGGACGCGTCGACCGCCGCCGGGATCAGGATTGGATCCTGGGTCCGGTTGTCCACCTGCGACGCGTAGGCCGCGATCGGGCCGCCGGATTGGACAACGATCTCGACGGATCCGGTCATGTCTTGATCGTCGAGTCCGGTGAACTCGAAGACGTTGTCCTGGAAGTAGACTCCCGGCGGAACGATGAGGCCGTCGATCTCGCCCACCATCCGGCCGGCGGTGTCGTAGACCCGGATGTCAACCACCGCACTGGTGGTTTCGGACGTGTTGAGGACGCCGACGTTGGTACGGAATCCCTCGTCGTCATCGGCCGAGTTGGAAACGCCAGTGATGTAGGCGATCTCACCGGCAAAGATGAGGTCGTCCTCGCCGTAGACCTTGAGGGCCTGGCCGAAGGTGCCGCCGAAGGCGTCGACGTTGTAGGTCTTGGCCACGACCTGCGGCAGGTCCGAGTCATCGCGGCTGGTGATGATGAAGTAGCCCTTGGACTCGACGTCCGGCGGCAGCATGGAGGTGCCGAGGATGTCCGAGAAGTAGGCGGCGTTGGCGGAGTCGATGTCGAGGCTCATGAAGGGATTGAACCCGATCTGACCGTTCTCCGGTGAGATGTAGTCCACCCTGAACGACAGCCTCTCGGTGGAGTGGTTGAAGAAGGTGGCGTCCGAGCGCCACACCGAGCCGTTGGCTCCCTCGAGGTGCGCCACCCCGGGAATCCAGTAGACCAGGTCGTCCTTCGCCACCGCCTCGATGGTCACCGGGTCACCGGTGGCGTTGTCGACGATGGAGGCGCTGGCGGTGACGTCGTGGCCGTTGGTGTTGACGAAGATGGAGAAGATGTCGAGGTCGGTGTAGACCCCCGCCTGTTCGGCGATCTTCACCACCTGGGTGGTGCTGTGGGGTTGGACGGCGACCTGCACCGGCGAGCCGATGGTCTCGCCCCGATCGTCGAGGACGAGAATCGTGACCCCCCAGGCGACCTGGTCCGAGAAGTTGGCCAGGCTCAAATTGGTCCGGTAGTACAGGTTTTCGGCGAGACCCGAGAGCAGCATGTAGCCGTCCTCGTTCTCGATCACCGGCACCGCGGGAACGTACTGGCCGAAGGTCCCATCCGGCGTGTCGTTGAAAGTCCGGGACATGATGAGCGGAGTCGACTCGGCGTCCTCGCCGAAGGTGAAGCGCAGCGACCCCTTGTTGTTGTCGCCCTGGATGCCCGGAATCGTGTTGACCACGTCGTCGAAGACCCGCGTCCCCATGCCTTCGAGGGTGAACTCGATACCGTGGATGACGTTCTGGGTGTTGTCCGTGTCCTCGGGCAGGTACTCGAGCCTCACGGGCACCGATTCGTCACCCGGGTTGAAGATTCGGAGATCGGTCTTCCACAGGGTCTGGTTCAGACCCGGAGTGTGGACGGCCGAAGGCACCAGGTAGGCGTCCGGCTCCGGCTCCGCCACGTCGATGATCTCGAGCATCTGGGTCGCCGTGTCGGATCCGGCGCAGTTGCTGGCGACGAGTTCGACCTCGTAGAAACCGGGCCTGCGGAAGGTGTGGGTGAAGTTCTGCTCGGTGCTGGTGGCTTCGACCCGGGTTCCCTCCCGGACCGTCCACTGCCACTCGGTGGGAGCGGTGTCTCCACCGCCGCCACCACCACCACCGCCGCCGCCGCCGCCACCACCACCGCCGGCGAGCTGGAAGACGTTGTGGTTCTTGTTCTTCACGGCGATGGTCGCGCTGCGCGCGACGCCGGTATTGGCTGCCACGTCGTAGGTCACGCTCCCGCTTCCGGTCCCGTTGGTGGGCGACTGGAGGGTGATCCAGTTGCTGGCGGTCGTGGCGTTCCAGGCACAACCGTTCTGGGTGTTGACCTGGAAGGTCACCGTCTCACCAGCCGCCTCAACGGTCCGGTTCGCCGGATTGAGAACGTAGCTGCAGGTGGTGCCGCCGCAGCTGCCCACGTCCTGGACGGTGACCGTTGCGGTTGCGACCCCGACATAGGCGTTGCCGGGGTAGGTGTAAATCGTCGCGGTGACGGTCTTCTGACCGCCCGACGCGAACTCGTGGGAGTAATCGTGGCAGTCCAAGGTCAAGAAGGGCGTGCACTGGCGGACTTGGACAAACGGGTCACAGCCATCCTCGCCGAAGTCCCAGTCGACCTTGAGATCGCCGGCGGGCACTCCGGACAGACTGAAGGCGACATTCTGACCGATCTCGGGGCTGACCGGGCTCCACGTCATTCCGGCGGTAATGGCGATCTTGAGCCCACCGGAGGAGGTGTCGGTGAAGGTGACCTCCTGGTCCTCCAGCGCCGGGCTCGGGCTCACCACGAACGAAGCTTCAGGCGGGCCGTCCTTGGGACAGTACGGGGGGCACTCGCCGGTGCTCGTCACCGTCAGGCCCTTGCTCTGGTCATCGGTGGTGGTCTCGACGGTGATCTGCTTGGGCCCCGCATCGGCGAAGGTCCACTCGATCTCGTTGCATTCTCCCGCCGCACCGGAGCAGGTCACGATGGGACCCTCGTCACGGCAGTTCTTGGTGGTGAAATCCCAGCTCAGCACCTCGAGACGCTCGTCCACCGAGAAGGTGACGGTTTCGCCGATCTCCGGCGCGTTGCTGGACATGGTGATGTTCACCGGGATCCACGGGGCGTTCTCCGTCACCGTGAAATCAGCGGAGTATCCGCCGGTTCCGGTGACCCGGATGACGCCCTCGCGCTGGTGCGGGGTATCGTTGGTTCCGACGGTGTAGGTGACAGGACCGGGACCGTTGTTGCTGCCGTTGGATGTGATCAGGATCCACGATGCCAACGAGTTTACCTGCCACGAACAGCCGTCGTCGTTCATGTGGACGTTGAAGCTGCCGTTGCCGCCGTCTGGACCGAAGACCGCGCTGCTGGTTCCCAGGTTGTAGTTGCAGTCGAGACCGGCCTCTTGATTGACGACGTGGGTCTTGCCGGCGATGAAGATGTTGGCCGAGCGCGCAGGGCCGGTGTTCTCGGCCACGGTGTAGCTCACCGAGCCCGGGCCGCTGCCGCTTGTGCCCGACGTGATGTTGATCCAACTCGCGCTCTCGCTGGCGTTCCATGCGCACCCGGACTGGGTGGTGACGTTGACCGAGCCAATGCCGCCGTCGCCGGTGAAGTTTTGCGTCGTGGGGTTGATCGAGTAGGTGCACGTCGTGCCGCCGCAGGTGCCGCTGGACGAGACCGTAACCTGGTGTTGGACGGGATTCTGGACCCCCGCGGCGGCGCTGGTGACAGTCAGGGTGACCGTCTTGGTGCCCGCGCTGGCGTAGGCGAAGGCGGCGCGATCGCAACCGATGGAGGAGCTACCCGGCGTGCAGGTGTACGGGTTCGTGGTGCCGGGGCAGCCGGGCCCGCCGAAGTTCCACGTCGCCTGGGAAATGTCGTTGGGGTCGATCCCGGTGACGTCGAACTCGATGTACTGACCGATGTTCGGGGTGGAGTCGGTGATCGTGAAGTCGACGTTGATGCTGCCGTCGATGACCTCGACATTCGGAATCTGGTAGGTGCTCTCGTCGGAATTGCCGGTGTTGGTCAGGATCAACCGGAAGGTGTAGATACCGGGGATCATGGTCTCGGCGGCGATCACGCACTGGTCGTTGAGGGCGCCGGGACCGTCGCACTGGGTCAAGGGGTAGGCGACGTTGGCGCCGCTGAGGACGTCCCAGTTGAAGCTCAGGCTGGCTCCGCCCTGGGCGCTCGAGGTGCTCGCGAGGGTGATCGGCTCATCGTGGAGGGGGTTCGTCGGCGAGATGGTGAACGCCGCAGCCACCGATGAGATCTCGCGCACCTGCTGCACCTCCCGGACATACAACGACCCGGGTTGCATGGAGTCTTCGTGCTGGTAATTGACGTCGAGGTCGAAGGTCCACGTACCGCTGGCGTCCAGGGTGAGCTGGTGACCGCCCAGGGGATTGCCCAGAAACGTCGAGGGAGCCCCGGAAGGATCGATCACCTCCCACTCAAAAGGGTCGTCACCCCCGGCAGGGTGGCCTTCCACGTTGATCGCTTTGAAGGTCACGCTGTCGCCGGTGACCGCAGCCGTGGGGGTGATCTGGATGTCGGCGCCCGGCCTCCTGTCGATGGAGACCTGAACGGTCTTGATCTGGTCCGGCGTCGATCCCGGCACGTAGGGGTGGCCAGCGGACTGCACCGCCGCGTGGGCCCAGAACTGGTCGGCCGCCGCCATGTCCGCCGGCAGGGTGTAGCCCAGGTTCTGGCCGGACCCGAAACCGGTGGTGCCGGCGAGGATGGTGCTGTTATGGGGATCCGCGCCGTTGGTGATCCAGGTGGCGTACTCCTCGCCACCCAGCGAGGTGTTGGTCACCGTCAGCAGGTCGCCCGGGAAGGCGGTCTGCGGTTCCACGGTGAGGTTGGCCACCGGCGAGGCCGGAATCATGCAGCCCGTGGGATCGATGATCTGCAGGGCGCTGTAGCGGGAGAGGAACAGCGCCTGGCCGTTGGCGCTGAAGATCGCCTGCTGGTTCCACATGCAGTTGCCCAGGGCATTCCATGAATGTGAAGGGTCCCAGAAATCCTGGTCCAAGGGGATCGGGTTGGTGGGCGTCGTGATGTCGAAGGTCTGGGGTTGCGTGGGATCGTTCTGCTCTCCCACGTGGATGATCGGGTAGCGCAGGGCGATGGCGTTGCCCTGGGTTTGAATCGACAACGGTACCGAGGCGATCTCGATGAGATTGACCGGGTTGCCGTTTCCCCAACCGATGTCGTAGACCTTGAGGGTGTTGCCGCTGAGCCCGAACTCGGCGACCGCCGCCAGGCCGGCTTCCGCATCGACGCCGATGCCATACCCGCGGGCCATGTTCGCCCGCTCGATGCCGCCGTTGCCGGCGTAGTCGAGCCGGGTGGTACTGGAGTTGAACTGGTAGATGTGGAACCGGTCGCCGCCCTCAGCCATGTAGAAGGTGGCGGGAGATGCACCAACGCCGGGCAGGCGGAGCCCGTTGACGAGCTTCGGCGCCAACGGGGTCCCCTCCAGGCACTGGATGCGGTTGAGGCTGTCCTCGTGGTAGTCGTTGAACAGATAGAGACCGGAGACGTTGTTGGTGCAGGGGCTCGAGCCGAGGCTTGAAGCCACCAGGTACTGCTGAGCGCCGATCTTGAAGGTGAAACCGCCGTTGACGAGAATGGCGGAACTGTTCTTGTCGTTGGCCACGAACTGGGGCACGCTGCCGGTCCCCAGGTCGAAGAGAACGGTGGCACCCTTGTAGGCGGCGATACCGTACTGGCAATCGTCACAGACCGAGAAGTTCAGCAGGTCGTAGTCGGAGTCGCCGACGTTGGGCACCCCGAAGTACGACGATGAGACCACGCTCGGGTTCTGCGGGTTGTCGATGTTCATGACCTTGATCTCGTTGCCTTCGTCGACGAAGAGGTACTGGTGCCCCTTCCAGGTGATCTCCTGAAGCCGGAAGACACGATCGATCTGGTCGGTTCCGTCGCAGTTGTTCGGGGTGTATGGAAAATCCCGAATATGTTCGAAACAGCCCTGGGCGGATACCGGTCCGGCAGGCGCAAGACCGACGACGAGTGTCAGGATCCACAGGGCGAAAATGGTCGTTCGTTGACTCGAAAGAGAGCGATTCATGCTCACCTCCACGTGCCATCATAGGCAACGGAAAAGACGACTGTCAACCGCCGAGGATTGACACTAGGGCGAAATTTTTCAGATATTTAGGTGATCGATACCGGCTGTGACCGTGGTCACGACAGCTGGTTCGCAGCGACCCTCGCCCTGATGCCGCGGCGCAGCCGTGCCGCACTGCGTCTTCAAGTATGCCAATACAGTGATCCAGTGTCCAGGACCGAACTCCGCCTTGACGGTTCTTTTACGCTTCGACGTGGAGGTGGGAAGCCTGCTGCAAAGGGCAAAAAAACGAGGCGGCCCGGAGGCCGCCTCGTTGGTTGATTCAGGGTTGAACCTGATTAGTTAACGGGCATCGGGCCCGCGGGAACCACGTAGCCATCCATGTCGACATACTGGTAGTTGATGCCGAGGTTCGGAAGGACCTGATCCTGGAAGCAGTTGAAGTTGGCCATGACAGCCGCGTCCATCGCTGCCGACCAGGCACCGGCGGCGTTGTAGCGCACGCCCATCCAGGTCTGGTAGTAGTCATCCGGAGGGAACAGCGCGGTGGCGGGCGGGTAGTTCGAGGCCGGCCACACGAAGAGCATCCAGCCGAAGGCGCCCGGGGTGTCGAACTGGTCGACGGGAACCTGCTGGGTCTCCAGCGGAATGAGGTTCGGGATCACGGACTCGCCACCAGGCATCGACCACGGAACCGTGCTCACCTGGGTGACCATCTCTTCCTCGTCCCACGCATAGTAGGTGTAGGCGTGGCAGTTCGAGGCAACGAGGCTGTCCGGCGAAACCTTGACGGTACCGACGCGCTCGAGGTCATAGGTCTGGTTGTACAGGGACGAACCCTTCCAGACGCGGATGTCGGTGCCGATGGTGTCCATGCCGGCGCCGAGGTAGCGGAAGGCCCACGCGGTCGGCAGGGGCTCACGGAAGTCCGAGGTGGCGTCCAGGTACCACGCGTAGCGGTGGTAGAAGGAGACGCCGAACGGGCTGTCCGGGGACGGGGTGTTCACGTAAGGCAGGTTCACCGAAGCCTCGAGGTGAACCGCGGCGCTCGCCTCGGAGAGACGGTCGTCGAGGGAGGTCCAGAAGACGTCGCCGATGAGGACGTTGTCGTAACGGACCTCGGCACCGAAGTAGCCGGGGGAGTCGGGGAACAGCTTGTTGCAGTTCTCCACCACGTCAGCAGTAATGTACATGTTGGTCGGGAACGTGGTGTCACGCTCGACCCAGTAGGGCTCGGGGCTCAGCACGTAGGCGCCGTCGTAGTTCGGATCCTTGAAGCAGTCGTTGCTGTGCAGGCGATCCACGGTCTGGCTGACCTGGAGGTAGCCCTGGAAGAGGCCCAGGAAGCTGGGATCGATCTTCAGGGTGTAGTTACCCGGGTAAGAGGGGTTCGAGCTGTTGCAGCGGTCACCAAGCGCGTTGGTGGGCTCGGGCTCGGCCATACCGGGGTTGATCCAGGTGGCGCCGGAGGCCTGGTTGTCAACAGAGACCGGACCGTTGGGCGCGATGCCCTCGTACAGGCCGGCACCGTTGCCAGCGTGGGGGCCCCACGTGGTCACGGGGAGCTGGCCGTCGATGAGGATGTCACGGATGTTCATCGAGATGACATCGTAGCCGGTCAGCAGGATGTTGAAGTCAAGGATCGCCGCGGTGAAGTCGGTCCAGACCGTCACGTGGACAACCTGGGCTTCGGACGACACGTTGGTGATCGAGAAGGTGGTGCTCAGACCGCTAACAGGATTGTTGTAATCCAGGGTCACGAACGGGAACAGGATGGTTGCTGCCGGAGCAGCGTCGAAGGCGCAGATATTCGCATACGCGATGCTGCTTGCGCCCAGGACCAGCGCGCTGACGAGCGCGAAAGTCACAAACCTTTTCATTACTCAGCTCCTTCCATTCACGAATCGATAACGAAGTACTTCCGGTTTCGAGGCCCCCTCGGGGCCGCTCCCTGATCTACTTCTGTCGCATCACCTCCCGATTAAGTATTTTATCTTCATAACTTTAAATATCTTTTATGTCACCACAGCATAAAATATAACACCGGTGACCACTTCTTGTCAACACGAACTCGCACTCGCAACACCGGCCATTATCGGTCTGAAACGCCTTGAATGTCAAGGTTTCATCAGTCCCTGTCCCGGGTCAGCCAGAGCCGCAATCCGCCGCGTCGCTCGTCGAGCGTGGCGAAGGAGGCGAGGATGTCGTCCCGGCCATCGCCGTCGAGATCCACGAGGTGAATGTCGAAGCTCCGCCCGTCGCCAGCGATTTCCGGCGCGGTTTCCAAGACGAAGCCGCCGTCGCCGGTTCCGATCCACGCCTCGACTCCCCCGAGCTTGCGTCCGGACACGAGGTCCAGGATCCCGTCGTTGTTGAGGTCGCCGAGACCGACCCGCACGTATGGGTTGGTCCGGTCGTCGTCGAAGTACACCGGGCCGGTGGGTGCGATCAGCCCGTCCTCGGTCCATTCGTAGCGGATCAAGCCAGTCCGGCCGAGGTTCTTGCCGCCGACGACCCGATACTGCATGAAGGCGGCATAGATCTCGACCACGCCATCGTCGCGCAGTCTCGGCTCGACGTCGAAATGATAGGTGTTGCTCAGCACGCCGAAGGAGAAGCTCTCCTCCCAACCGCTCTCGCGGTTGAAGTAGACGAGCTTCCGCCAATCCGCGCTGTTGGAGCCGAGCACCAGATCCGTCCGGCCGTCCTGATCGACGTCGAAGGCCTCGATGTCGTCGCTGATGATCACGATGGGAAGCCCCTCGGTGACCAGCTCGAAGCCCTCATCGGTCTGAAGCTGAATCCACACCGTCGACCGGCCGTCGATCCGTTGGTTGTTGGACATGTCGATGTCGAGCTCGGCGATGAACGCAACGTCGTCACGGCCGTCGCCGTTGAAGTCGCCGACGGTGCACCCCCTCGAGGTGAGCCGGGGATCGGGCGCCGCCAGCCGCGTACTTCTAGGGAAGGCCCCATTGCCGTCGCCGAAGAGAACGTACTGCTGCTTGAAGTGGATGGCGAGCACGATGTCGAGATGACCGTCGCTGTCCATGTCGCCGACGGCGACGCCGCCGTAATCGTAGGGCAGCCCCTTGAGCCAGCCGGCCTCCTTCATGAGACGGAACCCGGCATCGGGCAGACCCTTGTAGATCGCAGGCTGGGCGATGCCCTTCCGCGCCGGCGGGAAGACCAGGTCATCGATGCCGTCCGAGTCCATGTCGGCGCGCTCGAAGTTCATCTGCCACAGACCGTTGCTCTGCAAACCGGTGTGATGGGCCTCGAAGGTGAGACTGTCGACGAAGGGCGGGGGGACGATCTCGGCGCCGTAGTCCACCCAGTAGTTGATGGCGCCGTGCTCCCGCTCCCAGTCGGCCCGCTCCTTGAGGATCCGCTCCTCCGCCTGGCGCTGGCTCCACAGCTGATGCAGCGGCGATTCCGGGTACTCGGGCGGGATGCCCCGGAGCCAGAGGTGAGTGTCGTCTTCCTTGACGATCTCCATTTTCAGGGCCACCGCTGGGTGCGGATAGGCGTACTTCTCGTCGATGCGGATGGCGGCGGTCTTGTCCACCTTGCGCGGCGTCAGCCAGTCCTGGATGAACTCGTCCCAGGTCTGCTGACCCTTGCGCGGCGTCCAGGACATCTCGTTCTTGCCCATGGCGGTGTCCCAGGCACGCTGCGAGCCTCCCACGGTCGGCGCCGGCGTCGGGGTCGGAAGGTTGACCTCCGGCAGGTTCGGCATCTGGGCCGCGGCCGGAACGGCGATCGACACGGCGGCGGCGAACAAGACGGCCGCGGCGACTCTCGTAATTCGGTTCATTCTTTCCTCCAGCACTCCCGCCCGCTACAGCAGGTCGGGAATCGTCGCCCGGTATCGGTCCACGGCTGCGGCGCCGACGACGAGAAGCGCAGCAGCGAGCACGATCAGATAAACGATGCCGGATACGGGCGGCGGGGCCACCCCGAGAAGACCGGCGCGAAACACCCCGACCAGCGGTGTGATCGGGTTGGCCTGAATCACCGCCAGCAGGGTCTCCTGCTTGACGAAGCTCAGGGGATAGATGATGGGAGCGCCGTACAGCGCCAGCTGCAGCGCCAACCCGAGGACTTCCGGGATGTCCGGCAGGGCCACGCCGAGCACGCTGACCAGGAGGCCGAAGCCGACGGCGAGCACCATCAGAAAGACGATGCCCGCGAGCAGCCAAACGGCGCCGGCCAGAGCCAGGTGCCCGGCCCACGCGCAGTAGGCCACCATGAGCACCACCGCCAGGGCGTGGTGCATGAGCGTGCCCAGGATGTCGCCGACCACCAGGACCTCAAGCGGCAGCCGGACCCTCGTCACGAGGGTCGCGTTGGCGCGAATCACCCTCGCCGCGCGCATGACGACGTCATTGAGCGCGAGGTAGGGAACCAGACCGGTGATCAGGAAGACTCCGAAGCCCACAGGCACTCGCGTAGCAAGATCGGTACCAAGCAGCTCCGCCTTGATCCCGAGGATCATCGAGAAGACCACCGTGTAGAGCGCGAACTGCACTGCCGTGCCCAGCGGCGTCCACAACCAGCCGAGTACCGCCCCCGCGTGCCGCGAGGCGAACGACCGCCACGCCAGCTGCCCGAGCAGGAAGCGGTGGTCGGCCAGGGTCCGCATCAGCCGTGCGGGAGCGAAAAGGTAACGGAACATTGGTCTCCTAGGGTGATATCCGGCGTAATCCGGCAAACCGTTAACCCGGTATGCGCCCCTCCGAAGTCGCCTTGACGGGTGCCCGGTCGCTTGCCATACTATATATATCGTCCGGGGTGCAGTGTGTTCACTGCGGCCGGGATGGTACTATAGACGTGGAAGGAACGGCAAACGAGATGGCCACCGCACTGCACGAGCTGACGACGCCCGCGGCGAACGTGGGTGCCCGTCTGCGCGCATTGCGCAAGGAGCGCCACCTCACCCAGACCGAGCTGGCACGCCAAATTGGCATCCAACAGTCGGACCTGTCGCGGATGGAGCAGGGCGAGTACCGGGTTTCCCTGGACCACCTCTTCAAGCTCCTCGCGGTCTTCGACGTCTCCTTCTCCGACTTCTTCGACAAGGGCAGCGCCGAGGACGAACCGAGGCGCGCCCTCAGCCGCGAGGACATGCAGATCCTCCACTTGGTGAAGCAGCTCTCCGAGGAGGGCCGCCGCGAGGCCATGGAGTTCCTCGAGTTCAAGGTCCGCCGTGAGCAGCAGGACCGTCGGGCCGTGGCAGTCCGCCGCAGCGGCCGGGAGACCGGATCATGAGCGCACACTACGACGAGCTCATGCGGTCGGCCGAGGCGGCGTTCACCGGGGACAATCTGACGGCTGCGGCCGAGCTTTATCAGCAGGCGGCGGCCATTGCCCTCGAGGCCGGTGATCAAGACCGGGCGGACCACGCGTTCTGCAACCACTGCTCAATGCTGACCGAGCTCGACCAAGGAACGGAGCAGATCCCCAAGCTGAAGGAGATTCTGCTTCGAAGCGACAATCCCAAGAATCGATTCCTTGCCGCCTACAACACGGCCGTCGCCTACGACCTTCAGGACGACCTCGAAAAGTCGAGATCGTACGCAAACCGTGCAATCGAGCTTTCGGAGTCGCTGGGAGAGCCCGATCTGGTATCTCGATCGGCAAACCTCGCCGGAACACTCGCAGTGCGGGAATCCCGATTCGACGAGGCCGACAGCTGTTACCACAAAGCACTCGACGTCCAAGAGAGCTTCGACGGCCACCACGGCATCATGCGCGCACAATACATGGACAACCTCGGATACGTGATGATGTGCACTGACCGGCTGCACGACGGCATCGACCTCTGCGAGGAGGCTCGCGCCGACCTCGAGCGGGTGGGTGCCGACCACTACCTCTACGAGACCCTCCAGGATCTCTGCTACGGCCACCTGATGGCCGACAACCTCGACCGCGCCCGCGAGTGCGGCGAGCAGGCCCTCGACCTCGCCATCGAGTTCGAGGACGACCAGATCGCGAAGAACTGCCTGTTTCTATTGAGCGAGACTGCGGTGAGACACGGCGACACCTTCCGGGCCCGTCGCTACCTGCGTGAGCTCACCGCGTACTACCCGGAGGTCGGCATCAGCGAGGAGATCATCGACGTCTTCCTCGCCACCGATCTGACCTCCGTGGTGAACCTCAGGGGGTGACCATGAGAAGGGCACGAGCCACACTCATCGCAATCCTCCTGGTCGGCACAGCCATGACCGCCGCAGCGAGCGACATGGTGCTGACCAGGAACGGGGAGCTTTACCGCGTCACTCCCACCGAGGACGGCCTCGTCGCGAGCCTCAGGCTCGCCGACGGCAGCGTCACCGAGTCGCTCATCCCGCAAACCGCCGATGCCGCCATCACCTCCGTGCAGGTCGGAGTTGACGAGCTCACCGGCGCCCTCTACGTCGCCTGGCAGAACGGCGAAGATCTCGACGCATTCGTCGAGGTCGCCTGGTTCGTCGATGAGCTGTGGACCGGACCCTTCATCATCGCCGGTGGCGACGACACCGCCGCCGAAAACCCCGAGATCATCATTCACCGCGTCGTCGACCAGGTCGAGGACGACGACACCGGCGAGCTCGTCGAGGTCGCGACTACCTTCCTCCACATGGCGTGGTGGAGCTACGCCATGGACCGCGACGACGGATCGGCCTATCTGGCCTCCGTCCCCCTCGAAGAGAACGGCCATCCCCAGATCGATGCTTTCAACCCCATCGCGCTGGCCGACCTGCTTCCTTTCGGCGTCGGTTGCGAGGGGATCAGCGATGCGGCGGGGCTCGCCCATCCCAAGGTCTTCGTCGATCCGCAGTCCGGAGAGCCTCATGTCTTCGCCGCGGACTTCTCCAACTGCGTGTTCCAGGTCCTCAGGATCGGCACCCAGGTTATCGAGGAGTGGGTCGGCGAGATCAAGCGGCGCCGCCACGTCGTGGTCCTCGGTCGTGAAACCATGGTGGCCGCGAATCCCGACATCATCCTCGCCTCGGCCAAGGTCGAGGTCGGACACGGGCTCGATATGGTCATGTACTGGGACACCGAGGCGAGCATCGACTACGTTCAGCTCGGTCTGAGCGCCCTGCCGCCGGTGCAGACCCTGGCCTACGGGGACGCCATCGGCGACGGATTGAGCCGCGAGCAGGCCATCGAGGTGGTTCGCAGCCTGGTCCACTGATCGCAACGGCATTCGACACCAACGCCCGCGCCTCGGCGCGGGCGTTTTTTGGTGCACTGATGCGAGGTCCCGATTCGATCATCGGGGCCGGTGTCGACAGTGTGGCGGTCAGATCACCCGGGCGAGCAGCTCCTCGAAGGCCGTCGCGTAACCCGGCCAGCGGAGCATCGACGCCGAGCGGCGTGCTCCCTCGGCCAGTCCGGCCAGCCGCTCCCGGTCCAGGGTCGCCAGGGCGCGGGTGATCGCCGCTGCATCCGACGGCGGCACGATGACGCCGTTGACGCCATCTTTCACGACCTCCGGCACGCCCCCGACATCGGTGGCCAGCACCGGAACGCCGCGCGCCAGGCCCATGGGCGCCACCGCCGACTGAGAACCGCGCCGGTAGGGCAGCACGAGCAGATCGGCGGCGTCCATCAGATCGGCGAGTCGATCCTCGGGGACCCAGCCCAGGTCGAGCCGCACCCGTCCCTCGAGCCCGCGCGACGCCGCGTGCTGCTCGAGTTCCGCACCGAGCTTGCCCCAGGGCTCGCCGGCGACGACGACGAGCCAGTCGGAGCCCTCCGGCAGGCCCGCCGCCGCCTCGAGCAGCACATCCACTCCCTTGTAGGGACGGATCAGCCCGATGAAGAGAGCCACACGCCGGTCCTCGGCGAGGCCGAGCTTGCGGCGGGCCGCCCGGTGATCCACCGGCACCGCCTCACCGACCGCCGGCAGGGGGTGGTGGCCCACCGGCACCCCTGGGTAGGCCCGCCTCAACTGCTCGGCCAGAGAGCTCGCGTGAGTGAAGAGACCCCGGCAGCCGCCGAGCACCCGCCGCGCCGCCAGGCGCTGCCAGATCCGGGCGTCGTGGTCCGCTGGGTTGTGGACCACCGCCACCGCCGGCGGTCGCCGGGGGCTGTTCAGCAGCGACCGCCAGAGACCCGCCCACGCCCAGGTCCAGTAGGGCATGATCCAGGCGTCGGACCGGTGCGCCTCGGCGCGACGCCGGGTCCGGCGCCAGCTGAGCGGATCGAGGGGATCGAGCACGGCGGTGGCTACGTCGAGGGGGGGACAGGCCTCCGGGTCGCGATCCGAGATTCCCGGGTAGAGCCACCGCGGATACTGGTGGACCGGAGTCAGGAAGAGCATCTCGTGATCGCGCGCCGCGAGCTCGCGCACCAGCTCGGTCGTGGTGCGCGCGATTCCCCCCCTGAAGGGGTAACCCGGCCCGAGGACGGTCAGCCGCACAGCGGTGCCTCGTCAGCGCGTCGGCGGGTGGGTCGCCTTGCGGAACCGCGCCTCGAGACGATCCTTGACGGGCTCCGGCACCAGTCCGGTCACGTCTCCGCCGAGCGCCGCCACCTCGCGCACCAGCCGCGACGAGAGATAGGTGTACTCCTCCTTGGGAGTCAGAAAAACCGTCTCCACATTGGGGGCCAGCCGCCGGTTCATCTGCGCCATCTGAAACTCGTACTCGAAGTCGGAGACCGCCCGCATTCCGCGCAGCACGATGGATGCGCCGATCTCATCGAGGAAGTTCACCAACAGCCCGGAGAAGGAGCGCACCTCGACGGCGTCGTTGCCCGCGTAGAACTCGCGCATGATCTCGAGGCGCTCTCCCACCGTGAAGAGGGAGTTCTTGCTCGTGTTCTCCAGAATCCCCACCACCACCTTGGCGAAGATCTGGCTCGCCCGTTCGACGATGGCGACGTGCCCGACGTGAAACGGATCGAACGAGCCCGGGTAGACGGCAATGTTCTGATGATGATTCACGGGGGCATTCTAGCACCGGGTTTCGTCCCGAAACCCGGTTGAGTTATGAGTTATGAGTTATGAGTTCCATCGCAGGAGTCCGGGCTTCATCGTGGAAATGCTCGAGGATCGCTCGTGTCGCTTCATGGTTTCCGAACGCACACCCTCAGGTGGTCCACCCCCGGTCGGAACACTTGCGATGTAATTCATAACTCATAACTCATAACTCTCAACTGCGTTGTCGAGTTACTGCTCGACGACGCCGGCCGTCGCGCGGTTGTGATGGCGGTCGATGGCCCGCACCACCACCAGCCCTCCTCCGCTCTCCTCCTCGAAGGTGAACGACTCGTCGGTTCCGTCGAGCACACCGTCCGCGGCGGCGAGGGCGTGCCAGCGGTCGCCGTTGCGCGACCACTCCACCCGGGCGATGGGACTCGACGCGTCCCGCACCCGGACCTGCCAGCCGTTCTTTCCGCCCGAGATCTCGATCTCGGGCGGCGTGTTGTCCACGGTGAACCAACGGCTGAAGGTCCGGGTCTCGAGGTCCGAACCGGGGTTCTGGTCGGCGTCCCCGGCGGTGAGTACGAAGCGGTAGGCGCCGTCGGGTAGCGCGGTGGTGTCCACCGCGAGCTGGGCTCCCTCGATGCGCTCCCGCACCCGCAGCCGGTGCCCACCGCTGCTCTCCACGTCGAGGGTGAAACGCAGGGCGTCCTCGTTGGGGTCCTCGGCCTTCCAGCTCACGGTTCGGTACCCCACCCGGTAGTACTTCTTGCCCTTGGCCCTCTTCGCCGGTCGGCTGCTCGTCTCGTCGATGACCGTGAACACCCCGCTGACGTCTGGGTGGCCGGCATCGATCACCGGCCCGTTGGGCGGCGGTGCATTGAGATAGACCACCCCGGGCTCCGCCACCTCGAGGGAGCTCACCTTTGGTGGCAGGTTGATCTCCGCCATGGCGATTTCGACCCGATCCACGATCCCGCCCTCCGGCAGCTCGATCTCCCACTGCAAGGAGCGCGCCGGCGGGATGGGGACCTTGCCGCCGGCCGCGGTCAGCCACTCACCCCACGCCATCCAGGTGGCGTCCGGCTTCTCGCTGATTCCCGTGCGGAAACGAATGCGGAGATCATCCACCTCCGGCCACACCCGGTACTCGCCGAAACGCATGGGTCGCGGGAAGCGCGCGGCCTCACTGCGGAACCGGCCCGGCTGGCCGCCGCCGGACTGCCGTCGGAGAACCGCTGCCGGACCCTGCACCAGAAGGATCTCGCCGCCGTCGACCATCCCCACCACCTGCACTGCGTCGACGCTGGCGATCCTCGCGCCGCCGCCGTCGATGAAGCGCCACACCTCGCCCTCGAAACCGGTCCCCACCAGGATCCCGCCGGCGCCGTCGGCGGCCAGCGCCGCGGCCACCTGGCGCGGGAAGCGGTGCACGCTCAACAACGCCCCTTCGGGGGTGAGACGGAGGAGCTCGGAGCTCGCCGTACCCCCGTTGACCTTGGGCAGGTCGAGGTCGAAGGAGGCTGCCTCGGTGGTGACCGTCGCGCCGTTGTCGTCGTCGTCGCCATTGTCCGAGCTCGACGACGACCCGCTCTCCACCGGTTCCCCCACCAGCGCCACGGCCCACACCGAGCCGTCCGGCGAGGCGACCATGTCGGAGATCTCGGTGAAGGCGCTGTCGGTGAGCAGGCTCATCCGCCCCGCCGGGTCGACGCCCAGGATCAGACCCTTGCCGGAGGTTCCAACAAGCAACCGCTCCCCCGCCGTTTCCAGGCAGCGCGCATGAACGTCGGGAATGTCCAGCCACCGTTCGAAGCCACGGTCATTGACCCGGTACAGCGCCGCCGGCGATCCCGCTGCCGCCACCACGGCGCCGTCGAAGAACGCCAGGTCCCAAATGCCGCCCTGCTCGAGGCGGCCGACCTCGTCCAGGGCGCCGTCGCGCCATCGGTAGAGCACCCCCGGCGCCACCGTGGCGACGAGGATGTCGCCGCCGGCGTTCACCACCGCCGTAATCTGCTCGCCGGGGACCGCCGTGAGCAGCTCGGCGCCGCGCGAGGTCACCCGGTAGAGATTGGCGGGGTGTCCGGTCCCGACGATCAGCCCACCGTCGCCGTCCAGACTGCCCGCGACGACCACCGGCTCCTCCAGAGCCGCGACCTTCTCCCAGCGGTCGATGCCCTGCAGGTGTCCGTCCACGGTCACCGCGACCCCGTCGCCCCTGCCGGCCAGGAGCTCTTTCGCGGTGTCCGAAATCCACCGCCTCGTCTGAGCGGCATCGGCGACGGACGCGCCTGACACGAGCACCAGCACCAAGACCAACAACCGTTTCATCGGACCTCCGACCGCTCCAGAGGCTTTTCGGCCCGGACCTGGAGCTCGATTCTCACGGCGCCGGAGACCGGCGCCCCCATTTCTTCTTCCACCGTTTCCACGACCGCATAGGCCGTGGTGGCGAGCTCCGAGCCGAGCCCGCCCTGCAGCTGGACCACGAGCCCCGGCGGCATGGCCACGCTGCCTCCGTCCAATGCCACCCCGATCTGTCTCCGCTCCAGCGCCATGATCAGCGAGGTCGACGGCTGCAGCTCGTTGATCACCCCGACCTCGTCGGCGAAGGAGGCGGGGACGAAGGGCCGCATCCCGAGGTCGTACAGCGACCACGCCGCACCATCGGCCACCACCAGGTCCAGGCGGCCTTCGGGGGTTCCCGCCGGCACCTCGATGCCGAGCTCCCGGGTGATGAGATCCGCTCCCCGGTGCGGCCGCAGTCGAAGCCGAACCGGCAGCACCTCACCCGGGCGGACCACCCGCCGCAGCGGCACCGCGTCGACGAGCCGCAGCCCGGCGAGTCGTTCTTCCGTCGCGATGTCGATCTGCACCGCCTCGAGCTCCGGCGCCTGGAAGGTCGAGTTCTCGGTGTACGCCACGAGCGCCGCCACCAGAGCCCACGCGCGGGCCGGAGCATCGGCCGCGGCGATGGTCTCGCTGAAGACCAGGGGCTCCTGCCCCCGATAGTTCAGCTCCACCCGCAGTGCCAGCGTCTGATCGCCGAAGGACCTGCCCCGGGACGACTGGCTCGACTGGACCACGTGGGCCACGAGAAACGGCGTCAAGGCGGCGTTGCGGATACTCCGGTAATCGTAGCGACGGTCGTCCACGACCACCGTCACGGGCACCATGGGAGGCGCCTCTCCCAGGCGGCCCCAGATCCCGTGCGACCGGTCCACCGAGAAGCTGCCGATGGTCTCACCCACCGAGAAGAACTTGAATGAGCTGAGCTGGCTCGGCATGACGGCGACCACGTTCGCCCTCGCCATGGGCAGGCGAGAGCCGCCGCCGCCGAGGAACGGATGGCCGAACGCCCAGACCTCATCGCCGCGGACCTCGGTCACCGTCCCGCCCGCGGCGAGGACCGCGTCCCCGTCCACCAGAACGGCGGCCACCATGGCTCCCGGTTCGAGCTCTCCCCGGGCGCCGGCACCGCCGCCTCCCGGCACCGAGACCCACCCGAGCCGGCGCCAGCTCTCGGCGAGCCAGCCGCCGTCGGCCGCATCCCGCCCGGCTGCCCCGGTGACCGCCAGCGGCAGGCCGGCCGGCTCCGCCGTTCGTTCCGGCAGCAGCCAACCGGTGAGCAGCTCGCCGAGCCCATCGTCACGTCCGGCCTCGAGCATCTCCACCAGAGACGGCCGGCCGGAGACCACCGGCGGCGCTCCCGCGTCGCCTTCCGCGAGGCTCATCATGCGGCCGAAGGGCGTCACGCCGCCGATGGGTTCCTTCGCGAAGGACCAGCCGAAGGCGAGCGCGCCGAGGAGTTTCCCGTCCACGTAAACCGGTGAGCCGCTCATCCCCGCGATGATCCCGGTGTGGCGGAATCGCTCGTTCTCCAGTCGAACGAGGATCATCTCACCCTCCGCGGACCAGGGTCCCACCGTCCCGATAACGGTCAGCGGGATCTCCACGACCTCGCCGCCGTCCATCTCGGTGATGCAGACCCCCTGTGACCCCGGAATCACCGAGGACATGTCCATCACCTCGGCCGCCTGCACTCCGGCGGCGAGCATCAGCGTTGCGATCGTCATTCGGATCTTGCGCACGCGGGATCCCTCTTTCCGGCCGGTTCCGACCCGGCACACCGAGGTGCAACAGAATTTTCACCGCCGGCATTCGGTGTCGACGGCGCGGTTCCCCATGGTACGAAAACCCGGCAGCCCGGTTCCCGCGCCGGCCCGTAGATTGACGCATGATGCCGATATTTCTACAATTGAAGGTCCAGGACGATTGATGAATGACGCCGTCTATCCTCATCCCTCGATGATCGAGCGCTTGGTGGAGCTCGCCCGGCGGCTCGACTCCGTCGGCCGCCCGTCGGAGGCCGCCGAGCTTCTCGACAGCATCGCGTCGCTGTCGCCCCAGGGCAGCCGGCTCCGCCGCGAGGCGTCCGAGCTGCGCCAACGGGAGAGCACCACCGATTTCGATCGTGAGTTCAAGCGCCGCAACCTGGAGGCCTCCCACGCCCTCGGCATGGCTCACATCTTCGAGCGCCGCGGCGAGTTCGCCCGGGCCGTGGAAATGATCGATCTGGCCAAGCTGCGAACGCCCTTCAACTACCTGGCCTACACCGCCGCCGGATTCCTGCACCTCCGCCACGGCGACCCCACCACGGCGCTGGCCGAGTTCCTCCAGGCCCGCCGCTTGAACCCCTTGGACTTTCGCCTCGCCGTGGAGACCTCCCGGGCGGCCATCGAGACCGAGAGCTACGACACCGCCCTGGACAGCGCCATCGACGGGATGCTTCTGGCCAACTGGCGCTCCGAGCGCGAGCAGGAGCAGGAGCGCCGCCGGGTGGAGACCCTGGCCCGCCTCTGCCACCGCTCGCCGAAGGAGATGGATTCCCTGGTGCGCTCGCGCAGCGCCTCGTTGCAGAAGGCGTGCGACCACGTCGCTCTGAGCCAGGCGAGACTCTTCAACGCGGCTGCCTACCGCCGGCGGGCCAGCCTGGTCGGCACCATCCCCTCCGAGCAGGACAACCTCCTGCAGCGCGCCAACGAGCTGCGACTGATGGGGCTTTTCCGGCACTTCACCGACGACCAGCTCATTACCCTGGCCCGGGCGGTGAAGCCCGTCAGCTTCTCCGACGGCGAGGTCATCTTCCACGAAGGCCGGCAGGGAAGCGACATCTTCCTCGTCCGCGAGGGACGGATCCACGTCACCAAACAGACGCCGGTGGGAATCCAGGTGCTCACCACGTTCGGAAACGGCACCCTCTTCGGCGAGATCTCCCACGTGGACGGGCTCGAGCGCTCCGCCACCGCCCTCGGCGTCGGCGGCGGCACCCTCTTCCGCCTGGAAGCCAGCCGGCTCACATCGGCGATCCGGACCGATCGCGAGCTCGGCGTGAGCATGCTGTGGAGCTTCTGGCAGACTCTCGCGGACAAGGTACGGGCTTCCAATGCACAGATGTCCGAGCTCTTCGACATGCCCGTCGACCGCATGACATCCGACCGCGGCCAGGCCTCGGGACACCCGGTGGACGTCGGCGAGGAGGCCAAGCTCGACATTCTCCGCGAGCAGGGCCTCTCGGCAAATGAACTGCGCCTGCTCGCAACCTACTCACGAGAGGAGCGCCACCCCGCAAACTCGCTGATCGTGGCCGAAGGCGAAGAGGGCGACCGACTGTTCATCGTCGTCGACGGCGCCGTCCGCATCTCGCGGATGGTCCCCGGCGCCGGGGAAGAGTGCCTGACCATCCTCACACGGGGCGACGTCTTCGGCGAGATGTCCCTCATCGACGAGCAGCCGCGATCGGCCGACGCGCGGGCTCACACCAAAGGGTGCACCGTCTTTTCCATCAGCCGGGCGCTGCTCGAAGAAGTGCTCTCCATGGACCCGGACGCAGCCATGCAGTTCCTCGGCCTCCTGTGCCGGCTGCTCTGCCGCCGCCTGCGAGCCATGAACGACCGTCTGGTCGCGTGGCGGGTGATGTCGATGCACCAATAAGAAGGTTCATCCCGCAAATGGCGGGATGAACCATAGTGTTGAGTTATGAGTTTTGAGTTATGAGTTTCATCGCAGTCATCGCAGGCGTCACAGCGCCGGCTATCACCGGCTGAATCTGTTTGTGCCGCTTTCGCTCCTGCTTGAATCAGCCCGCTTCATCCGCCGCACCGTCCCTTGCGATGAAAACTACGAACTGAGAACTCAGAACTTGGGATCATCCCGCCATCTGCGGGATGATCCCTAACTCTTAACCCCTAACTCTTGACCATCGCCGTGCTTACGGCACGCCGAGGACGAGGCGATCGTACGCGGCCTGACGCGTGATCGGATCCATCAGGCCCACGGCGATTCGCTGCCGACCCTCGGTGAGTAGCAGCCGGAAGTCGAGGCCGAAGCGCTCTTTCCCGGCAGCCAGGTAGTCATCCTTCGGCAGCCGAATCTCGTGCTCCTGACGCTGGACCTCGGAGCTCCTCCCATCCTCGTCGCGGGCGCCGACGTAGAGCACGACACGGCCGATGAGCTCATCGCCAACCGGCATCAGGGCTATGGTGTTGAGATCGAAGGAGACGTGAAACGGAATCATCCACTGCTCTCCCGAGCCTGCCGCAGGCGCCTCGGCGGTCAGCTCCAACCCCATGGGATCGTCGTCGATGTCCACCACCAGCGAGGTGAAGACGCGGTCCTGGATCCGGCTTTCGAAGGACTTCTCGACGAACCGGCGCCGGTACCGGAGATCGACCTTCTTGTCGCCCGTGAGCTCGACCTTGATGTGGTGGACCCGATCCTGACCGCTGGTGCTCAGCGGATAGCCGAGGGAGTAGTAGTTGTAGAGATCATCGGTGATCTTCATCAGCCCGCCGGAGACGTCGTTGGTGTTGACCACCGCGATGCCGCCGGTTGCCTCGGCCATGTACTTCAGCGACGCCTGGTAGTTCTTCGAGCCCAGCGAGGAGGCCGTGGGGTCTCGCGAGTAGGCGCTCTCGGCTTCGAAACCGTCGAGGGGATTCAATCCGGTGGCGTCGATGGAGTAGAGGCTGACCTCCTGGGCGGTGGCCACCGAGGTCAACTCGTGGAAGAGGCGGGTGCCGTCGTACCGGCCGCGCAGAGAGAGGATCGACTGATCGCCGAAGGTCATGGCGTAATCTTGCATCAGCCCGAGCCCGGGCTCCATGGGAATGCCGCTGGACACGTAGATGATGGACTTCCGACCTTCGATCCCCGACAACATGGCGATGACCTGCCGAAGTCCGTCGAGGGTCATCCTGAGGCTGTAGGCCTCCTCGGCCGCGAAGGTCGAGACCCGCTGGCGCATGTCCATTCTGGCTCCGGTCTGGGTGTTCACGGTGGTGCCGTGATCCTGGTTCCTCGCATCGGTCATGGCCTTGATGATCGCCTGGCGTTCGGTTTCCCTCTCCTCGCGTCCACCGGTCGCCATGGTCATGGATCGCAATGCGCCGTTCACTTCCCGCGACTCCGAGGTGAAGGGCTGCAGCACCTTGAGGCTCTGCGTTCGGCTCACCACCATCATCCGGACCGGTTCATCCAGATTTTCGGTAACGAACTCACGCACCCGGCGCAGCACCCGGTTGCGGTCGAGAGTCTCGATGTTCTCGTGATCGATGAAGAGCACGACGAAAATGGGCTTGATCTCGAGCTCCTCTTCCGGTTCGGCACTCGAAGCCGCCGCCTTCTCCGGCACCCGGAACGCCTGCTCCGAGACACGGTGGCGGATAACCTCGGCGTTGAGCTCGGCGAAGTTGCTCACCGGCATCTCGACCCCGTTCTGGAAGATCCGGAAGTCCTCCGGCCCCAGGCCGGTGACCGGATCGCCGCCTCGATCTCGCACGTAGACGTCGATGTTGACCACCGTCACCTGCACCTCGTCCGCGAATGCGAGACCGCCGACGGGTTCCTCAGCGGCCTTCTGCGGATCGTCGTCCGCCATCACCGCCGCCGCCGTCATCATGACCAGCACTGCCAGAACTGTCGACCCGGCCCTCATGAGCACCTCCGTACTACCCGACATCCTACCCCGGCACACCCCTCGAGTTGGAACACACTCCCGTTGGAAACCGTTAGTACAAGGTGAAGGAGACCGCCATGCACGGCACGACACCAACTGACGGATACCTCTCACCGGGCTCCACCATTGCTGGATTCCCCGAGCAGATCCCCCTCTTCCCGCTGTCGGGAGTTGTGCTGCTGCCCGGCGAGGTCCTCCCGCTGCACATCTTCGAGCCCCGGTACCGGACCATGATCCACGACACGATCACCGACCAGAAGATCATCGGAATGGTGGAGTACGACAAAACGACGGCGGACCCCGGCCCGGCGACGGAAGCCATCCGGCAGGTGGGCTGCGCCGGCTTCATCGCCGACCACAAGGAGCTCCCCGACGGCCGTTTTCTGATCTGGCTTGTGGGTCTCGAGCGGTTCCACGTCGACCGAGAGCTCGATGTCGACACCCCCTATCGCCAGGCGCAGGTGGCCTACACGCCGGTCCATGACGACGCCGTCGCCCTGGCCGGCCTCCAGTCGGTTCGCCTGGAGCTCCGTCGCACACTGCCTTACCTCGTCGAGCTCGAGGACAGCGACCGAGCAACCCTGGAATCTCAGCTGGTCGAAATCACCGACTCGCAGCTGCTGGCCCTCGCCAGCCAGATTCTCGAGCTTCCCGCGCCCCGGAAGCGGGAGCTCCTTGAAGCGACGAGCCAGAGCGACCGCTTCTTGCTGCTCTTCGAGGACCTCTACCGTCACCTGGACTCCGTCCCCATCGAGGTCGGAGGTCCGCCTCCGACCCTCAACTGACCGCGGGAAAAAACGGACCGGGGAGAGGACCCGGTCCGTCAACGGTCCGCCGGATCGGCGGCGGACCTCTTAAGGGGGGAAAACCCTGCCTGCAATCTGGTTCCCGGAAAGGTCAAAGTCCTCTCTTGTCTGAAAAAGCGCGCAACGGATGTGACCGTGCTGCAAAAACCCCCATCGGAACTCGAACATTCTGGTGGTTTTCTCGTCTAAGATCTGAGGAACGATCGCGCCGAAGATGAACGACGACCACCACACCGCGCCCGAAACGAAGCGAGAAACCTCCCAGGGGGAGCTCGCTGTCGTGGAGCGTGTGATCTTCGGCCGAAACCGCCTCTTCTGGGTCGGGGTACTTGCGGTGCTCATCCCGCTCGCCGTCCTCCTCGGCCTGCAGTACAGCTGGCTCACCGACCTCCAGCACAACTCGGCCGTGGCCCGCAGAACCACTCTCGAGAACACCCTCAAGGCGGTCGCCAGCGAAAGCCGCTACTTCTACAGCGCGCTGGCCGACCGGGCGCTCAACCTCCCCCCTGCCGCCTACACCGAGGAGACCATCCAGCAGGCGGCCCACTTCCTCGCGTCCCGGGATCTCACCGGCGCCCGGAGGATCTTCATCATTACCTACCAGCCGATACCGAGGCTCTTCTTCTACGACGCTCCCTCCCGCACCATGCTGCCGACGGAGGAGCCTTCCCCGGACGCCCAGGCGGTCTGGGTTGCGGCGGCGCCCTGGAGCACCCTGCACAAGACGCTCGGCGAGGTCCGGCTCACCGGTTTTTCCGTGGAGGAGCACGACGCCTCCCGCCGGATCATCATCAACGCCATCACCGACGAGAACGACTTTCTCTTCGCCATCACCGGCCTCATCGTGGACCGGGACCACTTCGTCTCCAACGTTCTGCCCGACGCCGTCGCCCAGTCGCTGCCGAGCTTCGACGATGCTGAGGCGCTGTGGGTCTCCGCCCACGACCGTTTCGGCCGCTGCGTCTTCCCGGATCGACCCTGCCCACCCGCCGAGACCGACAGGATCGCGCGGAACTTCGACTTCGTCTTCACCGACTGGACCATCAGTCTGCAGGGACGGCTGGCGGTTCCCGAGCAATGGGAACGTTTCAATTTCGCGTTCAATGTAACCCTTTCGGCTGCTTTGGCCGTAGTTCTCATGGGAGGGATCGTGTTCACCGTTCGAACCGCGATCAAGGAGATGAAGCTGTCGGCCATGAAGAACGAGTTCGTCTCGAACGTCAGCCACGAGCTCCGAACCCCCCTGGCATCCATCAGGGTCTTCGGTGAGCTCATGCGCCACGGTCGTGTCAACGATCCCGCCAAGGTCAGCGAGTACGGCTCCCACATCGAGGCCGAGAGCCGGCGCCTGAGCCAGCTCATCAACAACATCCTCGACTTCTCGCGGATCGAGGCCGGCCAGAAGATCTACGCCTTCGAGTCCACCAGTCTGGAGCAGCTCGTCTCAGGAACCCTCGAGGCCTACCGTCTTCGGTTGAAGAACCAGGGTTTCGAGCTCGAGTTCGAGAGCCCCGACGAACCGCTGCCCCTGCTCTCCCTGGACGCCGGCGCCATGGACCGCGCCATCGCGAACCTCCTCGACAACGCCATCAAGTACTCCAACGACGGCGGGCGGATCACCGTTCGAGTCGATCGAACCGGCCCCGACGTGGTCCTCTCGATCTCCGATGATGGGATCGGCATTCCACCGGACGAGCACGAACGGGTCTTCGATCGCTTTCACCGGGTCGGAACCGGCCTGGTTCACGACGTCAAGGGTTCCGGCCTCGGCCTGTCACTGGTGCAGCACATCGTGAGGGCACACGGCGGCAGGGTCCGTCTCGAGAGTGAGCTGGGCAAGGGAAGCACGTTTTTCATTCACTTGCCCATCGACCGCGATGTGGACACCACCAAGGAGGGGCACAATGGCCGCCGCTAGAGTCCTGATTGTGGAAGACGACCAGGCGATGGCCGTAGCGCTGCGCGACGGCTTCAGCTACGAGGGTTTCGACGTCGATGTCGCCGCTGACGGTGAGGAGGGGTACCGGCTCGCCCGCGAGTCCCACCCCGACCTCATGATCCTCGACATCATGCTGCCGAAGATGACCGGGCTCGAGATCTGCAAATCGCTGCGCGGTGAAGGCTCCAACCTGCCCATCATCATGCTCACCGCCCGCGGCCAGGAGATCGACAAGGTGCTCGGCCTCAAGCTCGGCGCCGATGACTACGTCACCAAGCCATTCAGCTTCATGGAGCTGCGCGCCCGGGTGGATGCGGTTCTGAGGCGGTCGAGCCCGACCGGAACGTCCCGCAACGGCGGGATCCACGAGTTCGGCAACTTCATGGTGGACCTGGACCACCACGTGGCACGTAAAGACGGCACCGAAATCAACCTGACGCCCCGCGAGTTCCGCCTGCTCGACCACTTCATCCACCACATCGGAGAGGTGGTGACCCGGGAGCAGTTGCTCGACCACGTCTGGGGCTACGACACCATCCCCTTCACGCGGACCGTCGATACGCACATCGCCAAGCTGCGCAAGAAGATCGAGGACAACCCGTCGGACCCGCACCTGATCGTAACGGTGCACCGATTGGGCTACAAGTTCGTCGGATAGCGCCAGTACGACGTCGCCCGTCGGCGGCCCTCCCGGCGAGCGCTCTCTCCGCACCCTCATCGACCGCGTTCGGGAAAACCCTGTCGGCCCCGGGGGCCTGTCTCGGTTTGGAATGATCGTCATTCCAAATCACGTTCATTTCGAGTATCGTCATGTGACGATCCCATCGACGGTTCCCGGAGGCAGCGATGACGCGAAACGCACATCTTTCGATTCTCTTTCTGGTGCTTGCGACAGCTCTGATCGCACCCAAATCCGATGCCGCCGAGGCGTCACGTTTCAGCCTCGAGCTCGAAGCCGGCCCGACCTGGCAGGCCTCCAACGACGTTCAGATTCCCAACAGCGAGCTCGGAACCCGGTTCTCGCTCAAGGATCTCGTGGGCGTCGGACCCTGGCCCGCGGGACGGGTCTACTTCACCTGGAACATCAACCAACGGCACGGTCTTCGCGTGCTGCTGGCTCCTCTCTCGTACACCGAGTCCGGAACCTTCAAAGACGAAGTGCTCTTTGCCGGCGAAGCCTACCAACCGGGCGCCGTCACCGACGCCACCTACCAGTTCAACTCGTGGCGCCTGTCCTATCGCTATCAGTTCAAGGACGGCGACCGCTGGAAGCTCTGGGTGGGTTTCACCGCCAAGATCCGCGACGCCAAGATCGAGCTTCGTCAGGGCGATGTCACCAGCAAAGACACCGACCTCGGCTTCGTTCCCCTGCTCCACTTCGCTGCAGACTGGCGCTTCGCTGAGAAATGGCACTTCATCGCCGATCTGGATGCTCTCGGAGGCGGTCCCGGCCGGGCCATCGATCTGGCGCTCAAGATCGGCTACGACATCAACGAGCAGTGGTCGGTCACCGCCGGCTACCGCACCGTCGAGGGTGGTGCGGACGTGGACGACGTCTACAGCTTCGCGTGGTTCAACTCCGCGGTCATCTCGGGGATCGTGAGGTTCTGAACGACACCGCCGCGCAGGTCGACGCGACAAGACGAGCCTCAGACACGGTTTCGCAGCATGAGCTCCTTCGGGTGGGGCTCGAGGTAGATCTGACCGACCAGGTAGTCGATGTGGTGCCGGTGAACATAGTGCCGGAGCAACGTCACGGGTACGATCAACGGCACCAGCCCGAGGCGGTAATCCTCGATCAATCCGAGCAGCTCGCGCCGGTCGCGCGGGTCGACGTCCTTCTTCAAATAGCCGATGGCGTGCTGCAGAACGTTGGCGTGGCGTTTCGCGGACGCACGCCGCTTGAGCACGGCGAAGAACTCATCCTCGTATTCGGCGAAGATCTCCCGGTCGGGGCGCTTACCGAATGACGCAACCAGGACCCCCAGCCGCCGGTACCCGGCCTCGTTGTGCGCTCTCAGCAGCAGCTTGTGGGCGGTGTGAAACGCGATCAGGCGTGACCGGGTGAGACCGAGCCGCACCAGCGACCGCCAGCGATGGCGGCAGAACACCCGCTCGACGAAGTTCTCACGCAGCACCGGGTCGTTGAGGCGGCCCTCCTCCTCCACCGGCAGGTTCGGCCACCTCTCGAGCAGCTCCGCGGCGAAGATCCCGACGCCTTTCTTGTCGGGCATCCCCTTCTCGCTCCACACCCGAACCCGTTCCATGCCGCACGACGGGGAGGCCCGCTTGAGCACGTAGCCGTCGAGGTTGTCGGCCTTGAGCTCATCGACCCGGCGGACGGAGTACTCCCGCATCCGATCGGTGAGATCATCGCCGCTCTTCGGCTCCACCAGCCGCGGACTCTCGCTGGTTCCCTCGAGACGGATGGTCGGCCGCGGTGTTCCGAGTCCGATCTCGACCTCGGGGCAGACCATGACCCACTCGACCCAATCGCCGATCGCATCGGTGAGATAGCGGTCGCG
>JAZBOQ010000275.1:0-4133 GCA_036351195.1 Thermoanaerobaculales bacterium | reverse complement strand
GCGCCGGCGACCGGAGCCGCCACCATCGAAAAGATCAGTACGAACGCCGTCGCCAAGGCTCCGGTGGTCGGCAGATACCCGCTCATGTTCGCTCCCTCCGAGGGTGACGGTCGGGTTTTCGTATCTTTCGCACCGAGGGTACCACCGACTCGGATCCTGAATTCCGAGCCGCAGATGAGCTGATGAACACCTCGTCAACGCTCGAGGGCCGCTTTCTTCGGAACCACCCGCCGGTAACCCGTTTCTCCTACGGGGACCAGGCCGTGGTCTGACCGTTTTCGAAACCGTCGAAAAAGATCTCGGCGATACCTTCATAGCAGCCGATATCGACCGTGCTGTCCTGGACGCGGGTGTTGCCGCCGAGATCCAGCAGCCCGAGACCTCCGGGAGCATTGTTGTCACCGGCATTCTCGGCGGGCGAGCCGAGCCCAAGTTCGTAGTCGAGCGCAGCGGGATTGACGAAGCCGGGATCGACCCCGATGAGGTTGGATTCGGTCTCCACTGAGCCATTGATGATGCTGAAGTCGACGAGGTTGCCGTACACGATGGTGTTGTACAACGTCATCGTCGCCGAGCCGAACTGACCCATTGCAACGCCGTTTCCCGCATTGTCGACGACCGTCAAGTTGACGAGATTCGCGGTGCTGGTGTGGTCAGCGCGCACCTCCAGTCCATCCTGGTCTCCCAGACCGACGATGGAATCGCTCATTCTCAGAGAAGAGGTCTGTGAATTGGCGCTCCACACCTGCGGTCCGGCCCCGCCGCCGGTTGCCGTGTTCAGCGCGACGGCGCTTCGCTCCACGTTGAGGGTGCCGGAATCCGTGATTTCGCATTGCAGCCCACTGACCCAGACGTCGCTGCTGTGGGCGGAGTTCGCCACGATCGTGTTGTCCAGCAGGTTCCCCTGGGCACTGTCCTCCAACCGGACCCAGATCCCTGCGGCCTGAACCTGGCCGGTGCTTTCCAAGCTGTTGTTGTCGATCTCACAGCCCTGGACCACGAAGCTCGAGTCGCCGATCGACCTCAGCGCGACGCCTCCACCGGTGACTACACCCCCGGCGGAACTGCTCACACCGTTACCGCTGATCCTGCAATTCAAGACCTCAAGGTGTTGGGAACCCGAGAGCTCCGCGCGCAGCCCGCCGCCGGACGTCCCGCCCGCAGCGGTGGCGGTGTTGTCGATGATGCGGACGTTGTCGAGCGTTACGTGGGCGTCACCCGAGGGGTTGATGTGGATGCCTCCTCCGCCACCTGTCTTGAGCCCGTTGGTGACGGTGAAACCGTCGATGGTGAGATCGCCCTCCATCCCGAACGCGTCGATCACCCCGTCGGACAGCCCACCATCGATGATCGTGTCCTGTGGTGGGAAAGGACGTTGAGAGAAGGTCGTCTCCCAAACGCCCAACAGGGCGAGGGTGCCGGACGAGAATCCGGCGTCGATGACGAGGTTTTCGACGTAGGTGGCTCCGCCCTCGACCCGAATCTCCGTGTCGGTACCTGGAACCACGAGATCGATCGCGTTCTGGATGGTGGGGTAGGAGCCATGTGGACCGACGGTGAGAACGGTGGTCTGGGCCCCGATCGACCCAACCGACCCAACCAGGGCCGAAACTACGAACACCGACAGCGGAACGACCGAAGATCCATACCTCATGCCCAACCTCCTTGCGGAACGGTTCTGCGGCTCTCGGGTGGATGTGAATTTCCTCAATTATTGCCGATCCGCGGCCGATTGTCATCGCACGACGCCACCGGTTGGGTTCGCGTCGAAACGCAGGAATGCCGAACCGGCACCCATTCCTCTGTCGACTGATGGAATGTTCAGGATGCAGCGGTGATCGTGATCGCCACGGCGATTCCCGCACGAAGCGTCCACGCCCAGGTCCGGATCCAGTTGGTGCGGACCAGGCGGCGGTGGGTCTGGGAATCCCAACCGCTCTCGAGCCGGCGATGAGCGGGCACCTGCAGACCGAAGGTCGACAACCAGACGATGAGCAGCAGCCCCGCTCCGGTGGCGGGGAGGGCGGGGGAGACACCGTCCGGACATCTCCAGACGAGCAGGATCGATGTGGCGAGCTCGACCAGCATCGGCGGCACCACCAGTCGTGAGATCAGCCGGGTGTGGCGGGCGTGAAAACCTCGAAAACGGTCCTCGGGAACTTCGCTCATGAGGGGGTAGTGAACCACCTGAATCACCCAGATGAGTCCACAGAGAAAGACCGTCGCGACCACATGAAGCCACACGACGAAACCGGTCAAGGGGTTTGCCTCAGCTTTGCGGCGACGACATCGGCGGCGGCGCGCCCGGAAGCCATCGCTCCGTTGATCGAGCCGTCGTGTCGGTGGTCGCCGCACACGAAGAGTCCCGACCGCAACCGGGGTGCTCCGGGACCGGGCTGCGGTGGTGACTGATCGGGCAGGGCGCGGTGGATGACGTCAATTTTCAGCAGGCGCCACGATCGTTCCTCGTCACCGAACCAGCGCCCGAGCTGGCGGCGAACGGCGATCTCGATCGCGTCGTCGTCCGCCACGCCAATCACCGTGGCGGAGATCAGCGTGCGACCGTCCGGCGCTGCTTCGGGTGCCACCTCACTGGTCACCGAGAGGTTGTTGACGGGCCCGTCTCCGTCGCCGTTGAGAACGAGGTAGGGTCCCCGAATCGGTGGTCGATCGGCGGCGAAGCTCAGGCAGGTCACGCTGCGCCAGCGAGTTCGGTCGATCTCGGCGTCAAGGCTCCGCGCGGTGTCGGCGTCGGTGGCGATCACCACCGCATCGGCGTCGATGTGGTCACCGTCGGTGAGCTCGACTCGATGGGCTGACGCGGCCGCCACCGGGGTGTTGGTTCGGATCTCGGTGCGATGGAGACCGGCGGCGAGCTGAGTCGGGATTTCGCCCATCCCCAGCGCGGGCACGGCGATCGCGCCGCGGCTGAACATGCGGAAGACGAACTCGAGCTGTCGCTCCGAGGTCTCCAGGTCGGTGTCGAGGAAGACGCCGCCGAAGAACGGACGAAAGAACCCGTTGATGAGCGTCGACGAAAAGCCTTCTCGCTCCAACCTCTGCCGGGTCGTCAGTTCAGGCCGCTTCGGATGATCGGTCGGAGAGTGCCGTCCGACCCTGGCCCGAAGGCGAGCCATGCGCAACCCGTCGAGGGGGCTGACGGTGCCGCGGAGCACCGAAACGACACCGGTGAGGGGACGCTGCCAGGGGTCGGCGAGGGTGTCCATCCGACCGTGGTGAACGATGATCGCCCCGGGGAAAAAGGGCCGCAGCCGGAGTTGATCGTAGTCCAACAGGCGTTGGGCCTCGGGGTAGGCGGTCAGCAAGACCTGGAAGCCCCGATCGATCCGAAATCCATCGGCGATGTCGGTCCGGACGCGGCCGCCGACGCGATCGGCGGCTTCGAGCACGGTGCACCTCACGCCGTGGGCTTCGAGCTCTCGGGCGCAGGTCAAACCGGCAAGCCCGCCGCCGATGATGGCGACATGGTGGTGGGTCACGGTTCCTCCCTGGACCATTATGACTCCGCAACGACGACGACGGGGTCTCGGGCCACATTGCAGCCCGTGACGCGCGCAGCTCACGACCCGTGGGAAGGTGTCGACGTGGCTGTCAACCCACCTTTCGGCCGGTCGCGGTCCGGGGCCCATTGAACTGCGACTGGGATGCAATTACGAGGCGAATTGGCTGGGATCGGCGCATCCAAATGTGCCTCGGGAACGGCCTCGTCGACGACGGAGCCGCGGGTGTGTTCCGGTTCGCTGCCATCGTCGAGAACCCGGAGCCCACGGATCAGCTCTACGCGACAGAGCCCTTCTCGATGAGCGCGGCGGTTGTCACTGCATCCCTCGGGCCCACCGACGCCTACTTCAGTGGTGTGGCGATTTCGGAGCTCGTTCCGGTCGAGCTGGTGAGCTTCATCATCGACTGACGCCGAAGCCCGAATCCGCGTTCAAAACCCGGCGCTCGGCCGTCCATCCTTCAGCCAGCGGAAGCCGCAACGCGGGATGACGACGGGCTCCCGATCGAGCTCGATGACGTCGCCCGTGTGCAGGTCGACGACGGTTCCATAGCGGAAGATCCCGCGTCCACCGAGCTCGTGGGGAACGAGGGTCGCCGGCGCCAGCCCGAAG
>JAZBOQ010000274.1:0-2638 GCA_036351195.1 Thermoanaerobaculales bacterium | reverse complement strand
GCGCCGGCGACCGGAGCCGCCACCATCGAAAAGATCAGTACGAACGCCGTCGCCAAGGCTCCGGTGGTCGGCAGATACCCGCTCATGTTCGCTCCCTCCGAGGGTGACGGTCGGGTTGTCACTGCGGTCACCCCGAGAGTACCACTGACGTGCTCCCCGAAAGGCGGGATGACGATGGTGGTCTCGCGTCCATCGTCATCAATCCCCATCGGTGACGGATCCCCCCGATACCCACCCGTACGCGGTGCCTGATAGTCCTACGGCAGAACGGAGGACCACAAGGATGTGTCGCCGGTCTCGAACCCGTCACCCCAGAAGTAGACGAAGTCTCCGGATACGCGTTCGAAGGCGCCGATGTCGCACTGGCCGCTGGTCTGGGATCGATATATACCCCGCTGGTCCGTCAACTGGCAATGAGCGTCCGCGTTGGCGTTGTCCACCAAAAGGTTTCTGGACCCGAAGGGGGGCATGGTTGGCGTGTATCCCCCGTGGTATCCAAGGGGCATCACCAGAGGGTCTCCGGACACCGGCGTATCGGTGGCATGATCGAAGTTGCAGTGAAGCGTGTCGGTGCTCACATTACCGCCTTCTGACGTGATGTGACCGAAGGAGGATGGCAGGCAGTCGCCGTGAACGTAGGTATTCCTGATCGTTGTCGTACCGGAGCTCGAACTCACACCCAACTCCCAGGGCAGGTTGCCGACGAACGTGCAGCTGTCGATGGTGGTCGTGGAGCTACTCGCATAGTAACCGGAGCCCATGTTGGACGGCCCCTGCAAACGGTTACCGGCGATCGTCGAGTTGACGATTCCGACGATGGAGCTCCCACACTCGATGGCGTGCTGGCCCTCGGTGAGGTTGTCGGCAACAGTCGAGCGAAACATGAGCAGGTTTCCGCTGACCACCCTGATGGCTCTGCCGGTGTTCCGGCGCACGACAGAATCCGCAAGAAGCACGACGCCATCCTGTGACAGCACCGCATCGCTGGACGGCGTGTTTCCACACTCCTGGACCACTGATTGCCACAGGTAGAGATCTGCCGAGAAGGCGAAGACACCACTCTGACCGCCGCTGATGGTGAGATCGTAGAACTGAATGGTGGGATGTGGCACTGGGCTTGGGGGGCCTCCGAAGACCATGAACACATTGTCCGTCATGTCGCCAACGATCCTCGTCACGCCTGAGCCTGAGCCGACGATGTCGAGGTCGTCGAAGATGTTCAGATCTCCGGTGGCGCTCAGGGGTTCACCTGCACCCGGGATGGTGAGCCGGTAGGTTCCTGGCGGCAAATAGATTGTGTCTTTGCCCGGAAGATCGTTGGTTCTGATGATTGCTTCCCGCAAAGAGCAGACAAAATGGATGGGGTTGGAGATCGACGAGCAAAAGCCGTCGTTGGTGTCCGCCTCGGTCTCGACCTCGAAATCCACTGCCAAGGCGGGCAACGCCTGGGCAAGAATAACGGCGAGAAACATCAGAGCCAGTTTCAGACTCAGTGTGTCAGGTGTTTTCATGATGGCTGTCCTTCCCACCCTTCGCCTTGGGGCCATGAATGCTGTTCACGAGCCGAGCCGCCGAATCCCTTCTATGACCCTTACAAACACCGAAAAGGGAGCCGCGTATGTATCACCGGGCCGAATCTGGATCTGTAAGATTTGTTGATACCTCTCAATACTATCCCTCTTTGCCGACCAAATCAAAAGCGAGCGGAATCCGCATCGCGGCACGACGTACAACCCGTTGCGGGCTCGATGACCTCGCCCGAAACGGTGCTTGGTACTCAGATCTGGAACTACCCGGCCACAACTGCGGAGCTTCGGGCCTGCCACCCGTCCATCATCAGTCGTCGGTGACGGAATCTTCGAGGAGGTCGACCACCTCCACGTGGCCCCGCTCACGGGCGAAGCTCAACGCGGTGTCGCCGTCGGTGTCCTTGATGGAGGGATCTGCGCCGCGATCGAGCAGCAGTTGCACGACCTCGACCTGCCCCTCAGCGGCGGCTGTCATGAGAGCGGTGAATCCTTCGGCCATGCCCTGGACATCGACCTCGGCGCCGGCGTCGAGAAGAACCTCCACGGTGTCGACGAATGGCCCACTGGCGGCGTACATCAAGGCTGTGCGGCCGTTGCCGTCCCGGTGATCGACCTCGGCCCCTTCGACGAGGAGAAAGCCGACCACGTGCCGATGACCGTCGAAGGCCGCGACCATCAGGGGTGTTCGACCCTCGGGTTCAACGGGATCGACGGTCACGCCGTCGGCGACAAGGCGTTCGGCGTCCTCCAGCTCGCCGAGAGCCGCGGCCTTGAAGAGGGCGACCTCGCCGGGGGTCAATGTCGCCTGCTGTGCGGCGATGGGCGCGCAGAGGATCGCGAGAAAACCGACGGCAATACAGTATGTTTTCATCGTCCAACCATACTCCCGCGCGATCGTGACCGCACCGTCGGCCGCTGAAGAACGCTCCTAGAGCCCGGCTCTGGGCCGCCCATCCGTCAGCCAGCGGAAGCCGCATCGCGGTACGACGATCGGCTCCCGATCGAGCTCGATGACGTCGCCCGTGTGCAGGTCGACGACGGTTCCATAGCGGAAGATCCCGCGTCCACCGAGCTCGTGGGGAACGAGGGTCGCCGGCGCCAGCCCGAAG
>JAZBOQ010000273.1:0-2635 GCA_036351195.1 Thermoanaerobaculales bacterium | reverse complement strand
TCATTGAGTATCGGGGTTGCAGCCATAGGCGATATCAGGCCACCGCATCTCGGCGCCGTCAAGAACGGATAGCACATCCAAACCGCCCCGAGCATCCAGGTAGGCTCGGAAGAGGACGGTAACGGGAGCGGGATCTGTGGTCAACACCGAACAGCGGGGCTGACGGGCGTCGGGGCGGTGCAGACAAGGGCGTTGTGAGGCACGGGGGCTCGCCTCTGCGGTGCACCGTGGCGCCGGAACACGAGTGGGGCTGCACCGTCTCCTGCAAGAGACGGCGGCTACCACGCCATGCGCTGATCCCAGTCTCAAAGGGGCTCGAAGTCCGGGTCTGAGGGCGCGCGGCTCACGCTCCAGGGATTGGCGCTGCCGATTGAGTTCCGCGGTGCGAAACCTTCCCTGGTGCAGGAGCCCAGTCCGGACATCCTGTCCGGCCGTTCGCAGCGCTGCGATGGTCCACTGGACAATCGGTCGCTCCGCACCCCACTGGCACATCGGCAGCGGCGGGATGACGTGCTCGACATAGGGCGGCACGCGCCGCCCGTCCCAATCGTCCCCCTCCGCGAGCGCAAGGTAGGTCTCCAAGATGCAGTTGGATTTCCTATCCGTTATCCGTTGACGAAGCCGAGCATGATGCGCTCGTAGAGGTCGGCGAAGTGAACCTGTGCGACCTTCACCGGCGTGCCCGTCGACGCCTCGTAGCTTGCGCCATGGCGCAGTGCCGGACCGCCGATTGCGCTGGTGTCGCGGGTCAGGATGCGCAGCGCTTCCGGGGTTGCGGCGCCGGCTCCGGTTCCCGCTCCGGGTCCGGTTTCGGCAAGACCGGACCGGCAGGTGAGGCCAACGATGACAAATATTACAAAGACGCGGCCGATGCCTTTCATTTTCCGTTCACGCGGCGGTGTTCCGATGTCAGCTACCGGAAGGCGGCTGCATGGGCGAGGGACTGGCGGCGAGACGACCGGGCCGAGGAACGGCCTGTCCAACGCCGGCAGTCGCCGGTTGGCAATCGACACCACACGAGACTGAGGGCATCCCGATGAAAAGAATCCATACCACAGCTGTCGTGGCCACCTGTGCCGCCGTCCTGATCCCTGTCGCGGGCGCCTTGGCGGAAGACGGCAACGTCGGCGACGAGGTGCCGCTGCCGACAGGCCAGTCCGCAAACACGCGGGGCGGTTGGCTCGGCGGCGACTACCTGACCGGCGACTGGGGCGGCAAGCGCACCGAATTGGCCGACCAGGGTTACAGCTTTTTCGCCTATTTCAACGGCATCGTCGCCGGCAATGTCAGCGGCGGCAACGATTCCGGGACGGCCTTGGCGACCGATCTCTATGCCGGCATGACGGTCGACCTGCAGAAGGCCGCGGGTTGGAACGGCTGGACCTTCAACCTCAGCGGCATCGACCGTGCGGGCGCCAGCATCGACGAGGATGTGGGCGGCATCTACAGCGTCATGCAGCTGGTCGGCGGTCAGACCTACTTCCTTTACAACGTCAGTCTCGAGAAGGATTGGGACGACGGCAAGTACGCCGTCAAGTTCGGGCGCATCACGGCCACCGACGATTTCGCCGGATCACCGTTCTACGGCTACTACCTCTCGAACAGCATCAACGGCCAGATCCGCGCCGTGCTGTTCGACGGCGTCATGACCTCCTATCCCTTCGCCGTTTGGGGTGCCCGCTTTCAATACACGCCGAGTGAACGTTTTCGCGCCAAGCTCGGCGTCTATCAGCTGACCGAGAACATGTGGGACCCGGACTACCACGGCACCGACTTGGCGATCCGCTCCAGCGACGGGGTCTCGGTGATGGGGCAGCTCGAATGGAGTTGGAAGACCAACGGCAAGCCAGGGCATTTCAATCTGGGCGTGAATGCCGTGTCCTTCCCGATGCCGGACTTCAACAGCGACAGCACCACGAATCCCTACTTTCGCTATTACGCCCAGGCCGATCAACAGGTCACCCAAGCCTCCGCGGGTTCCGACCGCGGCCTCTATCTCTTCGGGACCCTGGCCTACACGGGCCAGCAGGAGCCGGCGCTGGTTCCATTCCAGACCAGTCTCGGCGCGCAGTATGTCGGCCCCTTCGCCGGGCGCGGTCAGGACCGGCTCATCTTCGGCACGACCTACGGCCAACTCTCCGACGACTACGCCGCGGAGCAAGTCAGCCTAGGCAACGGCGACCCGAACTACGAATGGATCTTCGAGCTGGGCTATCGCTTCCAGCTCACCAAGTTCGCCTACATCCAGCCGGACATCCAATACGTCGTGCAGCCCGGCGGCACCGGCGACATCCCCGACGCCACCGTGATCGGCATGCAGTTCGGCTTCTCGCTCTAGTGGAGAAGTACAGAAATCCCAAGGCAATTCGTTGTCGTTGTCCTAATCGTGGTCGTTATCGAGCATTCGGCTAAGACGATTACGACAACGACAACGACAATGACAACGAGCGGAAACGGTCTCGGAACATCTGCACCCAGGCACTAGGCCACTGCGCCCAACACCACACTCCAACGGAGGACGACATGCTCTCACTGGACCTCTCGGCGGTGCGCCTCGGCGCCCGCGTGGTCGACAAGACCGATGCCATCCGACAGGTGGGTCAGATCCTGGTCGACGCCGGCTTCATCGAACCCG
>JAZBOQ010000272.1:0-2108 GCA_036351195.1 Thermoanaerobaculales bacterium | reverse complement strand
TCATTGTCATTGCTTCTCCCGCAACCACAATTCCCGCGCGAGCCCCTGCGGCAATCGATGTTTGGTTTGGTTCGATACGATGTGAACGTCGTCACCGGTATTCGCCACGACGACGATCTCGGCGCCCGGAATGAGTCCGATCTGGCCCAGCCGGCTCAAGCTCTTTCGGTCCTGCGTGCCGACCCGTGTCAGGGTTCCCGTTCGGCCGTCTTCCATGGCGAAAAGGCTGATCTCCTCTCGCGCCGGAGGCATCAGCAACTCCGCATCCGGGATCGGATCTCCGTGGGGATCGTGGGTGGGGTGCCCCATGGCCTCCGCGATTCGCGCCTCGAAACGTTCCGAGATCACATGCTCCAGGTGCTCGGCCTCTTCGTGAACCTCGTCCCAGCTGTAGCCGAGGACCTGCTTCAAATAGGTCTCGAGCAACCGATGGTGACGGAGCATCTCCAGCGCCACCCGGCGGCCGCTCTCGGTCAGACGGACCCCATGGTAGGGCTCGTGACTGACCAGACCCTGCTCGGCCAGGCGCTGGATCATCCCGGTGACCGAGGCCGGCCGGACGTCGAGCCGACGCGAGAGATCCCTTGTCGACACGCTTTCGACGCCATCGCCGAGAAGGAAAATCTGTTTGAGATAGTCCTCCTGTGAGGTCGACAGGGCCGGCCTGGAGAGCCGCCCACAGTGTTTCGCGATCTCAGTCACCGGCATCATTTTTAGTCTAGACTAAATTTTTTAGAATGCAAGTCCCGAAGCCATCGGAAATCCGCTATCATGAGCCCATCGGGAGGACCTATGTGTGATAACGCCATGCTCATGAAGACCTGCCAGCCCGTCGAACCCGGACCCCCGCCGATCACCGGTCACGAACTTGAACATCTGCTTTCTCACACCGCCGGTTGGGAGGTCGAGGACGGCGCCCTGACCAAGGTCTTCCAGTTCGAAGACCACTACCAGACCATGGCCTTCGTCAACGCCGTGGCCTGGATCTCTCACCGCGAGGACCACCACCCCGAAATGATGGTCGGCTACGACACCTGTCTCGTGTCCTACGCCACCCACTCCATCGTCGGCTTGTCCGAGAACGACTTCATCTGCGCCGCCAACGTCGACCACCTGGTGGGAGACTGAACCCGACCAAGGAGACACCATGAGAGCCGCAACCCTCGTCGTCACCGCCACTCTCATCATCTTCGCCGCGGCCTGCGGGGCAGGCAAGGACGAGTTCCGTCAGCAAGAGATCGATCTCACCGGGGCGCCGCCCGGGGTGGCCTACGCCGCCCTCAACTGCGACAGGTGTCACGGCGCCGAGCTCGAGGGGCAGCGGACCGCCCCCAAGCTGACCGGGCTCTCCAAACGGTGGTCGGAGAACGAGCTGATCGCGTACCTCCGCGATCCGAAGGCGGTGCAGGCCGCAACCCCGCGTCTCGCCTACATGGCCGAGAAGTATCCCATCGAGATGCCGGCCTACGCGCACACCGACGAGGAGGTGTTGCGGGGGCTGGTCGGCTGGTTGTTGGCGCAGTAGCAGAGGCGGCAGGGTTTCCCGGCGGGCGATGGAAGGGGTGCCAGGCACCTTTTCGCGGCGAAAAGAGAGCCAGGCACCCGTGTCGCGCACCCGATTCGTGTCGATGGACCGGAGGCGCCGGCGCTCCAACCGTTTCCCTCACCGCGAGCGCTCCACCGCGTCACCGGCGGACGTGCCATGCACGTCATTGTGCCTGTAGACCCTTTCGGTCATGAGCGCCCGCGCACAATGCGTGCGTGGCAATCCCGAGCCCAGCCGTTGAAAGTACTCGCTCCGTTCTGCAGGTAGGCCGTCGCTCGTCCGATCAGCGCGGTCATTGCCTTCCCAGACCTCTCCGCTGACCGTGCTGATCGGGCGACGCTGACTCGCTGCCGCCGTCCAGGCGGACGCGAGTCAGAAGGCCGGCGTTGAGGACAGCGACCGGACCACCGACCGCGCCATTAGTACCCGGCGGTGGGCCTAGGCCCACCCTACCTGGCAGACGACCGCGCAACGCTGAGAGACAGGGCCGATCCAGAAGGCCGCTGCTACGCCTCGATCGCTTTCGGCCCGCGCAGCACTCTCGCCGGAAGCATCAGCACGG
>JAZBOQ010000271.1:0-5405 GCA_036351195.1 Thermoanaerobaculales bacterium | reverse complement strand
GTGGCCGATGACCGCGTCCGCGTCCGCGTCCGAGTCCGCGTCCGTGACCGATGGGTCTGGCTCCCCTCAAGAGCATCGCCGATCAGGTCATCCGGAGCGCGTCGTCGGTTCCTGCAAACCTGGCAGAGGGCGCGGGACGCTCAGGACGGGATCGCAACCACCATTACTGCAGCGCCGTAGGGTGGGCCTCGGCCCACCAGATCGCCTCCCGGCCTCGACCGCCTCCCCAACCCGAGCGTCCCAGCGCGTCACAGGCCGAGAGCGCCCGTATCACCTTTTGCATTGTTCTGTTGTGCGACAAAGCCTTTGAGGC
This sequence comes from Thermoanaerobaculales bacterium, assembly GCA_036351195.1. GTDB lineage: Bacteria > Acidobacteriota > Thermoanaerobaculia > Thermoanaerobaculales > Sulfomarinibacteraceae > JAHECW01. The sequence continues at coordinate 5,092 of JAZBOQ010000271.1, read as the reverse complement.
CCTTCGGTCAACAATGCGAAGGGTGGTACGTTCTCAGCCCGGAACGCGGGAACGGAGCGCCATGAAGGATGCAGCGCCGTAGGGTGGGCCTTGGCCCACCGGATCGCCTCCCGGCTCGGATCAGCGATCCGGGAGCCCCTGCTGGTGGCGGTTCGTGTCACGGTCCGCGAGGAGCGCCCTGCCGAACCCGGCCGGCGTCGGAGGTTAATTCCGATCGGTTTTCAACACCGCGACGAAGGCGGACTGGGGGATCTCCACGGCGCCGACCATCTTCATGCGCTTCTTGCCCTTCTTCTGTTTTTCGAGGAGCTTGCGCTTGCGGCTGATGTCGCCGCCGTAGCACTTGGCGGTGACGTCCTTGCGGTAGGCGTTGATGGTCTTGCGGGCGATGATGTCGCCCCCGATGGCGCCCTGGATGGCGATCTTGAACTGCTGCCGTGGGATGGTGTCGGCGAGGCGTTCACAGTAGTGCATGGCGCGCACCCGGGCGCGTTCGCGGTGCACCAGCTGGGCGAGCGCGTCCACCGGCTCGCCGTTGACCAGGATGTCCACCTTGACGAGGTCGGTGGCCCGGTAGTCGAGCATCTCGTAGTCGAAGGAGCCGTAGCCCTGGGTGGTGGACTTGAGCCGGTCGTAGAAGTCGAAGATAACCTCGGACAGCGGCATCTCCGAGGTCAGCTCCACCCGGCCCACGGCGAGGTAGGTGAAGGTGGTGTTCTCGCCCCGGCGCTCCCGACAGAGCTCCATCACCGGTCCGACATAACGCTCGGGCATCATGACGGACGCCTTGATGAACGGCTCTTCCGACCCTTCGATCTCACCCGGGTTCGGGTAGTAGCTGGGGTTGTCCACCCACACGATCTCACCGTCGGTGGTGGTCACCCGGTACCGGACCGACGGCGCCGACAGGATCAGCGACAGATCGTACTCGCGACGCAGTCGCTCCTGGACCACCTCGAGGTGGAGCAGTCCGAGGAAACCGCAGCGAAAACCGAAACCCAGGGCCGCCGACGAGTCCTTCTCGAAGGTGAGAGCCGCGTCGTTGAGCTTGAGCTTGTCCAGGGCCTTGACGAGCTCCGGGTACTCCTCCGTCGACATGGGGTAGATCGACGAAAAGACCACCGACTTGGCTTCCTTGTAGCCGGGGAGCGGGGCGTCAGCCGGCGCCGCCGCATCGGTGATGGTGTCGCCAACGGCAATCTCCGAGACCGACTTGATGCCGGCAATGACGTACCCAACCGACCCGGCCTCGAGTTCGGGGACCTTGACCCGTTTGAGCTGGAGCAGACCGACCTCTTCGAGGTCGTACTCCTTCCCGGTGTGCATGAAGAGGAGCCGCTGTCCGGGACGCAGCGTTCCCTCCATCACCCGAACGAGCAGCACCGCCCCCCGGTACGGGTCGTACTGGGCGTCGAAGATCAGTGCCTGGAGCGGCGATTCGGGATCACCCGCGGGTTTGGGAAGCCGGGTGACGATGGCTTCCAGCACATCCTCGATGCCCTCGCCCGTCTTGGCGGAGCACAGGACCGCATCGTCCGCGTCCAGTCCCAGGTCCTCCTCGATCTCTTCCTTCACCCGCTCCACGTCGGCCGCCGGAAGATCGATCTTGTTGATCACCGGCACCATTTCCAGATCGTACTCCAGTGCGAGGTACAGATTGGCGACCGTCTGGGCCTCGACTCCCTGGGACGCATCGACCAGGAGCAGTGCGCCCTCGCACGACATGAGCGACCGGCGCACCTCGTGTGAGAAGTCCACGTGGCCCGGGGTGTCGATGAGGTTGAGCCGGTAGGTCTCTCCGTCCCTGGCCGGGTAGCTCAGGGTCACGGTGTTCGACTTGATGGTGATCCCCCGCTCGCGCTCGATGTCCATGGAGTCGAGGATCTGGTCACGGAACTCGCGATCCTCCACACCACCACAGAACTGAATCAAGCGGTCGGCGAGGGTCGACTTGCCGTGGTCGATGTGAGCAATGATGCAGAAGCTGCGTACGTCGTTCATGACTCCTTCAGATCCGCCGCTGGGCGGCAGTGGGCATTATGGACTATTACCGGCGTCCAGCGCCACGCCTGCGGCCCGAAAGGCGGCGATCCGGGTCCGCAGTGCGTCGATCTCGACCTCCGAAACACCCACACCGAGATGCTGCTGCTGCAGCTCGAGAAGCCTGGTAAGCCGCCCCAGCTCGGCCCGGCGAAGCCAGGGATCGCTCCTCGCGACTGCCAGCCCGCGGCCGTAAGCGTCGCCGGCCTCTCTGAGGTCGTTCAGGGCGCCGTTCCGGTCACCCTCGACGAGCCGTCGCCGACTCCGCGCCATGAGGATGTCCCCTTCGAGTTGGAAGGCCTCGACCAACCACGGAGTTCGAAGGCGCGACTCCTGCACGGCTTCCAACGCCTGATCGAGACGCCCGGAGACCAGCAGGCTCAGGCCCAGGTGGTAGAGGTCCCGCTCGCGGGTTCTCGGACCGCGCGCAGTCAGCAATCTCACGGCCTCGTCAATCCGGGCTCGCGCCGCTTCTGGGGTTTCCGGTGGCGCCTCGAGCTGCTGCATGGCCACCGCAACGCCGAGAGCGGTCTCCACCTCAGGGGCGTCGAAACCGCTTCTCACCGCCGCGCGCAACCACTCTTCGGCAACTCCGAACTCGCGCAGCATGAGGTGGCCGAAGCCGAGGGCGTAGTGCGCGGGCCCTTTGCCGAGCGAACCGTGTTCGATCAGATCGGCCTCCATCGCCGCCAGGCGCCGCTGCACCTCCGCTTCGGCCGGAGCCGTATCGTGCAACGGCATCATCCGGGCGCGCCGGAGCAGCCGGTCGATCTGCTCGACCTCGTTGCGATAGCGATTTTCAAGCGATCGGAGTCGGTCCGCCTGCCGCTCTCGCCAGAGCATCGCCATCGACGCCGTCGCGAGCAGCGCCACGGTGACCGCAGCAGCGGTCACGACGACCCACCGCGCCCGCACCCAGGTCAGCAGCCTCCCACCGGCCTTTTCGGTACCGGCGACGATGGGAAGTCCCTTCCGCCAGCGGCCAAGGTCATCGGCGATCTGCCCGGCGCTGGAGAAGCGGCGTTGGGGTTCGCGGTTCATCGCTTTCTCGGTAATGGCCTCCAGGTCGGCAGGCAGCCCCGGAACGATCAGGCCGAGGCGGAGGGGCTCGGCGCCGAGGACCGCGGCCTCGGTCGCTTCCCGGGTGGCGCCGAAGAACGGCGCCTGCTCGCCGAGGACGGCGTACAGGATCGCCCCGACGGCGTAGACGTCGGCGAGCTCGTTCGAGAAACGGTGCTCGCAGCCCAGCTGCTCCGGCGCCATGTACGCCGGCGAACCGGCGGTGGCCGGCCTCCCGTCGTCCTCGGCCTCTCCGGGCGGGCGGGCGATCCCGAAATCCATGACGAAGGCATGGAGCGTGCCGTCCTCACGCTGCTCCACCATGATGTTGCGCGGGTTGAGGTCGCGGTGGACGACGCCGTCCAGATGCGCCGCCTGCACGGCTCTCGCCACCTGCTCCATGATCCCGGCCTTGGCTGCCAGCTCGAGCCCCGGCGACACCTCCAGCAGCGTCGACCCTTCCACCAGCTGCATGGCGAGGAATGCATGTCCACCCTCTTCTCCGACATCGAAGACCCGGCACACGTGCTCGTGGCGGATGCTCGCCTGGGCCTTCGCCTCGCGCTGGAAGCGCGCGCGCTCGTTCGGATCCGACGACCGGAGAACCTTGACCGCGACGAACCGGTTGAGCTGCCGGTCGAACGCCCGCCAGACCCGCCCCATGGACCCCTCGCCGAGGAGTGTTTCCACCTCGTAGCGATCCCCGAGGTCGGGCGGTTCTCGATCCGATGGAATGTCGTTCATGGTGAGTTCAGGGTACCCGATTTCGGAGGGTTTGGGGGTTTGGGGGTCGACTGATCGCTGACGCTGGTTTGTGCCCATGCAGTTGGAATTTTGTTGGGAAGGCTCCAGGATCGCGGTTCGGAACCGGAAGGCGATCTGGTGGGCCCAGGCCCACCCTACGGCGCTGCAGTCCCCGACGTGCTCTTGAATCACCGGGCACAGACGCGGACGCGGGGCGCTATCGGATCCCCACCGCCTTACGGACGTCGTCCATCAGCGGCGCCGCAGTCTCGCGGGCCTTTGCGGCGCCGGCCGCGAGGATGCGGTCCACCTCCGCCGGATCGGCCGCGAGCTCGTCGTACCGGGCGCGGGCCTCGCCGAAGGTGGCGACGAAGAACTCGAAAAGCTTCTTCTTCATGTCGCCGTAACCGACGCCGCCCTCGTCGAACGCCGCCTCCACCCAGGGCCGTTCCTCCGCCGGGGCGAAGATCTTGAGCAGCTGATACAGGGCGCTGCCCTCCTTCGGTTTGGGATCCTCGACCGGCGTCGAATCGGTGACCAGGGACATGATCCGCTTACGGATGGGCTTCTCGGGCCCGAAAATGTCGATGGTGTTGCCGTAGGACTTGGACATCTTCTGGCCGTCGAGCCCCGGAACCACCGCGACCTCGCCGTGGATCATGGGCTCGGGCAGGGTGAAGACCTCGGCGCCGTAGGTGGCGTGGAACGATGCGGCCACGTCGCGGGTGACCTCCAGGTGCTGTTTCTGGTCCTTGCCCACCGGCACCAGATCTGATCTCACGATCAGAATGTCGGCGGCCATCAACACCGGATAGGCGAAGAGCCCGTGGTTGGGCACCACGCCCTGGGCGACCTTGTCCTTGAAGGAGTGGCAGCGCTGGAGCAGGCCCATCGAGGTCACCGTCGACAGGTACCACGTCAGCTCCGGGATCTCGGAAATGTCGGACTGCCGGTAGATGACGCTGCGCTCCGGATCGAGCCCCAGGGCGAGGTATCCTGCCGCGAGTTCGCGCACCAGCGCGCGCATCCGATCCGCGTCCTGCACCGTTGTCAACGCGTGAAGATCCGCGAGAAAGTAGTAACACTCGTGCTCGTCCTGCAGTCCGATGAACTGCCGGATGGCACCGAAGTAGTTGCCGATGTGGAGGGTCCCCGAGGGCTGAACGCCGGACAGAACGCGCATGTCGTCTCCTTCGCGGGCGGATGATAGCAAATAAAAAGGATCATCCCACAAATGGCGGGATGATCC
>JAZBOQ010000270.1:0-6812 GCA_036351195.1 Thermoanaerobaculales bacterium | reverse complement strand
TATCTCTACTTTCTCCGTCTTTCGTCCGCTCTCGCCCCGGCGCCCGCCGGGGCCTTTTTTCGTGCTGTCGGCCGTCGAGACCGCTGCCGGCGAACGTCCCTGCGGCGTAATCTTCGGTAGGATGTTGCCGTGGACCTTCGACCAGCGCTGACCCGTCTGGTGCTCGGGTTTTTTGCCATCGTTCCGAGCGGTGTGTCGGCAGACGATCCGACAGAGCTTGCGGAGCTGGTGACCGTTGAAGGTCTCCGGCGGCACGTCATGGTGCTCGGCAGTGACGGTCTCGAGGGCCGGGCGGCAGGGTCTCGAGGCGGCAACCGCGCAGCGCGTTACATCGCCGACGAGCTCGAACGGATCGGGATCGCGCCGGCCGGCGACAACGGCGGCTATCTCCAACAGGTCCCGCTGCACGGCAGCCGCCCGCGACCGCGCTCACGGCTCGTGGTCTCGAGCCTCGGGGACCAGGTGATGCTCGAGCTCGGGCTGGACTATCTGCTGGTGACGACCGGAGAGCAAACACTGCTCCCTCGAGCCACCCCCATGGTCTTTGTCGCTTACGGCATCGTGGCCCCCGAGTTCGACTACAACGACTACGCCGACGTCGACGTCCGCGGCAAGGTCGCGGTCTTTTTCGACGGTGAACCCACATCCGACGACCCCGGGTACTTCCGCGGCGACGAGCCATCGGTCTACTCGTCCATCGAGACCAAACAACGAACCGCTCTCTCCCGCGGCGCGGTGGCCAGCGTGCTCCTCCCGCCGAACGGTGCGGGAAAGACGTGGTGGACCGCCAGACGGCGCAGCTACGCGTTCGAGCACATCACAGCGGCGGCTGGTGTTCCCCGTCACCTCACCCTCATCCTTCATCCATCGGTCGCGCCGACACTGTTCAGCGAGGCGCTCTTCGACTTCGCGGCAGTCGTGGAGATGAACCGCACCCACACCATGCGCAGCTTCCATCTTCCGGTGCAGCTCTCGTTCACCGGCGACTTCGACACCCGCAGCTTTCTCGCGCCAAACGTCGTCAGCATCGTCGAGGGGTCCGATCCTCGCCTGCGCGAGACCTTCGTCGTCGTGACCGCGCACTACGATCACCTCGGAATCGGCCCGGAGGTCGACGGCGACACCATCTACAACGGAGTCGTCGACAACGCTCTCGGGGTGGCCGGGGGGCTCGAAATCGCGCGGGCGGTCATGACCCTCGACCGGGCGCCGAGACGATCGCTGATCTTCCTGTTCTCCACCGCGGAGGAAGAGGGGAACCTCGGCTCGAGCTATTTTCTCGACCACACGTCCGTTTCGCTTCCGCACCTCGTCGCCAATGTCAACATCGACGGTCTGGCGTTTCTCGAAGAGTTCGACGACGTCGTCGGCATCGGCGGCGAGCTCTCGGACCTCGGGCGCATCCTTGAAGGGACCGCCGGCGCCCTCGGTCTCATGGTCACTCCCACGAACGAGATCATGTGGAGCCACGAGGCCTTTGCCCGTTCCGAACAGGCCGCGTTCGCCGAGGCCGGGGTGCCGTCCATCCTGGTCAGCGAGGGCTTTCGTTGGTCGGAGACGCCGTTTGCCGAAGCGGTCCACCGGATGTGGCTCTGGTTCGAGACGCGCTATCACACGCCCTTCGACGATCTTGAGCAACCCCTCGATTTTGAAGCTTCGCGGCGGCACTGCGGTGTGACCCTCGCCTTCGTCTGCGCCGTCGCGGACCGTCGCACGGCGCCGCAGTGGAAGCCCGGGTCGTCCTTCGCCTACCAGCGGCTCCTGTCCATGGCCGGCCAAGATGACTGAGCGGATGAAGCGCGCAGGCTGCGCCGCTCTGCTCGCGCTGCTTTCTGCGGGCTGCGGTTCGGTCCCGGGGGTAAAACGGCAGATCTTGAGCATCAAGGGTTCCGACACCATGCTGATCCTCAACCAACGACTCGCCGAGGAGTTCATGCGGGAGCACCCCGGGATTGCCGTGATGGTAGAAGGGGGTGGGACATCCACCGGGGTCGAGGCGATCATCGGCGGCGACGCGTCCATCTGCGCCGCCTCGAGACCGCTGGCGCCGGCCGAGGTGCAGCGGATTCACGATCGGTACGGAACTCTGGGGGTTCGGCACCTCGTCGCCCGGGATTCCCTCAGCGTATGGGTCCATCCGGACAACCCTGTCGGGAACCTCACCCTGGGTCAGCTCGGCCGGATCTTCGACGGATCGGTGACCAGGTGGTCCGAGCTCGGCGGCGACGACCGGGAGATCACGGTCGTCGTGCGGCCGCCCTCCTCCGGAACTTTTCGGTTCTTTCGCGACAGGGTTCTTCGCGGCGGCCCCTACACCGGGCGGGCCGTCACCGCCGCATCGACGGCGCAGGTGGTCCGGCGGGTGGCCGACGACCCGTCGGCCATCGGCTACGGCGGGGCCGCCTACGTCCGCGACGACGTACAAGCGTGTGCCATTGACGGCGTCCCTCCACCCGCCGAGGAGGCGGATGGGGCCCGCTACCCGCTGACCCGGCATCTGGTGTACTACACCGCCGCACCGCCGGAGGGGTTGATGAGGGATTGGATCGACTGGTGCCAGGGTTCGCGCGGCCAGAGCGTTGTCGCGGAGTCCGGTTATCTGCCGCTGTGGACCAGGCCGTGATGTAAAGCTGGAGTGAAGCCTCGGTGAATACTTAACACCAGCTTCATCTCGCCTTCACTCGGACCGAACACCCCCTTCACATCATCACCGTGACTCCGCCAAACCGTGGTCGGTGGAGATCCGGATCCCGAGGAGACACCCATGAACACATGGTGGAAGGCGCTCGCCACCGCACTGGTCTTGTGTCTGGCGCTTCCCGCCTTCGCAACCGCCGAAGAGCCCGAGATGGACCCATTGCTCGAGCTCCTGGTCGAGCAGGGGGTGATCACCGCCGAGCAGGCCGCAGCGGTGCAGGCCGAGTACGCCCGGAGGGAAGCCGCCAAGGCCGCCGAGGCGAAGCCTCCGGAGGTGCTCAGCACCGACGCGCCGCAGGTCGCGACCGCCGAACCGCTGCCGGCGCCCGATTCCGATGCAGCGAAGACCAAGAAGTGGTACGACCGCATCGACTTCAAGGCGGACCTCCGGCTGCGTTACGAGGATTTCTGGGTCGAAGGGATCTCCGACAACAACTTCCGCCAACGGGAACGGCTGCGGATACGGGCCGGGATCTACGCACCCGTCACGGACTGGATGCGGGTCGGTGTCCAGGTTCGGAGCGGCGACCCCCTCGATCCGGTGTCCGACAACCAGTCCGTGGACGGCGGGTTCACGATGAAGCAGATCGCCTTCAGCGAAGGTTTCGCGGACTTCACACCGCTCGACTGGTTCCGGCTCCACGTCGGCAAGTTCGACCCGAAAAAGCTGTGGAAGGTCTCTGACTTCCAGTGGGACGACGACGTGACGGTCGAGGGAATGTTGCAGAACTTCGAGGTCGGCGCGTTTTCCGCGAGCGCGTACCAATACGCGCTGGAAGAACGCAAAGAAGGCGACGACTCGTTCTTGTTCGGCGGTCAGGTGCGAGGCACCTTCGACGTCGGCGCCGGGCACTCGTTCGTGGTCGGGGTCGGGTACGACGACTGGGTCAACCCCCAATATGTCGCTGATCTCACGCTGAACGGAAAGATCGGGGGCAACCGCGTGACCAACCTGCTCGACACAAACGACCAGCTCATCTCGGACTTCCAGATCGGCAACCTCTTCGCCGAATGGAAGTACCGGCTCTCGGAACGCTGGCCCATCACGCTCACCGCCTTCGGCTACCACAACTTCGGCGCCGCCGAGTACGACGGCCGAACCTACGACGACGGCTACTTCATCCGTTTCCAGATCGGCGACTACAAAGAGAAGGGCCACGTCGCGTTCCGCGCGAGCCGCTACTTCTCCCAACCCGACGCGCTCTTCTACGTCTTCACCCAATCCGACACGACGATGTCGTCCGATGTTGACGGCTACCGCTTCGACCTCCGTCTCGGTTTCGTCATGAGAAGCTACTTCAACTTCACCTGGTACCACACGGAACCCGCATCTGACCTCCAGGACATCCCGACGATGGACCGGCTCCAGGTCGACTACATCATTCGTTTCTAGACATTTATATTGAACTTCATGGCAACTTCACGCACTCCGAATAGCTTCGCCGGGAACCGCGTCATCGACGCGGGGTACGAGAAGGGAACCACAATGAAACGCATCGCGATGTCCGTGCTCGTTCTCGTCCTTCTGACCACTGCCGGATCGGTTCTCGCCGCCGGCCCGAGCCTCGACCCCGGTCTGTCGACCTACAAGAAGGTCGAGGGGCTGCGCGGCACCCTCAACGCCGCCGGTTCCGACACCATGCTCGAGCTCCAGACCCTCATGGCCGAGGAGTTCCGCAAGCTCTACCCGCAGGTCAAGATCCAGGTCGAGGGCAAGGGCTCGTCGACCGCCCCGCCGGCCCTCATCGAGGGTACCGTCCAGCTCGGCAACATGTCGCGCAAGATGAAGTCCAAGGAGACCGACGCCTTCGAAGAGGCCTTCGGGTACGACCCGGAGCGTTTCGATGTCGCCCTCGACACCCTGGCGGTCTTCGTCAACAAGGACAACCCCCTCGAGAGCCTGACCATCTCCCAGGTCGACGCCATGTTCTCCAAGACCCGCAAGTGCGGGATGGCGAACGACATCAGCACCTGGGGCAAGCTCGGCCTGGGCGGCAACTGGGCGACGGCGCCGATCTCGCTCTACGGCCGTAACGCGGCCTCGGGGACCTACGGGTATTTCAAGGATCATGCGTTGTGCAAGGGCGACTATAAAGACACAGTGAAGGAACAGCCGGGCTCGGCGTCGGTGGTCCAGGGTATCGAGAAAGACCCCTACGGCATCGGGTACTCAGGGATCGGCTACATGACCTCGGGTGTCCGGGCGGTGCCGCTGTCCCCGGCCGACGGCCAGCCGGCAGTGGCCGCGTCGTCCGAAAACGCCGCCAACGGCAGCTATCCGCTCGCGCGCTTTCTCCACATCTACGTCAACAAGACGCCGAACAAGGAGCTCGACCGGCTCACCTCCGAGTATCTCCGCTTTATTCTCTCGGCTGAGGGCCAGCGGGTCATCATCAAGGCCGGGTTCGACCCCCTCGATGCGTCGACGGCCGCCGAACAGCTCTCGAAGCTCGGGAAATAGCGCTTGAAACCAATCCTCTCCGAGCCGCAGAAGGACCGGATCGCCGGCTTCGTGATCCGCCTCGGCGGGATCCTCGTGATCCTCGTCGTCGTGGCCATCATGGTCAACATCGGTCTCGAAGCGCTGCCGCTCTTCCGCGGGGCCGACGCCGGCGACCTCAAAGTCCTGGGTCCCGGCGGATCCGCCCTCGCGGCCGGGACCGATCCGCGTCAGGAGCTCGTCTGGACCCTCGATCGGGACGGCGTGGTGCGCCTGGATCGGGGTGACGAGCCTTTCGCCATCGTAGAATCCGGCGCCGAGATCATCGCCGCCGACCACGAGATCCACGGTCTCGTTTCGGCGTTGACCGACGCCGGCACGGTGGTGGTCGGCAAGGTGCGGTTTCGGGATCTCTGGACTGACGACCACCGGGCGACCTCTGCCCGCTGGCGATCTGCAGCCGACCCCCTCGAGCTCCCGGCCGATGATCGATGGGTCGGGGTGACCGCAAACGCCGATCCGGACGGTTCGGTGGTGGCGGCGGCGTGGACCGGCAGCGGCCGGCTCGCCGTCGCGACCTGGGACCCTGATGACGAGGAGTGGGAGATCCTCACCCCGGCACCGATCTTCGGCAACCTGAAGGCTCTCGCGATCGCCGAGGACCTCATGTCGGTCGCGGTCGTCGACGGTTCGGGAAGGCTGCGGATCTTCGACCTGCCGAGCTTCACCGAGACCGAGATCGATGGTGCGCCGCTGCGGGCGACGGCGGTCCGGTTCCTCATCGGCGGTGGAACGTTGGTCGTCGGCGGCGATGACGGCTCAGTGGGTATCATGTTCGAGGTGCCGCGAGTCCGGGTCGAGAATCACGGACGCGAGGCGTTTCGTCTTGCCGGGGTCACTCTCGAGGCGGGCGGGGCGGTCGTGTTGCCGGATGACCAACTCGGCCAGGCCGTGGCGTCAAAGCCGGAAATCGTCTTAACGCCCTCGGCTCCGGTGTGGAGGACGATCCGGGAAATGCCGCCGATGCCGTCCGCGGTCGCCGTCATCGCGCCGGCCCACCGACGTCGAGGGCTCCTCGTCGGTGGTGACGACGGTTCGGTGGCGCTCTACTACTCGACCTCCGGTCGGCGGTTGCTGCTCGACCGCTGGGCGACGCAGGCGGTCGATTTTGCGGCGTTGGCACCCAAGGGCGATGGCGGAATCGTTCGTGCGGGGGACCAGCTCATCGGTCGGTCGATTGACAACCCCCACCCGGAAATCAGCTTCCGGACCCTGTTTCTGCCAGTGTGGTACGAAGGCTACTCCTCTCCCAAGTGGGTGTGGCAGACGACCGGTGGCTCGGATGCTTTCGAACCCAAAATGAGCCTCTGGCCGCTCATCTTCGGCACCCTCAAGGCGACCCTTTACGCCCTGCTCTTTTCGGTTCCCATGGCGCTCATGGCGGCGGTCTACGTTTCCCAGCTCGCGCCGTCGTGGCTCCAGGGGGTGATCAAACCCACCGTCGAGCTCATGGCCGCGGTGCCGTCGGTGGTGGTTGGGTTTCTCGCCGCCCTGTGGCTCGCGCCGCGGCTCGAGGCGGCGCTTTTCACCGCGCTCGTCACCCTTGCCTGTCTGCCCCTGGCGGTGGGCTTCGCCCTCCTCGCGTGGCGGGCGCTGCCGGTGACCGCTCGCCGCT
>JAZBOQ010000269.1:0-2113 GCA_036351195.1 Thermoanaerobaculales bacterium | reverse complement strand
TTCAAGTCCAGTACGGCTCACCATTAGAATCAGCTACGTGCGACCCGGCGTTTGCCGGGTCGAGTTGTCTTCAAGCATCATTGTGGTGGTGGGTTAGGATGCCGGGTATGCGAAAGCTGATTTGGGCGGGTCTCGTGGCGGTGTGTGTCGGGTGTGGAAAACCGGCGCCGCCGCCGGTCGACTATTCCATCGAGCGGGGCGACTTCGTCAACCTCATGGACCACCGCGGGGTGCCGGCCGGGGCCGAGGACTGGTCGATCATGCCCTTCGCCGACCAGGGGGCCTGGTTCGGATTCGGCCTGCCGGTGGCGGGGGACGAGCGTCTCGGCGTCGGCTTCACCGGGCCGTTTCTCATGACCTCGGGACGGTGGATCTCACCGCAGCTCGTGCGGCTGGACATTCCAGGCGCCAGGCTGGTGTGGTCGAAGAGCCTTCCGGGCATCCTCGAGGCGAGCTGGGAGGCGGGGGAGCTCGTGATCGGGCAGACGCTGTGGTTCGACTCTTCGCGTACGGTCCTGATCAGAACAGAGCTGCAAAATCGGGGAGAGGCGCGCCGGTCGTGGGAGCCGAGCCCGATGGGTGAGGTCTTCGGCAATGCTGTCGTGGTCGAGGACGGACCCGCCGGCCGCCTGCACACGACCCCGGAAGGCGATCGTGTCCGGGTGATGTGGACCGAGCCGGTGGATGAGGTCATGGACGTCGAACCCGGGGGGTCCGAGGTCGTGGTCATCGCCGTTTGCATGACACCAGCGGGCGATGAGGAACCGGACATGGCGACCGTTCTCGAGGGTGTCGATGCGTCGTTGGCACGAAACGCCGGCCGCTGGAACGCCTACCTGGAGCCGGTCGCCGCGACCGGGGCGCCGGTGAATCCGGTGCGCAAGGTCGCGGTCAAAGCCGTGCAGACCCTGATCGCCAACTGGCGGGGCCCCGCCGGGCGGTTTGCCAATGGGGGGCTCTTCCCCTCGAGCAACGTTCAAAGCTTCAATGGTTTCAGGGCGTGGGACTCGTGGAAGCACGCGGCGGCGCTGGCGCACTTCGCCCCGGAGGTGGCGGCCGACCAACTGCGGCTGATGGCGGCCTGGCAGAACGAGTCCGGAATGGTCGCCGACCTGGTCTACCTCGATCCGGAGGAGGACAACTGGCGCAACACGAATCCGCCATTGCTCGGTTGGGCGCTGCACCAGGTCTTTCAAGCGACCGGCGACCTCGAGCTGGTGCGCGAGCTGTATCCTCGCCTCGTGCGGTACCACGAGTTCTGGTACTCAGACCGCGACCACGACGGGGACGGGCTCTGTGAGTACGGCTCCACCGACGGTGCCCTCGAGGCCGCCCGCCGGGAGAGCGGTATGGACAACGCCGTGCGCTTCGACACCACGTCCATGCTGCACAACGGAGATGCCGCCTGGTCCATGGATCAGGAGTCGGTGGACCTCAACAGCTATCTCTACCGGGAGAAGACAGCTCTCGCGGGGCTCGCCGAGGCGCTGGGCAGAGGGGGGGATGTCGAGCGCTGGATCGCCGAGGCCGAGCGGCTGGGCGAGCTCGTTCGAGAGACCTTCTTCGACGAGGCGACGGGGTGGTTCTACGACACCGACATCGACACCGGCGAGATCATCCCCGTGCAGGGCCCGGAGGGTTGGATTCCGCTGTGGGCGGGTGTGGCCTCCAGCGAGCAGGCGGCGCGGGTGAGGGAGACCATGCTCGACCCCGCAATCTTCCGAACCCACGTTCCCTTCCCCACCGTGGCCGTCAACCACCCGGAGTTCTCCGACGGCGACTGGCGCGGACCGGTCTGGCTCGATCAGGCCTATTTCGCCATCGCCGGGCTGAGGGCCTACGGGTACGCCGACGACGCCGACACCCTCACGGTGCAGGTGCTGGCCAATCTCGAGGGCACCCTCGTCCCCGGAGCGCCGTTTCTGGCGAGCTATGACCCGCTCACGGGAGAGGGCCGAAACGTTCGTCATTTCAGCTGGACGGCCGGGCACCTGCTGCTGTTGGCCCTCGAGGGATAACTGCGAGCATCGAGGTTGGTCAGTGTTTTTCGGCGTCCTTTTTGGCGTCTCTTGCGGCCTTCTCGGCATCGTCGACGGCGTCTTTGACGGCGTCT
>JAZBOQ010000268.1:0-15464 GCA_036351195.1 Thermoanaerobaculales bacterium | reverse complement strand
TCATCTTTGGGCGCGGAGGCATACTCGACAGTATGTTGAGCACCCAACGATGAGAAAAATCGCCTGGCGCGGATGCATCGTCGGCCGCAGTAGATCCCTCATGAATACTTCGGGCTAGGGGTCAGAGATTTTCAGTGGAAATCCCACTGCTGGGCGTCGCCGCTCTCGAATCCGTCGGCGAAGATCAGCCCGACGCCGGTCTCGAAGCACCCGAGGTCCGGACCGACGCCGCCGGTCCTCGGTTGGCCGAGGATGTCCTCGTCGGGGGCCGAGGTCGGATCTGCGGCGTCGACGAGGGGGCTGTCGCCGTCCGGCATCGCGTACAGGTGCACGAGGCGCCGCTTGACCTGGTCGGTGGTGGTCGAGCCGTCGGCGAAGAGGCCCGAGGCCGGCACCCAACGCGGAAGAACCAGGCCGGCGTGGCCGGGGAGTCCGGGATCATCGACCACCCGGTTGAGGTCGTCGGTGGGGTTGATGAGCTCGCTCGGGTCGTCGGGGATGGCGGCGCCGCCGTTGAAGTAGAGATTGCGGTCCAGCTCCCACCCCAGGGTCTGGCCGGGGGGCGTGTCCGAAAAGTCGTTGGCGCCGCCGCCGTAGGCGCCCATGGTGCCGGTGGGATCCGACCACACGTTGTTGAAGAACGCGATCTCGTCGTTGGGTTGGTTCGATCCTTCGGTGTTGAGGCGCATGGCGAAGGCGTACGACGGCAGATCTCCGATGACGGAATTGGCGCGGAACACCACGTCGCGGCAGCCCTTGACGCCGAACGGCGCCCGCATGGGGTTGCCGGAGTTGCCGAGCATCAGGTTGTTCTCCACCACCACCTCGTCGGCCTCGTGGTAGCTGTTGCCGTCCTCACCGAGCAGCACGAAGTTGGAACCGGTGGATCCCTCCCAGTTGAGGAAGACGTTGCGGCGAACCGTAATTCGCTCCGCGCCCAGGATGCCGTCGCTCGCACCGTTGGAATCCTTGACGACGATGAACGACGAGGTGTCGTTGCCGTTGGTCCTCCCCGAACCCGCGAAGTCGTTGAAGAAGACGTTGTCCTGGACGATCACGTCACTCACCGAGTTGATGTCGATGTGCTCGTCGGAGCCTTCCTGGTTGTAGAAGACGTTGCCCTCCACCAGCACGTGCTCGGCGCCGTTGTTGATCTTCAGGATGTCGTTGTTGTAGCTGTCGTGCAGGACGTTGCCGCGGATGACGATGCGGCCGACGCGGTCGTCGCCGCCGGGGGCGCCGATGAGGTCCTGGATCTGGATGACGAGGGCTCCCGCGCCGGGGCCGGTGTGGGCGATGTCGAAGCCCTCGAGGGCGATGCCCTGGCCGTAGTAGCAGGTCACCACGGTGCCGGTGTGCCGAAGGCGGGCCTGAAACGGTTCAGCCGATCGCACCGTGATGCCTTGGGCGAAGGCGGAGTCGAGTCGGACCCGCCCGTGATACGTCCCGGGCTCCACCAGGATGAGGCTGTCATCAGGAACCTCGCCCACGGCGTGGCCGATCGTCGCCCAGGGGGAGCCGGGGGATCCATCGCCGGTGATGTCGGAGCCCGTCGTGGCCACGACGTAGGTGCCGCCGGTTTGAGCCGGAGTCGAGGCGGCCACAAGCAGGATCAGCGTCGATGCCAGGACTCGAGCTCTGGTTCCCATACCAGCAGGGTAGCTCCAGGGCGCCGGCCGTCGATGTGATCGACAGCACCTCCTCGCCCCTGAGCTCCTTGTCCATCGCGCGGCCGGGTGACGGTGGCCCGAGCATCGCTGCCTGTTTGTGGAGACAATCCAACGGCCGGGTAGAATGGGCTCGAGGGAGGCAGGAACCAATGATCAACGCGGTAGTGTTGCTGAAGATCCGCAACGACAGGATCAACGAGGTTGCCGAGCATTTGGCGGAGTTGGACGGTGTCTCTGAGGTCTACTCGGTGGCGGGCCAGTACGACCTCGTGGTCATCCTGCGAGCCCCCGACAACGAGGGCATTGCCGCCGTTGTGACCGAGCACATCCTCAAGATCGAGGGGATGACCTCGTCGGAGACGCTGATCGCCTTCAGGGCGTTTTCCAAGCACGATCTCGGAAGGATTTTCTCCATCGGTCTGGAATGACGGCTGGATCCCGACTCAGCGCCCGTCCGAATCGAGATCCGCGCCCAACACCGTCACCACCGAACGGTGGATGGCGGTCCAACTGCTGTGGGTCGGGTCGATGAGTTCGAAGTGGCCGGCCCCTGCGATCTCGACCAGCCTCGGCCTGGATTCGGATTTCTCGGCGATGTAGCGGTCGGCCTGAGAACGCGGCACGATGGGGTCGCGTTGGCCGAGAACGAGAATCTCCGGTATTCCCGAGCTCGGCATCGCAATCGGCGACGTTCGAGCGAGGCGATCGGCATGGTCCGCCGGATCACCCCCCAGGAGCCCCGGAACAGCGGACCCGCAGCCGTCGGGCGAGGCGAACGCCCCCAGGTCGGTGATCCCGGCCAGCGAGACCACGCCGCGAAGCCGCAGGGGATCGGCGCCGCGCAGCTCATCGGTGGGATCCAGGGCGGGCCGTGCGCCGAGCCACAGCGCCAAATGCCCCCCCGCCGAGTGGCCGAGAGCCAGCACCCGGTCCAGGTCCAAGGCGTGCTCCTGCGCCAGATCGCGCAGGGCGTCGGCCGCTCGTGCGACATCGGCGAAGGTGCCCGGCCAACCGCCGCCGGGATCACCCACCCGCCGGTACTCGATGCTCCAGGTGGCGAAGCCGGACCGGGTCAGCTCCGCCGCGAGGCTCGAGATGTAGCCGAGGTCGTAGGCGGCGAGCCAACAACCGCCGTGGATCACGATCACCACCGGAAAAGGCCCGGCGCCGTCGGGCACGCGGAGCTCTCCGAAGTTGAGCTCGTCCGGACCGTAGCTGCACCGCCGATCGGCTGCGGGCTGCGGCAGGGAGAGGGCCTCGTCGGTTGTCATGAGGGGCCGAGGTTGGTCGGCGGCGGCGACCAGGGCCGCGGCGCCCGTGAGAACGGCGAGAATGGCGGTCCAGTGCATCACGTGACCCGTGCCCGGACGCGGAACTCGGGCCGATCCCAGCTGCGGTCGTCCATGATGTCCTCCAGTGCCGAGACGGCGTCCCAGACATCGGCGAATCGCGTGTAGGCGGGAGCGAAGCCGAAGCGCAGGAGGTCCGGGGAGCGGAAATCGCCGATGACTCCCCGGGCAATCAGCGCCTGCATGACGGCGAAGCCCTCCGGGTGGGACAGGGATACCTGGGACCCGCGCCGGGCAGGGTCCCGGGGCGACGCCAGGGTGAAACCGTGGTCGGGGAGCCGGCGCTCCACCAGGTCGATGAAGAGCTCGGTCAGGGCCACCGACTTCCGGCGCAGCGTCTCGACGTCGGTGTCCGAGAAGAGCGCCAAGGCCTCGTCAAGGGCGATCATCGAGAGAATCGGCGGCGTCCCGACCAGAAGCGGTGCGCATCCCGGTGCGCCTTCGTATTCGGTGGAGAAGGCGAAGGGGTCGCGGTGGCCCATCCACCCGGTCAAGGGGGTCCGAAGCTCGTCGTGGTGGCGTCGTGCGACGTAGGCGAAGGACGCGGCGCCGGGGCCGCCGTTGAGGTACTTGTAACCGCAGCCCACCGCGAAGTCGGCGGCGCAGGCCGTCAGATCCACCGGGACCGCCCCGGCCGAGTGCGCCAGATCCCACAACATCACGGCCCCCGCGTCGTGGGCCGACCGGGTCATCTCCGGCATGTCGTGGAGCTCACCGCTGCGGAAGTCAACGTGGGTGAGCATGAGCACCGCGGTGTGGTCGTCCAGGGACCGGCGCAGCTGCGATCTCGGAACCAGCTGCAGGCGCGCCCGGTCGCCGAGTACATCCGCCAGACCCTGGGCCACGTAGAGGTCGGTGGGGAAGTTCTCCTCCTCGGAGAGGATCACCGGACGATCCGGGCGGAGGGCAAGGGCCGCGGCCAGGAGCTTGAAGATGTTGATCGAGGTGGAGTCGGCTACCGCGATTTCGTCGTCACCGGCGCCGATCAACGGCGCGATCCGTGCTGCCACCCGGGCCGGGAGGTCGATCCAACCGCAGGAGTTCCACGCCCGCACGAGCTCGCCGCCCCACTCGGTCCGAACGGCGCGCTGCAGACGGTCCGCCGTGCTGGTGAGGGGAGGGCCCAGCGAGTTGCCGTCGAGGTAGATCACACCCTCGGGAAGGGCGAATTTCTGCCGTAGGGAGGCCGTCGGGTCAGCCGCATCCAGCGCGAGGGCAGCGGCACGGGAGTCGGGGACTGGCATGGGCGTATTCTCGCACGCCCGCCATGTCGCCGCCCGCGAGCCGGTTTCTCGTTCAGCGCGGCTCGCCGGAGAGGGGTTTCCCCGGGAACCTGGAGTCGTTCGCTACGCCTTTTCCAGGCTGAACTCGGCGGTGTCGAACCAGAACCCGGTGCCGGAAACCATGTCCATCTCGGCCTGAACGATGGCGACGTGCCCCTCCTCGATCTCCACGAAACGCTCGAAAAGGCGGCGTTCATCTCCTTCGAGCGAGGCGACCATGTTCTTGTAGAACGAGCTCGTTTCGAGCTCCACGTCGAGGGCCTTCTTGAGGCTTTCGAACTCCGATCCGCGGATCTGGCGACCGCCGCCCTCCAGGCGCTCCCGCAGCGCCGCCGCGCCCGCCTCGATCTCGGCTTTCGACACCAGCACGGTGTCGAGCTCGGCGACGGTGACCGCCCCGGTGGACCGCCATTCCGCGAGACGGTCGCGCAGGTACTTGATGTGCTCCGCCTCCTCGTCGCGCAGGGTGGTGAACACCCGCTGTGCGACGTCGTCGGCAGCATTTTCGACGGCCTCCGAGTAGGTTCGGTGGACCCGACCTTCGTACTCCAGAGCCGTGGTGATGGCCTCCTCGAGCTTCATGATTCGCCTCCTTGGTGATGGTGACCAATCCTACAACGACTACTGCCGGAAAACGACATTTCCCCCGCTGGAACCATCGCAACACGAACGGTGCCGTCGTGAATCGACTGTGGCGGTTGCAGATTCAGGATCGCTTCAGTGATCAGGTCGGCAGCGATTCGATGGCCTGCGGCGCTGAGGTGCCAGGGATCTCCGGGCAGGAAGAACGAACCAGAATCGACCTTCTGCCTCTGCAAGGGACGGAGCAGGCTGATGGTGGGGCTGCCGGTCGATTCAAACGCCTGCTCCAGCCAACGATAGGGGGGGGTGGGGGAGGTGAGGTCCATCCGGGCGGGAACCAGCACCAGCAAGGTCTCGACGTCTCGCTGCTCGGTTGCATTCAGAAGGTCGTTCAACAACGCGAGCGTCACCGCGTGGGTTTCCTGCTTCCCGAGAGTCACCTTCCCGGCAAACCGGTCGACGAGGCTGGAAAACGACGGGTGGAGCGCTTCGAAGCTGAAGATCAGGCGGGAGGTGGAGAGAAGATTGCGGCGGGAGAAGCGGCTCAAAGCACCCTGGCTCTCCCACAGCTTACCGTTGGTCGAACGAAAGAGCGGTTTGTCGTGCCCGTAACGGATGTTGCTGGCGGTGTCCTCGAGGTCGTTGCCGGCGAACCCGACGAACACCAGGACCTTCAGGTTCTTCCACGCGGGAAGATGGCGCTTCACGTAGAGAGTTGTCTGGTCGATCCCGTACCCGGAGACGGCGGCGTTGAGCAGCGACCACCCGCGGGGCTCGAGCTGGAGGCGTGTCTGGTGCACCATGCCGTGCTCGGGGGCGACGCCGTGACCGTAGGCCACGGAATCGCCGACGACGACGACGTCGGGATCTTCGCTCGCCGAGCCGCCGTGGGAGTTCGGCGCAATGCGATTGGCGGGCGGCCGGCTCCAACCGAGCTCCGGGTCGAACGCCGTCGGCTGGGTCCCGTCGGTGGAGATCAAGGTCATGGCCAGCCGAACACAGAGCTCGGCGATCAGAAAGCCGACGCCTATGCAGAGCGCGAACCGCAGCCACGTGGTGCGGAGCGATCGGGGCTGCCGCGATCTCTTCCGAAGGAGCAGGAAGAGCGCCGCAGAACAAAAAAAACCGATCGCCACGCTCGAGTAAAGAAGGAGGTGAAACAATGTCGTCTCCTGAATCCTTCGGTTTCGTCGATGTCGATGGCGAAATCAATTTCAATACCGCACGCTGGAAACGGGGCGTGCCGGGCACCCATCGTATCCTGGCCTCGAGGTGTGACAACGACGTGCTACGGCGTTTCGTGACAGCTTTGTGAACGTTGGCGCGAGATTCTCAGTCGGTGGACGACCAGCCGCCGAAATTTCCGCTTTCGAAGCCGTCATAGAAGAGAACGACCTCGAAGTAGAAGTCGTAGGTCCCACTGTCCCCGTTGTAGCAGTGGGTCACGACGATGTCGTAGTTACCCGGTGCTCCGAGGAAGGGGCCGATGATGGAGAAGGGCAGCGGCTCGCAGCCGCCGGCGACAACGATATTGTTGCAGGGGTCCGTGGGATCGAAACCGCCGGCGGGGTAGGAGGCGATCACCGGCCGGTTGATTGTGCCCGACGCCGTGACTCGCGCGTATCCGCCCGGCCAGTAGCCCGAGTGGACGTCGTAGTAGACCCCGGTCCCGTTGCTCGACAGGGCGCACGGCGGGAAGGAGGTGCTGGGGCGGTTGAAGGTCGGGTCGCCGGGACCGAGGGTTCCGTGCGCCTCCCAGTCCCACGCCACCACGGCGGTGGGCGAGACGGTGCCGAGCACTGCGACAGCCGCGACAACTGACAAACAGCTTCGAAATTGATTCATTTCAATGTCCCTTCTCGAGAAAAGGCCCTTGTTCGGTCGATTTTCGCCAGTGTAGCACCGTCCTGACAGTCATCCGTCCCAGGGTTCTTTCCCGATTCCATCCGAAGGAACTCGGAGGATATGCTAAGGTGAGATTGCGTCACATATTCGTTAAATCATCGAGGCCGGTTGTCCGGTCGGAGCGGGAGAGAAGCATGAAACGGTTCGAATTTGCACTCCGGTATTCCATCGTCTGTTCTATGGTCGCTGTTCTATTGGTGTGGGCGGCGCCGGCTCACGCCGAGCGATGGATGGTCCCCGCAAGCGCCAACGTGGCGGGCAGCGCCGGCACCAACTGGCGGACGGATCTCCGGCTCGTCAACACCGAAGACGAGGCGACCACGGTCCGGATCTACCTGCTCGAGACAGGTCTCGACAACGGCGCGCTGAGCCGGCACATCGACGTCAACTTGCCCGCGGACGGCCAGGTGCAGCTGGAGAACATCCTCGACAATCGCTTCTCACTCTCGGGCACCGCCGCGCTGCTGGTGGAGGCGCCCGGGGATGATTTGGTGGTGACGTCGCGAACCTATAACCAGGTTCCCGGCGGCACCTACGGCCAGTTCATCCCGGGCGTACCGTTGAGCGATGCGCTGGCCGCAGGGGAGGACGCGTATCTGGTCTACCTCGCGAAGTCCGGCGATTTCCGCACCAACCTCGGCTGGGCCGGGACGAGCTCGGCCGCGGGGTCGATCCGGGTCACCCTGTTCAATGCCAACGGAAGCATGGTGGGCTCTGAGAAGACCTACGACGTGCAGCCGTACGGACAAGACCAGATCAACGACGTCTTCAGAGCGGTCGGCGCGCCTGCTTCCACCTCCGCCTATGCGGTGATTCGCCCGTCGGTGCCCGTGGTCGCCTACGCGTCGGTGGTCGACAATCGGACCGGCGATCCCGTCGCGGTCCTCGCCCGCCCCTTCCCGGACGCCAATGCCGATCTCCTCCTCCAGGGCGTGGCCCGCGCTGCCGGAGTGGGGACGAGCCTCTGGCGCACCGATCTGAGGATCCTCGGCTTGGACACGTCGAAAGGGCCGGTCACCCTGTCCTACCATCCCAAGAACACACCGGTCATCAATCCCGCGTCGGTCACCCGAACGGTGAATCCCGGGCAGCTCCTGGCGCTCGACGACGTGATGTCGTCCGCCTTCGGGATGAACAGCGCCAACGGCGCCCTGAGAATCTCGGCCCCGATGCCGCTGCTCGTGCTCGCCCGCACCTACAACCAGAGCTCCGGCGGCACCTTCGGGCAGTCCATTCCCGGAGATCCGAGGGGGTGTCTGCTCGACGATGGCGACGAGGCCTTGCTGTCCGGCGTCATCGGCGGCGGCTTCCGCTCGAATGCCCTGTTCTTCAACGACGGCGGCGGAAACACCAGTCTCGACCTGACGCTGGTCTCTCGCAACGGCGCGGTGGTCGGAACCAAGGACTACGACCTGTCGGCGGGGGAGACCGATCAGATCAACAACGTCCTCGGTTTCTTCGGAGCTTCCAACTCGGGGGCGCCCTACACGCTGAAGGTCGAGGTGAGCGATGGCGGTCCCATTTCCACCGGGTTGTCGGTGATCGATTCGCAATCGGACGATCCGACCTATGAAGGCGCCGCGCCGATCTGGTTCTGCGGGTCGTCCACTGGCGGCGGTGGCGGCGGTGGCGGCGGTGGCGGTGGTGGCGGAGGAGGAGGAGGCGGCGGCGGTGGTGGTGGTGGAGCCTGCGTCACCATTTCCTATCCGGCTCCCGGACGCCAGGTGACCTACGACATCATCACCGAGTTCGAAGGCGAGATTCTCGCTGGCGAGATGGTTCGGACGCACCACTCGGCGAACGCCGCGGGGAGCCACGACACCTCAGTGGTGACCCTGGGAGCCGGGGGGCTGACCGTGTCCGTCTCCACCGAGAGCCGTGAGGTCTACCGGGTGCTTTCAAACCCGATGGGTCACGCCGAGCTGATCTCGTCCGAGGACCGGGTGACCGGCGAATCCGGGGGCTTCCCACTTCCGGAATCGACGATCTCGACCTCGTACAATCCCGCGCTTTACATTGGCCCGTTCAATCGCTGGTGCGAGGGCGAGACCTGGGTCACGCCGTCGGTCACCGAGACGGTGGTCTCCAATCCGGGGGGCACGACGTCCGAGCCCACCGTCTCCTGGGACGGAGTGGTCGAAAGCACCAGCGAGAGTGTGACGACGCCGGCGGGGACCTTCGACTGCGCGTGCTCGAAAACGACGCTCACCAGTGGTCCCGATGCCGGAAGCTGGACCCGCCAGTGCGTGTCGAAGGATCTCGGTGTTCTGATCAGAGAGGAGATCCGCGCCGCAGGCTCGGGAGGCGAGGTGATCGGATTCCTGGAGGCCACGTCGATCAATTGAGATCGACGCTTCCCGGTCGGGCGAAAACTACCTGGATCGATCCAACACGCGGATGAGCCCTTCCTGGGCGGTGGAGGCGACCAACGTCCCGTCGCGGGAGAAGAGCCGGCCGCGAACCAGCGCCCGGGCGGCGGAGGCGGACGGGCTGTCCACGTCGTAGAGCAGCCAGTCATTCGCTCGAAGCGGTCGGTGAAACCACATCGAGTGATCGATGGAGGCCATCTTCAGGGTGGGTTCCCACCAGATCCGCCCGTGGGGCTGCAGGGCGGTGACGAGAAAGTTGAAATCCGACGCGTAGGCGAGCAGGTACCGGTGCACGCAGGGGGATTCGGGGATGTCGCCGGCAGCGCGCAGCCACACCCGGCGACGGGGCGCCATGCGCTGCGGTTTGGTGGGGTCCACGGTCTGGACCGGCCTCACCTCGATGGGCATTTCGCAGGTGAAGGTGGCCCGCATTGCCTCGGGGATCAGGTGGCGGTGGCGGCGGGCGAAGGCCACGGCCGACTCCAGGGACTCCGGTCCCGGAACATCCGGCATCGGGTCCTGATGGTCGAGGCCCTCCTCCTCGAGGTGAAACGAGGAGCCCATGAACAGGATGGTGCGACCGCCCTGCACGGCCCGGATCCGGCGCGAGCTGAGGCTCCTTCCATCGCGGGTGGCCTCCACCTCGTAGACAATGGGCCGCGCGGCGTCGCCGGGGCGCAGAAAATAGCAGTGGAACGAGTGCACCAGCCGGTCCGGCGGCACGGTGCGGCTGGCGGCGGACAGCGCCTGGCCCACGACCTGGCCGCCGAAGACGGCGCCGAACCCCAGATCCTGACTCGATCCGCGGAACAGGTTCTCCTCGATCTGCTCCAGCTCGAGCATTTCCAACAAATCTGCCAGTACGTCGCTCATCCCTCACCCCCTGGACCGAGCTGGTCGTGGTGATTCAGGGCAGCTCGGTGTCCGTCTGAGGTCTGCTCTGATCGGCCGGAGGTTCAGTTCACCTTGAAGGTCACGTCGCCTTCGTCGAAGAAGCGCACGATCTGGTTGGCGGCGGCGACGCCGGCGTTGATGTTCGCTTCGGCGGTCTGTGCCCCCATCTTCTTCGGCGTGAAGAAGCAGCGATCCCCGTACGTCGCCACGATCTCGTCCTTGCAGGTGGGCGCGATGTCCGACAGGTAGGCGAAGTCCCCGCGCTCGGCAAAGACCTTCATGAGGCCTTCCTCGTCGATGACCCCGAGGCGGGCGGTGTTGATCAGGGTGCCGCCCTCGGGCATCTTCGACAGCAGCTCGAAGTTGATGGACTTCACGGTCTGGGGATTCTCCGGAATGTGGAGGGAGACGTACCGGCAGGTCTCGTAGAGCTCCTCCACCGAGCTGACCGGGGTCACACCGTCTTTCCTGATGGCGTCGTCGTCGACGTAGGGATCAAAGGCGTAGACGTCCATTCCGAAGCCGTGGGCCACCTTGGCGACGTAAAGCCCGACGTTGCCGTAGGCGTGGATGCCGATCGTCTTGCCGCGAAGCTCGGTGCCGGGCTTGCCGTTGTAGTTGTTGCGGGCGTTCATCACCATCATGCCGAAGACGAGCTCGGCGACGGCGTTGGAGTTCTGACCGGGCGTGTTCATGGCGACGACGTTCTTCTCCGCCGCGCGGGCGCAATCGATGTTGTCGTAACCGGCGCCGGCGCGAACCACCACCTTCAGGTTCGCGGCGGCGTCGAGCACCTCGGCGGTGACCTTGTCGCTGCGGATGATCATCGCGTCGACGTCGGTAACCGCGGCGAGAAGATCGGCCTTGTCGGTGTAGCTCTCCAAGAGCTCGACCTCGTATCCGGCCTTCTCGAAGACCTGGAGGAGCTGCTCGACGGCGGCCGGCGAGAACGGCTTTTCGGTGGCAACCAGTACTTTCTTGGACATTGCGGCCTCCCAGTTCGATCGCCGGCCACTGTAGCAAGACACCCTACGGTGGTGCCAGTACGGGTGGAGAGCGCCGGTGCGGCCTCGGGGAGCGGACACTGCCTCACCATCATTCGGTGTTGACGCCGAGCCGGTCGTCGTTCAGCCGCGGTTGCCCGACAACCGGTGGCGGTTGGCGGCGATCGCCGCGTAGACGAGGCGGCCGAGTTGGCGCAGGATGGGCAGCGCGCTGATCCGGCCGAGCCACCGCCAACCATCGAGAGCGAGCATGATCTGCCGCCACCCTTCGAACCCGCTGTCGACGGCGCCGTCCGAGCGCCGGACGTGAACCGCTTCCAGCAGGCTCTCTTTGGAGGCCGGGGGGTCGGGGTCGCGGTGCAGGTCCCTGAAGACGATCCGCTCGTTCGCGTCGCGCCGACGGCACCAGCGCTCGGATCGTCGGCACACGCTGCACGAGCCGTCGATCCAGACTTCGAGCTGAGGCGTCTCGTGGTTGCTCATCACTCGGGGTAACCGCGCGGCGCATCGCAGTATTCGAGGTCAGCTCGCGATCGTTGACACCGGATCCGTGGCGCGGGTCGCCGCCGCATCGTGGCGGCCGGATGAAATCTCCGGGGCTCGTGGCGGTGTTGCAGTACGCGGAGGAACGATGAGCTATCAGTTCTACACCATCGCGCACGTCGTCGGCGTGCTCTTTCTCTTCACTGCCCTCGGTGCGTTGGCGGCCACCGCCGGTTCGTCCAGCGCGCCGCTTCGCAGGATCGCGTCCATCGCCCACGGAGTGGCCCTGGCGTTGATCTTCGTTGCCGGCTTCGGTTTGCTTGCCCGGCTGGGATACTTCGGGGACATTCCGATCTGGGCGTACCTCAAGATGGCGCTTTGGCTGGTGCTCGGTCTGGTGGTGCTCCCGCTCAAGAAGAAGCCGGAGTGGGCTGCGACCCTGTGGGTCCTGATGCCCGTCGCCGGTGGTCTCGCGGTGTGGCTGGCGGTGGCGAAGCCTCTCGGGTAGGAGCAATTCATCGGATCGATGCTGATCGTGGATCCGGGGTCGGCCTGACTCCGTCAACCCTTCAGCAGGGGCTTCACCGGCACCTGCCGCTCGCCGCGCTCCTCGGCGAAAAGTCGCAACGCAAAGCGACCAGCCGGTCTCTGGCGGATCTCGCGCGCGAGCTCGGCGGCCGGCGCCGCCACCCGGTCCGGCGGTGGCAGAAAGCCCCCATAACCCTCGGCCGGCGACGGCAGGATGGAGGGGGCGAGCATGCAGGCGAAGGCGAGATCCGCGGCGGTGAATCGATCACCGATGAGATACTGGCGGCCGGTGAGGTGCGGCTCGACGTCATCGAGAAACCGGCGGATTTTTGCCAGCGACCGCTCAGCCGTTTCAGGTTTCAGGACGAGGGCCTGGGTCAGCATTCGACCGATGAACGGCCGCAGCGCGATGAAAAGCGCCGCCTGGGGGCGCGGCACGTTTCGGTGAGCGAGCTGGTGGACGAGGGCGGTATCGTCGAGACCGTAGAAGTAGGCGCAGCGGCGGGTGTGCGGGCCGAGCTCGTCGTGTAGGCGCGCCTCGAGCCGGCTCACCTCGTTGGTCGGGTACAGCCCTTCGTCCTCCCCCGCGAACCGGTCCGACGCCCAGTGGACGATGGCGGCCGAGTCCCGCAGCACCGTGCCGTCGTCGGCGATGAGCACCGGCGTCGAGAATCGAGTCGACGCCCGGTCGCTGCTCGTCGTCCCCCTCCCGCGGGTTGCCGCCACCACCCCGAGCATGTGGAACAACGGCATCCACACCGACTCCCGATAACCCACTCGGAACCGATCGAGGGCCCAGCGAGCCTTCTCGTTGTAGTGGGAGAACCGAATCGTGACCAGCTTGTGCATGTGTCATGACGCTACCACAGCGGCGGCGGAGCCAGGTGGTTGATGGGTCCGTGCCGCCGAGCGGCAGGTCACTCATGGACGTTGCTGCTACGGCAGGCTCGCCGACCAGGCCTGCGTGCCGCCGCTCTCGAAGCCGTCGTAGAAGATGAGGTCGCTGCCCGCGGAGACCATCGAACCGAGCCAGGGGACGTGGTTGCTGGCGGTGGCGACCACGTCGTAGCGGCCGGCCGCATTGATCACGAGCCCGGGAAAGCTGGCGTTGCCGTCGGCGTCGGTCCACGCCGTCCAGTGCTCGAAGGTCTCGTCCGGATGACTGATTGTCACCCGGGCGCCCTCCACCGGTCCGGCGCTGTTGTCGACGTGCACCACGAGATCGTGCGCGACCCCCTGATGGGGCCACATCTGCGGGTGGTCGGCCGTCAGCCAGTCCGGGTGCTCGGTGCGGATCTCCATGGCGGGGTCGCCGAACCAGTGGTAGGACTCGAGGTGGGTCTGGCGCCAGTCGTCGTCCGGCACGTGGTTCATCATGTAGCCCTTGCCGAAGTTGAGGACGTCGCCCATCCGGTAGTTCGGCGCCACCTCGAACGGGGTCGTCACGAACCAGGTCCAGATGGCGTCCATGAAGCCCCAGGCGAGCCGGTCGTTGTAGATCGTGTCGGTGACCCGAGTCGCGCCGATGAGCCCCACCGGGCCTCCCTGGTGGCAGTAGTTCGCGAAGAACTCGACGAAGCTCTCCTCGTCGTCCGCCGTCGCCGCACCGGGCGTCGGCACGATGTACGGGAAGTCGGTCTCGTTGTCGAACCAGCCGGTTTGGCAGTTGATGCTCCAGACGACGGGCGACTCGCCGAAGGTGATGTCCAGGTTGGCGATGTCCAGCGGCGTGTAGCTCGGGTGGGACCAGCTCTGACGGCTGCCGTGATCGCGGTGGACGACGAGAAACGAGCCCGAACCCCCGCCGGTCTCGATGGCGCCGGTGATGTCCGTCGCGCTTCCCGTCCAGGGGAAGCCGGGCTTCGCCAGATAGGACGGAATCGGATCGCCGGGATTCCCGGCCGGGCCGCCGCCGAACTGGCTGAGCTGTTGGTGCTGGCCGGTGCTCCAGTTCGTCGGCGTCACCGACGACTCGGTCTCGTAGATTCGGATCGCCGTCTTCTGCACGCCGTAGGCGAACTCGGACAGGAACTTCACGATGTCTTCGGCGGTCTGGACAAAGCGATTGTCCTCGTGACCGTCGACGTAGATCGTGTCCTGGAAGTAGGCCGCCACCGCGGCGGTGTCGTAGAAGTTGGTGACCACCGGCGGGTCCATTTCGTAGGCGATGATGCGCTCGACCCACGCCAGCGCCTGGGCCTCGGAGTCCACCGGCATGCGGCCCACACTGACATCGGCCAGCATGTCGAAGCCGTCGAGCAAACCGTAGTAGATATCGCTGCCGATGTGGCCCTGGGTGCCCTGGGCGCCCAGGTTCTCGTAGGGGTGCTCGGTCTCATAAAAGCACGGGATGTCGTCGGCGTCGCCGATGATGAGCACGTACCGCGGGCGAATGTCGTTGGTGTCGTACCAACCCTGCAGCATCGCCCTGAGATCGATTGCGGACGGCGTTCCGGAGTACCACAGGTGGAACGGTTTGAAACCGATCTTGCGTTTCCAGTCCGCCAGGAGTTCGCCCGCCGCTGCGAACTCGAGGCGAGAAAAGATGACGTAGTCCCAGCCGAACTGCTGCTCGGGAGCGGCGGCCGCGTCGTGGTGGGCGGCGGCGGCTGATGCTTCAGCCGCCTTCTGGGCGTCGAGCACCGCTTCGGCGTTGATCGCGAGCCCGCGCTGGGCGGTCTCGAAGCCGGGGTCGGAGAGGCCCGTCGGCAGCGGTGCGATCTCGCCGCTGAAGTGGACCGTCACGCGCAGATTCGGGTACACCGTCAGGGTCTTCTGGATCGGATTGTAGTGGACGGGGTAGAGCCACAGCACGGTGCACGGTTGACCGCGCATGATTTTGACCTCTTCGGTGCGGGCGAAGACTCCCGGCGAAGCCGCGTCGTTCGCATAGACGGCCGCATTGCGCCGGAACGGGGGTTCGGGTGCGTCGAGGGACTGGCCGCGTGCCGGTTGGGCCGGGGCAACCACCACGTCGTGAATCACCACCGGCGGGCCGGGCTCCACCTCGATCTCGAGGTGGGTGCCGTTGGGGATGAGGATCCACCGGCCGAAAGCGGGCACGGAGGGCAGACCGACCTCCGGGATCGAGGCGTCGGGGGCCGTGACCCGAACCGCGTCGGTCCCGTCCGGAAGGACCACCGGATCGAGGGAGACACCGGGCAGATCGAGCCGCATCTCGAGCTGATTTGCCGTTGAAGACTCGACTCGGACGCGGGCCTCCCGGGTCTGGGTGCTCGCGTCGCCGGGGGACAGCGAAATCCACTCGGTGGTCGACCCGGCGCCGGCGACCGGAGCCGCCACCATCGAAAAGATCAGTACGAACGCCGTCGCCAAGGCTCCGGTGGTCGGCAGATACCCGCTCATGTTCGCTCCCTCCGAGGGTGACGGTCGGGTT
>JAZBOQ010000267.1:0-55620 GCA_036351195.1 Thermoanaerobaculales bacterium | reverse complement strand
GGATCCACACCGATGCCTCGAGGTTGTAGTCGTCCAGGTTGCGGCGGGTGAAGTTGGCCGAGCCGAGGACGACGTCCACCGTCTGCGGCCGGCGCACGACGATGAGCTTGCTGTGGAACTGCTCGCCGTGGGTGGCATACCAACGCATGGCCACGGCGCCGCCGGCGGTTCGGTGCAGGTACTCGGCCGCCTGCCGGTTCGGGATCCCGGGTTTCTCGTGGCCGAATGCATCCCGGTTGGGATCGAGGACCGCACGGACCCAGACCCCCCGCGCAGCGGCGTCGCGGAGTGCCGCGATGATGCGCTGGTGGGACAGGTAGAAGAGCGCGAGATCGATTTCGTCGCCGGGTCCGCAGCCGTCGATGAGCTCCAACACCTTGTCGCGAATGGCACTTTCGGTCAGGTAGGCGACCCGGTGGTCGCCGACGGGCTGCGCCGCCCCGAGGTCGGGGAGGCTCGCGAAGGGCGGTGCGCCGCCCGACATTCGGACCACCTCCATTTCGGCGGTGTAGACCTGGCGGGCGAGCCCGGCGCCGGCGATCCTGACGCCGACGTTGGAGTGAGCGCTGGACGCGTCGTGGGGGTTGGCCGAGGTCACGATGGTGACCCAGCGACCGCCGTCGTCGGCGAGGACGGCCTTGCGGTGGTTTGCCTTGAAGTTGCCCAGGCGGAGGTAGGTGCGAAGGGTGACCTTGCGGCCGGACGGGTCGAGGGGATTGGGCAGGTAGCCGCCGTTCGGCGAGTTGCCCCACCAGCGGATGAAGAGGCGCCAGAACGAGGAGTAGAGGGGGTTGGAGTCGCGCAGGGGCAGCAGGTCGGTGACGACCACCTGCACGCCGGCGTTCCGCAGGGCCTGGAGCTGGGGCGACGGATCGCCGCCGTAGAGATCGTTGATCGGATCGGTGACGAGAACGATGGGCATCTGGGGTGTGCGGCGCCGGGCGTTGACGAGGGCCTCGACGAGCTCCGAGCTGAGCGGCCGGTAGGCGCCGGTGTCGAGGCCGAGGTGGTCGTTGAGGAGGAAGAGGTCGA
Organism: Thermoanaerobaculales bacterium; assembly: GCA_036351195.1. GTDB lineage: Bacteria > Acidobacteriota > Thermoanaerobaculia > Thermoanaerobaculales > Sulfomarinibacteraceae > JAHECW01. The sequence continues at coordinate 54,588 of JAZBOQ010000267.1, read as the reverse complement.
GGACGACGAGCCGTCGGGCGCCGTCGATGAGCTGGTGGATCTCGTCGAAGATCTCCTGCTCGCGAACCGACTCGCCGTTTGCGGAAAGGTGGCTGATATCGGAGAGGAACCGAATGTCGGTGCGGTCAACCGGTGTCGGCTTGGGTGAAAAGACGAGGTCCGGCGGTAGGGGTTTCACCTGGTGCCAGCACCCGACGATGCCGTAGAGCAGAACGGCGGAGGCGGTGACGACGACGAGCCGGCGTCGATGAGCGTGCAGCCACTCGCGAGCGCGCGCCGCAAAGGCGCGGATCATTCGAACTCCTTCATCACCGGCAGAATCACCGCCGGATCGTCGCTCATGACGCCGGTGGCGCCGGCGGAGAGGAGCTTCCGGGCTTCGTCACGGTCGTTGACAACCCAGTAGTCGGCGCGGATTCCCAGGCGCCGGCAGCGCCGGAGAAAGGAGGGTTGGTCCAGCCGGACTTTCCCGTAACGGACCGGAACCTGAGCGGCGTGGCCCCTGACGATCCGCCTGGAGAGGACCAGCGGCGCGAAGCGGAGTGCCGCCACCTCGATCTTGGTGAGAGCCGTCCGGCCCTGCCATCCCATGCGGCGAACCTGCCGGATGAGGTGATCGTGGAAGCTGGCCACGGTGACCCGGTCCTCACCGCGGTGAGCTGCCAGCAGCTCGAGCATGGGGCCCACCGCGTCCGGGTCGTCGGGCTTGAGATCGATGCTCAACGGCGTCGTGGGGAAGGCTTCGAGAATCTCCGTCAGAGTCGGGAGTACCGATTCGCCGACTCGCCACAGGCGGATTCGCTCCAAGGGCTGTTCGCAGATCCGGTCGGGACAGCCGGCCGTCCTGGCGCCGTCGGCGTCGTGGGAGACGACGAAGTGGCCGTCGGCGGTGCGGTGGACGTCGAGCTCGAGGGCATTGGCGCCGTCGGCCAGCGCAAGCTCGAAGGCGGGCATGGTGTTTTCCGGGGACCGGGCCGAGGCCCCTCGGTGAGCGTACAGCCGGAGGCGAAACGAGCGTGGACTCACTCGGGGGTCTCGCCCGCGTTCAGGATGGCGAGATCGTTTTCGACGGTCTCGCGGTGCGGGTGGTCCTCGGGGGCGATCTCCAGGAAGTTCTCGAAGGCGGAGCGGGTGCATTCGACGTCCTCGAGCTGGATGCAGCAGGTGCCGAGGTTCAGGTAGGCGCCGGTGGGGTCGACCAGGAGGTCTGTGAGGGTCTCGTAGATGGCCTTCGCCATCAGGTAGTTCCTTCCGGTGTAGTAGGCCTCGGCGTGTTCTGTGACCAGGTCGATGCTGGTCTCATCCAGAGCGACGAGCCGTCGAATGGCATCACCGATGCGCAGGTGGTGGCGCATGATGACCATGCAGTAGTAGACGTTGCCCGCCGCCTCCAGGCTGTTGGGATCGATGCGGAGCCAGGCTTCGGAGTACCGGGAAGCCTCGGCCCACTTCTGGCTCTTCATGGCATAGCGGCTGAGCATGATCAGTGGCTCAACGAAATCCGGGTCCAGGGAAGCCGCCTGACGGACCATGCGCAGGGCGTCCTGCTTCTGCGACAGGCCTTCGCTCTCCTCCCACAGCTCGACCGCTTGGTTGAAGGTCAGGATGGCCTTCTCTCGCAGCTCGGCCGTGGCCAGAGTCGGGAGCGGTGTCGCAGTGGGTCTCGGGGGCGCCGCCAGCGGGATGGGCTGCATGACCACCTCGACGGTGGCCATGACCAGGTGCTGCGGCCCGACCGGAACCACGAGATCCTCGTACCCGGGCTTGCTGAAGTGGAGCTCGAGACCGGGGCGAAGGTGTTCCATGCGCAGGGTGAACCGGCCGTCCTCGTCGGTGGTGTGCTCCTCGATGAAGGTGTCGCCGCCGGGTTCGCGCAAGACGACGCGGGCATCCTTGACCGCGCTCTCGGCGGTGTTGACGACAGAACCTTCCAGCGGCTCCGGCTGGCCCTCCGCGCCGCCGATGCCGACGACGAGAAACAAAATAACGGTGCAGAGGGCCGGTGTCTGAAGAGCTCGGATGGGCATGCCACCTCCAGCGATGGTCAGCGGAAATCTATCAGGGTGGCAGGCCGCCCACAAGGAGGAGGCGTTTTCGGCGCCGGACGTTGCTCTCGATACGAAAACGGCATAACCTTCTCCACCGTTGTGCGTTCGATTCGTAGACGGAGAGCAAGCGACCCACCGCCGGGAGCTTTCGGGCCCCGACGACTGGGTATGGGGCGTGACGTGAACTCATCCAGACTCGAAACATGTGTCGCCATCGTGTGTGTGCTGATCGTCTGCGGTGTCTCCGAGGCGATGTCGCTGGCCGGACGGGTGACCGCCGGGGTTCGGGTCAACGACCCGGGACCGGTTGCCGGCCGACTCGCTGCCGATCCCGAAATCGGGGAGGATGATCTGGTCCTCGTGGTGTGGGAGGCCGCCCTGGATGGCAGGCCCCTCGGTGATTCCGCTGACCAGATCCGGGGCGCCGGCGGCGTTCCGTGGGTGCACGTGGTGTTCACCACTCCGGCCCCGCTCATCGAGAACATCGGCGGCCTGGAGCTCGAGCTCGCCCGGTTGGCGGCCATGGCCGGCAGCGTGGACGGCGAGGTCTTCATTCAGGTCGAGTGGCGTCCCGAAACCGGGTCGCTGACGGCAGCCGATCTCGCGTACCTGATCAAACGGGCGGCGGTGGTGGTGACGGGTGCCGCTTCCAGGGCGGAGTTCGCCGTCGGCCCGTTGCCGGCGGATCCCGCGTTTCTCGAGTGGCTCTATGTCGAGGAGGTGGCCGCGTACGTCGATGTTCCGGTGCTCGCGCCGACCGATGAAGCGGTGGCGGCCATCGAGGCTCTGGCGACCCTCGACCCGGGCAAACCGGTGGCGGTGGATGCGGTGATGTGGAGCGAAGCGGCGGTCTTTCCGGTGGCCGAGATCGCTGCGTGGGCTGCGAGTGGAGCGTCGATCACCATCATCGATGCCCGCAGCATCGACACCGTCGATCCCGGACCGCTGAAGATTGCCGCCGGTGAGCTGAGCGGTGAGCTGGTCCACGACCCCGCCGCTGACCCCGAAAGCGCGGGGGAGGCATGGGCCTTCGTTCGCGAAGACCTCGATCTCCGGGTGGTGGCAACCAGGGCCCCCGGCGAACGCCGGCTGCGGTTGGTCTTCGACGACCGCTTCCTGCGCTCTCCTGAGTTGGTGGATGCGGTCAGCGGTGAGGTCCGGGCGGTCACGGGAGTTGCGAGAGACGGCGGGTTCGTCGTCGTGGTCAACGATGCGCCGGAGGTGGCGCTCCTCCGCCTCCAGCGACCGAGCATCGACGAGATCGACGGCTTCGACGAGGAGATCGAGATCGCCGGCGGACGACAGATGCCAGTGGAGGAGATTCTGCGGCGGCTCCAGGCCTTCGAGGATGACCAGGCGCGGCGCCTCGAGCATTACCAGGCCACGCGCACCATGAATCTCCGTTTCCAGGGCCGCCAGGGGTCCATCGACGCCACCTATGCGGGAGAGGTGTTCTTCCGGGGCGAGAGCTTCGACTGGGTCTGGTCCGAGTTCTTCATCGCCGGGGTCAAATGGCGGTCGAGGAAAATGCCCAAGGTGCCGCTGATCCAGCCCGAAAAGGTTGGTTCCCTGCCGGTGGAGATTCGCATGGAGAAGGACTACGAGTACCGGCTTCGCGGCGCCGACGAGATCGACGGACGGGACTGCTGGATCGTGGACTTCAAGCCGGTGGACGTGCCCCCGGGCGCCAGCCGGTTCCAGGGGACGGTCTGGGTCGATCGCGAGATTTACGCCCGGGTGAGAACTCGGGCGGTGCAGGTGGGGCTCGAGGGAGATGTCCTCTCCAACGAGGAGATCTACCATTTCAGCCCCGTTGACGAGGCCGGGCAGCCGGCGCCCTGGGCCACCTCGAGCTTCGTTCTTCCGCTGACCATCTCCGGCCAGCAGGTGTTCTCCATTCTCAACGCGACCGTGCCGGTGGAGGTGGAGAACCGGCTCACCGACATCCGGATCAACGGCCCGGACTGGGATGCCAATCGCCAGGTCGCCCTCGACTCCGACGCGACCATGCTGCGGGACACCGACCAGGGCCTTCGCTATCTCGAGGCGGGCGCCGACGGCGAACGGGTGGTGGAGACCGAGTTCGACTCGAGTCGGCTCTTCCTGGCCGGCGGCGTACTCTGGGATGAGTCGTTCGACTACCCGATTCCCGCCGTCGGGGTGGATTACATCGATCTCGACTTCAAGGACACCGGGGCGCAGCTCAATCTCCTCTTCGCCGGGGTTTACACGGCGGCAAACATCTCGGATCCCGACCTCTTCGGCTCCAGGTGGAATGCCGGGGCCAGCCTCAACGGGCTCTTCATCAAGACAAACGACGAGCTCTACCGCGACGGTGAGGTCGTCCCCGAGGAGACCATCCGGCGGCGCACCGGCTCGCTCAATGCCTTCATCGGCCGTCCCCTCGGCAGCTTCCTCTCGCTGGAGCTGGCCTACCGCCTCCGGCACGAAGACTTCGACGATGCCGACGACACCGCCGACGGGTTCATTCTGCCCCAGGACACCTTCACCCACGGCATCGAGGCGAGCGTTGACTTCAACCGCGCTGGTTTCCGGCTCGCCGTCGGCGGCGGGACCTACTCGCGGTCCGACTGGGAGTACTGGGGCCTTCCCGGCAACAGCGAGTACACGGACGACCAGAAGGAGTATCAGCGCTGGCAGGTCACCTTCGCCAAGACATGGTGGTTTGAACGCTTTCACAAGATCGGTGTGAGCATCGAGCACCTGGACAGCCGGAACACCGACCGTTTCTCGGGCTACGACTTCGGGCTCTTCGGCGATTCCACCGTTGCCGGGTATCCCACCGGGCTGGTGCGGGCCGAGGAGGTCAACGGCGCCCACCTCAGCGGCGGCATCAACGTCATGGAGCTCATTCGCCTCAACGTCGGCATCGACGCTGTGTGGGCCTCCAATCAGGCAACCGGGCTGGACAACGAGTTGCTCGCCGGCATCGGCGCCGGCGGCACCCTGACCCTTCCCTGGCAGCTGCTGCTGAACTTCGACGTCGGCTACGCCATTGCGGGGCCCGGCGAAGGGAGCTTCGCCGTCCGCGCCTTCGTGCTCAAGCTCTTCCCCAAGAGCTGACCGCCGAGCCTCTTGCAAAAATACAGAACTCCAGGAGAGGACGAAGATCAACGGCAGATCGCCGGCGGGGGCGCCGGCGCTACAAAGTACTGAGCTCCCTTGTAGTGCCGGCGCCCCCGCCGGCGTGATCTCGTTCCGGTAAGGCCATCACTCGGACGATTCGCCAACTTTTGCAGGAGGCTGCGCCTTCAGGCCGGTTTCTTCGGGATTCGGGGGAAGAAGGCGGGAGTGGTGCGGACGTACTCGTCGTAGCCCGGACGCCGCTCCACGAGAGCAGCATCGAGCATGGCGACTCCCGAGACCTTCATCAGCAGGAAGGTGATCATGGCCGGGCCGATCACGGCCAGCCAACCGCCGGTGGGGGCGGCGAGGAGACCGAGACCCCACCACAGCACCGCTTCGCCGAAGTAGTTGGGGTGTCGGCTCAGCGCCCACAGTCCGCTGTTCAGGATTTGTCCGGCGTTACTCGGATCGCTCTTGAACCGCGCGAGCTGCAGGTCCGCCACGCTCTCCCATACCAGGCCGAAAAAGAAGAGGGCCGCTCCGATCACATCGAGCAGCGCGAGCTCGCCTTGACCCGGTCCGGAGTGGGCCAGCAGGAGCGGAGACGAGACGATCCAGAGAATGCCCGCCTGAAGGAGAAAGATCTTGAACAGTGAGACCCACCAGAACGATCGACCCGACTGCTCACGCCAAGCTCGATAGCGGAAGTCTTCGGCGGCCCCGATGTTCCGGCGCCCGAGATGGAGGGCGAGCCGCGTCGCCCACAGGGTGGTGAGGCCGAAGACGAGCCAGGCCCGCGGTCCAGCCGGGCCGTCGGAGGCAGCAAGGTAGAAGGCCCCGACGACGACGAATCCGGGTCCCCAGAAGATATCTACGATGCCGGCGTTGCGAACGGCGAGACTCAGAAGCCAGAGGAGGGCAAAGGAGACGACTGCTGCGATGAGGCCTCCGGCAAACGGGCGGACGTCCGCGAGCAGGACGGCCGCCGCTGCGATCGATGCGATAACGAAGACGACAGTGTTGCGGTCGATGACGGCCTCCCTGAGAGAATTTCGGTCGTTCTTGGACGACTGTACATGGTCAAGGCGAGCGACGGGTCGTTCATTTCAGTGAGGAACGTCGGGTGGTGGTCTGATCGGGGTTGTAGAAATATCTCGTGGCCGTCAACCGGTTTGCCAAGTGTCGTCGGCTTCCAGTAGCATGACCCAAACCAACAGAACCGCACGGGAGAATGATGAAGATCGCTGTTGTCGGCAGTGGCATTTCCGGACTCGGCGCGGCCTGGCTTCTCAGCCGGCGGCACGAGGTGCACCTGTTCGAAAAGCGGAGCCGCCTCGGGGGTCACACCCACACGGTGGTCCACGATCGCGACGGGCGGACGGTGCCGCTCGACACCGGGTTCATCGTCTACAACGAGACGACCTACCCCCTGCTGATGCGCCTCTTCGACGAGATCAGTCTGGAGACCCAGGCCAGCGACATGTCGTTCTCGGTGAGCTGTGCGGATCCCGACTTGGAGTATGCCTCGCACAGCATCCGAGGTCTGTTCGCGCAGCCGTCGAACGTCGTGTCGGCGGCCTTCCTCAGAATGCTGGTCGATGTGGTGCGGTTCGGCCGTCGCGGTCGGCGAGCCCTGACCGGCGCCGCCGATCCTCGCGCGACGATCCGGGAGTTTCTCCGGGAGGGACGGTTCGGCGACGACTTCGCGCGGTTCTACTTGATGCCGATGATCTCGGCCATCTGGTCGTCGGGCACGGAAATCGCTGCCGAGTACCCCCGCGATCCGCTGCTGCGGTTCCTCGACAACCACGGTCTGCTGCAGGTCTCGGGCCAGCCCCAGTGGCGGACGGTGGTCGGCGGCAGCTCCTCCTACATCAGCGAGCTGATCCGACCCCTGCAGGGGCGCGTTCACACCGGCCGCGGCGTCGGCGAAATTCACCGCTCGTCGGACGACGTCCGCATCGTCCTCGATGATGGTTCGAGCCAGGCCTTCGACCACGTCGTCATCGCCGCGCACGCGGACCAGGCGCTGTCCATGCTGGCGCAGCCCACCGAGCTCGAACAGGAGCTGCTCGGGCGCTGGAGCTACTCGGTCAACGACACCTGGCTCCACACCGACACGACGCTGATGCCGCGCCGCCGGGCGGCCTGGGCGTCGTGGAACTACCTGATGGACGACGCCAGCCGCAGCGAGGCGTCGTTGACCTACCACCTCAACCGGCTGCAGTGCCTCGACGAGGACCGCGACTACATGGTGTCGCTCAACCCGGCGACGGATCCGGATCCCGCGGCGGTGATCCGTCGCATGTCCTACACCCACCCGGTCTTCACCCGCGACAGCGTCGCCACCCAGGACGAGCTGCCGCGGCTCAACGGGAGCAACCGGACACATTTCTGCGGCGCCTATTTCGGCAACGGTTTCCACGAGGATGGATTTCGGTCGGCGGTGGCGGTGGCGGACGACCTCGGGGTGAGCTTCTGATGCGGTCCTCGGCGCTGTACCTCGGCCGGGTGAGACACCGGCGGATGACCGGGCCGGAGCACGGTTTCGCCTACCCGGTCTGGTACCTGTATCTCGATCTCGACGAGCTGCCCCGGCTCCACCGCGAGGTCGGTTTTTTCTCGCACAACCGCTTCAACCTCACTTCGTTCGACGATCGTGACCACATGAAACCGACCCGGGCGAACGTCCGTTCGAAGCTCGACAGCTGGCTCCGCGAACAGGGCGTGACGACCGATATCGGCAGCGTCGGTCTCCTGACACACGCCAGAATCCTCGGTCACGTATTCAACCCGGTGTCGTTTTTCTTCGTCCGCGACACCGCCGACCGCATGCGTCATGTCGTCGCCGAGGTCAACAACACATTCGGCGAAACCTGCTGCTATCTCTTGCAGGTCGATGGTGAAACGGTGAAGCACGAGGAGGATAAGCGCTTCCACGTGTCGCCATTCCAGCCGGTGGATGGACGCTACCGGTTTCGGATCACCGAGCCGCGGGAAACGTTGACGGCGCACATCGACGTGATCCGAGACGGCGGCCGAGCGTTCGACTCGACCTTGATCCTGCAGCGCCGGGAGATGAGCTCCGGATCGCTGCTGAGGACCGTCGCCCGCCACCCGCACACGGGGTTGTGGACGCTGGGGCTCATCCACTACCAGGCGCTCCGCCTGTGGCTCAAGAAAGCACCGTTTCATCGCAAACCCTCGCTCCCCGCCGAAGCCTGGAGGACCCGCCATGGCTGACTGTCAACGCACCCCCGAAGCCGCCGCGCCGTCACCGCGAGTGACGACCAGTTCCTCGTCCTTCGCCCCGGAGCGGCGGCGGAGGCAACCCTCGTTGCCGCCGGCCGCTCGGCTGATGTTCAGCCGGCTCGACCGGATCCGGACCGGACATCTCGTCGTCCGGCTGCCCGACGGCACGTCGCGCACCTTCACCGGGTCCGATGGTGGGACCGTTGCGGTGACCGAGCTCGACGTCCACCGGTGGAGGTTCTTCGGCCGGGTTCTGCGCCGCGGCGACACCGGCGCCGGCGAAGCCTACGTCGACGGCGACTGGTCGAGTCCCGACCTCGTCGCGCTGACGCGGTTTTTTCTCGACAATGAAGCGGCGCTCGCGCCGCCGAGCCTCATCGGAGCATTCGGTCGCCTTCGCGACCGGATCGCCCATCTCCTGCGCTCCAACACGCGGATCCAGGCGAAGAAGAACATCCACGCCCACTACGACCTGTCCAACGAGCTCTACGAGCTGTTCCTGGACCGGTCCATGACCTACTCGTCGGCGATCTTCGACCAGCCCGGGCTCGATCTCGAGGCCGCGCAGCGCCGCAAGTATCAGCGGCTCGCCGAGTGGGCGGGCCTGCGGTCCGGCCAGGAGGTGCTCGAGATCGGTTGCGGGTGGGGAGGGTTCGCCGAGTACGCGGCCTCGGAGCTCGGTTGCCGGGTCACCGGAATCACGCTGTCCGAGGAGCAGGCGGTCTTCGCGCAGAGACGGATCGACAATGCCGGGCTCGCTGACCGGGTCCAGATTCGGGTTGTCGACTACCGCGACGTGAAAGCCCGCTTCGACGCGGTAATCTCCATCGAGATGCTCGAGGCGGTGGGCCATCGCTACCTGGACGGATTCTTCGAAACCGTCGGCCGGGTTCTGCGACCGGGCGGTCGTGTCGCCCTCCAGACCATCACCATTCCGGATCAGATCTACGACCGCTATCGCCGCGGAAGCGACTGGATCCGAGCCTACATCTTCCCCGGAGGTCATCTGCCGTCCCTCGGCGCGATTCAGAGCTCGGTGGCCCGCTGCACGGGCCTGGCGATCCACCGGCTCGACGATGTCGCGCCGGACTATGCCTCGACCCTCGCGATGTGGAGAGAGCGATTCCATGCCAACGACGGGCGGGTTCGCGACCTCGGCTTCGACGATCGATTCATCCGGATGTGGGACTTCTACCTGGCGACCTGCGAGGCCGCGTTCCGCCACCGCCAGATCGGTGTGCTGCAGCTGTCCCTCGGTGCAGTTTCGTCCGGGGTTCAGGAGAGGTCCGGCCGATGAGCTGGGCGATCGATCTTGCCGAACGGCGCATCTTCCCGGACCCGGTGGTGCGCGTCGGGATGCGGCGGCTGCTCGGCCAACGGTTGCGTCAGGAGCACCGGCGCTCCCGGCGGCACGGCGGTTCGAGCGTCGACGCCTTCGTCGAGGAAATGCGCTCGCATCCGGTGGCGGTGGCCACCAGGGACGCCAACGAGCAGCACTACGAGCTGCCGGCCGAGTTCTTCGCGGCGGTGCTCGGACCGTATCTGAAGTATTCGAGCTGCTACTGGGATGACGAGACTCGCGATCTCGCCGCCGCCGAGGTCCGCATGCTCGAGCTGACAGCGGAGCGCGCGGGCGTCGTGGACGGGATGGACGTGCTCGATCTCGGATGCGGCTGGGGCTCGTTTTCGCTGTGGGTCGCCCGCAACTACCCGCGCTGTCGCGTCACCGCGGTCTCCAACTCTCGGACGCAGGCGGAGTTCATCCGCGCCAGGTGTGCTTCGGAAGGGATTGACCGGGTCGAGGTCGTGACCGCCGACATGAACGATTTCGACACCGATCTGAGATTCGACCGGGTGGTGTCGGTGGAGATGTTCGAGCACATGCGGAACTGGGCCGACCTGTTTCAACGCGTCGCCCGTTGGCTGCGTCCGAGCGGAGCCTTCTTCCAGCACGTCTTCTGCCACCGACGCTTCGCCTATCTCTACGAGGACCAGGGCGCCGGCGACTGGATGGCTCGCCACTTCTTCACCGGCGGCATCATGCCGTCGGAGGATCTGCCACGGCGCTTCGACGGCGACCTCGAGGTTGTCGATCAGTGGCGCGTCAACGGCGTCCACTACAGCCGGACGCTGGAAGCATGGCTGGCCGAGATGGACCGACGGAGGGAGGCGTTGCTGCCGCTCTTCGCCGAGACCTACGGCAGCGAAGGGGAGCGGTGGTTCGGACGCTGGCGGATGTTCTTCATGGCCTGCTCCGAGCTCTTCCGCTACCGTGGCGGTGAGGAGTGGTTTGTCGTTCACACGCTGATGCGGCCGGGCGACGGTCATCCGGCAGCCTGATGCCGCGCAGTTTTTCCGGGCTGTTCGGTCTCGTGCTGGCGCTGGCGGTGGTGCTCGGCGCCGATGTGGGAAAGGTGGCGACGATGATCGATTTCAGACGTGGCGACGAGCTCTGGCCGAGCATCAACGACGGTGTCATGGGCGGAGTTTCGAGAGGCGAGATGGTGCGCTCGAGCAGCGGTTTCGCCAGCTTCCGCGGCACCGTCTCGTTCGACAACAACGGCGGTTTCGCGTCGGTCCGTTCCCGGCCCGAGGCGCACGACCTCTCGGGCTTCGACGCGCTGCGGTTGCGGGTGCGCGGCGACGGCAAACGCTACGGGTTCCGGCTGCGGACCGCCACCTCGCTGGATGGAGTCAGCTATCAGGTCTCCATCTCGCCGCCGGCGGGAGAGTGGGTGGAGCTGGTGCTGCCCCTCGCCGACTTCGAGCCGGTGTACCGCGGCCGGGTGGTGCCGGACCATCCCCCCCTCGACCCGTCCAAGATCCGCACCTTCGGGCTGCTGATCAGCCGCCAGGAGGGGCCCTTCCGACTTGACGTGGACCAGGTTTCGGCGGTCGCCACGAAACCGGTGGGCAAGTCGTGATCCAGCGGGACCGGCGCAATCCGGTCAATCGGAAGAAGCTGCCGAGCTCCAAGTGGACGGCGGCCCACCCCGTGGATCGGGAGAAGCACTTCCTCTGTCTGGACTGGGTGCGGGACGATGCCGGTGAGCCCACCGACCACGTGGTCCTCGAGGCCGTCCTGACCAACCGGTTGCGCACCATGCACTGGCGCGATCTCGAGGACCCCGAGCACTGGCGCATCGGCTGGCGGTGATTGCCGTCAGTCGAGAACGCCGACCGTGATCGACGACGGGTGCTCCGGCGACCGGTGGATCCGGTGGGTCGCTGTGACGAAGTCGTCCTCCGAGGCCTCGAAGATGTTGTCGACCCAGCTCTGGGGATTCCGGTCGAAGAGCGGAAAGAGCGAGCTCTGGATCTGAATCATGATCCGGTGGCCGCGCTTGAAAGTGTGGAGGATGTCCTGCAGCTCGACATCGACCCGGGTGATTTCGCCCGGGGTGAACGGCTCGGGCGCGCTGACGTCGTTGCGATAGCGGCCGCGCAGGATCTCGGACCGCACCATCTGCTGGGTGCCGCCGAGGTCGGGCTCGTCGGATTCCTTGTCGTAGCCGGGTAGACGAGGCGGGTACTCGTCGATGAGCTTGACCACCCAGTCGGCGTCGTCGCCGGTGGTGGAGACCCACAGTGCGGCGGTGAGCGGGCCGGCCAGGGTGAGGTCCTCCTCGAGAACCTCGGAGCGATACACGAGGACGTCGGGCCTCCAGGCGGCGAACCGCTGGTCTTCAGCCATGTACTCCGAGTGCCATCCGGTGGAGATCTCCGGCGTGTAGGGCACCGGGTTCGCGGGGTCCGAGAGGTACTCGTCGAAGGGTTCATCGCTGGGTTCGGGAGGAGTGAAGGCGAGCCCTCCGCCGTCGCGAAGATAGAGCCGATCGGGCCGGACGTCGTCCGGCGGCCAGCTCGCGAACTCGCGCCACCGGTTGGCGCCGGTCTCGAAGACCCACGCCTCGGGAAGGTCGAGGTCGCCCTCGCCCTTGAGGTGGTGCCGGAAGAACGGCAGCAGAGCCCTCTCGTGATAGGTCTCCGAGGTCGTGAACCCGAAGTCGGCGACCGCCAGCGCATCGCCGTCGGTCCAGATCCAGCCGCCGTGGCGCCACGGACCCATGACCAGGACGTTGGTGATCCCCGGGTTCCGGTCTTCGACCGCCCGGTAGGTGTGGAGCGGGCCGTAGAGATCTTCGGCGTCGAACCAGCCGCCGACGGTCATCACCGCGCAGGTGACACCGCCGAGGTGGGGGAGGATGTTGCGGGACTGCCAGAACTCGTCGTAGTCGGGGTGGGCGGTGAGCTCGTTCCAGAAGGCGATCTCACCCTTGAAGAACCGCTCGTTGGCGTTGCCGAGGGGGCCGAGATCGAGAAAGAACTGATAGCCGTCGGGCGTGCCGAAGTCGAACCGCTCCGGCCACTCGGTCATGAGCTCTTCGCGGGCTTGGCCGAAGACGGAGAAGAAGTTGAAGGCCATGGACAGGGTGAATGCGCCGTGGTGGTGCATGTCGTCGTAGTACCAGTCGGCGATGGGCGCCTGGGGTGAGGCCGCCACCAGCGCCGGGTGGCTGTCGATCATCCCGGCGGAGGTGTAGAACCCGGGGTAGGAGGACCCCCACATTCCGACCCGGCCGTTGGTGTTTGGCAGGTGCTCGACCAACCACTCGATGGTGTCGTAGGTGTCGGTGCTCTCGTCGATGTCCTCGGGACCTTGCTTGACCGCCACGTGCGGCCGCATGTTGACGAACTCGCCCTCGGACATGAATTTTCCCCGCACGTCCTGGAAGACGAAGATGTAGCCGTCGCGTTCGAACTCGGCGGTGGGCCCGAGCCGGGTCTTGTACCGATCGGCGCCGTAGGGGCCGACCGAGTACGGGGTCCGAACCAGGAGGATCGGATGGGCCTTTGAGGTGTCGTTCGGGGCGTAGACCGAGGTGAAGAGCGTGACGCCGTCCCGCATCGGAATCCGGTGCTCGAACTTGGTGTAGTGAGCGCGGATGTACTCCTCGCGTTCGGCGGCCTCGGCGTCGGGCCCGGCCGACACCGGAGCGGTGATCGAAATAATGATCGCGACAACGAGCCCGAGCATGATTCGTCCACGACTCACGGTGATCCTCCTGACGGCGGCGGACTGGCCGCCGACGACATGTTCTCACAGCGGTGTCGACGGCTCGACCGCCCGCTCGAGGCCGAGGTGACGTACAATCCGCTGTCATGCGCGTCGCCGTCTTCATCTTCGTCGCCCTTTCGATCTGGAGCCTGGAGCACCTCTACGTCGGGTGGCGGGTCCTCGGGCTGCCCGCCTTCCAGGAAGGATCGCTCCGCCTGGCGATGCAGATTCTGTTGGTGCTCGGCTGGTTGGCCTACCCCCTGGGCCGGATCGCCTACGGCCTCGGCTGGCACACCAGCGGGAGGACCCTCGAGTACTTCGGCGCGGTGTGGATGGGAGTGCTTTTTCTGATCCTCGGCGCGCTTCTGGCGGTGGATGTCCTCACCCTGGGAGGCAGGCTGCTGGCCGACCGGGTGGAGTTGCTTCGAAGCGCTGCTGCGGCGGTGGCCCTGGCCGCCGCACTCTTCGCGTGGGTCTGCGCCGCCGTCGGTCCCAGACTGGTGGAGCACGAGGTTCGCATCGCCGGCCTGCCCGCTGCCGCGGACGGCACAACCATCGTGCACCTGTCCGACGTCCACCTCGGCACCATCCTCGGTGGGGGCTGGCTCGACCGGATCGTCGATCGGGTCAACGCGCTCGACCCCGACGTCGTCGTCATCACCGGCGACCTCATCGACGGCGATGCGGGAACGGTGAGCGAGTTCGTCCCCCAACTCGAGAAGCTGAACGGTGAGCAGCGCGTCTTCTCCATCCTCGGCAATCACGAGTATTACGCAGGGAGAGACCAGTCGCGGCGTTTGATGGACGCGGCCGGATTCCAGGTTTTGGACAACCGCGCCTTCGAGGTCGTCCCCGGACTCTGGATCGCGGGGGTGCCGGACGACCGGGGCTCGCGCCAGACCGGCGAGGCCGAGACCGATCTGGAGCAGACGCTCGCGGGAGTGGACGCCGACGAGGCTGTGGTCCTCCTGCAGCACGCCCCCGAGAACGAGATGGCGGCCGCCGCGCTCGGCGTCGACCTCATGCTCAACGGCCACACCCACGGCGGCCAGCTCTGGCCCTTCCACTACCTCGTGCGCATGCAGTACCCGCACATCGCCGGCCGCTACGAGGTCGGTGGGATGACCCAGATCGTCAGCCGAGGAACCGGTCAGTGGGGGCCGCCCATGCGTCTGTTTGCTCCGGCGGAGATCATCCGCATCACCTTGCGGGCGGAGTGAGCAGGCCTCGCGTCAACACTCCGTAACGTTAATGGCCAGTCCCCCCGTCGAGGTCTCCTTGTACTTGGCCTGCATGTCGCGGCCGGTGTCGCGCATGGTGGCCATGACCTGGTCGAGGGAGACGTGCCGCGCCCCTTCGTCGCGGAGGGCCATCCGCGCCGCGTTGACCGCCTTGACCGCGGCCATGGCGTTTCGTTCGATGCAGGGGATCTGAACGAGCCCGCCGATGGGGTCGCATGTCAGGCCGAGGTTGTGCTCCATGCCGATCTCGGCAGCGTTCTCGACCTGCCTCGGATTGCCGCCCGCCGCTTGGGCCAGGCCCGCGGCCGCCATGGAGCAGGCGACACCCACCTCGCCCTGGCAGCCGACCTCGGCGCCGGAGATGGACGCGTTGGTGGCGTAGAGGGCCCCGATGGCGCCGGCGGTGAGGAGGTAGTCACGAGCTGCGTTTAGTGGGGGACGTTTGACGATCCGGTCGAGGAATCGGAGACACGCGGGAACGATGCCCGAGGCACCGTTGGTCGGCGCCGTGACGACGCGGCCGCCGGCTGCGTTCTCTTCATTGACCGCCAACGCATAGAGGGTGATCCAGTCCATGGCACCGAGAGGGTCGCCGAATGCTTGCTCGTTCTCGGTGGTCAGTGTCTGGTGGAGGGCCGGAGCCCGTCGCTCGACCTCCATGGCGCCCGGCAGTCTCCCCTCGGTTCGACACCCCCGCTCGATGCATTCGTTCATCGTTCTCCGGATGAGCTCGAGACCGGCTTCGATCTCATCGTCCGAGCGCCACGCGCGCTCGTTGGCGAACTGGATCTCGGCAAAGCTCAAACCCGTCGATTGAGCGATCTCGAGGAGCTCGTCGCCGGACGAGAAGGGGCGCTCGACAGCGACCGGTTCCTTGACGAGGCAGTCGTTCTGCGCCGTTCGGTTACCCACCACGAAACCGCCGCCGATGGAGTAGAAATCCTTTTCGAAGATCGACTCGCCGGCTTCGTCGAAGACCGTGAAGTGCATTCCGTTGGGGTGGTGGGGGAGGGTCTCGTCGGGCCGGAAGACGATGTCGCGGTCGGGTTGGAATGCGATCACCCGTCGGCCACCGAGCTCGAGCTCTCCCGATTCGACCACCGCTCGATAGAGCGGCTCCTGGCTCTCGGGCTCGATGGTTTCGGGGTGCTCGCCGAGCAGCCCCCAGATCACCGCGCGGTCGGTGTGGTGGCCGCGGCCGGTGGCGGCCAGCGAGCCGAAGAGCTCGCACCGGATGCGGTGCACCCTGTCAAAGAGACCGGCGACGTCGAGCTTGTCGACGAGAAAATCCGCCGCCCGCATGGGACCCACCGTGTGCGACGACGACGGTCCGATGCCGATTTTGAAGATGTCGAAGACACTCAGTTCCATCGGGCGAGCGTACCATTGTCCTTCACGATCAACATTGCTCAGGGCCGTCCTCGTGATTCACCGGGCTTCGTCGAGAAAGCCGAAGTGGGAAATTCCCTCGAGGATGCCGAGGGCGTACTCCGATTGTGCGAAGTAGATACCCTTCCGACCCCGCAGTCGCCGAAGCTCGGAGCTGTAGTTGCCGACAACCACGGCGTGGTCGGCGGTCTTGAGCATGAGTGCGTCGTTACCGGAATCTCCGGCGACCAGCACCTGGTCGCGCCTGAAGCCCCACCGTTCGCTGAGGTACTTCACGGCGAGTCCTTTTGAAGCCCTCGCGGGGAGCAGGTCGAGGAACTCGCCGTGCGAGTAGATCACCGTTGCCCGGGCGTTCACGTCGCGGATCCGACGGCGGACTTCTTTGGCGCCCGGCCATTGGTCCGAATCGACAAAATAGCTGAGCTTGAACGGGCGCTGGTGTTGCTTCGGCTGGGGTCGAATCCCGGCAACCGGCGCGAGCGCCTCGACGAGCTTGACTCGATTCCAGTCGCGGTCGATTAGCCGGCGCCACGCGATGTCTTCGACGGGACGTCCCCGGCCGTAGTGGATTTCGCTCCCAACCGAGGTGATGAGAACATCCGGTGTCGGGATCGACCACCGGGAGAGGATGCCCATGGCGCTCTCCAACGTCCGGCCGGTGGCGATCCCGAAGGCCGCCCGGTTACGGTGTTTTTCGAGCCACCGCCCGAACTCCTCCGAAGCGGAGCGGTCGCCGATCAGAGTGTTGTCGATGTCGCAGATGAGCAGCCGGTCGGCGAGGACCATTCTTGGAGGCGGGGCCGACGGGGTCATCGGTCGTCGTTTTCGGATCTTTGTGGCCTCGCGGACATATCTCTTGGCGTGACCGGACCATGAGAAATGATTGTCCGCGCCGCGGATTCCCGCCCTCGACCGACGGCGCCACTCGCGCGGATCGTTCAAGACCTCGAGCAGCCCGTTGGCGATGGACTCTGCGTCCAACGGATCGACCAGGATGCCGTTCCTGCACGTGTCAACGATCTCCGACGGTCCGCCGTCTTTGGTGGCGACGATGGGTAGGCCACTTGCGGCCGCCTCGATGAGGGTCAGGCCGAAGGGTTCCGTGATCGCCGGGTTGACGAAGACTCCATGCCGCTGGGTGGCGAGCCGGTAGACCTCCGCGACGTCGTCGCTCGTGTGGTTCTTGGGATAGGCGACTCGGCCGTAGAGATCGAATCGGTCGATGAGGTGGAGCATCTTCTGCAATACTCTGCGTTGCGATCTCGGAAGATCGTCGAGGTCGTCTCGAGCGCCGATGAGCAGCACGAGATTCCCCAACTCGCGAAGCTCGTCGTTCTCGCCGTAGGCCCGAATCAGCGTTTCCAGGTTCTTGCGCTCGTCCGGCCGTTGGACAGCCAAGATCATTGGTTTCTTCGGCTGCCGGAGAAAGCGGTCGACCTCGGCGGCAAATGCGAACTTCTCGCCGCGACGAGGAGGCCGAAAACGATCGAGGTTGACACCGGGCGCGTTGACCACCATCCGGTTTCTGGCGTCCGCGTTGTACAACCCGTACTGCTCGGCCACCTCCTGAACGGTACTGGCAATAACGAGATCGGCGCCTTCGAGGACGCGCTCCTCGGCGTCGATGCGCCGGGTGATGTTGTAGCGCTGTTCGATGGACTCCGGGCTCATGCCCTTGTCGAGCAGACGTTGGCGTTTGACGCGACCGAGGGAGTGACCGGTGTAGACGACCGGCGAACCGAGGAGCTTGCCCAGACGAAGCCCCACGACTCCAGCGTCGGGATAGTGGCCGTGAACGATGTCTGGTACGTGATTGAGCTCCCGAAAATGCAGCAACGCGTTGTCGACGAACTGCGGCAAGTAGGGCCACAGCGATTCTTTGCGGAGGTAGCGGTGCGGCCCGAACGGGACGCGGACGATCCACGCCTTGTCCGTGAGCTGCTCGAGGTGGTCGCCGTACTCGGGAGCGACGCTGGTGGCCAGAATCTGCCGAGTCATGAGGTCGACCCGATCGACCCCCGGATGCCGAGAAAGGGCGCGTGCGAGCTCGAGAACATAGAGCACCTGGCCGCCGGTGTCGGCATCGCGTCCGAGCTCGGGGCTGTCTCCGCGGATGAGACCGTGAGCGCTGACCAGACAGATGTACAGACCGGACGTCGAATCGGTGGCCTCGATCTTCCTCGGTGTCGGCGAAGAGGCCGGGGCGGACGGTCCCGTCGGCGTGGCGATGGCCTCGCCGGGTTGTGCAGAAAGGGCCGATCGGGCGTACCGTTCCTGGTCGGCGGGTCGCGGTTTGCTGGTCGATGAAGGCTGTAATATTTTCATTTCGTTTGTACCATTTTCTGTGTTGGATCCGGTTGGTTGATGCCTAGTGAAGCCGCCATGAGACCCTGACGGACTGCGAATCCCGACCTTGCGTCAGCTCGTGACGATTGCCACCGAATGCTCACAGTCATTGGTTTGCAATGCCTGTTCCACATTGCCGCGCACCGGTTGCGACACCGGGTCTGATTGACTTGGCATGCGCCTCGCATCCCTTCCCCCTCGACGCGCTGTCGATCCGGGACCGCCATTCCGGGACGGCGGCAGCCGTCGAAACACGGTACGGAGGATCATCGGCTGCATGACGGATCAACTGGAAACAGGCTTCGACTGGCTCTCATCCACCCTCGGCGATTGGCCCGTTCTGGGCACCGTCATCGCTGGGAATCCGGGTTGGCGGTGGCTGCTCGCCTCCGTCTTTGGGATCGTCTTCGCGCTTCTCCTGCGATTCGTGACCGGTCGTATCGCTGACCGTCTCGATCGCTTTGCCGGAAAGACTCGGAGCTCGGCCGACGACATCCTCGTCGGTGTCGTTCGGTCGACGACGAAGCTGTTCTTCGGTGTCGTCGGCGTGCTCGTTGCGGCCTATCTTGTCGAGCTCCAGGGCACCGCCGCCGACGTACGCCGTTTCACCGCGGTGATTGCCGTTACGGTCCAGATCGGGGTCTGGGGACAGCGGGCGGTGTCGCTCTGGCTCGAAGACCAGCGGGAACGCCTGAGCGAGACCGACCCCGGCGCCATCACCACGTTTCAAGGACTCTCCTATCTGGTGCGGGGTGCGCTGTGGGTCGCGGTCGTCGTCTTCATCCTCGACAACCTCGGCTACAACGTCAGCGCACTCCTCGCCGGCCTGGGGATCGGCGGTGTCGCTGTTGCTCTGGCGCTCCAGAACGTGCTCGGAGATCTCTTCGCATCGCTCTCCATCGCTCTGGACAAGCCCTTCGTGACCGGTGATTTCATCATCGTCGACGACAAGCTCGGCACGGTCTCTCGGATCGGTCTGAAAACCACGCGGGTCGTCAGTCTCTCCGGTGAGCAGCTTGTCTTCTCGAACTCGGACCTGCTGAGCTCGCGCATCAGGAACTACAAGAAGATGCGGGAACGCCGGGTGGTCTTCTCTTTCGGCGTCCTCTACCAGACGACACCGCAACAGCTCGAGGCGATTCCGCCGATGGTTCGGGCCATCATCGAAGACACGCCCGAGACCCGCTTCGACCGCGCCCACTTCAAGGAGTTCGGTGACTCGGCCTATCTCTTCGAGGTGGTCTATTACGTGCTTCAGCCGGACTACAACGTGTATATGGACTGCCAACAGCACATCAACCTCGAGCTGTGCCGGCGATTCGAAGAGCACGGGATCGATTTCGCCTTCCCGACCCGAACCCTCCACCTCGAGACCCACACCGGTCCGGCTCTGGTCAGCTGCGAGCCCCGAGCGTCATCGGCGGATCGCGAGAGGTTGAACGACGACCAACCGAAGGAAGATCACGAGGAGCGAGTCTCATGAGAAGCCCCTTTCACCCGACAACCGAGAGTGCGATCGGCGTCTGCATGGCGCTGCTCGCGGTGATCGTTTTCGCCCTTCCCGGGCCAGCCACCGGGGCGGTCTCCGAGGTGACCGATCTGGGCATCTCGGACGCGGTCGAAGATCGGCTTCTGTCGGATCCGGCCGTTCCTCTGCACCGGATAGAAATCACCGTGGAGAGCGGCGTTGTCGAGCTCGATGGCACGACCACCAACGTCACCGCAAAACAGCGGGCGGTCGAGCTCGCCTCGGTCATCCGCGGGGTCCGGTCGGTGATCGATCGCATTCGAGTCGTACCGATCTGGGACGTCTCGGACGAGTCTCTCAAAGCCGATGTCCGTGAGGCGTTGTTCCTCGATCCCGCCACCGAGGAATGGGAGGTCGAGGTCGAGGTCGCCGACGGATCCGTGGAACTGACGGGCGTTGTCGATTCGTGGTCTGAAAAGCGTCTTGCCGGCCGAATCGCGGGCAATGTTCGTGGTGTTCGCGAGGTCGACAACAGCATCACGGTCGAGAACGCCAGGAGTCGGAGCGACTTCGAGGTGGAAAAGGAGATCGAGGCGATGCTGAGATGGGATGCCTATCTGAGCCGCTCGATCATCCGCGTGCGGGTAAAAGACGGAACCGCTGTGCTCACGGGGGCGGCCTGCAGTCTCGGTGAAAAGGTATTGGCGGCGAAAGACGCGTGGGTTGCCGGAGTGACCGACGTGGACGCCGGAGGTCTCGAGATCGTTGACTGCGGCGCCGGGGCGGTCGGGATTCGTCCGTTGGCCAGCGCGCCGCCGACAGATGACGAGATCGCCGCGGCCGTCAATGCCGCGTTGACGCTGGATCCGAGGGTCGAGGCCGCAAACATCCGGCTCGCCGTCGATGGCGGTGAGGTCACCCTCCGGGGCCGAGTCTCCAGCCTGCGGGAGCGATGGGCTGCAGCGGAGGACGCGCGCAACACCACAGGGGTGACCGGAGTCGTGAACCGGCTGCAGCTCCGCTCGGATCTCTTCCTTCCCGAGATTCTCCTGCCGGATGGCGAGCTCGCGTTGCTGGTCAGCGCAGCTTTGGAGCGCGATCCATTTGTCGAGCGATTTGACATCGGTGTCGCTGCATTCGGGGGCACCGTCTATCTCACGGGCGCGGTGGACGACCTGTTCGACCGGGCCAGAGCCGAAGAGATTGCTGCGGGCATTGTCGGCGTTATGGAAATCAAGAATCACCTCGACGTTCTCGAGCCCGTGGCGCCCGCGAATGACGGACGATTGGCGAACAGGCCTCCGTATGTCGGGCAGCCCTGGTATCGGCCGTTGTCGGCGTTCTCCGCGACCGACGCTTCGATATGCCGCAACATCGAAACCCGACTGTGGTGGAGCACCGAGATCGACGGTGACGACATCGTCGTCGAGGTGGACGAAGGGGTCGCCGTTCTGACCGGCACCGTCGGCAGCTGGCGTGAGCGCGACTCGGCGACGCAAGCCGCCTACGACGGCGGGGCAACGCTGGTCCGAAACCGGATAGTTGTCGATTTCCCGCCGGTGCTCCCGATTCCATGAAACCAGAGGAGAGTTGCCATGGCCATGATCCGCGTCGCATCAACCGAAGACATCAAGGACGGTCGAGTCCACTCGGCTACTGCGGGCGAGTTCGAGCTCATCCTGCTTCGAGCACAGGGGGAGATTCGCGCCTTCAGCGGCAGATGTCCACATCAAGACGCGCCACTCGCCGACGGGCTTCTGAGTGGCAATCGCCTTGTCTGTCCCTGGCACCAGGCGGTTTTCCGCGCTTCCGACGGCGAGCTCCTCGAGCCGCCCTCCCTGGACCGTCTCGAGGTCTTCGACGTCGAGATCCTGGGCGACGAGGTGTGGGTCGACATCCCGGGCGATGCCCCGGACGACGGGCCGAAGCCGCGGCAGCCGGAAGTTGCGCGTGAGGACCGTGCAGCCGACCCTCGTACGGTGGTGATCGTCGGGGGCGGAGCGGCCGGTGTGACGGGCGCCCAGGAGCTGAGACGATGCGGGTTTCAGGGTCGTCTGATCATGGTCAGCGACGATCCGCACGATCCGTACGACCGAACGCACTGCTCCAAGGGCTACCTCGCCGGCGAGGCCCCGGCCGTATGGCTGCCTCTCAAACCCGAGACCTTTTTTCGCGACGCCGGCATCGAGCTCGTCCATCAGAGACTGAACGTCATCGACGTGCAAAGCCGCCGGATCGCGCTGCCGGGAGGTTCAGCGATCGAGGCCGACGGCCTGCTGCTGGCCATGGGGAGCCGCCCGCGTCGTCTACCGGTACCGGGCGCCGAGCTCGACGGTGTGTTGACGCTGAGAACCCGTACTGACAGCGAGCGTATCGCGCGCCGTGCTGACGCCGCCGAGCACGTGGTTGTGGTTGGGGCGAGCTTTATCGGCATGGAGGTGGCGGCGAGTCTGACACAACGCGGCGTCTCCCGGGTGACCGTGGTGGCACCGGATGAGGTGCCGTTCGCGTCGGTCATGGGTGTGCGAGTCGGAGAGGCGCTCAAGGAGATCCACGCGGCCAACGGAGTTGAGTTCAGACTCGGGAGGAATGTGGCCAAGATCGACGGCAATGAGAAGGTCGAGGCAGTGGTTCTCGACACCGGCGAGAGTCTCGCCACCGAGCTCGTGGTCGTTGGGATCGGTGGTCGTCCGGCCACGGACGGTCTCGAAGGCGTCGAGCTCGAAGACGACGGTTCGGTCATGGTGGACGAGCTGATGCGGGTTGCGCCGGGAGTTTTCGCCGCCGGCGACATCGCGACGTATCCCGACTTCCGGACCGGCGAACCGATCCGAATCGAGCACTGGCGGACGGCCCAGCAACAGGGGATGATCGCCGGTCGCAATCTGGCCGGTGAGGCACAGCCGTTTCGCGGCGTACCGTTCTTCTGGACCATGCAGTTCGGCGCCGGCCTCGGCTATGTCGGCCACGCCGAGTCCTGGGATGAGGAGATTGTTCACGGCAGTCTGGAAAACTTCGATTTCACCGTTTTCTATCTACGGGACGGCCGCGTTCTTGCGGGCGCTGCCGCCGCCGGACGCGACCGACAGCTCAACGCGTTGCACGAGCTCATGCAGCTCGGCCGGCGCCTCTCTGCTGCCGACATCGGTGACCCTGATGTCGATCTGACCCGGATGTTGTCGCCGTGAACGAGGTTTTGGCCCACGGAACTCGCCGACGGCAAGCGGAGCATTCCCCAGACGGATCCATCCACCCGAAAGTGAAAGGCAGCCGACGATGACAGAACAAAAATTGACTGAGAAAGTGGCGGAGACCACCGGTCGCGGCATCGCCCGGGAGCAGGCGGCTCGGTTTCGAGACCGCGTCGAACCGCCCGCCGACGAGCTCAAGCTCGAGACCGCGAGGCTTGTCGAGAACGTCGCGCAACAGGTGCGCGAGCTCGGCCGACAGCTCGACCGAGACGGCGAAGCGCACGCCATCGCGCGCCGCCTCGAGCGTTCCTCCGACTATCTTCGCTACCGGCCGTCAGGGGCGGTTGCCACCGACGCCTGGGACGCCGTGACCCAACCCCGGGTGCTGTGGCTGGCCGGCGGTGCCCTTGCGGCTCTCGTAACGTGCCGTATTCTGAAAGCAAGGTCCGACTGAGGATACCAACCGGCGGGGCAGAGCGATCGTCAGGTTTGCGGCGGCGAGCTTCGATCATGTGAGGGCTGAGGAAACTCGACCACCCTTGACGGCTCGAAACCGGGGAAGTCGGCAGGAGGCTTGATGACGTCCGAACGAAAGCTCGGTACCTTTCTCGGGGTTTTCACCCCGACGATTCTGACAATTCTCGGCGTCATCATGTACCTGCGGGTCGGCTGGCTCGTCGGCCACCTCGGTCTCGTCCGGATTGTCGCGGTGATCCTGCTTGCGAACGCGATCACACTGACCACCACCCTCGCGTTCTCCGCCGTCGCCACCAACGCCAAGGTGGGTGTCGGCGGCGCCTACTTCATCATCTCCCGCAGCCTCGGGCTCGAGCTTGGGGGTGCGATCGGGGTCCCGCTGTTTCTCTCGCAGGCCTTTTCGGTGACCCTGTACGCCTATGGCTTGGCCGAGTCGTTCCGGATGGTGTGGCCGGCGCTTCCGGTGATGCCGGTCGCGCTGGTCGTGGTCATCGGCGTCTGGGTCCTCGCCATCACCGGCGCCGAGCGCGCGCTCCGCGCCCAGGTCGTGCTGATGGCGTTCGTCATCCTGTCGTTGCTCGCACTCGCCATAGGCGTCGTCATGCATGCTCCCGAGAGCGGGTCGTCCTTCCTGCAAGGACCGAGTGGAGAGGTCGGGTTCTGGCGCGGATTCGCGATCTTCTTTCCCGCGGTCACCGGCGTAATGGTGGGGCTCGGACTGTCCGGAGACCTGCGCGATCCCAGCAGGTCGATACCTCTCGGATCCATCGCAGCGGTCGCCACCGGCCTCGCCGTCTATCTTGCGGTGCCGGTGCTGCTGATTCTGGGTGCCGATCTCGCCGACCTCCGCAGCGAGCCCATGGTGTGGTCGAAGATTGCGGTTTTCGGCCCATGGCTGATTCTCCCCGGGCTCTGGGCTGCGATCTTCTCGTCGGCGGTCGGCTCGGTTCTGGCGGCGCCCCGCACTCTCCAGGCTCTGGCCCGGGACGGCCTCGCTCCGCGAGCGCTCGGAACGCGGTCGGTTGATGGAAGAGAGCTCATGCCCGGGATGGTCGTCACTCTCGCCATCGCCGTCGGAGCGGTCTTCCTCGGCAACCTCAACGCCGTGGCCACGGTCGTGTCCATGTTCTTCCTCACGGTCTACGGAACCATCAACATCGCGGCTTCGTTCGAATTTCTCAGCGGCGATCCATCGTGGCGTCCGAAAATCAGGGTGCCGTGGTGGCTGACCATGGCGGTCGGCGTGGCGTGCGCCGCAGTGATGGTGCTGATCAGTCCCGTGGCCGGCGCCTTGGCACTGCTGGCCGAGGTGCTGTTGTGGGGGATTCTATCCCGTCGAGGCCAACAGGCTCGATGGGGCGACAGCCGGCGCGGTTTGTACGAAGCGCTGATTCGGTGGGCGTTGATTCGTCTCGACGGCCGACCCATGAGCGCCCGCAACTGGCGGCCTCACCTGCTGACCTTCGTCGTCGATCCGGTCAAGGAGCTCGATCTCGTCCGTTTCAGCGACTGGTTCAGCCAGGGGCGCGGCGTTGTCACAGTCTGCAATCTGCAGGCTGGTGATCTCGAAACCGACGACCTCGACCTCGAGGAACAGCGCGAGCGCATCATGTCCGTGATCGACGCGGAGGGCATTGTGGTCTTCCCAGAGGTGCACGCGGTTCGGACGGTGACCGAAGGGATCGTCAATGTCGCCCAGGCGAACGGCATGGCGGGAATGGCGAGCAACACCGTTCTGTTGGGATGGCCCGAGTCGGCGGCCCTGCGTGCTGATTTTCTTCGCGTCATGCGTCGGCTCGAGCGCCTCAACAAGAGCTTCATACTCGGTCGGATCCAACCAAAGCACATTCTCCCGAGGGACGAGCTGTCGATCCACGTGTGGTGGGGAGGCCTCGAGCGCAACGGTGATCTTCTGCTCTTGCTCGCTCATCTGCTGCACGCTAATTCCGACTGGCGGGACGCGACGATTCGCGTGATGAGCGTCGCTTCGACCGAGCTCATGAAACGCCGGACTGAGAGAAGCCTCGAAGACCTCGTGCCGAAAATCCGAATCGAAGCGGAGGTTCGGGTGGTGCTGAAGCCAGACGATGTCACCGTGGCTGAGGTCATTCACCGCGAGAGCGCGGAGGCCTCGGTGGTCTTCCTCGGTCTGCAGGTGCCCGAGGCAGGCGGCGAAGCAGCCTACGCCGAACGGCTCGAGCAACTCGCCGGAGACCTGCCGGTGGTGTTCTTCGTCAAGAACTCGAGTGTTTTTATCGGCGAACTCCTGGAAACCCCCGAGGCGGCGCGGATCGAAGAGGACGCCATTGAGAACCCCGGCCGGTCATCGGACGACGCGCTACCGCTCCCCAGATGACGAGCGGTCGAACAGAAAGGGTGCCGGGCCCGCGCTGTGCGTGGCGCCTCGCAGTGGGGGTCCTTCGAGCCGGAGATGGGCGCAAGGATTCTCCGCACTCCGAAACAGCTGCGCTCCGATTCTTGTGAGAAGTCCGGCCGTCAGTTCGGCATCCCTTTCGGATCGATCACCAGCTCTTCGAACTCGTCGACCCGCGACCACTCGCCCCACACGCAGAAGACCTGGTCCCGGACCACGAAGTACGCCAGAATGCCCCAGTCTTGATCCCCTGGTGTTCGTCGGATGTCGATCATCACCGGTTCTTCCGGAACGTTCTCTTCGTTGAGCAGGGAGCCGAGCCCGGGTCCGATGGGAAGCCCTCTGGAATCGTAGAGTTCGAATCCCCGGTCTCGCGCGGTTTCCACGACTTGGCCGAATGTCAGCTGCGTATGTTCCATGCATACAGTTTCTTTCCGCGCTCGAAGATCTGCCATGGGGGCAATCCCCAGACCCCGGGGAGGGTCGCCACCGATTCGTCGATTGCGACGGCCGCCGATACGATGGGTGAGTGAGTCAGCACACTCTTGTGGCGGATCTTCTGGTCGCGTTCGTCGTTGCGACCGTCTTCGTCGGGATCTTCGGCGCCGGTTTCCGGCGCCTGCCCTTCGGGCAAACCTCGTCGAGGTTTGCGAGATTCGGATGATCGGCACCTGACGGGGAGGGTTTTCATCGATGCCCTGGAATAACGAGACAGCGCGCGCGTACGCCGAGCTTGGGCGGCAGAAACATGTGGCGGTTCTCCAATCTATTGTTCCGGAGCTGCTCGGAGATCTCGGTGGCCAACGGGTTCTCGACTTCGGTTGTGGTCCGGGTGGGCTGACGGTGGCCCTGGCAGAGGCCGGTGCGGATTGCATCGTCGGGATCGATGAGAGCGACGAGATGGTCGATGCGGCACGGGCTCTGGTTTCCGGCCTCGATGACGAGGTGCGGGCGCGGATCGTCATCGAGCGCGGCAACGAGGATGTGGTCGCAGAGAAGAGCGGTTTCGACGCGGCGCTGTCGAGCCTGGCCCTCATGATGTGCGATTCAATGGACCGGTTGGTGTCGGTGTCGCGGGCGCTCGTCGGCGCGATCCGGCCCGGCGGTCGGCTCCTCGTGGTTCTCACCCATCCGTGCTTTCGCCATCGGGACTACGGTACCTTTCGCTACGAGCTTCCCGAGGATTACGACTACTGGCGGTCCGGGGCCGCCTACGAGGTCCAACTCGGGACGGAATCCAACGGAGAGGAAGCGACGATCACCGACCACCATTGGACGCTGCAGGACTACTGCAACGCGCTCACCGATGCCGGCGCCGCCGTGACCCGGCTGGTCGAGCTGCCGGCCGCCTGGAACGACGACAAGACGCCGTCGGGTCCACCGGCCTACCTCGCCCTCCGCCTCGATCGTCAGGAACCGAATCCGAGGGGCTCTTCGCCCTGAGGCTGCGACTCGCCTTCCAGCTGCGATCAACCGTGATGAGCACTCTTCCGGGAAATCACACGTCGAAAAGTACTGGAGCTTCGACCTTCATTAAATGGGTAGGGCTCCGGTCCGATCGGTGAATCGAAAACGACGAACAAGCCATCGCATGAACGCCTGTCCATCGGTCACCATGACTGATTGGAATGTTGTCAGGTCCAAATCTTGGGCATCCCCAATGTACCCATTCGCCAGACGTGCGGATGGGAAAAGGATGGCACCATCCCGGCACCGTCCATTCTCAGAGCTGGGACTTGAAATAGTTGACCGACTGCTTGAAGGTCTTCCAGACGTGCTCGACCTCGTCCCTCGTCGCATCGAAGGAGGCCTCACCGGACTGTTTGAGCTCCGCGAGCTTGGCCACCACGCGATCCCGCGAATCTCGCGCCTTCGCCATGTACGGTTCGAGCCGGGTCCTCGTTTCCTCCTCGGCATCGGCGAGCTTCGCCTCGAGTCGGTCGATCTCCTGGTTCCATTCGTCCAAGCGGGTTTTCATCTTTTCGACATACTCGTCTCTCGTGGGCATGATGTCCTCCTCGGATGATCGGATCGACGCGCGTCTTCGTGACCCCGTCCTTTTCTCGTCTCTTGTGGGCTGCGCGCTTTCGCAGAGCGAACGCTCCGATGCGCCGTGGACAGGACGGAGAGGGTCAACTCGCCGGCTTGACCACCATCGAGAGATCGCGCCCGGAGAGATCTTTCGGCGGCGGCGACGCGATGTCCGCAACGTCGTCGAGCTCTTCAGTGGCCTTGTCGAGCAGCCGGAAGCCGTTCTCGGGGCGACGCATCTCCCGCATCCTGAACATGACCGTCAGGCGAACGTGGTTGCCGCTGTCGAGGAAGGAGCGCGCCCGATTGAGTTTGGTCTTGAAGTCGTGATCGCCGATGTTGGGTCGGAACTTGACCTCCTTGACCTCGATCCGCGTCTGGCGCTTTTTGGCGATCTTCTCACGTTGATCGCGCTCGTACTTGAACTGACCGTAGTCCATGATCTTGCACACCGGTGGGCGCACGTTGGGCGACACCTCGACCAGGTCGAGATTGTGTTCCCTGGCTTTCTCGAAGGCCTCCTCGACCGGCAGGACGCCGATCTGCTCGCCGTCGGGAGCAATGACCCGGACGGGTGAGATGCGGATTCTGCGATTGACCCTGTGCTCGGGCTTCGGTGGTGGTTCACGAAACAGTCGTTTTCGAGTTCGGATGATCAGACTCCTTTCTCGCGTTGGTGCCGGCCTCCGGCAAAGCGGGATTGCTCAGCGGGCCCCGGCGTCTGCAAGAAACAAAGCAAGACACGTTCCAGGCTACGCCCCCGAGTTTGCAGGCGACCGACGGCGGCGAGATGTAAGAATGACAACCCGGTTTTCGGATTTCCAAACCGCTGTCTGCCGCCGGAGGCCGAAACAGCGGGCGACCGGTACAATGAGCGGCATGACGTCGTCTGATGCCCCTGGTGCGACTGGAGGGCGTCATCGATGGCCTCGGCCTCGATCTCGCCGAGCTCACGGGCTTCCCGGACGATCTCCAACAGTCGACGATGGCGATCATCCAGCGGCTCCGGCAGGACGAGATCGCGCACAAGCGGGACGCCTCGTGGGAGGATCTCGACGTGCTCGAGTTCACGGCCTCTGCGCTTCGCCGGATCGACGAGGCCTTCTTCACCGCCGAGGATCTCGAGATCAGCCTCGAGATCGAGGAGCTGAGCCGCACCTGGATCGCTCCGCAGCGCGTCGCCATCGGCTGCCGATCGTCGGCGGGCATCTACGAGGTGGAGTCCAAGCTCAGGGACATCCACGGAGATCGTCTCGGGCTGATCGTCCTGGAGAAAGGACACGGCGTCTACACCCTCCGCCAGACGGATCCGTTTCTCGGCACGACTCTCAACGACCTCTATCGCCGCCTCAACCTCGTGGACCCGCATGCTCGGGGCGACCAGCGCTGGGGCGGCCCCGAGGACATCGGCGGCTCTCCACGTGCAGACGGGACGGGCCTCTCCCTCGATGCGATCATGGGTGCCTGCCGCCGGGTGTACGACCCGCCCGGTCGGGGGAGACGTATCTCCTCGATTCTCGCCGCCTCCGCGATCGCGGCACTCGCCATGGCACTCGCGCTGCTTGCGAGCGGGAGCTGGGAGCTCGGTGGATTCTCTGACTCGCAACCACCCGGGCTCCTCGCCGGCGGATCCGCACTTCTGGGCCTTGCGCTCCTCGCCCTGTGGTTCGCGAGATCACGCTGGTGGACCCATCCCGGCCTCGGGCGCCCCCGCAGCTGGTCGTTCCTTCTTCTCCTGCCGGCGGCGGGTGCCGCGAGCCTGGCCGGCGGCGCCTGGACGCCGCTCCAGCTCGCCTTCGCCGGTGCGCCGGTCCACGCTGCCGATTGGCGGCTCCTGCCGGCTGCGGTCGGAGGCATCGTGGGATTCGAGCTGCTCTTTCGAGGGCTGTGCCAGGGAATCATGATCACCACCCACCCCGCCATGCTGTGGACCGGGCGTCGGTTCCTGTCGGTCCCGAATCTCGTGACAGCGCTTCTTTCGACCGGCGCGATCATGCTGACGACCCTGCCGCCCTTCCGGCTCAAGGACAGATCCGTCTCCGTCGCCCTGTGGGCACTCGCGGCTTGTGTGATGGGGTTGTCCTGCGGTTTCGCCCGTGAGCGTTCCGGAAGCGTCTGGGCCGCCGTCATCGTCCACCTCGCGTCGGCGATGACCGCCTGGTTGTTGGTGCCGCGGCTGTTTCCGACCTGAGGGTCCAGGCGGGTTCAATCCAAGCGGATCGAGCTTGGCACCACCACCCATCGGTGAACCGTGTCGCGCTGTCCCACACCTGGCTCTCGATGTTGTCGACGAAGAGCTGGAGGTGGGGGAACGGGATCTCGATACCCGCCTCGTCGAGGGCGAGCTTGCTCGCCTCTACCACTCCGACGCCCGGGGATCACCCGGACCAACAGCCCTGGCATGCCGCTTGCGCACTCACGAGTCGACGACCACGTCCATCCCTGCCGTCCAACCCGCGGGTAGTCGACTCGCCGGCCCTCGCAGGCATGGACGGTCGTGACAGCAAAGAAGGAGTTCACGACGACCCTCAACATTCGCATCCTCATCGGCATCATCCTCGTCGTCGGCGGGATTCTCGCCGTGGTCTACGGTGGCTTCAGTTACACCGGTGAGAGCGACACCGCCGATCTCGGACCGGTGGAGCTCTCGGTCGACGAGGAGAAGACGGTGAACATCCCGCTGTGGTTCTTCTCCGGTCAGGTCAAGGAAACGCTCCGTGAATGATCCGAGGCCGCCGATTCAGACGACTGAGGCCCTACCATCCAGCTTCGGGTGAACACTCGTCAGAACAAGCTCAGAGCTCGAGATCGGCGATGAGCGGCAGGTGGTCCGACGCCACCCTGGTCAGGGCGGTCCGAACGGCGCGGACGCGAGATCGGCGCCCGTGAAGCGCGGTCCAGATCCGGTCGAGGGCGAGAACCGGCCGGTGAGCAGGAAAGGTCGCGACGGCGGGGCAGGGATCGAGAACGGAGCGGAGCGGCCCAAGCAGTCCTCCGAACGGCCACCACTCGTTGAAGTCGCCGGCGACCACCAAAGGACGACGAAGCCGTTCGTTGCCGCAGATTTCGAGCAGCCGTTCCACCTGCAGGTGCCGCTCCCGTCTCTTGAGCCCGAGATGGGTCACAATCATGGTGAACGCCGATTCCGTGGGAGTCTCGAGCCGAGCCTCGATCGCTCCACGAGGCTCTCTCCCCTGGACAGTCAGGTCGTGACGATCAAGGTCGAGGATCCGCGCCGTCGTCAGCAGGGCGTTGCCGTACTCGCCGTCCGACTCGACGATGGTCGAGCCGGCCACGGCCTCCATCCCGGTCCGACGTTCGAGCTCGCCGAGGGTCGTACGGGCGCCGCGGCTGTCCACCTCCTGCAATCCGACGGCGTCGCAGTCTAAACCGCGGATCACCGCCGCGATGCGCCCCGGGTCCCGTCGACCGTCCCGACCGACGAGCCCGTGCACGTTGTAGGTGGCGACTCGGATCACCGGTCGGCCCGCCGCACCAACCAGCGGCCGGCGAGCACGCCTGCAGCGGCGAGGGCGACGACGAGGCCGACCAGCGTCAGCAACGAACCGCCGCTCGGATCCCGCGCTTCAGAGAAACTCATTGAACAGATCCGTCAGGCGGGGCGGCCGATCGGGGTCGGCAAGACGGGCAACGGGCTCGAGCATGGCGCTGAGACCGTCCCCCTCGATCTCGAGATTCTCGAGGGTCCGCACGCCGCCCCGGAGGGCTTCGACAGCGCCCAGCATGCCGAGTTCGTCCTCTTTCTCTCGATACGCATCGGGCTCGATGTCGAGGTGCTCGGCGAGGAGCTGATGGCGGAGCCCGCGTAGGGCCGCGCGAAGATCCTCTCGATCGGCGCCGTCGAGGCCGAGGCCGCACTCCGTGTCCAAGCCCATGGAGCGATTGGCGAAGTTCGCCGAGCCGAGGTAGGCCCATCGGTCGTCGACGATGGTCAGCTTGGTGTGGACGTTGGGCCAGACCTCGCGGTCGATTCTCGGCGAGCAGATGCGCAACCGGCCGTGCTGATCGGCTTCGTGGAGCCGGCGGCAGAACGTTGTCCGCAAACCTCCCATCACCGCGGTCTCGAGCCACCCCGAGTTCTCCCTGGCCGTCACGAGGAGGGTCTCGGGTGGCGGGTCGCGCTCGAGGGCGCCGGCCAGCGCATCGGCGATCGCCTGCGATGTCAAAAATTGATTCTCGACGTAGATCCGCTCGTCGGCGAGCTCGAAGAGGCGCTCGTGGAATCGGAGGGTGTGTGACATCGCTGCTCGCCCGTCGTGCTCGGGTCGGGTCCGGACGAGGGCGACCTCAAGGTCCTCGACGGCGGCCTCGACCTCGGTCGGCCACGGATCACCGTCCTTCCGCGGCGCATCGAGCCGGTCGCCGGTCGCACGACGCCACCGGCGGCGGGCGAAGTCGCCGAGGACTCGCGCCACCTCTCCCTGCACGATCGCCTGGACGTCGTGGAACGGGCGATAGGTTGTCCCGGCCGGCGACACTCTCCGCTCGTCATCCGGGGCGTGGTCCGGGGTGTCCCACCGCCTGGGGCCGAGATCGATTCCGCCGATGAATGCCACCCGGTCATCGATGACGACCAGCTTCTCGTGCAGCGACCCCATCGGCGGATAGTTGCCGTCATAGCTGAAGTGCAGCCGGTCGTGGACCATCCAGTCCATGCGAAACTGCGACAGGAGCTCCCGCTCCATGGCGTAGATCGTCGAGAAATCCCAACATAGGATGTGAATGTGCAGCTCCGGTCGACGCTCGAGGACCTCGGCGAGCATCGCCGCGAACTCGAACCCGTCGTCGTCGCCATCCCGGATCAGGCTGAGCCGGCTGTCGACGTCCCAGGCGAGGATCATCACGGATTCTCGGGCTCGCTGGACCGCATCGACGAAGGCAGCGAAGTAGTCGCGCGCATCGATGATGAAACCGAGACGCTCTGCGTTCGCGGTCCGCCACACGGTTTCGCCGGGAACGATCACACGCTGTCTCCCCACGACTCCTCCTTGGGTCCCGTCCATCGCCGATCCGGCTCCAGAATACCGTGGCGGGTCCCCGCGCTGATTCGGGGCAGCACCCAGGACAGGACAGGTGCACCACCGGTCGCAGCTGACTCCCTGTTTCGTCAGACTGGTCCATCGCTCGGCAGTGATCGCTCTTTCGGGGCGTCCTTGCGTTCGCACCGGTGATCGAGCGACCTCATCGAGCTCGGCGTTCTCGCGAGTCACGGCATCATGGGCCTCTGATCCGAACGTGCACCTTCTGTGGATCGCGCTCGTCCTCGGTCAGCTCCCTGCGCTTGTCTTTGTGGAGGGTCCGACGGAGCTCGTCCAGCCGGGCCGCATGCAGTTTCTCGTCATCGGCAAGCCGATGAATGAGCCCTTCTACAGGCAATCAGGGGAGCTGTTCGAGGACGCGCTCCAGCTTCTGGCGGACTTCCCTGGCGATGGGTTCGACCGTCGGATTGTCGATCAGCTCGAAGGCCGCGACCGGATCCATGGCGCTGACGATGGAACCGCCGCCTGGGCGTTCGGCCACGACCACGTTGCATGGCAGCAGCACACCGATGTCGAGCTCGGCCGCGAGCGCACGGTGGGCGAGCGGAGGATTGCACGCACCCAGAATGACGTACCGGGGGTACTCAACGTTGAGCTTTTTTTTAAGTGTGTCCTTGACATTGATCTCGGTCAGGATCCCGAAACCCTCATCGTCGAGCTTCTCGACGACACGTCGGGTCGCTTCCTCGTGATCGAGGTCCGGCAGGTCCACCGATAGACTGAATCCGCTTTCGCGCATGGTGTGACTCCCTGGCTCCTCGTGCTGTGGTAGTTGCGGATCCTCGGTGGTCGACATCTCATTCCACCCGGGTTGTCCGCAAGCCAACCTTGTTCTCCCATTCTTCGACTTGGCGTTCCGCTTCGTCGGCCGCCAGGCTGTACTGCGAACGAATACGCGCGAGCAGCTGCTCCCGCTGACCCGCGATGGCGAGAAGGTCATCGTCGGTGAGCTTGCCCCATTGCTCCTTGATCTGGCCTTTGAGAACCGACCAGTCGTGAGCGATGCGTTGGCGATTCGTGGTGACGTTCATTGCCGACCTCCGGCTCACATCACATCAGCTTCTTCGCAATTGAAAAATCCGGGACGCACCGGTCCCCGCGTGGGGGCATGCCCCGACCGATCCTCTCGAGTGGAGTCTGCCCGCTTCGCACGACCGGGGTGGGCCCCAACCCCGCAGACGTGATCGGGACTTCCCCGGTCCTCCGATCGGGCGCGGTCGGATGGTCTTCTGCGCACCCGTTCGGCACGATGTCTGGCGAGAGGAGAGCACGATCGAGATGCTGATCACAGACTTCTTCTTCGCGCTGTTCGCCGCTACGGTCTTCAGCGTTGTCGTGGCCGTATTTTTCGGATGGCGCCATCCGGCGCAACCCGACAGCGGCATCGTGGCAGCGCTGGGATTTTCGTTTCTGACGATCTTCCTCGCCGCCATCGTCGGGTCGACGTGGATTCGTCCCATCGCGAGCCTGCCGTGGGGAGGTGGCTGGTTGCCGGCCCTCGGCATTTCGCTGCTGGTTGCGAGCATCATCATGGCGTCCGGTGCGCCCAGGGTCCCTCGGCGGCCAGCGGTGTCCGAGAACGTCGAGCGGAGGCGCGCGGAAGCCGTTGCCAAGGTCTTCGGCGGTTTCTTCTGGCTGATGGTCTTGGGTTTCGTCACCGCCCTCGTGCTCGGCTCTGTCTTGTGACGCGGACGTTACTCGAGTGAATGACGCGGGCCGTAGGCGCCTCCACGACCCGGCCCGAATGGAATGACCAGGATTGGATTTCGATCAACGCAGATCGTCGCCGCCGTGCTCTGAGTTGTCGTCTTTTGCCGGGCGCCCGACGAGAAGATCCTCGTCCAACGGCGCCGGCGTCGCGACCAGGACAGCCACCGCCATGATCTCGAGCCGGCCGACCCACATCAGTAGGATCAGCACGAGCTTCGGGGCCGTCCCGAGATCCGCGCCGGTCAGTCCGGACGAAAGCCCGACGCAACCGATGGCGGAGGTCGCCTCGAAGAGGTAGGTCAACAACGAGTGCGCACGCCCGTCGGCAATGGCCAGCGCGGCCGTCCCGAGGGCCAGGGTGGCCACGAAGAGCAGCGCCAGTCGACCCGCCGAGCGCACTCGGCACCGGGCATCCTCGTTCCGGATGAGACCATCGTCGACACGGATCTCGAGCGCCTTCGAACCGTGGCGGACCTTCCACCACAGATCCTGCGCAAGGACCGCGAGACGTTCGATCTTGATGCCCCCTGCGGTCGAGCCCGCCATGCCACCGACGAGCATGGCGCCGATCAGCGCGAGCTGCGCGGCCGCGGTCATCTCACCCACCGGAGTTGCCGAGAAGCCGCAGGTGGCCAGAGCGCTCACCCACTGGAACGCACCGTCGAGCCAGCGCTGGTCCGGTGCGATCATCCACACCAGCCCGATCCCGGCGCCGAGCAGACCCGCGAAGATGGGGAGCTGCACGCCGCGCATGAGCGCCGCCCCGCGTCGTTCGACCGCCGCCATCCGCATGAGCCCGAAGCTCGTCGCGCCGGTGACCATCGTGACCATCATCACCAGCATCGTCGCGGTGGTGGCCCCCTGAACGCTGTCAGCGCTGAGGGTGAAGCCTCCGGTCGAGATCCCGGTCAAACCGTGGTTGAGGGAAACCCAGGGGTTGACACCCGAGATCGAGAGCGCCGCAACGGCCGCGATCGAAAGCGCCACGTAGAGGCCCCAGATCCGTCGACTCGTCGAGCGCAGGGACGGCCCCAAACGTCGCCGCCGACCTTCTGCAGCGTAGAGGGCGTCGACCGGATTCGCTGGATCTACGAACGTCAGGGCAAGCACGACCACCCCGACGCCGCCGATCCACTCGAGGAGAGACCTCCAGAGCTGAAGGCTCCACGGGAGCCTCGATGGGTCGGACACGACGGTGAGACCGGTGCTCGTGATTCCGGACATGCCCTCGAAGAAGGCGTCGATCCACGACGCCGCGATTCCGGCATCCTGCGACGCCTCCGCCTGTCCGGATGCCCAGAGAAAGAACGGGATCGCGGAGACGGCGCCGACCACGAGCCATCCGATCGCCGTCGCGCGCATGGCGGTCTTAGGACCGCCATCTCCCGGATCCAAACGCTCGACGAGAAATCCTACGGCCAACACCGGTGCCGCCATCCACGCGAGAGCAGCCACCGCGTCCCACTCGGCCCTCGTCACACCCACCAGAATGGGCGGGACGGCCAACCAACCGGGAATCCTCAGGAACCACCCGAGATCGTGGGCCGTCGCTTTCACGCTGCTTCCGGCCGGGGCTCAGCGATCGTCGACCGGATCATCCGGGTCGTACGACTTGAGTCGGTTGTAGAGAGTCTTCAGACTGATCCCGAGAGCTGCCGCGGCTTGTTTCTTGTTGCCCTCGAAATGCTCGAGCGTGGCCAGGGTGTGGCTTTGAATGACGTCGTCGAGAGGCGTCCCGACGCGGGCCTGAAGCTCGACCCGCGGTCCCAAAGCCGTCTGACGGCACTCCGCCGGCAGGCAGTCGGGCGTAATCACGTCGCGGGCGAGGATGAACGCTCTTTCGACGGCGTTGCGAAGCTCTCGA
This sequence comes from Thermoanaerobaculales bacterium, assembly GCA_036351195.1. Classification (GTDB taxonomy): domain Bacteria; phylum Acidobacteriota; class Thermoanaerobaculia; order Thermoanaerobaculales; family Sulfomarinibacteraceae; genus JAHECW01. The sequence continues at coordinate 17,991 of JAZBOQ010000267.1, read as the reverse complement.
ACGTTGCCCGGCCAGTGGGAGGTCGTCAACGCTTCGAGCGCGGCGTCGTCGAACTCCTTGACCAGCTCCGCCGAGCGGCACATCTCGCCAAGGAAGTGGATCGCCAGCAGCTTGATGTCGTCGCCCCTCTCATCGAGGGTCGGCATCGGAATGGGAAAAACGTTGAGGCGGTAGAAGAGATCCTCGCGGAGCTTGCCCTCATCCACCGCCCTCTCGGGGTTTCGATTGGTCGCGGCAATGATCCGGACGTCGACCTCCAGCGCTCGGTTGCCGCCGACTCGCCGGAAGGCGCCGGTCTCCAGGACCCGGAGGAGCTTGACCTGCAGATCCTCGGACATCTCGGTGATCTCGTCGAGCAACAGGGTTCCGCCATCGGCGCGTTCGAAGACGCCGCGGTGCCGGCGGTCGGCGCCGGTGAAGCTGCCCTTCTCGTGGCCGAAGAGCTCGCTCTCGATGAGCTGGGGCGACACGGCGCCGCAGTTGATGGGAATGAACTCGCCGTCGGATCGGCGGCTGATGCGGTGGATGGTCTCGGCGACGAGCTCTTTGCCGGTGCCGCTGGCGCCGGTGACGAGCACCGTCGCGTCGGTCGGCGCGACGCGTTCGATCAGGTCGAAGACCTCCTGCATCGCGGGCGAGGTACCGACCATGTCGCCGAAGCGACCCATGTCGCGGAGCTGGCGGCGCAAGGTCACGAGATCACGCCGCAGCGAGAGTCCTCGGCGGAGGTTCCGCAACAGCGTCCTCAGGCGAGTGACGTCCACCGGCTTGGTGAGATAGTCGTAGGCGCCGAGCCGAAGCGCCTCGACCGCCGACTCCACCGTCGCATTGGCGGTGACGAGGATGGTCTCGACGTGAGGGTGAGCCTCGAGATCCTCGAAGAGCTCGGTCCCGTGCCCGTCGGGCAGCACCAGGTCGCACAGCACGATGTCGGGGGTTCGATCGTCGATTTCTTCTCGGGCGGATGCGAGCGAGTCCGCGGTGCGGACCTTGAATCTCTCCTTTTCCACCAGTCGTGCGAGGGCGGTCAGGGACGCGCGTTCGTCATCGACAACGAGGACCTCAGGAAGCTCCACGGTACTCCTCTCCATGCTTCAGCGGGAGGCGGATCTCGAAGCAGGCGCCGCTCTCGTCGGAACGGATCAGTTCGAGACGGCCCCCCGCCGCCTCAACGGCCGCTCTCGCCATCGCGAGCCCGATCCCGACGCCGCGCGGCTTGGTCGTCGCGGCGCGTTCGAAAAGTCGCTCGGCGATGTGCCGAGGAATGCCGGGCCCGGTGTCGCTCACGGTGATCACCGCCCAGTCGTCGTCCCCCGCCGCCTCGATGGCGACCGTCCCTCCCTTTGGCGTCGCGTCGAGAGCATTGACCACCAGGTTGATGATCGCCTGCTTGATCCAATCGCGGTGCGCTCGAACCGAGATCTGTCCCGCGGTTGCCACCACCTTCAGGGTCAGGTAGTTCTGGCGAGCTTGGGCCTGCATCAGCCCTGTGATCTCGTCGATGACGTCGCCAACGGAAAAAACCTCTGCCTCCATGCGCACCGGTGTGGTCTGCATCAGCAGCGTCTCCACCGACCGTTGCAGGCGTCGGAGCTCGTCCTCGAGCATCTCGATGACCTCGCCGTGCTCGTCCGCACCCGACCAGCCACTGTCCACCAGGCCGTCCTTCAGATTGACGAGGTTGAGGGCGATGGCGTTCATCGGGGCCCGCAGGTCATGGGCGATGCCTAGGGAGAGCCGCGTCAGGGCGCGCAGCCGGGCGGCCTCTAGGAGAGACTGCTCGAGCAGCTCCACGCGGGCGCCGTCCCGCAGCTGCACGATCGCCTCGCTCGATCCGTTGCTCGACAGTGGAGCGATCCTGACCTCGAGATCACGTGTTGCACCGCCACAGTCGGTCATCGTGAGGACTCGTTCCCGGCTTTCCCCGTCGTTCACGGCCGCCGCGATGCTCGGTCGCACCGCGCCGAAGACGCGCTCAGCTTCGTCGTCCGGTTCGTCGGAATCGAGGATCCCCAGCAGTTGTCGGGCATGGTCGCCGATGAACCTTGGACGCCCGGTCTCATCGACGATCGCGATGCCGACCTCGAGCGCGGTGTCGAGCCGTCGGAGCTGCCGTTCCGCCTCGCCGACGGTGTCGTCGGCCCGCCCGGCGGCGGCAACGAACGGATGTGTTTCGCCGTCAAAAACCTCGCTCACGGGCGATCTCCCTGCTTCATCATGATCGTGGCCACTATACCCAATCGCAAATAATACCCGGCGAAAACGAGATCGTCGTCGAAGTGATCGGCAGTTCTCTCGCGGACGGATTCGGGCCGGTGTTGCGGCCGCCGACGCGCCCGGCAAGGTCCGGCGACGCGACAGCGCCATCTCTCTGTCGCGAGATCTCGAAGGGGCCCTCGCGCGGGCCGAAACAGCGGGGCTGCCGGCCGTCGTCATCTTCGGGGCGGCGTGGTGTCCGGCCTGTCGACAGCTCAACGATCAGACGCTCCTGAGGCCGTCGATCCAAGAGCTTGCAGAGGAATTCGTTTGGGTGGCCATCGACATCGACCGACAACCCGATCTGGCGCGGGAGTGGAACGTCGAGGCGACGCCGACCCTTTTCGTTCTGGATGCCGCGGGGGAGGTCGCCGCTGAAGTGGTTGGCGCCCTGCCCGCCAACGAGCTCGGGTCACTCTTACGCCGGTTCGCCGGCGGTCTCGATACCGGGGTCCTGCCGGGTGAGGTGGAGGTCACTCGCACGTCGGCGTCATCGGCTCTCACCTATCGGCCGAAGGGATTCCGCGGTCGGTCGATCTGTTTCTCGCACGTCGGCTACGGACCGTTGAAGATCCCCAGTCAGTCGGTCTTTCAGGCACTGAGGTCGGGGATTCAGCCGCGCACGCCATCGACCCTGTCGCGGGGAGAGCACGAGCTCAGAGGTCGTCTCACGTGGGCCAATATGTGGGCCAACGACAACGATAGGTTTTCGCCCTCAACCGATGAGTTTGGTCGCTACTTCATCGATTTCGAGACCCTCGAAGGCGCCGTCGCGTATGCCTACGGTCTGTCTGACGTCCTCGAGATCGAGGTCGAGCTCGAACAGCGGTGGCGGTTCGGCGGCGCCATGGACGGCTTCATTCAGGGCTTTCACGACCTCATCGGCGTCGGTCAGAACGGTCGTGATCTCGTTCCTCGAAACGACTTCCGTCTGGTTCTCGACCCATCGGCGGGTTTGCAGCCGCCGGTGGATCTGGGCGCCGAATCCGCGGGTCTCTTCTCCCGGACGCTGCTGCTCACCTTCCAGCACAATGTGACCTGCGGAACATCCACGTGGCCGGCAGTTTCCTACGCGATCGGTGCGCGAACGTCCATCGGCGGAACACCCGGACTCGAGGGCCGGGACTTCGACGCCGCTGTGTCGCTCGCCGCCTCGCGTCGGTTCGGAAATGTGTACGTTTACCTCACGTTGGGGTATGCCTGGTACGGATCAGAAACCTATTACGACATCGAGCTCGAGCGGCAGCAGCTGACCGTGCTCGCCGCGTCGGAGTGGCGCTTCAAACCGAGGATGTCTCTGGTGTTGCAGTATCTCTACGCGGAGGGCGCCGCCGTCGAGTTCGGACCGTTCTCGGAACCGTCGAACGAGGTCGTTGTCGGGTTGAAATGGGAGCCGACCTCGGCGGGAGTGCTCGAGGTCGGTCTCATCGAAAATGTCGTCACCTTCGACAACAGTCCGGACTTCGGGATCCACGCCGGATGGACGCAGCGATTCTGACCGTGGTCCTGAACCGCCGCCGTCTCAGATCAACCGTGTCGGATCCGCTATTGGATCTATGCTTCGTCGTCGGCATCCGGCGCCGGGGGAACAGAGAGCACCGGGCATGGGGCGAGTCGGACGACCTTTTCGGCCACCGAGCCCGTGATCAGCCGAGCGAGGCCGGTTTCGCCGTTGGTGGCCAGGATGATGAGGTCGATCTCGTTCTGCAAAGCGTAGTTGGCGATTTCGCTGGGAGGGCTTCCAGTCAGAACGTCCCAGCGAGTTGGAATCCCGGCATCGATGTCGGTTTCCACGATGTCGCAGGCGGTCTTCCGAGCGTGCTGCTCTGCCGACTTGATGTACTCGTTCATGGCGAGCGCCGCGCTCCCGTCCGTCGCTGCCATGGCGGGTACCGGCGACAGCACGTGTACAACATCCACCTGAGCGGAAAAGTCCCGCGCGAATGCGTTGACCAGTGGCAGCGCCCGTCGCGCCTCTTCGCTGAAATCGGTCGGCCAGAGAATTCGTTTGATCGGGTTCACAATGTCCTCCTTTCGTTGGTTTTCTGCAAGCTCCGTGCCATGCGGAAGATCCGTTTTCGACGTTCGGAACCGATACGAGCGTCCGCCACATGGCATGCGATGGTTGAAAAATCTGCATCGGCTACGGAAGAAGTGACAATGTTCTCGCAGGTTTGACGCTCGCTCAATCCGGGGAGATCGGCGACGCCCCGGTTGTCCGCAGGGTCTCCGGCCCGTCGGATTCGGTTGTGACCGGGTGGCATCGTCCTTGCTTCTTTTCTTGCCAAGGGAGATGCTCCGATGAAACCGAGTGAGAGCGAAAACACGTCCATGGAAAGCTCGAGGCCCCGTCCCCCGGACAATCGGGGCGACGATCTCGAGAACGCCGGCTCTGGGGCGGACGAACGACCGGCCCGGCCGCTTGGAACACAACCGGAAGTGGGTGATACGGAAGCCACCTTGTGTGTCTGCTCCAACTGCGGTCACGTGATCCCCAAACCCCTGGGTGGTCCGTGTCCGCCATGCCCGGTCTGTACCGGGAACATGGAGGCGGTCTGAAGGCCGTCGTCACACCACCAACGAAAGTCAACGGCATGATGATGATCGACCAGGAAGCTGACGCTGCTCAACCGCGCGCGACTCCCGCCGACAATTGGGCGGTGGCCGACCGGCTCGCTGAGGCGGCAGGATTACTCGAACGACAGGGGGCGAACCCTTTCCGGGTCGGCGCCTATCGCCGAGCCGCTGACACCATCTCGGGGATGTCCGAGAGCATCACCGAGATTGCCGATTCCGCCGGTCTCGAGGGGCTCATGCAGGTCCCGAACATCGGCCATGGGATTGGTGCTGCCATCGTCGAGATGGTGCGCTCCGGCCGATGGAGCACTCTCGACCGATTGCGCGGCGAGGTCGATCCCATCGGAGTATTCCAGGTTCTCCCCGAGGTCGGACCTGTCCTCGCTGAGCGCCTGCACGACAAACTCGACGTCGACAGTCTCGAGGCTCTCGAGGTTGCGGCCCTCGACGGTCGACTCGAACGTGTTCGTGGTATCGGGCCGGTTCGGGCCCGCATCATCCGAGCGGCATTGGGCCGAATTCTCGGATCCGGCGAGTATCGCCGGCAGAGCCCGGGGAAACTGCTGCCGAGCGTCGGGGAGATTCTCGACGTCGATCGAGAGTACCGTGAGAAGGCTGCCGACGACAAGCTCGTCACCATCGCTCCCCGTCGCTTCAACCCTGATGGGAAGGCGTGGCTGCCGATCCTCCACACCGAACGCGGCGGGTGGATTCTCACCGCGCTCTTCTCCAACAGCGGTCGGGCGCACGAGCTCGGGAGGACCCGCGACTGGGTCGTGATTTTTCACGACGACGACCACGGTAGAGAAGGCCAACACACTGTGGTCACCGAGCGGCGCGGCCGTCTGAAGGGTCGGCGCGTCGTCCGTGGCCGGGAAGCAGAATGTCGGCGGTTGTATGACTCTGAGAAACACACTCTGAATGACACGCGGCGAGAAAGGTGAAACATGGTCTTCTTCAATGACGAGCAGATTCGAAACGAAGTTGTTGCCAAGCTCTCGACCGATCAACGCATCGATGCCTCGGGCATTCGGGTTGAGGTCTACGATGGGGTGGTCAAGCTCTCAGGGACCGTCCCAAGCGACGTGGAGCTGACGAGGGCCTACGCCGATGCAGCGATGGTTTCCGGTGGCTCCAACATCGTCGACGCCCTGACGGTCAGCACCTCTTCTCGACGAGATCTGACCGACGACGGTGCGCTCAAGGTCGAGGTCGGCCGGATGCTGGCGACGGAGCCGGAAATCGACCCCTCCCGGGTCATGGTCATGGTCCAGGACGGCCGGGTGTCGTTGGAGGGCTCTGTCGATGCCGACTGGAAGAAGGCTTATGTGGAAGCGCTTGTGGCCCGTCGCCCCGGCGTCGAGGATGTCACGAGCAAGCTCTCGGTGGTGCCGACGAAAGGTGCCGCTGACCAGGCGACGGCCGACGATCTCATCGGCGCTCTCGAGCGCCACCCGCTCATCGGTTCCCATGAGCTGGTTGTTCACGTCGAGGAAGGCGCCGTCACGCTGTCCGGAGAGGTCGCGTCGGAAGACGCTCGCGAGGCCGCCAAGCTCTTGGCGTTGCACATTTTCGGGGTGACCGAGGTCGAGGATGAGATTGTCATCGCAGCCGTCGCCGACTGATTTTGGCCCGTATTTTCGGATTCTGCGCTCGTTCAGAGCCGGTGCAACCCACGTCAACCACACACCTCATGTCAAGGAGGAATTCGAATGAAACGCAAAACAAGAATCCAGCTCGCAGCCCTGGTATCGGCCGCTGTCGTCGTCGGAGCCGGCTGCGGGTCTGACGCACCCGACGAGAGCCTCGTCGAAGACCTCGGTTCGTTGATGCCGGGCGAGCCGGTCGTGCCACAGGTCGCCGAGAAGGCGCCCGACAACGTCACCGTGCTGTTTGCGGACGACGTGGTGCACGTGTCGCGGATCATTCTTCGATCCGGCGAGAGCATCCCGGTGATCGAGGCTGGACACCGTGTGTATTTTCTGGCGATGGGCACGGCCGAGCTTGCCGTCGAAGACGAAACTGAAAGTTTGCTCATTCGGTTGAACGCCAGCGACGTTCATTACGTCGAGCCCGGAGTGGTTTCCATGACCAACGTCGGAGACCTTCCCATCGAGTTGATCGAGGTGGCGAGGACGCCGGTCATGCTGCCGGAGTTTCTCGAGACTCGGGTGGCGGAAGCGAGATTTGATAACCCTGTGCTCTATGACAACGACTGGGTTCGGGTCCACGAAATGACCGTCGAGCCTGGATCGACGATCGATCTGCACCCCGCTCCGATCCGAGTCGTGTTGCCGATGAACGAGTGCGATCTCGAGTATCGGACGGTCGAGGACGAGGTGGTGGTGATTCCCGGGGGACCGTCGAATCCGTATGCACGACCGGGCGACGATGTTTCGGTGAGCAACCCTGGCGACGATGCCGTCACGTTCGTGGTCTTTGACTGGTTGATGTAGATCTTCAGAGACGGAGACACCGGACGACGTTCGACGCCTCGCGAGATCCCCGGCCGGTAGGGTTGGCAGTGGAGCCGCTCGCAGCACATTCCCGATAGTTGGAAAAGGCTGAGATGAGAAATCGCGACCCATGCAGGACCCGTCCTGCATGGGTCGCTGTGATTTGGATGGCCAGACGATGGGGCGTCGGCGGTTGAGACTCGGTCGAACGGCTCCGGTCTCAGTCGTGGTGGCCCTCCTCGATCTCAGCCAGAGGGCCCGGCGTGAAGAGATACGAGCGCAGCTCTTCGTCCCAGCCGTCCATGGAGCGACGCAGCCATTCGAGCAGCATTGCCGCGTGCTCGATCTCCTCGTTCCGGTTGTGCTCGAGGATGGCCCGAAGGCCATTGTCGTCGGTGACGGCGACCCGTTGGTGGTACCAGTCAACAGCCTCGAGCTCTTCTTGAAGACTCTTGATCGCGCGATGGAGGTCCCGAGTCTCGGCGGGCAGCTCCTCCCATTTCTCATGATATTCGGCCATGACGAATCTCCCTTCGAGGTTGGTTCCCGGCGTGGTGGCCGGGAGGTGTCCTCATTTCGCGTGTTGGTGTCGAGGCTGCAGCGGCTTGGGTAACTTCTTCCAACCCGACTGTAAGCCCTACACGAGCCGTGCATGCAGCAGTGTGCTCTGAAACGGTCGAGGCTGGCATGGGGTTTGCTCTGACTCGGGGTGGAAGAAGACATGACCGGTCAGTGGAGGAAATCCCCATGTTCGACACCGAGATCGCGTTACAACAGCAGGTCCCGAGAAGAGTCGGCGCCGTGGACAAGATGCTCGCAGAGCAGCGGCGGTTGATCGGCCGTGAGCTGCACGACAACCTGGGACAACAGCTCACCGGGCTCGGCATGCTCGCCCGCCGGGTGCAGGATGCTCTCCCGAACAATGACAGCGAAATCGGACCTGCGGTGGAACACCTCGTCGACGGGCTGAGAACGGCATTGTCCGACATCCGTTCGCTGAGCCACTCGCTGGTTGACGACGCTGCAGACAGCGACGACGCGAGACTTTCCGAGCTTCTGGAGCAGGTTGCGCAGCGAACCCGGTTCCAGACGACCGCGGATTGCCGTTTCCGGCAGGTCGGGAACGTTCAACTGACGAACCCGCGGGCAATCAGAAACCTCTGCCGGATCGCCCAAGAGGGGATCCAGAATGCACTCCGCCACGGGTCGCCAAGCTCGGTTGAGGTCGTTCTTCGCCGGGAGGGCGACGAGATCTGCATGGAGGTCCATGACGACGGTGTCGGCCTGCCCTCGGGGCGAGTCACGGGCGGTGTCGGTCTGAAGAACATGTGGAGGCGTGCCCGGGAGATCGGGGCCACGTTGAACATCCGATCAAGGGCCGGCGCCGGTACCACCGTCGCGTGCTCGATCAACGAGGGGGTTGCATGACACAGGTACAAGCACAGTCACGGGCCGAAACCCGTCCATGCCGGGTCGTCATCGTCGACGACCATCCCGTGGTCCGGCTCGGGCTCGAGCAGATGATCGAGCCCGAGTCGGATTTTGAGCTCTGCGGCTTCGCGGAGGGTGCTCCGGAGGCGTTGACCGTCATCGAGGAGTGCTCGCCCGATCTCGTCGTCGTTGACATCTCACTCAAGACCGGCAGCGGCCTCGCGTTGGTGAAACAGCTGGTTGCGAAGGACGAAAGTCTCAAGATCCTGGTCTCGTCCATGCACGATGAATCGCTCTACGCCGAGCGAGCGCTGAGAGCCGGCGCCAAGGGCTACATCAACAAGGAGACTGCCATCGATTGCATGATGGAGGCGCTGCGCAAGGTGAGCTCGGGGTCCATCTACCTCAGCCAGGCGATGACCGACCGGCTGCTGCAGTCGATTGCTTCCGGGGATCTCGCTGAAGGCAACGCGCCGCTCGAGCAGCTGTCCGACCGTGAGCTCGAGGTCTTCGAGCTCATCGGCCAGGGCTCGACGACGCGCTCGACTGCTGACCATCTCGGTCTCAGCGTCAAGACGGTGGAGACCTACCGAGAGAACATCAAGAACAAGCTCAATCTCGACAACAACAATGAACTCATCTGTCGGGCGGCGCAGTGGGTCGCCAACGACACAGCTGATGGGGATGGGATTGTTGCGCCACCGGGCAGGAAGGGATCGGAATCGATCAACACCCCGTGACGTCAAACAGGAAGAGCCGCCCCGACCCGAGTGCAACGCCTCGAGAGTCGGGACGGCGGGCTGGTTCTATTCCTGCTCGTGTTGTTCTTCGACGATGATCGGGTCAGAGACCTCGATGAAGTCGAGAACCTCGACCGCGCCGAGAGCCCCTTCTGCGGCGGTCACCGCCTCGGCCTTGTTGGCTGTGCTGCTGACGAGCCCTCCGAGGGTGACCGTGCCGCGGGCCGCTTGGATCTCGAGCCGGCTGGCATCGGCGCCGATGGCGGTGAAAACCCGCAACGCGACCTCCGCCTCGAGCAGCTCGTCGGCGAGCTCCTGCTTGAGCTCTTCGGAGACCTCGGTTGCAGGCCCGGCGCCCTCGGTCGGTGTCACGGCGATCGTGTTAAAGACCTCGTTGATGCCGTCGATCTCGGAAACGATCGCCTCTGCGCTGACCTGCGATGCAGGATCGTGGACGATCCCGGCAAGGATGACTCGGTTGCCCTCAACCTCGGGTTCAATTCTGAGACCGTCGACGCCGAGTTCGTTGAGCAGAGCCAACCTCACCTCGATGGGCAGTGTTATCTGATCGACCGCATTATCGACCACGGTCGGTTCCTCCTCAAGGGCAGACGTGTCGACTGGCTCGAAGGTGGGTTCCCCCTGGCCGCAGCCGCTGAACGTCGTGAGCCCTATGGCGAGCACGGCGATCGTCAGCAGTGGTTTCAGAGTGAGGGGGTGTTCAGTATGAGTCTTCATGGTGGTTCCTCCTTGCTCGGGTCAACGCCCGAGTCGCGTCGATTGTGGCCTGTGAGTCTCGGTTTTCCCATGGGGAACGGCCGGATATCCACCGGGGGCTCGTCCCTTGTCGCGAAAGTCGGCTGCGTTGGCTGTGGTCGTGGTGATGGCTGCCATTGTCGCCGGTTGTTTCGCGGGCCGGGCCATCGGTGCGTCGCGGGTGGACCCGCTCAGGAGGTGATGCTCCGCCCCACGGGGAAGGCCCCACCCGAAGACCCGCGCCCGCCCCGTGGTCGCGAGCTCTCGGAACGCGCAACATGGGTCGAAACGCCGCGCACCGTCGTTCCTTCAGAGTTCGAGGGTTCACTGCTTCGCGGCTCGAGAAGGAGGACACCATGGCCGAAATGCGAGCATTTGTCATGAATGCGATCGACAAGGTCGGATTCACTACCAAGCCGATACCGGAGCCTGGCCCGACCGACGCGGTGGTCAAGACGACCCATGCGCTGGTCTGCACTTCCGACGTGCACACAGTGAGCGGCGCCCTTGGTGAGCGCGATAACCTGACCCTGGGTCACGAGGCGGTCGGCCGCGTCCACGAAGTCGGCGACCAGGTCACCGGCGTCAGACCGGGCGATCGAGTAGCGGTCAACGCCATCACGCCGTGCTATGAGTGCGACAACTGCCTCCGGGGGTTCACTTCGCAATGCCAGGAGATGCTGGGCGGGTGGAAGTTCGCCAACATCAAGGATGGTGTCTTCGCCGAGTACTTCCACGTCAACCACGCCGAAACCAACCTCGCTCCGGTGCCAGAAGATGTTCCTTCCAATGCTGCAGTCTACACCTGCGACATGATGTCGACGGGCTTCATGGGCGCGGAGTACGCCGAGATTCCTCTCGGCGGAACCGTCGCCGTCTTCGCACAGGGACCCGTGGGTCTGATGGCCACGGTTGGCTCGAGGCTCCAAGGGGCGGGGCTCGTCATTGCCGTCGAGACGGTCCCCGAACGCAAGGATCTGGCAGAGCACTTCGGGGCCGATATCGTGGTCGATTTTCAGGAGGTCGATCCGTTGGAGGAGATTCTCCGAATCACCGACGGCGACGGCGTCGACTCGGCCATCGAGGCCCTCGGCGCACAGGCAACCTTCGAGGCATGCATCAAGGTGACACGCCCGGGGGGTACCATCTCCAACGTCGGTTACCACGGAGAAGGTGATGCTGTCGAGATCCCGCGGCTCGAATGGGGTGTCGGGATGAGCGACAAGACGATACGAACCGGGCTCTGTCCGGGCGGCAAGGTTCGGATGCAGAGGCTCTTGCGGCTGCTACAGACCGGCAGGATCGACCCCACACCGATGACGACGCACGAGTTCGCCTTCAACGAGATCGACACCGCATTCCGCATGATGGAGAGCAAGGAGGACGGTATCCTCAAACCGCTCATCCGGTTTTAGACAACCGGTGGCGACGGGTCAGGTTGCCTTTCGTTTGTTGACATCGACTGCAGCGGACCCGGACCCGGCGGTCAGGCCGTCGATCCTGAAGACGGGGTGACCCGGCGACGACCAGGTGGCGAAACTCGATGCCGATACGTCGGCAGCTGCCGGTGAACTGCGCGATCATCCACCAGAATCGCTTACTTTAGGATTAACAATCACGGCGTCTGTGCCATCGAGATGCTGACCGTGGCTGAATTTGAGACCTCCCATGGGTCCGTCGGTCTACGGAACGGGAGTCTCGAGGGTGGTTGTGGCTCGGCTCACTGTCGTTCGACCTGTGTCAGAGGGGATGTGGGCGGACATCGCGAGATCGACGAGGCGCTGTTCGATATAGGGGAAGAACGGGTTCGAGCGAAGCCGGTTGAACTGACCGGGGTGGATGCTGAGAAGCCCGCGTTCACCGCGGGGCTCGAGAGCGCCGAGTTGGATGCCGAAGGCCTGCTCGGGATCGGGGCTGAACCCATAGACCGGATCGTCCTGCGGAAACGGCAGCGCGAGGTGCGACAACGAGTAGAAGCCGGCGGGCCATGCGAGATCGAGAGTGCGGATGGACGGCGTGGTGGATCGCGCCGGCCGGCTCCACTCCTCGAGAGTGTCCGTCGACGGATCGTGATTGGTGAGCGCCGTCAGGCGGTAGGGGGTCGAATCTCTGGAGGTCAGCGTCCGGAGCCGCTCGGCGGGGTCGGTTTTGAAGAAGTCGCGCATCTTGGCGCCTCGGTTGATGTCGAAGATCACGAGCTCACTGTCGTTGTCAACGAGCCGGTCGTGGAGACCGTCGACCACTCTCTCGACCATCACAGTCGCATCGGCGAGCGACATGAATGTCAGCACCGGAGGGAATCGCACGGCGTCGTCGTGGTCTTCGATCTCGGCGAGCCGGGAACGAACCGAGGTGGTGAGCAGGTGGGTGAGGTAGCCGGCGTCGTTGGGAAAGGAGCTGTACTTGAAGGGGTCGAGCTCGGGCTCGACGGACCCCCACCCGAGCTTGTCGAACCACGGCATCCAGTTGAGAAGACGCGATATTCGGGCCAGGGCCGCAGCGCGGGTGATGCCGATGGCGGGTGAGTAGAGAACGATGTGATCGGGCGTCGGAAGCTCGTCGGCGTCGATGCAGTCCAGGGTGAGGTCCAGCGCCAGCGCCCCGCCATTGGAGTATCCGACCAGCAGGATGGGGCCGCCGTTGATCTCGTGGATGAGGTGCTCGTAGGCGATCCGGACGGCAGCCCTCCAGTCGTCGACCTCGGCCTGACGCAGCGCCAGCGGTGTCGTGCCGTGGCCCGGCAGGCGGAGACCGACAATGTGGAGCCCGTGTCGGTGGAGGATCTCGGCGGTGGTTCGCAGGCTGTAGGGGGAGTCGGTGAGACCGTGGATCAGCAGCGCCCCGCCTCGAGGAGAGGGGAGGCTGAGCTCGTAGGATCGATTCCAGTTCTCTGGAAAGGTCTCGGGGTTGTTCGCACCATCGGCGGCATAGCGATTCCACAGCGGATTGGCGTCATTTTCGCTCGGCTGGACGATCTTTTCGTCGAGCTCGGCAAACAGCCGGCTTTCCAGCTCGAGGTACTGCGCCCACGAGAAGCCATTGGCAGCGTCCTCTGCTCTGAACTCGGCGTCGAGAGAGACCGTGTGCCAGAGGGACAGACTCGGGGTGGTCCGCTGAATGAGGAGTGCAACGGCGAGCACGATCAGCGACAGTGCTGCGCCCGAGATCAGCAGGAGGCGGACGGCCTTGGTGGAAGACATCGTGTGAATATAATAGATGCCGCTGGCCGATGAGCTCTATTCGACGCACCCGTGGTCTTCTCAAACGTTGGGATTTCTCCTTCAAGAGACTCCTGATCGGCTTCGCCGTCGTTGTCGCCATCGGGGTCGCCCTGCCCTTCGGCTGCGTCGGCAACCGGCAGTTCAATACCGAGAAGGATGATTATCTTCGGATCCACCGCACCGACGGCGGTGTGCCGTATGCGGTGGCGGTCGTCGAGTTCGACGATCAGGGCGAACCGTGGGACATGGCCCAGCTCGATGCCGCCGTTGACGTGATTCGGCGGTTCAACGCCGAATCGGAGCACGGGGTCATCCTGCACCAGTTCATCCACGGCTGGAAGAGCAACGCGTCGACAGATCCGGACTCCGGACAGCGTCTCGCCTGGTTCGGGGAGCAGATTTCAGAGCTCGCCGGGCACTCTGAGATGGCGGCATCGCGCACCGGTCAACCTCCGCGACCCGCGGTCGGGCTCTTCGTCGGTTGGCGCGGCCGTACCTACTCCCTCCCCATTCTCATCGACGCATCGTTTTGGAATCGTCGCGTGGCCGCCCATCGGGTCGCGTCGTTTCGGCTGCTCGAAGTGCTGCAGCGAACCCTTGACGCTGCCCGGGAGAATCCGGACTCGAAGAGCTACCTCCTCGGACACTCCATGGGTGGGATGATCCTCGAGAAGACCGTCGGACCGATCGCCATGGCCGAGGTCTTGACTGTGTCTCAGACCGGCAGCTCGGTGCCCGTGGGCTACGACCTCGTGGTGTCCGCCAATCCGTCTACCGAGGCTCTCTACACCAAGCAGCTGATCGATGTCCTCAAGCGAACCGGCGTGAAGCTCGTCGTCGACGATGGCGACGGAAACCGCCGCCCGGCCGTGGGACCGATGATGGTTTCCCTGACCTCGGAAGGCGACGGTGTGACGCGGTGGATGGTGCCTCTCGCCATGACGGTCAACTCGGTGTTCGTCCGCTACCGGGAATCGGTGCCCGGGTCCGGTCCTGCGCAGCGCTTTCTCGGCATCAGAACGGCGGGAAACGTACCGTACCTCTTCAGCCACGATGTCGAGGTTCGCGACGGCGACGTCGTGCTCACCGAGCGTCCGGGGCGATGGAACGACACACCATTGTGGGTCTTTCGGGTCCCCAGGGACATCAGCGCCGACCACGGCGATATCTCGAGCCCGCTGCTGGATCGCCTCTTGTATGACCTCCTGGAACGCAACGACGTCTTCGATCCCGACTCGGAGCTTCGACTCGCCGCGACATCGGCGGTCCCCGCTGCCGGTTCCTGAAATCCGGGGCTCAGCTCCCACTGTCCGGTCGGTGCTCGTGCCATCGAGTATGATGAGCGTATGGCGGACGAAACCAAAGAAACGGTGAAGCGGATTGGTCGCGGGCAGCACCTCCATCGCGTGATCCCGATCCTCGACGCTTCGGGCAAGGTCATCGACCGGGTGGTCAAGCCCCTGATGGTGGAGCTCAGGGCCCGCGACGTCTTTCAGGTCATCGTCGGAGCTTCGATTCTGGCCATACCGGCGGGTTTCACCGAGGAGACCTGGAACCTCGGCGAGGAGCTGGCGATGGCCAATATCGGAGCTCTGGCGGCCATTTCCATCGCCTTCGTCGCCCTTTTCGTCTATTCGAACTTCTACCGCGGCTACATTCAGGGCTACCGGTGGGAGTTCGTCAAACGGGTGGTGGTGATCTACACCATGTCGCTCGCCGTCGTTGCGGTGTTGCTGACCCTCATCGGCAAGTGCCCGTGGGGTGTGGACAACCTCCTGGCGCTCAAACGCATCGTGATTGTCGGGCTGCCGTCCTCGCTGAGTGCCGCCGTCAGCGATGCGCTGAAGTAGTGGGATTCGTTCGCCGATTGTTGATTCGAAGCGCCCTGCCGGTGCATCAACCTGGGAGGATCGACTGTGGCCAAAGGCAGGAAGAAAGAGAACAAGGTTTCGACAAAGGACTATGAGAAGGAGCTCAGGCGGCTCCAGGGCGAACTGGTCAAGCTCCAGCGGTGGGCCACCCACACGGGGGCGCGGGCCATCGTCGTCTTCGAGGGCCGCGATGCGGCCGGTAAGGGCGGCGTCATCAAGCGAATCACCGAGCGGGTCAGCCCCCGTGTCTTTCGGGTCGTCGCCCTTCCCGCCCCAACTGATCGGGAAAAAACCCAGATGTACGTCCAGCGCTACATCACGCACTTTCCGGCCGCCGGCGAGATCGTGCTCTTCGACCGCAGCTGGTACAACCGGGCCGGCGTCGAGAAGGTGATGGGTTTCTGCACCGAGCAGCAGTACCGAGACTTTCTCCAAGGAACGCCGAGATTCGAACGGACGATTGTCGAGAGTGGGATCACCCTGGTCAAGTACTGGTTCGACGTCGGCATGGAGGAGCAGGAGCGGCGCTTCAAGGACCGGGTCAACGACCCGAGAAAAATTTGGAAGCTCAGTCCCATGGATCTCGCGTCGTACGACCGGTGGTACGAGTACTCGCGGGCGCGGGACGCCATGTTCGAGGCCACAGATACCAGAACATGCCCCTGGAACATCGTTCGGGCCGACAACAAGAAGTCCGCACGGCTGAGCTGCATCACCCATCTTCTTGAACAGTTCCCATACGAGGATGTGCCGCTCAAGGAAATCAGATTCGGCGAACGGAAGGCGCAGGGCGCCTATGACGACAAAACATCCATCGCCGATCGGCGATTCGTGCCGAAGGTCATTTCCTGATCTCGGTTCCGCATCGGGAACGACGCTCGCTCCGCTGGAACTTCCGAATCGAGACTGGGTAGAATGCCCTCGAGCTGGAGGTGGCCATGCGGGCGAGGGCGATTCGCGACGGCGTCATGTGGATGGGGGCGGTGGACTGGGAACGGCGGGTTTTCGACTCGTTGGTCCCGATCCCCGATGGAACGAGCTACAACGCCTACCTGGTGAAGGGCAGCGGCGGCACGGCGCTCATCGATACGGTGGAGCCGGAGATGGGCGATCGTATGCGGTCCCAGCTCGACGAGGTCGGACACGTCGATTTCGTGATTTCGCAACACGCCGAGCAGGACCACTCGGGCTATCTGCCCCAGGTGCTCGAGCGGTTTCCGGATGCGCCCCTCTACTCAACACCCCTGGGCAAGAGGATGTTGGTGGACCATCTCGGCATCGACGGCGACCGGGTGCGGCCGGTGAAGGACGGCGATACCATCGATCTCGGCGATCGCAGCCTCCGATTCATCCACACGCCGTGGGTTCACTGGCCGGAGACCATGTGCACCTACCTGGCCGAGGAGAAGATCCTCTTCAGCTGCGACTTCTTCGGATCACACCTGGCGACCAGCCGGCTCTATGCCGGCGACGACGGGGCGGTGATCGAGGCCGCAAAGCTCTACTACGGCGAGATCATGCAGCCCTTTCGCAACCACATCCGGAAGAACCTCGAGAAGCTCGGCGCCCTCGAGATCGAGCTCATTGCACCGAGCCACGGTCCCGCCCACGACCGGCCCCAGGCCATCCTCGAAGCCTATGCCGAGTGGTCCGCCGAAACGCCTCGGAACAAGGTCGTACTGCCGCACGTGACCATGCACGGCAGCACCGGACTGATGGTGCAGCGCCTCATCGCAGCACTGGTGGATCGGGGTGTCGATGTCGTACCCGTCGATTTGGTGACCCTCGACGAGGGTCGCCTGGCCATGGCGCTCATCGACGCCGCCACGGTGGTCTTCGGGACCCCGACGGTGAACGGCGGTCCGCACCCCCGGGTGGCGACGGTGGCCGGGTTGGTCAACTACCTCAAACCGAAGACCCGATTCATCTCCGTGATCGGGTCCTTCGGTTGGAGCACCACGGTCGGCAAGAACCTGCCCGCGATGCTCCCCGACCTCAAGGCGGAGGTGATCGAGCCGGTGCTCAGCCGCGGCCTGCCGGGCCCCGAGGACATGGCGGCCGTCGACGCCCTCGCAGAGACCATCGCGAAGCGACACCGCGAGCTCTGAAGTCGGCGGCGGAGCCGCCTGGTAGCGACCGCTCCCGCGGCGACCGCGAGGGGTCTGGAAGAATCCGGCGCCGGGTTGGCGTTTGCCGTGCGGGAGGACTCGGCAATGTCCGTGAAAACGATAATTCGCCAGCTGGTCTTCGACGATCGCGCCTTCCAGCGTGCCGACGAGACCGACGATTCGTCGTATTACGCCGTCGATCGCATGGTGCCGCATCTCGACGCCGAGGCTCGGCGCGTGGTGACGGAGATCATCGACGGGTTGGTGGTCGAGCAGCGACCGGCGGTGCTCGACCTCATGGCGAGCTGGGACTCGCACCTGCCCGAGGACATGAAACCATCTCACGTGGTGGGACTCGGTCTGAACGCCAACGAGCTCGAGGCGAACCCTGTGTTGGACGAGAGAGTCATTCACGACCTTAATCGCGATCCCGTGCTGCCGTTTCCGGACGCGTCGTTCGACGTGGTTCTCAACGTCGTTTCCGTCGACTACCTCACGAGGCCTTTCGACGTCGTCGCGGAGGTGGCGCGGGTGTTGCGGCCCGGCGGGTTGTTCCTGGTGCTCTTTTCGAACCG
>JAZBOQ010000266.1:0-9516 GCA_036351195.1 Thermoanaerobaculales bacterium | reverse complement strand
CGTCCAGGACCTGCGCGACATCGCCCTCCTCGACGATCGCCCCGGCCTGCATGACCGCCACCCGGTCGCAGACCGCGCGCACCACACCGACGTCGTGGCTGATGAAGACCGCCGCCAGGCCCAGGCGCTGCCTCAGGTCGCAGAGCAGGTCGAGGATCTGCAGCGCCACCGGCAGGTCCAGGGACGACACCGGCTCGTCGAGGATCAGGAGCTCGGGCTCGGGCGCGAGGGCGCGGGCGATGGCCGCCCGCTGGCGTTCGCCACCAGAGACCGCCGACGGCAGACGGCCGCCGAGCGCCCGCGGCAGGCCTACGAGCTCGAAGACCTCGTCCACCCGCCGCCGCCGCTCGAGCCCGTCGCCGATCCCCAGCGCGTCCAGAGGCTCCCGCACCGAGGCCGCGAGGGTCATGCGGGGATCCAGCGCCGCCAGCGAGTCCTGGAAGACCGGTTGGAACCGGCGGCGCAACGGCCGCAGCTCGGTCTCGGTCATGGCGCTCACCACCTCGCCGTCGAAGTGCACCGTCCCGGCGTCCGGTCGCTCGAGGGCCATGAGCAGTCGTGCGAGGGTCGACTTGCCGGCGCCGGAAGCCCCGAGGATGCCGAGAACCCGGCCGGGCTCGACGCTCAGATCGACTCCAGCCACCGCGGCGATCTTCCGCCCCCGTCCCGCCGCCCCCCGGGCGGGGTAGCTCTTGCGGAGCCCGACAGCTTCCATCAGGGCGCTCACGCCGCCCCCACCCCGCCGCGCAGGCGGTGCGCCGCCGCCACCAGGCGGCGGGTCTCCGGGTGAACCGGCTCGGACAGGATCTCCTCCACCGCCCCATCCTCCACGATCTTCCCATCGTGCATTACCACCAGCCGGTGCACCGACCCGGCCAGGGCGGCGAGGTCGTGGCTCACCAGCAGCAGGCCGAGGCCGCGCTCGTCGCAGATCCGGCCCAGAAGGTCCATCACCCGCGCCTGAGTGACGACGTCGAGGGCGGTGGTGGGCTCGTCGGCGATGACCAGCCGGGGCTCGCCGGCCAGGGCGAGGGCGATCATCACCCGCTGCGCCTGCCCGCCCGAGAGCTGGTGGGGATAGGCCCTGAAGATGGCGTCGGCCGGCTCCAGCGCGACCTCCTCGAGAAGCTCCAACGCCCGCTGCCGGGCGCTCCGCCCGCGGGCGATCCGGTGCGCCTCGATGGTCTCCACGAGCTGGAATCCGACGCCGAAGGTCGGGTTCAGAGCCGACCCTCCCTCCTGCAGCACGAGGCCGATGACACCGCCCCGGAGATTGCCGATCCCGGCGGCATCGGCGCCGTCGACGCGCACCTCGCCGGCCCGAATCTCGCCCGGTTCGGGGACCAGGCCGAGGATCGCCAGGGCGGTCAGGCTCTTGCCGCTGCCCGACGCACCCACCAGCCCGACTCGCTCGCCCGAACCGACGGTCAGGGAGACCCCGTCGAGAACCCGGGACCGGCCGCTTCGGCCTGGTGGGAAGGCCACCTCGAGCCCGACCACCTCGAGCAGAGGCTCAGGGCTCATACCGACGAAGCTCCGCGGTCACGGCATCGTCGCGGATCGCCTGATCCAGGGTGGTGACCGCTGCCGGGCGCCGCCAACACACCATCACCGGGTCGCTGCGTCCGAGAACGCCGTCGCCGTCGTCGCCGAGGAGCACCACGAACTGGGACCGGTCCTCCAGCAGGTCGCCGGGCCTGACATCGTCGCCCCAGCGCAGCGGCCGGCCGTCTCTCGAGGGCTCACCCTCCCCGGTCGACACCGTTCCCAGTCGGCTCAACGCTGCGGGGTCGAGGTCGGTCCCGCCGGTGAGCGCGGTGGCGGCGAAGGTCCACGACGAAGCCACGAAACGGCGCTCCACCAGGTCGCGAAAGCTCAAGCCCGTTGCAGCCACGGTGACGTCGTCCCACGACTCGTCGGGCGGGGCCGAGGGCTCGAAACCCGGCAGTCGGAAGAGCTCTCCCACCACCGGTGCAACGGGCTCGGGGAAGGGCTCGCCGATGTGGATGGCCGCGAAATCCTCGTCGAACGCGGCGGCGGCGCCGGGGGTGGCCGCCGACTGCTCGGAGGCGATGGAGTCTGCCTTCTCCGCCACCTCCACCTTGGCGTAGAGGCGAATCGTACCCCCGGCCACCGGGGCGTTCTCGTCGCCGAGGTTGATCTGGTCGTCGTTGTGCTGCTCGGGAAGAGCTGCGGCGAGGAGCCCGCGGCCCATCTCCGGTGCCAGGAAGCTGCGCTGCGTGAGCTGTTTCTCGGCGTTGTCCGCCTCGAGATCCCCTCCCAGGTAGGCCGCCTCCACGGTGAACCAGAAGACCCTGAGCACGCGGTCGTCCTCGGGCCACGCCGAGCCTCGCTGGTGCTCCACCGGAAGGCCGTCGATGACGAGCTCGTCCACCGGCGCCATCCACGTGCTCTCGCCCCCGGCGTCGCGGATGGCGATGGCGGCGGCGATGCGGAGGCCGTCGGCGCGTTCCACACGGCGCGGCCCGGTGCGGAAGACCGGGTCGCCGGCCGACGCGGTGACGATTCGCACCTGCTCGAGCACCGGCCTCCGGGACTCCCCGAGCTGCCACAGCCCCAGCGGCACCACGATCAGCGCCACCAGGACCGCGAAGATGATCCACGGTAAACGACTTTCCCAAGTCATGAGGACATTGTAGCGGCTTCCAATCCGAAGAAGAGGTCAGTATTGAGTTCTTAATTCTTAATTTTGAATTATTTAGCGCTCCCAGCGACAAAGGTCCTATCCACCAAGCGACGACCCGAATTCATCATTCATCATTCATATTTCATAATTCGTCACTATCATCGTGTCAGTGACGACATTGCGCATCCTCGTCGTGGCGACGAAATCGCCGTGGCCGCCGGTGGACGGCGGGCGGCTGGTGCTGCTCAACACCATCGAAGCCCTGGCGGCGGCAGGCCATCGGATCGACCTGGTGGCGCCGTGCCCGGGGGGCGCCGACGCAGCCGCCGCGGCGCTCGCCGCCTGCTGCACCCCCCACCTGGTGGAGACCTCGCCGAGATCCGGTGCGGCCGCGGTCGTCTCGGGTCTCCTTCACGGCACACCAGCCACCGTCGCCCGCCACACCGCCCCCGCCGTCCGGAAGGTTGTGGACGGCATCCTCACCGAGAATCGCATCGACGTGATCCACGCCGAGCAGCTCCACACCCTGCCCCAGGTCAGGGACGCGGCGCGCCACGGCATCCCGATCGTCCACCGAGCCCACAACGTGGAAAACCACCTGTGGGCCTACTCGAAGCGGCACCGCGGGGCGATCGCGAGCTCGCTCTTCGCCTTCGAGACCCGGCGCATGTCGGCCTACGAGGTCCACGCACTGGAAACTTCAGCCTGCACCGTGGCCCTCACCGAACCCGACCGGCGCAGCCTCTCGGGTCTCGTGCCGGAAGCGGCCGTCCACACCGTGCCGGCGCCGTTCGCCGCCGAGCTGTCCGCCGGCGACGGCGGCCTCGACGGCGACCCGGCGGTGGTGACCCTGGCCAGCGCCTCGTGGGCGCCGAGCCGCGACGCCGTCGCCCACCTGGCCGGCGAGATCTGGCCAACGGTCCGGCGGCGGGTCCCCGGCGCCGTTCTCCACGTCTTCGGCGGCGGCGCCGATCTCGCGGGGCTGGACGGTGTGGCCCCCCACCCGCCTCCGGCGGACAGCCGAGCGGCCTTCCCCGACGGCGCCGTGGTGGTCATCCCCGAACGACACCCTACCGGCGTCCCCATGAAGGCACTCGAAGCCTGGGCGAGGGGCCTTCCGCTGCTCGTCGACGAGCCGACGGCCGAGATTCTCGACGCCGCCGACGGCGAGGAGCTCCTGGTGGCGGGAGACGCCCACGGCTATGCCGACGCTCTGGCCCGCCTGACCGACGACCCCTCCCTGGGCCCACGCCTCGTCGATGGCGGTCGCCGCGCTCTCGCCCAGCGCCACGACCCCGCCCGCATCGCCGAGCACCTCGTCAGAATCTACCGCTGGGCCATGACCCGGTAGCCGATCGGGGACCCATCGGTGGGCCAAGGCCCACCCTACCTGGCGCCCCACCGCGATTCGACGTCACGTGGGCCAAGGCCCACCCTACCTGGCGCCCCACCGCGATTCGACGTCACGTGGGCCAAGGCCCACCCCACCCGGCGCCCCACCGCGACTCGACGTCACGTGGGCCAAGGCCCACCCTTCCCGGCGCCCCACCGCGATTCGACGTCACGTGGGCCAAGGCCCACCGGTGCTGCCTACCGGGTTCGAAGACCGTTCCGGAAGGCCTCTACTCGCCGGCTTCGAGCGACCCGATCTCCTCGGGCTCGGTGGTTCCCCAATCCTCCTCAACCCATCCCTGTCGCACGTGGTCGTGAAAACTCGACCATTTCCAGGCCCACCGGTGCTGCCTCCCGGGTTCGAAGGCCGTTACGAAAGGCCTCGGCACCGCGGTTTTAGGCGTCGCGAACGCCGGCGACGAGCCGACAGATCCCACCGGCCCGCGCGTCGCTCGAGCGAGTACAATGTTCCACATGCGATCCACCAGCGACCAGGTTCGAACCGCCCTCGCCTCCGCCTACCCCCTGACCGTGCTGGTGAGCATGGAAGAGGAGCGCCAGGAACGCCTCCTGGAACGATTCGGCAACTCGGCCAAGCCCAACCCGCTGCCGCTGGCAGTGTGGAACTGCGTCGACGGCTTCACCAGCGTCGGCCCCGGGGGCATGGATGATCCCATGGAAGCCCTCAAGTGGATTGGCGACGAGGCGCCGCAGGGCCTGTATCTCTTCAAGGACATCGGCGAGTTCCTCGGCGACCGCAAGCTCCTGCGCCGGCTCCGCGACACCGCCATGAAGATCCGCAGCAGCGGACGCTTCCTCTTCATCCTCAAGCAGAGCGCCGAGCTTCCCGACGCTCTCAAGCAGCTCGCCTACGTGGTTGTCTCGCTCTTTCCGGATGACAACGAGATCGAGGGCCTCATCTCCGCCACCATGGCGGCCCGGGGTGTCGAGGGCGGCGACATCGAACGGCTGGTCTCGTCCCTCAAAGGCATGTCCCTCACCGAGTGCGAGCACCTGCTCCGGCGCCTTCTCGACAAGCACCGCGCCCTCAACGAGGAGTTCTTCGCCGAGGTTCTCGACGAGAAGGAGCAGGTCTCGCGCAAGGAGGGAATCCTGGAGTTCATCCCCCCGGACGACTCCCTGTCCAAGCTCGGCGGCCTCGACCAGCTCAAGGATTGGGTCCGCGAGCGCAGCGTGCTCTTCCGGCCCGAAGCACGCAAGGAGGACATGCCGGTGCCGCGGGGCGTGCTGCTCATGGGGATCTCCGGCTGCGGCAAGAGTCTGGCGGTCAAGATCATCGCGCGCGAGTGGAAGCTGCCCCTCTTCCGCCTCGACATGAACCTGGTTTTCGCCGGCGTCCAGGGATCTGCCGAGTGGGTCTTCCACCGCGCCCTCGATGCGGTGGAGTCCGTCGCACCGGCCGTGCTCTGGATCGACGAGATCGAGATGGGCATCGGCGGCTACCACGACGGTGAAACCGGCTCCCTGACCCGGATCTTCTCCACCTTCCTCACCTGGATGCAGGAGCACCGGGCGGAGGTCTTCGTCGCCGCCACCGCCAACCGCATCCACCTGCTGCCGGCCGAGATCCTCCGCAAGGGCCGATTCGACCAGGTCTTCTTCGTCGACCTTCCCAACGACGAGGAGCGGAAAGAGATCCTCTCCATTCACATGGAGCGCAACCACATCGACCCCTCGGCCCACGACCTGATCCTGTTGTCGTCGGCCACCCGAGCGTGGAACGGCGCCGAGATCGAGCAAGCAGTGGCGTCGGCTCGGATCACCGCCCACGCCAAGGGCGCCGAGCCCACCCAGAGCGACCTGCTCGCCGCCTTCGGCAAGACCATTCCGCTGTCGCGCACCATGGAGGAGCAGCTCAAGCAGATCCGGTCCTGGGCACGCACCCGGGCGCTGCCCGCCACCCGTGAGATCAAACCCGAGATGTAGCAAGGACACCCGATAGATGGCCGACCTCGACCGCACCCCCGACGCAGACCGCGAGTGGCTGGTCAACCAGATCGCCCACGCGCTGCGCAACCCGCTCTTCGCCGCCTCGGTCCAGACCGAGTCCCTCCTCCTGCGGATCGACGATCCGGACGCAGTGCGGACCACTGGCGGCAAGCTCCACCGGCAGCTGCAGCGCCTGTCGAGGACCATCGACGAAATGCTCCTTCTGGGCCGTCCCTACCGGGCCACGCCGGAGGCGGTGGCAGTGGCTGACCTCTTCACCGCTCTGATCCAGCGGTACGAATGCGACGACCGGCGCGGCCCGGCCCGACTGACCACTGAGGTGATGCCGCCGGAGCTGGAAGGGTGGTGGGACCGCGCTGCGGTGACGCTCATCCTCGAACGATTCATCGACAACGCCGTGCAGCACACTCCCGCACCGCACGAGATCCGCCTGTCCGCCGAGGCGGTGAACGACGACGAGGTCGCCCTTTCCACGATCGACCGGGGCGAAGGGATCCCGCCTGACATCCTCGAGCAGGCTCTGCTGCCCTTCTTTCCGCAGCACAGCGGCCGACCGGGCCTCGGGCTCGCCGTCGCCGACAAGCTCGCCCGCGTCATCGGCGGGCGCATCGAGATCGAGTCCGTTCCGGGCGAAGGCACCACTGCACGGTGTGTTCTTCCGATCCGTTCGGTCGATCATGACCAAACCTGACTCCACCCGTCTGCTCGTCTTTCCCGAGCACGACGGCCTCCGTCTCGACCAGTTCCTCGCCGCCGCCACCTCCCTGTCCCGCCGCGCCGCCCGGAAACTGATCTCCGAGGGCGTGGTGGCCCGAAATCGACAACCCACCAGGGTGCAGGGCCGCCTCGTCGAGTGGGGCGACGCCGTCGTGGTGCTCCGCCCGCCCGCCGATCTCGGTGTCCCGGCGGCGCCGGAGCTCCCCACTGTGCCGGTCATGTACGACGACCCTTGGCTCGTCGCCGTCGACAAACCGGCCGGAATGCTCTCCCAACCAGGCTCCAAGCCGGAGGGCGGCCTCGCGCTGGACCAGGCGGTCCTCTTGGGCGCCGCGCTCTCGACCGGGGCCAAGCCGTACCTCCGCCTCGTCCACCGCCTCGATCGGCTGACCTCCGGAGTCGCTCTCTTCGCCCGCAAACCGCAGGCCCACAAGCCCTTGGTGCGCGCCTGGTCCGAAGGCGTCGTCGAGCGCCGATACGTCGCGGTGGTGGAGGGCCGCCCTGAGCTCGAGACCGACCTCATCGACGCTCCCATCGGACGGGATCCGGGCCACGACTGGCGATTCCGGGTCGCATCGGCCGGCAGGTCGGCACGCACCCGGGTCACCATCACCGGCGACCTCGACAACGACCTCACCGTGGTGGAGTGCCGGCTGCTCACCGGGCGAACGCACCAGGTGCGGGTCCACCTGGCTCACCTCGGCCACCCGGTCCTCGGCGACCGCCTCTACGGCTCCCGGCGCGCCGGTCTCGTCGACCGCCCGCTCCTGCACGCGGTCTCGATCAGTCTTCCCCACCCCGACAGCGGCGAGCGGCTGACCATCGAAGCCCCTCTGCCCGACGACATCACCGCCCTGACCTCCCCGCAATAACACAATGGCGTAAAGCGATCTGGTGGGCCAAGGCCCACCCTACGGCGCTGCAGTCAGGCTGGTGGGCCAAGGCCCACCCTACGGCGCTGCAGCCAAAGATGATGGCTGTCGGGTGCCGGAAGGCGATCTGGTGGGCCAAGGCCCACCCTGCGGCGCTGCAGCCTTTGGCGCGCTCCGCTTCCGCATTCCGGCTCGTCAGGTAGGGTGGGCCTTGGCCCACCGAGGGTACGTATTGTCGGGTCGAGCTCAGGTCTGGATGAAGTCCCAAAAGTCGAGACCGCACTGCGAGAAGAGATCGGGCAGGCGGTGGATGGGCAGTCCGATGACGGTCTGGGGGGAGCCCTCCACGGCCTCGACAAACAGCCCGCCGGCTCCCTGGACGGCGTACGCGCCCGCCTTGTCCATGGGCTCGATGGTGCTCACGTACCAGTCGATGCTCCGCTGGTCGATGTGCCGGAACCGAACCTTCGAGGTGTCGAGCAGGCTTCGGCAGCGACCTTCGACAGCCAGAGCCACCGCCGTGTGGACGAGGTGCGTCCGTCCGGAGAGAAGCCGCAGCATGGCTCGCGCCTCGTTGGTGGAGACGGGCTTGCCGAGGATGCGGCCGTCGATCTCCACCACCGTGTCCGAACCGAGGACCGGGTGATGGGGGTTGGCAGCACCGACCAGATCCGCCTTCGCCCGGGCCGCCCGGACGGCAAAGGCCGCAGGGGCCTCTCCCGGCTCGGGCGGCTCTTCGTCGGCGGCCGGGCGCACGTCGAACCGAACACCGAGGAGCTCGAGGAGCTCGCGGCGCCGGGGCGATCCGGAAGCGAGGACGATAAAAGACGACATCTGTTTTGATTATATGGTGGTGTCACCATTTCAGTCTTCGGTTCGTAGTTCTCAGTTTTGGTTCATCCCGCAAATGGCGCGATGAACCGTAGTTATGAGTTATGAGTTATGAGTTATGAGTTACATCGCACCGTTCTCAGAAGGGCGGAAGTAGAAACCCTGCGATGGAATTCATAATTCACAACTCATAACTCATAACTCGACTGACGGCGGCCACCGTCCGCCCGTCAGTCGCCGTACTTGATGGGCTCTCCGAGCTCGGAGAGCGAAAAACGGCTGAAAATGTGGTGGCCGTTGAAGTCGAGCACCCGCAGATCCTCGGTCCGCTCGAGATCGGTGGCGATGACCTCGAAGGGAACGCCGTAGATCCGCTTCACTGTGGCCACCGGCACCTCGTAAGCGATGAACTTGACGATACCTTTGTGATTGAGCTTGTCGATCAGTAGCGGATGCTGCAGCTCGGGGTAGGTCGTGAGGATCAGGATCGGCCCGGTTCCCGAAAAGACGATGTACGACTTCATGGCAAAACCTCCGGAGGTTCCCCACCATCATAGTCGAAACAACGTCTCAATGCTCGTACGGGACCGCCGTACCGAGTTCCTCGAGGGGCAACGCCGAAAAAATGTGCGGCCCGTTGGAGTCGAGGAACCCGACCTCGGTGCCGTGGGCGAGGTCGGAAGCCACCACCTCGAAGGGGACGCCGTACAGCTCGTGTACCCGGTCCACCGGAACCTCGAAGGAGATGAACTTCGCGATGCCTCGTTGCCTCAGGTGATCGACCAGGGAGCGCTTGGTGATCGAGGTGCTTTTCGTCAGTAACAGCACCGGACCTGTCTCAGTGAGCAGCAGAAACGACCTCATGGCGCCCTCCTTTCCGATTGTCGACACCTTTCCTTGAACATAATGTGGGTTCCGGATGCAGCTCGTGTCAAGAGGAGAACAAGGAACGGAAAAGTGATGAGTTATGAGTTATGAGTTATGAGTTATGAGTTATGAGTTCCATCGCACCGTTCTCAGAAGGGCGGAAGTAGAAACCCTGCGATGCAACAACCAATAAAAAGGGGATCATCCCGCAAATGCCGG
>JAZBOQ010000265.1:0-43049 GCA_036351195.1 Thermoanaerobaculales bacterium | reverse complement strand
GCGGCGCTCAACTCGGCCGCGCTCGAGGTCGTGGGCTACGGCGCCGCCACCGAGGACCCAGCGGGCGGCGTGATCCGGCGCCGAGCGGGCAGCCGCGAGCCCGACGGCGTGCTCGAGGAGACCGCCTTCTTCGCCGCCATCGTCCGGCTCATGGGCGACATCGGCGAGGCCGGGGCGCGCGCCTTCGCCCAGGCCGGCTCCGAGCTGTGGGCACGGTTCGGCTACACCACGGCCGAGGAGGGGCGGTCGCTGCCCGCAACCGTCCCGATGCTGCAGAAGATCGCCGACGAGGGCGGCTTCGCCATCGACATCGTGACCTACGTCGACGTGCTGGCCGACCGCGACTTCATCAAAGAGCACCAGAGCGACAGCTACGCCAACCGGTTTCGCGTCGCCGGCGCCAAGCTCACCATCGACGGCTCGCCCCAGGGCTTCACCGCCTGGCGCGACCGGCCCTACGTCGACCCGGTGGGCGACTACCCGCCGGGCTACGCGGGCTACCCCGCGGCGACCCGCGACCAGGTGGTCGACGCCGTCGACTGGGCCTTCGCCAACGATGTACAGATCATCACCCACGCCAACGGTGAGGCCGCCACCGACCTCCTCCTCGCCGCCACCGACGCCGCGCTCGCCGAGCACGGGCCGACGGCGACCCGCCCGGTGCTGATCCACGGCCAGTTCCTCCGCTCCGACCAGCTCGACGCCCTCAAGCGCCTCGGCATCATGCCGTCGCTGTTCCCCATGCACACCTTCTACTGGGGCGACTGGCACCGCGAGCACACCGTCGGCCCCGAGCTTGCCGACGACATCTCGCCCACCGGCTGGTGCGTCCAGCGCGGCATCAAGTTCTCGTCGCACCACGACGCGCCGGTGGCCTTCCCGGACTCCATGCGGATCCTCGACGCCACGGTGACCCGGCGCTCGCGCTCCGGCGACATCATCGGCCCGGCCCAGCGGGTCGACGTCATCGCCGCGCTCAAGGCGATGACCATCTGGCCCGCGTGGCAGCACCACGAGGAGGCGACCAAGGGCTCCATCGAGGTCGGCAAGCTCGCCGACCTCGTCATCCTCTCGAAGGACCCGACTGGGGTCGACCCGGAGACCCTCGACCAGATCGAGGTCGTCGAGACCATCAAGGAGGGAACGACCGTGTACGCCGCGACGAAGGACGGCGCCGGGACCGCGGGCCTGACCTTCAGGCGGGACGCCGGGGAACTGGTCGGGAGCTTCGTCGGAACACTGCCGTGCGCCGACTGCGCCGGCATTCGGTACCGCATCGACTTGTTCGACGACGGCGCGTTCACCCAGCGGATGACCTATCTCGGCAGGGGTGACGACGCGAGCTTCGACACCATCGGATCGTGGTCGCTCGCGGCCGATCAGGCGACGGTGGCACTGTTCGGTGACCGACGCGAGCCGGAGCAGTGGAGGGTCGTCGATTCGTCGACCCTGCGCAAGCTCGATCGGGAGGGACGCGAGATCGAGTCCTCGCTCAACTACGACCTCGTGCGCACCGAGGGGCTCGATCCCCTCGAGCCGCGGCTGGCGATGCGCGGGATGTATGTGTACATGGCCGACGCCGCCACGTTCCGCGAGTGCCTCACGGGTCGGAGCTATCCGGTGGCCATGGAGGACGCGTCGATCGATGTCGAGCGTGCCTACCTCGAAGCACGCCACGAACCCGGCGCCGAGGTGATGGTCTCGGTGGTCGGCCGGCTCGCCCCCCGGCCGCCCATGGAGGGCGATGCAATGGTGACGATGCTCGTCGTCGAAGAGCTCGACGGCGTCTGGCCCGGCGAGACCTGCGGCGCCCGGATGTCGGTCTCCGAGCTCGAGGATTCCTATTGGAAGCTGACGCGCCTCGGTGAGACGCCGGTGCTCGTCGAGCCGCAGCAGCGCGAGCCCTATCTGGTGCTGCGGTCGGATGACGGTCGGGTTGCCGGATTCGACGGCTGTAACCGGTTGATGGGGGACTACACGATCGACGGGGACGCCATCGACTTCGGCCAGATGGCGGCGACGATGATGGCGTGCCCGGACGGGATGGAGACCGGGGCGATGTTCGCCGAAGCTCTGGGGGCTGCGGAGCGGTTCCGGTTGCATGCCCACCACCTGGAGCTGCTCGATGGCAAGGGCCGCATGGTCGCGCGCTTCGAGGCGCGAGAAATGAACTAAGAGGTCGAAATGACCCGACAGCTCCGCGCGCGCATTCTCGTTGTCGTTGCAGCACTCGCCGTGCTGTTCGTGGTGGTACTGCTGCCGCCGGTCCAGACCGCGCTGGTTCGTGGTCTGATCGGCGGGACCGACGGCGTCGACATCGAGATCGGGCGGGTGTGGGCGGGCCCGTGGGGCGCCTCGGTCGAGTCCCTGCGGGTGGCCGCTCCGGGAATCGACATCGAGGTCCCGAGGGCCGAGCTCGATCTCGGCTTTTGGTCGTCGGTGGGCCGCCTCTCGCTCGTCGCTGAAAGCGCGACGGCGAGCGGCATCCGGATTCGAGTCGGCAACCTGCCCGAGCGAACGGACGTCGAGTCCGATCCGGTGGGATTCTCCGGTTTCGCGTCGCTGGCGCGGCTGCCGAAGCGGCTCATCGTCAATCGCGCGGAGCTCGACGGCACGATCGAGCTGGCGGTCACGGACGAGATCACCGCCGGCGGTCCGTGGTCGATGTCAGCGCTCGATCTCGGCCCGGATCGCCGGGGCGAGGCGTCGGTCGAAGCGACCATCGAGGCCCACCGTAACGCCGAGCCGTTCGCGGCGGCGGTGGTCTCGGCGGCGGTGTCGGCTGCCGTGGGCCGCAACGGACGGGTCACCGACGTGCGCGGCGACGCCGGGCTGCATGCGGCCGCCGGAAAGCCCCGGGGCATCGATGCACGGTTCACGGCCGAGCTCTCCGAAACGGTCGAGTCCTGCACGCTGATCGTCGAGGCGAGCGGAGGGCATCGCCTGCTCGACGCGTCGGCGGAGCTCGATGTCGGCCAGCGGGTGGTCGACGCACGCTGGTCCGCTGCGATTGCGCCGGAGATCGTGTCCGGATTTTCCCGCGGCCGGCCGCTGCCAGAGCTCGCCCTGACCAGCTCCGGCGTCGCGTCCCTGGACCTCGAGGGCGATGGTCTGTCGATCGACGGCGGCGGGCGTCTCCAGGGCCGGGGGTGGGCCGAGCTCGACCCGCGGCTGCGCGAGATCGACGAGCTGGTCGTCGATGCCGAGGTGAATGCGACGAAGAATGGCGACATCCTCGACCTCGAGGAGGTGCGGATTTCGTTGGCGGGCCGCGACGGCCGGCAGATTCTCCGCGTGACCGGAATCCAGCCGGTGGCGATCGACCTCGCCGACTGGAGCGTCACCCCGAAGAGCTGGGGCGAGCCGGCGCTTCGGTTCGAGGCCGACCGCACTCCCTTGCGCTGGACCAACGGCTTCGACGGCGGGGTCCTGATCGAGGACGGGCGGATCGACGCAGGTCTCGACATCGTTCCAATGAGTCCTCACCACACGGTGATCGCGACGCATCGACCCATCCGGTTCATGGATCTCAGGATCGGCGCCGGCAACGGCCAAGCTCAGACCCGGTCTCTGAACCTGACCATCGAGCCGCGGATCTCGCTCGACGACGGTGTGCTTGACGCGGCGATCGAGCGCGCCCGGCTCGTGGCGGAGGAGAGTTTCGACCTTCGCTTCGGCGGTCGGGCGGTCACCTCCCCCGAAACGTGGCCGGTCATCGGTTTCGACGGCGAGCTGTCGGTTGTCGTGCCCGGGCTGCGGAGCGTCATCAAGGACATTGACCGAATCGCGGGCCGGGCGCGGCTCGAGCTCGACCTCGGCAGGCTGGAGCTGGGAGCGGACAGCGGGTCGCTCGACATCATCGATGCCAGCGGTCGATCGATGGTCGCCGTTCGTTTCGACAATGACGAGCCGCTGCAGTTCCGGCTGCCGGGAATGACCCCGGACTGGGAGACGTCGACCCCGCAGCGGCTCGACGTCGTCGTCGACGCATTTCCGATCGCGTGGCTGAGCCCGTTCATTCCCGAGCTCGACATCGTCGGCGGAGCGGTGCACGGCGAGCTGCACGCGGTGACCGGCGGCGGACTCGGCCTGACGCTCGAGCCGTCGGCGCCGTTTGAGATTCGCGACCTTCAGCCGGCCTACCGTGGGTGGGCCTTTGCCGCCGGCTCGACCGCGTCGGTCGAGCCGCGGCTCCGCCTCGACAACCGGACCCTGCGGTTCGCGCTCGAGAACATCCGGGTGCGGACGCCAACCGCCGGCCGCCTCGACGGCGGGTTCACCCTGGAGGCCGAGCGCGCCGACCCGGGGAAGATCGCGACCTCGATCTTCGTCGAGGGAGAGTTTCCGGCGGTCGCCCAGCGGATCGGCCGGCTCGGCGCGCTGAGCTGGCGGCAGGAGGCCGTCATCCACGCCGCGAGCCGGACCCTCGAGGTCACCGACCTCGAGGTCGGCCTCACCGACGCAGCGGGAACCCGGTTCCTCGAGCTCAGGACGCTGCGGTCGTTCGACATGATCGCGGAGCCGTTCCGCGTCGGGGTCGACGGCGGTTCTCCCGACATTCTGGTTGCGACGATCACGCCGCTCGAGCTCGAGCAGCTGTTTCCGAAGCTGTTCGGGTGCAACCTGGAGGGCGTGCTGCCGCAGGGTGAGTTCGTCGGCCGGGTGGAGAATGGCGGACTGCTGCTCGCGGCGGAGCAGCCGCTGATCTTCCGGAATGTGACGGTGAGCTGGGAGGATGCGGCGCTGCTCGACCGGGTGACCATCGGTCTCGAGCACGAGATCCTGTACTCGGTGGACGGTCTGCAGGCGAGGTCGATCGAGTTCACCACCTTGGGCCCGCGCGGTACGAGGATCGGCGACGCGACGCTGCGCGCCGTCATGCCGCTGACCGACCGGCAGACGATCTCGAGCCTCCACTTCGAAGCTCTCGCCAACCTCGAGCCCCTGACCCGGCAGCCGATCTTCAACGGTCTGCCGGTGTTCCTCGAGGGCACGGTCGGCGGCGCGATCGACCTCGACGACGGCGAATCGACCACCTTCAGCGGGTCGTTCGAGCTGCGCGGCGCCCGGGTCGGGGACGGCGGCGTGCTGCCCGATCTGGATGCCGGAATCGAGCTGCTGTCGACTGCCGGCGAGCGGCTCGAGGCGGCAGCGCCGATCCGCATCTCATCGGCCGCGAACGGAGTCAGCGATCTCCGGTTCGACGGCGAGATCGAGAAGACGGAGACCGGAGCCCGGTTCGACGCAGCGCTCGGGGGCGAGCGAATCGCCGTGGCCGACGTCATGGCATTCGTCAACCTGGTTGTTCCCGAATACGAGGAGGCGCCGTCAGCGGATCCCCCCGAACTCCCGCGCGCCGAGGCCGGGGAGCGTTGGTCGACCACCGCCATCGCGCAGCTTCGCGAGCGCCGCGACACCCGCCCGGTGTGGGGTGAGCGGGTCAGCGGTCGCGCCCGGCTCGACATCGGTCGGGTCCAGCTGCCGCGCTACGCGGTGCGGAACATCCGCGGGATACTCGAGGTCGATCCGGCGCGCTTCGCCTTGACCACCGCCCGAGCGGAGCTGCTCGGCGCAGAGCTGGCGATGACCGGAGGACTCGACTTCGACGCCGCGGCGGAACGACCCTACGAGCTCGGCTTCGAGACCAGCTTCACCGATCTCGACCTCGGCGCGTTGTTTCGGGCGGTCGACCCGGACGTGCCGCCGACCCTCGAGGGTGTCTTCGAGGTCCGAAGCGACGTTTCGGGCCGGGGCAGGAACCTCGCCGACCTCGGAATCGGCAGCCTCGGCAGCGTGCGGCTGACCGGCCGGGACGGCGTCTTCCGAGGTCTGGCGGGCCAGTTCGGTCTCGCCCGAACCGGGGCGGGGGTGCTGGGTTTCCTGACCTTCTCCAAGCAGCTCAAGGCGGTCAGCCGGCTGCTCGGCGAGCTCGAGGCGCTCGAGTTCGACACCTTCGCCGTCGAGCTCGCCCGAGAGACCCCGAGCCGGTTCGCGATCTCCGAGCTCGAGGTCGTCTCACCGCTGGTGGTCATCGACGGCAGCGGCGGCGTCGAGGTCGAGCCCGGGCAGCCCCTGGCGACGAGCGCGCTGGACGCCAGCTTCGACATGGCCGCCCGGGGCGATCTGACGATTCTGTTCGACGGCCTCGGGCTGCTCGGCGACGGCGAGGACGACGAGGGCTACCGGCCGCTGACCCGGCCGGTCACCGTCGGCGGGACGGTGGCCGAGCCCGACACCTCAGCCTTCTACGAGATGCTGGACGAGGCATCCAGGGACTCCAAGGGGGTTGTGGGGGTGGCCATGCGGCGGGTCAACAAGAAGCTCCAGAAGAGTCGCTGAGCTTTGCCTCCGGATCGGACTCGCTCGACTCCGATTCGGAACCATGAAGCGCGATGCGGCGACCCTGCCGGCGCCGATGCCCCGCTGGACTGAGCGGCGTTCGGCCGTTGGTCACCGAATTGACGGGCGTGAACGCGGTTATCTGATATCATCTCTCGAAATCAAGAGTGTTGCACCCCGAACGTCCAGGTGAGGTTGTGTGCTCGCCGTCTGCCTCCGTGCTTCATCTGGTGAAACTGACTCGTGTCACGAAGACCAGGGAGAACCACCATGCGAAAAATCACTTTGCTGATCGCCGGAGCGATGATCCTGATGCCCGCACTGGCTTCGGGCCAGATCACGCCGTCCAAGGAATCGCTGTCCGACGTCTACCCGGGCAAGGCCTACTCGCCGTACGCCCAGCGCAGCTTTCCCGACCGAGTGTACTGGGGGGACACCCACCTCCACACCGGGCTTTCGATGGATGCCGGTCTCTTCGGCTGTCGACTCGGGCTCGACGATGCCTACCGCTTCGCTCGCGGCGAGGAGGTCATGGCATCCAGCGGTCAGCCCGTCAGATTCGGTCGGCCCCTCGACTGGCTGGTGATCGCCGACCACTCCGACGGAATGGGGTTCTTCACCGATCTCGCCGCGGGTGATCCCGAGATCCTCAAGTACGACCAGGCGAAGCCGTGGTACGAGGGCCTGCAGGCCGGTGGCGAGGCGTCAGCGGACGCCGCATTGAATCTGATCGGCACGTTCTCGCAAGGCGACATCGATCCAGAGATGATGGCCGAGTACTCGCCGGGCGGCAAGACCTACGCGTCGATCTGGGAGCAGGTGGTCGATGCCGCCGAGCGGTTCAACGATCCGGGGCACTTCACGGCCTTCATCGGCTTCGAGTGGACGTCGCTGGTCGCCGGTAACAACCTCCACCGCAACGTGATCTTCCGAGACGGAGGCGACAAGGCGGGCCGGGTGGTGCCGTATACGACCCAGGCGCCGGTGGGCTCCACCGACCCGCTCGATCTCTATGCCTATCTCGAGAACTACGAGAAGACCACCGGCGGCTCGGCGCTCGCGCTGGCCCACAACGGCAACCTGTCCAACGGCATCATGTTCCCGGTCGACGCCCAGTACACCGGCCGCGCGCTCGACCGCCTCTATGTCGAGTCGCGGGCACGCTGGGAGCCGATGGTCGAGATCACCCAGATCAAAGGCGACGGTGAGACGCACCCCCTCCTGTCGCCGGACGACACCTTCGCCGACTACGAAAC
Organism: Thermoanaerobaculales bacterium; assembly: GCA_036351195.1. Lineage (GTDB taxonomy): Bacteria > Acidobacteriota > Thermoanaerobaculia > Thermoanaerobaculales > Sulfomarinibacteraceae > JAHECW01. The sequence goes on along the minus strand of JAZBOQ010000265.1, from coordinate 35,454 downwards.
CTGGGACGCCGGCAACCTCGACCTCTCCGAGGCCAAGACGAACGACATGCTGCAGTACGAGTACGTCCGTGAGGCGCTCAAGAACGGGCTGCTGCTCGAGCAGCGCCTCGGGACCAACCCCTACAAGTTCGGTCTCGTCGGCTCGACCGACAGCCACACCGCCCTGTCCGCCGTCGAGGAGGAGAACTTCTTCGGCAAGGCGACCAACGCCGAGCCGTCGCCGAGGCGCATGATGCACCCGTTCACCGAGACCGAGAAAGGCGCGTTTCAAGGCTACGAGCTCGTCGCGTCGGGCTTCACCGGCGTGTGGGCCGAGGAGAACACCCGCGAGGCGATTTGGGACGCCATGGCGCGCCGCGAGGTCTACGCCACCACCGGGCCGCGCATGATGGTGCGGTTCTTCGGCGGCTGGGACTTCAACGACGACGACCTCGCGAGCCGGCAGCCCGCCTTCCGCGGCTATGAGAAAGGCGTGCCCATGGGCGGCGATCTCGAGGGCAGCGGCGAGGCTCCCACGTTCATGGTCTACGCGTTGCGCGATCCGATCGGGGCCAATCTGGACCGCATTCAGATCGTCAAGGGTTGGCTCGACGCCGACGGCGAGACCCACGAGAAGGTCTACGACGTTGCCTGGTCGACGGGGCGGGAGCCGAACGCCGATGGCGTCCTGCCGCCGGTGGGCAACACCGTCGATGTCGCTGCCGCGAATTGGACCAACACCATCGGCGCCTCAGAGCTCGGCGCGGTGTGGACCGACCCGGACTTCAACCCGTCCGAGAGCGCGTTCTACTATGCCCGCGTCATCGAGATTCCGACGCCGCGCTGGGTGGTGTACGACGCGTTCCGCTACGGCATCGAGATCCCCGATGGCGCCGAGACGTCGCACCAGGAGCGGGCCTACACCTCGCCGATCTGGTTCACGCCGTGATCGAAGACCGGCGCCCGTCGTGATCAGCGGGTGTCGGGTGTCGGTGGGGGCTGGAGATCCGCGACGGTCTCCGCCGCCTGCCAGCCGCCACCGAGGGCGAGGTAGAGGTCGACGACCGAGATGAGACGATTGCGGGTCTCTTCGGAGAGGTCGAGCTCGGCCGAGAACAGCTGCCTCTGTGCATCCAGGACGTCGAGGTAGGCCACCACCCCGTTGGCGTACTGGAGGTTTGCGAGCTCGAGGTACTGCCGGGCGGCGAGCTCGAGCCGGAGAGTCGATTCCAGAGACTCTTGAGAAGCCCGTACTGAAACGAGTCCATTGGAGACCTCGCCGCATGCCTGGAGGATGGACTCCTCGTACGCGAGGACGGCCTGCTCGAAACGGGCCCGCGACGCCTCGACGCCGGCCCTCAGACGACCGCCCTGCCAGATCGGCGCCGTCAGGTTGGCCACGAGCTCCCAGATCCCGGTGCCTGACGACAGCAGGGAGCCGAGCTCCTCGCTCTCGCTGCCGCCGAAGCCGCTGAGGACGAGCTGCGGATAGAGGTTGGCGACCGCGATTCCGACCTCGGCGTTGGCGGCGATGAGCTGCTGCTCGGCTGCTCTGACGTCGGGTCGTCGCTGCAGCAATTCCGACGGGAGGCCCGGCGGAACTTCGGGTGGGATCACCTGCTCCTCGAGGTCCTTGCCGCGCAGGATCTTGCCGGGAAAACGACCGAGCAGCAACGAGATCTCATTCTCCTTCTCGGCTCGTAGGAGGGCAAGGACGGGGGCAAGAGCCTCGGCGGCCGCAAGCTCGGTTTCGGCCTGGCGGACTTCGAGCTGTGACGTCAGCCCGCCCTCGAATCGGAGGATTGCGATCTCGAGGGCGTCTCGCCGGGTTGAAACCGTCCCGAGCGTCACCGCCAGGCGGCGATCGAGATCTCTGAGCTCGAAATAGGCCCTGGAGACATCGCCGACGAGGGAGAGAATCACCCCGCGCCGGATTTCGATCGCCTCGAGCAACCGCGCCCGGGCCGCCTCGTCGGCGCGCCGGAGCCGGCCCCAGAGGTCGGTATCCCATGCGGCTGTCGCCGTCAGGGTGAAGGTGTCGGCGGAAGACTCGTCGCCGGAATCCAGCTCGCGAAGCGCCTCGCCGTCGATGCCGATGACGGGATAGCGTTCGCCGCGCGCGACTCGAGCCCTGGCCCGGGCCTCTTCGATCCTCGCGGTGGCGATGAGCAGGTCTCGATTCTCTCGGAGTGCGGTGGTGATCAGTTCTTCCAAGACCGGATCGCCGAACACGGTCCACCATTCGAGCTCGGCCAGTTCGGCGGCTTCCTGAGGGGAGATCTCGCTGCCGCGGTGGGTGTCCGGCAGCGTCATTTCGGGTCGTTCGTAATCCGGTCCGAGGGTGCAGGATCCAAGGAGTAAGAGAGCCGGAAGCAAGCGCAGTCTCATGGCGATGCCTCCGTCGGATCCGCGTCGCCGGCGTGCGGCGGTTTCCGGGACCCGGACATGATGACGGCGAAGAACAGGGGGATCAGAAGCAGGCCGAGCAGGGTCGCCAACGTCATGCCGCCGAAGACCCCGGTGCCGATGGACTGCCGACCTCTGGCCCCGGCGCCGGAGGCGACGAGCAGCGGAATCAGCCCGAAGACAAAAGACAGAGCGGTCATCAGGATCGGTCGAAAGCGCAGACGTGCAGCCTCGAATGCGGCGTCGACGACGGGCCGCCCCTCGTCCACCAGGGACTTGGCGACCTCGACGATGAGGATGGCGTTCTTGGCGGACAGCCCGATCAGGGCGACCAGACCGATCTGGAAGTAGACGTCGTTGGTGGTGCCGCGGATGAGGATGGCAGAGATCGCGCCGAGAGCGGCAACGGGCACCAGCAGCACGATGGTCAACGGCAGCGTCCAGCTCTCGTAGAGCCCCGCCAGCACCAGGAAGACGAAGACCAGCGCCATGGTCAGCACGATGCCGGTCTGGCCGGCCGCTCGCTTCTCCTGATACGAAAGCCCGCTCCACTCGTAGCGGAACTGCGACGACAGCGATTCTCGGGCGATGTCCTCCATGGCCGCCATGGCCTCGCCGGAGCTCCGCCCGCGACCCGGTACGCCGTTCAGCGGCACGGCGCTGGCCATGTTGTAGCGCTTCAGGGATCCGGGACCCGTTGTCGCCCGAAGCGTCGCCACCGAGGTGACGGGGACCATCTCGCCGGTGGAGGAGCGGATGTGAAACACGGCGGCGTCCTCGGGGTAGCGACGGTATTGGCCGTCGGCCTGCATGGAGACCCGGTAGACCCTTCCGAACTTGTTGAAGTCGCCCACATAGCCCCGGCTGAAGAACGCCTTGACGGTGGAGAAGACATCGCCGACGGGCAGCCCCATGGCCTTGGCGCGGTTGCGGTCCAGGTCCAGGAGATATTGGGGGACCTCCGGTCTGAGGATGAGGCCGACGTCGGAGATCCTCGGGTCCTCCATCCCGCGGGAGACCATGGTCCCGGCCGCCTCGAGAAGCCCGCGGACGTTGACGCCGGTGGGATCCATCAGCTGCATCTCGAATCCGGAGTTTTCGCCGAACCCGGGGATCTCCGCTGGTTGCAGGAGGCTCACCCGGGCCTCGGGGACGCCGTGGGCCGACCGCGTGGCCTTTTCCACGAGCTCGGCCACGCTGAGACCCGGGCCGCTGCGCTCGTCCCAGTGGTTGAGGGCGATGAAGAGGTTTCCCTTGGACTCGTCGGTCCCGTATCGCGGGCTCGAGCCGACGCGGGTGAAGACGTGCTTGACGGCCGGGCTGTCGGCAACGAGACTCTCCAACCGGCGTAGGACTTTTTCGGTTCTGGCCATGGCCGCGCCTTCCGGAAGCGCGATCTCGGCATTGAAGTAGCCCTGGTCCTCGGTGGGCAGAAAGCCCTGGGGCGCCCGTCCGTAGAGCCAGATCGCGGCGACGGTGAGCAGCAGGAAGAGGGCGGACGCGGTTCGCCGGCGGCTCAGGGTGGCGGTCAGGCACCTCTCGTAGGTCCGTGCGGCTGCAGCGAGAGCCCGGTCGATCAACCGCATCCAGGGCCGTTCGCGGCCGTCCGGAGGGCGCAGGATGATGGCGGCGAGGGCCGGGCTGAGGGTCAGGGCGACGACCGTGGAAATCACCACCGCGGCCGAGATCGTGAGCCCGAACTGGCGGTAGAGCTGGCCGGTGATGCCGCTCATGAGCGAGACCGGGACAAAGACCGCGACCAGGACCAGGGTCGTGGCCACCAGCGCGCCTCCGAGCTGGCCCATGGCCTTGACCGTCGCGTCGTAGGGCGTCAGCCCCTCGTCGGCCATCAGGCGCTCGACGTTCTCGACGACGACGATGGCATCGTCGACGACGATGCCGATGGCCAGGACCAGGGCGAGCAGGGTGAAGGTATTGATGGAGAAGCCCAGGAGCAGCATCGCCGAGAACGTGCCCACCAGTGAGATGGGCACGGCGACGGCCGGGATCAGGGTCGAGCGGAACCGCTTGAGGAAGAGAAAGACCACGGCGATGACCAGGATCGTCGCCTGAAACAGCGACGATCGGACCTCGGCGATGGACTCGCGAACGAACTCGCTGGAGTCGTGAACGACGACGGACTCGATCCCCTCGGGAAAGCTCTCGGCGAGAGCGGACAGCGTCGCCTGGACCTGGTCCGCGACATCCAACATGTTGGCGCCGGGCAGCAGGTACACCGCCATCACGGCCGCGTCCGCCCCGTCCAGCCGCGAGTTCACCGAGTAGGTGTACGAGGCCAGCTCGACGCGGGCGACGTCGCGCAGACGGACCATGGCCCCGTCGGGCTCCGCCCGGACGACGATGTCGGCGAACTCCTCCTCGGCCGTCAGGCGCCCGACGGCGGTCACCGGGAAGACGACCTCGACATCTTCGTCGGCGAGTTGCTCGCCGATGGTGCCGCCGGAGGATGCCGTGTTCTGCTCTCGGATCGCCGAGCGGACCTCGTCCACCGAGAGCCCGAGGGCGGCGAGCTTCAGGGGATCCAGCCAGACCCGCATGGAGTAGGGACGGGTGCCGTATGCCGAGACGCTGCCGACTCCGGGGATGCGCCGCAGCGCCTCCCGCACGTTGATGTCGGCGTAGTTGTAGACATAGGTCTCGTCGTAGCGGCCGTCAACCGAGACCAATGCGACGATCTGCACCAGGGCGTTGGCCTGCTTGCTGACCCCGATGCCCTCCTGGACGACCTCGCCGGGCAGTCGGCTCTCGGCCTGCTTGACCCGGTCCTGGATGTCGATGGCGGCGATGTCGATGTCGGTGCCGACCTCGAAGGTGACCTTGAGGTTGTAGCTGCCGTTCGACGAGCTCTCCGACGACATGTAGATCATGTTCGGCGCCCCGTTGACCTCCTGCTCGATGGGCGCCGCCACCGACTCGGCCACCGTCGCCGCATCGGCGCCGGGGAAGCTGGTACTGACCACCACCGTCGGAGGAGTGATGTCTGGGTACTGCTCGATGGGCAGCAGTTTCATGGAGATCAGACCGGTCAGCACGATGACCAGCGAGATCACGGTCGCCAGAACCGGGCGGTCGATGAAAGGCCTGGAGATCACGATGCTTCGCCGTTGGTGGGCTGGTTTGACGTTTCGCCGTCGGGAGGTTCGTCGACAACCTTGACCTGCTGGCCGTGCTGGATCTTGTGCATGCCCTCGACGACCACCAGCTCCCCGGCTGCGAGACCCTGCTCGATGACGATGGATGACGCGTACCGGCTGCCGATCTCCACGAAGCGCCGCTCGGCCGTGCCGTCGGCGAGGACCACGAAGACGTAGGCGCCGCCCTGCTCGATCATCTTCGCCTTCTCGGGGATCAGGAGGGCCCCGACGCGCATGTCCCGCAGCAGGCTGACCCGCACGTATTGACCGGGCAGCAGAAACCGGTCGGGGTTGGGGATCTCCGCACGGACCTGGAAGGTGCCGGTTCGAGGATTGATGGCCGGGTCGGTGAAATCGATGCCGCCGGAGTGTTCGTAGCGCGAGCCGTCGGGGAGGCGGATGTTGATCAGACTTCCGACCTCGACGGGTTCGTCGTCGGGCGGCGCCTCGCGGCTGAGCTTGCGGCGGACCTCGAGGTACTCCTCCGCCGTCATGTTGAAGGTCACCCACATGGGATCCACCTGCTGGACGACGGTGAGCAGCGACGCGCCCTTGGAGCCGACCAGCGTGCCGATGGAGACCTTGCGAGCGCCGGCGAGCCCGGTGAGGGGCGCGGTGATCCGGGTGTAGCTCAGCTCGAGGCGGGCCTGCTCGACGGCGGCGACGGCGGATTCGAGGTCGGCCTCGGCTTCTTCGCGGGCCGACAGTGCGTTGTCGTAGTCGAGCCGGCTTGCCGCGTTGCGTTCGAAAAGCGGCGCCAGCCGGTCCACGTCGCGCTCGGTCTTGGCCAGCGTGGCCTCACACCGCTGGACCTGGGCATCGAGCTGTCGGACCCGGGCTTCGTAGGGCTTGGGATCGATGACGAAGAGCAGGTCGCCCTGGGCCACCAGCGAACCCTCACGGAAGGCCCTGCGTTCGAGAAACCCATCGACCCGCGCGCGGACCTCGACCGATTTCGATGCCTCGGTGCGGCCGACGTAGTCGGTGTACAGGGGAATCGTCCTGCGCTGCACGGGCTCGGCGATCACGGTGGGCGCCGGCGGCGCCGGTGGTTCGTCGGGAGCGCAGGCGATCACCGGCGCCAACCCGCACAACAACGTGAGCAGGCGGCACACGCGGAGCGTCGTCGGCCGTCGAACAGCGCGGCTCTCCCGAATCTGACGGTCGTTCATGATGTCGGCCTCACCCTTCAGGAATTGCGTCCGTTCGTCGATCACGGGGTCGTGATCACACCGTGTTGTGGTCGTTTCGGGCAATCTGCCTTCTCGCGAATATACATGGGTTGGTCGGCAGATGACGCATCGTCGGCCGCAGTAGATAGCTTATGAATCCTTCGGGCCGAAGAAGATGAGGAGGGTCAGCACAACGTCGAGGTGATCTTCATGGGCCTCGATGATCCGATGGCGAATCAACCGAACTGCGACGCCGATTCTCCGCGGCGAGCCTCCCGGTGGAGGCCCTGCTGATTCTGGAGGGACCCGGGAATATCGGCCGTGTGGTGATGCTTGTCTGAGGTGTGAATCTGAGACGATTTCTCGGGAAGACTGCGGTGGCGGGTGTTCTCGCCGCTGCTGCGACCGTGGCGGCCGACGAGCGTCACGTCCGGGCGTCCCTGGTCTGCGACGCGGGAGCGCTGGACGGTGGCGAGAGCTTCACCCTCGGGGTTCTCTTCGAGCCGGAGCCCGGCTGGCACATTTACTGGCGCAACCCCGGCGAGGCCGGGCTCGCCACCGAGGTTGTCTACGGGCTTCCCGAGGGTTTCCTGGCAGGCGAGGTCCGGTGGCCGACGCCGGTCTTCTTCGAGCAGCCCGGCGGTCTTGCGGGATACGGCTATGAGCAGCCGGTGGTGCTCGCCGCCGAGATCCGTCCGCCGGCGGGCGCCCCGACGCGGGCCAACGTCACCCTCGAGGCTTCATGGCTCGCATGCAAGGACGTCTGCGTTTTCGAGTCGGCCGAACTCACGGCCCGACTTCCGCTTGCCGGCGACGAGCTCGCCCGGAGCGAGGCGGCTGTCGAGGGTTGGCGGGATTCGTTGCCGAAGACCCCGAAGACACCGCCCTTCACAGTGAACGTCACCGGTGGACCGGTGCCCGAGACCGGGCCTGCCGATCTGGTGATCTGGTTGAGCTGGCCCGAACCGCCGAAAGCCGTGGAGCTCTTTCCCGATCCGGGGGTCGGTCTCAAGGTCGAGAATCTCCGGGTGCGGACCCGGGCAACGACGACCCGCGTCGATGTCACGGTGTCCCGCTTGAACAATCCATCCGGCCGCACGTCATCATTGAGGTCGCTGGTCGTCGCCACCGCCGACACGGGGGTACGATCGGCGACCGTTACCCACATCGAACTCGAAAGGAAAACCCAATGATCAAGCTGATGAGAACCGCAACGATGATCTGTCTCCTCGCCGGTGCCGGCGTGGCTGTCGCTGGACCCGGCGTCGATCCCGGAGATGCGGCCCCTGGTTTCACCCTCGCCGACAGCGCCGGCAACAAGGTGAGCCTTGCCGACTACAAGGGCAAGGTCGTCGTTCTCGAGTGGACCAATCCGGACTGCCCCTTCGTCAAACGGCACAACACCGAGGGCACGATGAAGAAGCTCGAGGCAAGCTTCGCCGAACGCGGGGTGGTCTGGCTGACGATCAACTCGACCCACTACATGGATGCCGCCGCCAACGCTGCCTACGTGAAGAAGGAAGGCATCTCCTGGCCGGTGCTGGTGGACCAGGACGGAACGGTGGGCCACGCCTACGGCGCAGCCACGACCCCCCAGATGATCATCATCGACGCCAAGGGCGTGGTGGTGTATGACGGCGCCATCGACGACGATCCCCGCGGCAACAAGGCCGTGAAAGACCGCATCAACTATGTCGCCGGAGCCCTCGACGAGCTCCTTGCCGGCAAGGCGGTGTCAACGCCCGAGACCAAGCCCTATGGGTGCTCGGTGAAGTACAAGAAGTAGAGGAATCCCGGAGCCGACGCGCTGGTACCATGGCCTGATCTCAGTCCTGAAGGGAGGTCGCGGTGCCGAGAGGCTTTCTTCGTCATCCTGGTTTCCGCATCGTCCTGCTGGGGGCGCTCGTGGCGGCCGCCATCATGGTGGTTCGCGGCGCGCCGACCGGCGCGGATGAAAAGCGGGTGATCGTGACCGGCGCCGATCTGCTGCAGCTCAAGGCGGGCTTCTCGAGAACCTGGCAGCGCGAGCCCACTGCGACCGAGCTGCGCGGACTGGTGGATCAGCACATTCGCCAGGAGGTGCTCTACCGTGAGGCACTGGCCCGGGGATACGACCGCGACGATCCCATCGTCCGCCAGACCATGCGTCAGAAGATGGAGTTTCTCGCTGCGGCCCAGGCCGGTCAGGGGCCGCCGAGCGACGGTGAGATCGAGGCCTTCTTCACGCTGCGTCGTGAGAGGTACCGGTTGCCGGCGGTGCTCAGTCTGGCCCAGGTGTACATCGACCCGGGCCGGGGGACGGCGCCGGCCGAAGACCGGGCCGCAGCGTTGCTGAAGGAGCTGGAGGGCGCGGATCCGGACCGTCACGAGCTCGCGGCCCTGGGCGACCGCATCATGCTGCAACCGGTCTACGAGAGGGTCACGACGACCGAGCTTGCCTCGATTTTCGGCGAACGGTTCGCCGAGGCGGTGGTTGACCTCTCACCCGACGCTTGGAGCGGCCCGATCCGCTCCGGGTACGGAGTGCACCTGGTGAGGCTGACCGAGCTGGAGCCATCGCGCGTTCCATCGTGGACCGAGGTCCGAAGCCAGGTTGCGCGAGACATAAAGTACGAAGCGGCCACCGCCGCCAAGGAGCAGGTCTACCAGGAGATCGCCCAGAGTTATCGCGTCGTCACCGATGCCGAGGTCGCCGCGCTGCTGGAGTCCGCCGCAGAATGACAACGCGGTCGCGACTCGCCGCGCTGGTCGTCATCGCGTGGTCGGCGGTGGCGCCGGTCGGCGCGGATGTCGTGTTACCGGCGCGCCTTGAGGTGGCCGAGGTCGAGACCGGCCGATATGAGGTGGTGTTCACGCTACCGTTGCTCGAGGGTCGGGTGCTGCGGGCACAACCCGTCTTTCCGCCGACCTGCCGAGACGCAACCGAGTGGGCCCGAGCGGCGTCGGGGGTCGGCGTCACTTCGACCTGGTCGGTGGCGTGCGAGCCGGCGTCACTGGCCGGTGAGGCCATCACCGTCGAAGGGCTGCTCGGCACCCAGATCGAGATCGCCTTCAACCTCACCACCCTCGACGGCCGAACGTTCTCGGAGATTCTCAGGCCGTCTCGTCCGGGTTTCCTGGTGCCGCCGCCACCGACGCCGTGGGAGCTCGCCACCGGCGTCGGTGCGGCGGGTCTGCGCTGGGTTCTCAAGAGCGTGGAGATGTGGCTGCTGGCGCTCGTGGTCGGGCTTGCCGGGGTGCGGGCTCGCGATCAGGGGTTGGGCGTGGCGGCCTTCGGAGCGGGCTCAGCCGTCGCCGTGTCCCTCGTCGACATGGGTTGGTTCGCGGTGTCGCCACCGGTGGCCGAGGCCTTCGTGCTGATCACGGTCGCCGTGCCCGCCGTGGCCGTTGCCGGCGGCAGCGAGCGGTGGCGTGGGTGGATTCGGCCGCTGTGGCCGGCGAGCCTCCTCGGTGGAGTGCTGCTGGCGGGAGCGACCAACGAAGCGGTTGTCGTCGACGGCCTGTCGCGGGCAGAGCAGGTGGCCTCGTTCTCGTTCTTCGCCGCCGGCGCCGCCGGGGGACTGGGGTGGCTGCTGCTCATCGCGGCCGTCCTGCGATCGTTGTTGGCGACCGGTTCGGCCGGTGAGGGTCTTGGCGGGGCAGCTCGGCTGCTTGGGACCACCCTGGGCGCCGTCGCCGTTGGGATGCTCATGGTCCGCGCGATGGCCGTCGCCGCGGTGGCCGGGGAGATCCCGCCGGCGGCGTTGAGTCTTCTGGGTGCGGCGGTGGCGGTGGCGCCCCTGCTGGGCTGTGGCGGCGCTGGCGGTCTCCGGGCGCTGGCGGTGTTCGCCGCTGCGGCGGGGCTCGCGCTCATCCCCGGCCTCGCCCGGATCCCACTTCCGGCCGGTGAGGCGGTCGTCCCGGGAGTCCTGCTGGGGGTCGGGCTGGCGCTCTGTTCGGCGCGGCGGATGCAGCGGGCCCCGGCGGCCGTTTTGGCTGCCGCCGCGGTGGTCGTTTCCTCCTGGTGGGGAACCCAGGCGATGGTCGACAACCTATCCCGGTCGACCGGTCTGGCGGTGGGCCTCGTCGTGTGCGCCGCCGCGGTTTGCTTCATCGTTTCGACGTTGTGTGTCCAATGGGGGTCGGATGCGGCGTCGCGGGCTGCCCGGGTCGTCGGGCTCGGGGTGACGGCCCTGATGTGCGCCGCTGGCGCAGCCGCGGCGTGGCGCTGGGTGGAAGGCGACGCGGCGATCTCGGCCGCCCTCGGGTTGGTGCCGCTTCCGATGCTGTCGATGGCGCTGATCGGGCTGGCGGTGGCCCTGTGGCCACGGCGTCGGCGGGTGCTCGACGAGCTCGGCGTCGATCAGCGCCGCCCGGTCGGGCACTGGGCGGCCCTCGGGGCGGCCCTGCTCGCCATCCCCTACGGCACGATGGCCGTGGGAAACCCGTTGCACGAACCGGCGGCGCCCAGCGGCGACGACGCCGGCCGCGTCGTATCAGCGGTCCTCTTCGACACCTACCGAGCGTTCAACCTGACCGATGAGGACGAGGTCTTCGACCGGTTGACGGACAGCGTCACCGGCGATCTGGTGGAGAACCTCTACCTGGACAGCCGCCGCCGGCTCAACGCCGGAACCCGCGAGGGAACCGAGGTCACGGTTCGCGATGTGGCCGTGCTCGAGATCGGGGAGCCCGTCGAAGCAGCTGTCGGCACGGGCGCGTTCGCGTATCGGTGCCGGTGGGTCGTCACCTCGAGGGTGCGGCACCTGCAGCACATCCACCATCGGCAGAACGTCTACGGCGGCGTGCTGAGCCTCGTGGCCGAAGGCGATCGGTGGAAGATCGCCGGCATCGATCTGACCAGCGAGGATCGCGTGGTCATCCCGGGACCGGCGACATGAGAAACTCGATGGCGACATGAAGCACGGCACGCTGCAGATCCCGCCGATCGGCGCTGCTCGGATTGACGAGACCGTGGTTCGCCAGCAGCCTGCCGCTGTCGTGCTCACGGGGCATCCATCGTGATTCGGGTTCGCAATCTCGAGTTCGCCTACGCCGCCGGCGGTTTCACGCTGGCGGTTCCGTCGATCTCCGTGTCATCGGCGGAGAGCGTCGCGCTCACCGGGCCGAGCGGGTGCGGCAAGACGACGTTGATCCACCTGCTCGCCGGAATCCTCGAGGCCGGGGCAGGGACCATCGAGGTTGGGGGAATCGACATGGCGGCCCTCGCACCGGCTGATCGCCAGGACCTGCGGGCACTCAGGATCGGGCTCGTCTTTCAGGAGTTCGAGCTGCTCGAGTACCTGGATGTGCTCGACAACGTCCTGCTGCCGTACCGCCTGACACCGGTGCTGGAGCTCGACGGCGAGGTCGTGGACCGCGCCCACGGGCTGATCGCCGATGTCGGTCTCGGCGACAAGTGCTGTCGTTTTCCGGGGGAGCTGTCCCAGGGCGAACGGCAGCGGATCGCTCTGTGCCGCGCTCTGGTCACCGAGCCGGCGGTGGTGCTCGGCGACGAGCCCACGGGCAACCTCGACGCCGGCAACCGCGACCACGTCATCGACTCCCTCCTCGTCTACGGCCGTTCCAAGGGCGCCGCCGTCGTCGTCGTCACCCATGACCGCGAGCTGCTTCCGCGCTTCGATCGAACGGTGGAGGTGAGCACGTTCGCGAGACCACAGATCACACAGATGGAATCAAGCCATGAGGAAGGAACGGGTTCGGAATGAGCGAGCAGTTCCATTTCAAGGAAGAGACTCACTCGATACTTGGCGCGTGCTTCGAGGTGTACAACGAGCTTGGTTGCGGTTTCCTCGAGCAGGTGTACCAGGAAAGCCTCGAGCTGGAGTTCAGAGCCCGGAACATCCCATTCGATGCACAACGGATGCTTCATGTCAGTTATAAGGGTCGACTGCTGGAGAGAACCTACGTTGCTGATTTTGTCTGTTTCGATCGTGTCATCATCGAGATCAAAGCGATCTCGCGGTTGCTGGACGAGCATCGTGCCCAACTGCTCAACTACCTGCATGCGACGACACTCGACGTTGGCCTGTCAGTGAATTTCGGCCACTACCAGAAGCTTGAGTACGAGCGATTCGTGAGCCGAAGATTGACTCCATCGGTTCTGTCGGTGTGATCGATGTCTGAATCCACGTTGATCTGCGGTTCCTCCTGCGACGCTGCGATGGATCCGTGTGATCTGCGTCCAATCGGTGTGATCTGTGGTTATCCGACAGCCATCCAGGATCCAGCATCCAGGGAACCCGCATCGTGAGTGACGTCCTCTATCTCGCCTGGCGCTACCTGCGGTTCAACCGGGGGAAGACGGCGGTGCTGGTGGCGTCCATCAGCCTGATCCTGTTTCTGCCGGCGGGGCTGCACGTGGCGGTCCGCGAGGCGTCTGAGAGCCTCACCGCCCGCGCCGACGCCACGCCGCTGCTGGTGGGCGCTGCGGGGAGCGCGGTGGATCTGACCCTGGCTGCACTCTACTTCCGCGAGCCCTCCGTCGAGCCGGTCGCCTCGGCGGAGATCCAGCGCATCGGAGGTTCCGGTCTGGCCGCCGCCATCCCGCTCCACCTGCGGTTCCAGGCCGGCGGCCACCGCATCGTCGGCACGACCGCTGACTACCTGGATTATCGGGGGCTCGAACTGAGCGCCGGCCGGCGCTTCGCCACCCTCGGCGAGTGCGTGCTCGGCGCCGGCGCGGCGAGAGCTCTGAGGTTGGAGCCCGGCGGCGATCTCATCTCGACCCCGGCGGGCGCGTTCGACGTCGCCGGGGGCTTTCCCTTGAAGATGGCGGTGGTGGGAGTCCTGGCGCCGGCGGGGACGCCCGACGACGCCGCGGTCTTCGTCGATGTCAAGACCGCTTGGGTCATCGGCGGTCGCGCTCACGGCCACGACGACGTCAAGGCTCCGGCAGCGGAGGCTGGTGTGCTCGCCCGGGAAGAGGACAACGTCGTCGCCAACGCGTCGGTGCTCTCGTACACCGAGATCACCCCGGAGAACATCGGCACGTTCCACTTTCACGGCGATCCGGCGACCTTTCCCATCGACGCCGTCATCGTGGCGCCGCGGGACCGGAAGTCCGGTATCGTGCTGCGTGGCCGGTTCGGCGAACTGGAAGAGCCGATTCAGATGGTGGTGCCGCGGCAGGTGGTCGACGAGCTCGTCGAGACCATGTTTTCGATTCGAAACGCAGTGGTGCTGATCAGCCTCGGCTTGGGCGCGGCAACCATCGCAACCACGGCGCTGGTCGTGGCCTTGTCGATCAGGCTGCGCCGCCGCGAGCTCGAGACCATGCGCCGGATCGGCGCGAGCCCCGGCCGGATGCGGGCGATCTTGGCCTCGGAGGTGGTGTTGGTGGTGACCGCAGGAGTTGTGATCGCTGCCGCGCTGACCGCTGCGGTCCGTCACTTCGGCGGCGTTGTGATTCGATTTCTCGGAGTCTGATTCGGAGGGAGGAGTTTCGGATGAAATCCTGCGTGGTGGCGGTTGCGGTCGTTTGTTTCGTCGCTTCCGGGTGCGCGCCCGAGGCGCCGGCGCCGGTCGCCGGCAATCAGGCATCCACCCGACCGGGGGAAATCGGTGTCATCGAGGTGACCAATGAGCCGTTGGCCTGGGTGGTCCGCCGATTGGCGGCTCCGCTGGTCGAGGTGCGCTTCCGAGCGTCCGATGCCGCGGATCCGGCCTACTGGAGTCCCACCACCGCCGACGTGCTGGCCATGCAACAGGCCGATCTCGTCGTGCTCAACGGAGCGTCGTACGAGCCCTGGCTGGCGACGGTGTCGCTGCCGGCGTCGCGCCTCGTCGACACCACGGCAGAGGTTCGCGACCGACTGATCCCGGTCGCTGAAACCGTGACCCACAGCCACGGTCTCGAGGGCGAGCACGAGCACACCGGCACGGCCTTCACCACGTGGCTCGATCCGACGCTGCTCACGGCGCAGGCCCGGGCGGTCGAGGGCGCCCTGGCCGAGCGGTGGCCCGAGCATGGCGATCTCTTCGCCGAGCGTTCGCGGGCCCTGGCCGCCGATCTGGCGGCCCTCGACGCCGAGCTCGAAGCTGCGACGGCGCCGTTGGCCGGTGAGCATCTGATCTTCTCGCACCCGGTCTACCAGTACCTCGCACACCGCTACCGCCTCACCGGTTCGAGCGTCCACTTCGAGCCCGAGGTCGCACCCGACGACGACCAGTGGCGCAAACTCGACCATCTGCTCGGGCACGAGCCCACGGCCTGGATGATCTGGGAGTCGGACCCCACGGCGGAGACGCGCCGGGGCCTGGCGGAGCGCGGGTGCGGCGTCATCGTCCTGGCGCCCTGCGCGACCCCGCCGGCGGAGGGAGATTTCCTCGCAGCGATGCGGCGCAACGTCGTGGCGCTGCAGTCGGCAGCGGGGCCCGAAGACCCATCGCCGGCGCCGTAGTGACCACCCGGCGAGGGGGAGGCAACGGCGGACCGGAGGTCGAGGAAAAAGGTCCCGCCGCCCTCGTCGATGCCGGCGGGTCCCTTCGGCGTTCATCCGCGGAGCGGGTCGGGGGGGCGCGTACAATTCCATCCCATGAAACTCGACACCCGCACCCTGTCTTGCCGGGCGCAGAACCTCCTCGCCGGCCAGTCCATGCCCGAGTACCTCGTTCGCCACTTCGAGGGATCGACGAACCCGTACCACGCCGACGCGAACCCTGACGGGTACATCGGGCTCTGCGTCGCCGAGAACAAGCTGGTGTCCGATCTCGTGGCGGACCGGATCAACCGGATCCGAGATGTGCCGGCGTCGGTGCTCGGCTATGACTCCATGACCGGATCCATGCGGTTTCGGGAGCGGCTCGGGCGGTTCATGGGTCGTACCTTTCTCGGACGCGAGTTTCCGCCGCATCAGATTTCGGTCCTCGCCGGCGCCGGCAGCGTGCTCGAGATTCTCTTCCATGCTCTCGGCGACCCCGGCGACGGTGTGCTGGCGCCGACACCCAGCTACGCCGGGTTCTGGATGGACCTCGAGCTGCGCAACGAATTGCGGATCGTCCCGGTCCACACCAGTGCGGACGGCGGCTTCCGGCTCACACCTGAGCTCCTGGATCGCGCCGCCGACGGCGCCGACCGGCCGGTCAGAGCGCTGCTCCTGACGACTCCCGACAACCCGCTCGGACGGGTCTACACGGCGGACGAGCTCGATGCGATCCTGAGTTGGGCCGAAGGCCGGGGCCTGCACGTGGTGGCCGACGAGATCTACGCCCTCTCGGTCTACGGCGGCCGGCCTTTCACCAGCTGTGCGGCCGTACGGCAGTCGCTCGGAGATCGGCTGCACATCGTCTGGGCTTTCTCGAAGGACTTCGGCGCCTCGGGGCTGCGGTGCGGCGTCGTGGTGAGCGAAAACGAGGCGGTCACCGCCGCGGTGAGCGCACTCGCATATTGGGCCTGCTGTTCGGGCCACACGCAGTATCTGCTCGGCGAGATGATCTCGGACGAGTCGTGGGTTGACGGTTTCATCGACACCATGCAGACGCGGCTGGGCCGTGCGTACGACCGCCTCACCACGCTGCTGGATGCCGGAGGGATTTCACATATCCCGGCTGAGGGGGCGGTCTTCACTCTGGTCGATCTCAGACCGCATCTCGCCGAGCCCACCTGGGAGGCCGAGCACGATCTGTGGACGCGGATCATCGATGAGGCTCGGGTCAATCTCACACCCGGCGCCGCCTGCCACATCGGCGAGCCTGGTTTCATGCGCCTGTGCTACGCGGGGTTACCCACCAACGATGTCGCGGTGGGTGTCGAGCGGTTGGTCGACTTCTTGGGCTGACTTCAGCCGGGTCCACCTACAAGGGAATTTCTCGAGAAGCGGGGGGCTTGCTCTCTTCAGGCTTCAAAGATTCATCGCGTAGGGAGGGTGCCGAAGTTGAGACGGTCGACAGTCATCTTTGATGTATTGGTCTTTCTCGGGCTGGTGCTGGCGGCGTCGAATGCCCACGCTCAAGGCGACGGACCCCGTGTCCAGCTGTTGTCGCCGGTTGGTGCCAATGTTCTCGCGCCCACGTACCTCGATCTCTCGTCGAACTTCAACTTCGCCCAGGACATCCTCGTCGAGGGCGCCGA
Source organism: Thermoanaerobaculales bacterium (assembly GCA_036351195.1). Lineage (GTDB taxonomy): Bacteria > Acidobacteriota > Thermoanaerobaculia > Thermoanaerobaculales > Sulfomarinibacteraceae > JAHECW01. The sequence goes on along the minus strand of JAZBOQ010000265.1, from coordinate 18,670 downwards.
CATCACCAGCCGCGTCGGAGTGGCGACCTACATCCGGTTCTTTCGGATCGGCGATCGTTTCGCCCAGGTCTGGGTCAATCCCATCTGGGGCTCGGTGGGAGGCGCGGTTGATGTCGACCAAACGACGATCCATGTTCCCAGTGTCAGTGGTCTTGCCGATCCCTATCTGGCGATGCGGGTCGGGCTGGTCGGCGCACCCGCGCTGACCCCGGCCGAGTTCGTCAAGCACACGCAGCGCTTCCAACTCCACGCCCTGGTGGGCGCCTATGTCCCGGTCGGCGACTACGACAGCAATCGGCCGCTCAATCTCGGCACCAATCGATGGGCCATCCGCCTCGGGCTGCCCATGGTCGTGCCCTTCGGCAAACCTGGTGGGATGACCTACCTCGAGATCAACCCGGGCGCGGTCTTCTACACCACCAACTCGGACCCTTTCGGCGCCGATCGTCGCACTCAGGATCCGCTCTTCATCGTCGAGAGTCATCTGTCGCACGACTTCACCCCCACGTTCTGGGGATCAGTCGACCTGCGCTATCAGACCGGTGGTGAGACCACCACCGACGGGGTCGCCGACGACAACCGCATCGGCCAGCTCGGCGGGGGCGTCAGTCTCGGCTACTGGTTCAACCGCAGCCTGGGTCTGCAAGCATCGTATGGAGATATCATCGCCAAGAACGACGATAGCAGCGGGTCGCTGCTGCGGGTACGACTGTCCTGGATTTTCTAAGATTGCAGTAGGCAATCACCAACACCGGTTCGAGAGCACGACGACAAGGACTTCTATGATGAAACACAGACCCTGGATCTTACTCGCCGCAATGCTCGTCAGTTGTGCCTGCGCCCCACCGGCGGGTCGCGATCAGGAAGCTGCTTCGGGAAGCGACGCCGATTCACCCTCGACCGCTGTCCAGATTCGCACCGCTGAGTACAACGAGTGGCGCAATCCCTACTTTGGTCAGACCCATCAGCACACGGGGTGGTCCTTTGATGAGGCGATCTACAACGTACGTTTGGGACCCGATAACTCCTATCGCCACGCGCGCGGCGAAAAGGTGATGCACCCGGGGGGGTACGAGGTGCAACTCAAGCTGCCACTCGATTTCCACGTGGTGTCCGACCATGCCGAATACCTCGGCGTTCTGATCAGGATGTACGACCCGGACGATCCCCTGTCGAAGCACCCCATGGCCAAGACGATCGTCGGTTCGGGCGATGATGTGGAAGCTTCGACCAAGGCCTTCTACGGGCTGGTTTCACAGACCATCCAACCGGACGGCAGTACCAAACCGGACCCGACGCTCAATTCACCGGATCTCAAGCGCACGATCTGGGACAGCTACGTAGCGATCGCCGACAGCTTTTATGAGCCCGGTGTCTTCACCACTCTGGTCGGGTACGAGTGGTCGTCGCAGCCCAACATGTCCAATCTCCACCGCAACGTCATCTTCCGTTCCAGCGACAACCTCCCGGTGCCCTTCTCCTACTTCGACTCGCAGCGGCCGGAAGACCTTTGGCGGTGGATGGACGAGCAGCGCAATAACGGTCTCGAGCTCCTGGCCATCCCCCACAACGGCAACCTCTCGAACGGTGTGATGTTTGCCATGGAGGACTCCGACGGCCAACCGATCACGCGCGCCTACGCTGAATCCCGGATGCGCAATGAGAGGTTGACCGAGATCGTCCAGACCAAGGGACAGTCCGAGACCCATCCGCTGATGGCGCCCAACGACGAGTTCGCCGGTTTCGAGATCTGGACCAAGCCGGTGGCGGGGCCCGGAACGGTCAAGGTCGTGGAGACCAACTACGTCCGCAACGCCTTCGCCAACGGGATCGCGCTCGAGCAGGAAATCGGCGTCAACCCCTTCAAGTACGGCGTGGTCGGCGGCGGTGACATCCACACCTCGATCGTATCGCACGAGGAGTATGCCCATACCGGGGAACACAACCTCAAGTCCGGAACGCCGCACGAGCGCTTGCAGGAAAACCTGCCCAATGAACCGTCGAAGATCGAGCAGGGATCCGCCGGTCTGTCGTGCGTTTGGGCCGAAGAGAACACTCGCGAGTCGATCTATGACGCCATGGCGCGCCAAGAGACCTGGGCGACCAGCGGATCGCGGATTATGGTACGCGTCTTCGGCGGTTTCGGTTTCGGCGACGTGACGCCGGAGGATGCCGAATGGGTCGCGGTCGGTTATGGAAACGGCGTTCCCATGGGCGGCGAACTCGCGGCGTCCCCGGACGGTTCCGCGCCTTCGTTCATGATCGCGGCCTTGAAGGGGCCGAACAGCGGCAACCTCGACCGAATCCAGGTGGTCAAGGGGTGGGTGGAAGCCAACGGCGAGACCCACGATACGATCTACGATGTTGTCTGGTCCGGTGGCCGTGAAATCAGCCCTCATGGCACATTGCCGCCGGTTGGCAACACCGTTGATATCCCGAGTGCGTCCTACACCAATTCCATCGGCGCCGCGGAGTTGCAGACGGTGTGGACCGATCCGGATTTCGACCCGAATGTGCCTGCCTTCTACTACCTTCGGGTCCTCGAGATTCCGACGCCGCGCTGGTCGACCTACGACGCCAAGGCCCTCGGGATCGAGCCACCCCGGGAATTCCCTGCAACCATCCAGGAAAGAGCCTGGACCTCGCCGATCTGGTACACGCCATAAGAAAATTTTGAATGATGAATGATGAATTATGAATTGCGGACAGGGTGCCGGGGTGCAGGTGACGACTGACCGATTGGAGAGAGCGATGAAGACGAAGATCAAGATGATGGTGGCGTGTGCAGGACTGGTGCTGGCGGCCGGGTGCTCCGGGCCGGGTGGCGACTCGAATGTGGTCAAAGTGGCAGATCACGACAACACCTCAGCAGTCGTGGCGGTCGGTGATCCGAACCCGTTGCGCGACGCGTTCTTCGGGGAGACCCACATGCACACGGCCTATTCGCTGGACGCCTACATCGGCGGCGCCCGTCTCCTGCCTTCGGACGCCTATCGATACGCCAAGGGCGAGGCGGTCGAGGTGGGCGGCGAGAGGCTCCAGCGCCGGCGTCCGCTCGACTTTGTGGCGGTGACCGACCACGCCGAGTACATCGGGGAGATGTACTCGACGATGGTCGCGGGCGCGCCGGGGCATGACAACGAACTCCTCGATGAGTTGCGCGGCCTCGAGAAGCTCGAGGACAAGCAGCAGTGGTTCACCGAGTATGTGGTGTCTGCGAACCGCAGTACGACCCCACAGCACCCGCCCTTCTTCGCCGGGCCCGAGACGGTGAAGAGCGCCTGGCAGGTCACCATCGACGCTGCCGAGGAACACAACGATCCGGGTCGTTTCACGGCCTTCATCGCCTTCGAGTGGAGCGGTGCCCCCAACGGCGGCAATCTCCATCGCAACGTGATCTTCCGCGACGCACACGTCCCCGAGGCGCCGGTGAGCTATATCGACATCAATCGTGAGGACGGTCTGTGGGAATGGATGGCGGGCAACGAGGCACAGGGTATGATGGCCCTGGCCATCCCACACAACTCCAACGCGTCGAAGGGCATGATGTTCCCTGACGTGGATGCGGCGGGCAGCCCCATTGCTCTCGAGTATGCCGAGAAGAGGCAGCACTTCGAGCCGCTCATTGAGATGATGCAGGTCAAGGGTAACTCCGAGGTCCACCGGAAGTTCTGGGCTGCCGACGAGTTCGCCGATTTCGAGAACGCCGACTCGATCCAGAAGTACTCGGACCGGACCTTCAACAAGCATGATTTTGTGCGTGAGGGTCTCAAGAAGGGGCTGGCCTTCGAGCAGAGTCTCGGCGCCAACCCGTTCAAGCTCGGCTTCATCGGCGGGACCGACAACCACAACGGACTGCCGTCGGCGGTCGAGGAGGATGCCTTTATCGGCGCCCACGGACCGGAAGACGGATCGGTCGAACGTCGGCGGGACGCCGGCGTCGCCAACTGGATCGACGGTCGCGACCTGAGCATCGGTTCCCTCGCCGGGGTCTGGGCGGTCGAGAACACTCGCGCCGCGATCTGGGATGCCATGAATCGACGAGAGACCTTCGCCACGTCGGGACCGCGAATCAAGGTACGGTTCTTCGGGGGGGTGGAGCTTCCGGGCGATCCGGACGATCCGCAGACCCTGGTCGAGCAGGGTTACGAGCTCGGTGTTCCCATGGGCTCCGATCTACCGGCCATCGGCGCTGCCCCGAACTTCACCGTGCACGCCATGAAGGATCCGGACGGTGCCAACCTCGACCGGGTCCAAATCATCAAGGGCTGGGTTGACGCCGATGGCGAGCTCCACGAAACCATCGTCGATGTCGCCTGGTCCGGCGACCGGGTCCGCAGTGCGGACGGCAAGCTTCCGGCAGTGGGAAACTCGGTTGATCTCACCACCGCGCTCTACACCAACTCGATCGGCGCGGCGCAGCTGGTGGGGAGCTGGCGCGACGATGCCTTCGACCCCGAGCAGCACGCCTTCTACTATGTCCGGGTGCTCGAGATCCCGACTCCCCGCTGGTCGACCTATGACGCCGTGAAGCACAACCTGCCGCTGCTCGAGGATGTCCCGGCGACCATCCAGGAGCGGGCGTGGACATCGCCGATCTGGTATCGGCCGTGACCGTGTGGCATATGATGTGACCACGACCAACAAAGCATGGAAGAGGGTGACGCCATGAGCGGTCGACAGAATTGGCTCAGATCCTGGAAGCTCGTGAGCTGGCGCTCGGCGGTTGTCGCCGCGGTGGTGGTTTACGGGCTGGCTGGCTTCTTCGTCGTGCCTTCGATCGCGAAGAAGCTCATTGTCGATATCGCCAGCGAGCGGACCGGGCGCGAGGTGACGGTGGAGAAGGTACGGTGCAATCCGTTCACCCTGTCGCTCACCATCGAGGGTTTCTCGATCCCCGACCGACCGGGCTCGGTGCTGTTGTCATTCGACCGTCTGTACGGGAACGCACAGGTCTCGAGTCTGTTCCGGTGGGCGGCGACCCTCAAAGAGCTTCGGATCGAGAACCCATTCGTGGCGCTGCGCCGATTCGAGGACGGCGCCGTCAACGTGCTCGAGGTCATCAACGATCTGCCCGAGTCCGCGCCCGAGCCGGACGACAAAGGCGGACTGCCGCGGGCGCTGCTGCAACACGTCCAGGTGGTCGACGCCCGGGTCGAGCTCGAGGATCGCTACAACCGACCCGAGACCCTGCTGTGGCAGCTCGGTCCGAACCAGGTCGAGCTGCTCGACCTCTCCACCATTCCGGATCGCGAGGGCACCAACGACGTCGTTGTTCTGCTGCCCGGCGGAGGGCGGGCCACGGTCGCCGGCAAGATCGTTGTCGAACCGCTCGGACTCCGAGGGACACTTACGGTGGAGAACAACAGGGCCGGTGGGAACTGGGAGGCGGTGGCCCACCTGTTCGAGTTCGCCCTGACGAACGGCGTCGTCGACCTCGAGTTCGACTATCAGATCGGTCTCGAGGAGGACGGACTCCACCTGGTCCTCGACGACGCGAACGTCCGCGTCACCGACCTCGGTTTCAAGTCCGACTTCCACGAAGAGGAGCTGTTGAAGGTCGACGACATCCACGTGACCGGCGGCCGACTGAAGTGGCCCGAGCAGGACATCGCTGCCGAATCGATCGTTATCGTCGGGGCGTCGGCCTTCGGCTGGATCGAGCCCGACGGCAGGCCGAACTGGGAGGTGCTGGTGCCCGAGCCGACCCGGGACCAGATCGTCGAGACCTACCAGACGCTGGAGGAGAAGATCCACGCCACGGCGCGGCTCGGCCGCTTCGAGCTGCGCGATGCCGGCGCCGAGTTCGAGGACGAAACGGCGTCACCGCCCGTGCGCTTCGAGGTTCACGACGTCAACCTGGTCGTCACCGACATCACGACCGAGGAGGGCTCGACCTGGCCTCTCAAGGCGGCGATCACCCTCGAGGGCGAGGCGCTGGCGTCCGCGAGCGGGTATGTCGGTGTGTCGCCGATCGACGCTGAGGTCGACGTCATGCTCGAGGGCCTCGACCTGTCCAAGTACCGTGGCTACGTCGCACAGTTCGCTCCGCTCGACCTGCGCGCGGGGGTCCTGTCGGTCGCCGGCGTGGTGAAGGCGGCCCGGCCGAAGGTCGCGGAGACATTCTCCGCAAGCTACGAGGGCGGCTTCGAGGTTGCCGGTCTCAACCTCAACGAGACGGTGACCAACGGCAAGCTGCTCGGGTGGGGCGATCTTTCGGTGGCCGGTGTTACCGCCGAACTCGAACCTCTTGGCGCCGAGGTGACCGATGTCGACATCTTTACCGCCGGGCTCGAGATCACGGTGGCCGAGGACGGGACCATTAATCTGCTCGAGTTCTTCAAAGCAATATCCGAAGGCCATAAAGGGAGCGCCGCCTCGACCGAGGCCACCACCGAAAGCGACGGCCTCCCACCGCTCCGGATCGCCCGCTTCCGGCTGCATGACTGCTACGGCCTCTACACCGACAACACGGTGCTCGGCGAGCCGTTCACGCTCGAGATCCGGCCGGTGGATGGCACGATTTCGGGTATCTCGACCACGAGCACGAGTCCCGCCACGCTCGACATCGACGCCGGTATCGCCACCGGAGGTGCGGTACGCGTCGGCGGTGACCTCGACATCTTCGACTACACGCGACTGACAGACCTGTCGATCGACCTGCGCGACGTGGTGCTGGCCGCCATGTCCCCCATGTCGGTGAAGTTCATCGGCCACCCGCTCAGCAATGGCGGCGCCGACCTGGATCTCGACTACGAGATCGCCGACCGGTACCTGACGGCGTCGAATCACATCGAGGCGGATGACCTCGAGCTCGGTGACAAGGTGGAGGGGCAGGGGCTCGTCAAGCTGCCCTTCAAGCTCGGCGTGTCGCTGCTCAAGGACAAAGAGGGGAGGATTGTCCTGGAGATCCCCTTCGAAGGCAGCTTCGACACGCCCGGCTTCGGAATGGCCACGGCGGCGGGCGCCGCCGCCAAGGAGGTCTTTACGCAGATCGTGGCGTCGCCGTTCAAGCTCCTCGGCAAGCTGGGAGGCGGCGGTGACCGTGACCTGGAGCATGTCGAGTTTGCCGCCGGCAGCGCCGTGCTCGACGATCGGAGTGCGGAGAAGATCGCCGTGCTCGTCGCCGGACTCGAGGAGCGACCGACCCTGTCGCTCGGCATCGTCGGCGTTTTCGACGCCGAGGCCGATGCGGCGGCGCTTCGGATCAGGGCGCTCGAAAGCGCACTCATTGCCGAAGGCGTGACCCGCGAGGAGCTCGAATCCACGGTTCCGCTGGCGTCCCTCGAGAAGCTGTACCGGGCCGCCATCCAGGATCCGTCACTCGACTCGCTGCGCACCGGGCACACCGTCGCGGTGGAGGGCGATCCCACTGGAACGCTGGACGAGATCGCCTACCGGAGGGCTTTGCGGCGGGCGTTGATCGAAGAGCAGGTCGTCGATCCTGCCGAGGTGACAGCCCTCGCCTCCGCTCGGGCGGATGCGGTCCTGACCGCGTGCGTCGACACCCATGGAATGAACCCCGCCCGGGTTCGCATCCTCGACACCGAACCGGCCGACCCACCGGGCGAGGACTGGGTCCGGTGCCGTCTCGAGCTCGCGCCGGAGTGACGTGGGATGGGTCGGGGAATCGATTGAGGTACTTTGATGCGGTGCTATACTCCATCGCCGACGGACGATGTGGAAAAATAATTCCCAATATCACTTCGCCTCAGCACAGCAACCGCAAATGAACCCCACCCAACAATTGATTTTGAGACACTTTCTCTCTCCCGGTGCGGCGTCACGCTCCGGGGATTTCGTCGGCAAAGGAGGCCGTTGATGGATGTCGTGATCCTGGCGCGACTTCAGTTCGCGATCACCACCGTGTACCACTTCTTTTTCGTTCCCCTGACTCTGGGCCTGTCGGTCCTGATCGCCATTCTCGAAACGATGTACGTGAGAACCGGCGACGAGACCTACAAGAAAATGGTGAAGTTCTGGGGCAAACTGTTTCTCATCAACTTCGCCATGGGAGTCGTCACCGGTATCGTGCAGGAGTTCCAGTTCGGCATGAACTGGTCGGAGTACTCGCGCTTCATGGGCGACATCTTCGGGGCGCCGCTGGCGATCGAGGCACTGCTCGCCTTTTACCTCGAGTCGGTCTTCATCGGCATCTGGATCTTCGGCTGGGACAAGATCTCCAAGGGCCTCCACGCCACGGTGATGTGGCTCGTCGCCATCGGCTCCAACATCTCGGCCCTGTGGATCCTCGTCGCCAACTCGTTCATGCAGCAGCCGGTGGGCTACGTGCTGCGCAACGGCCGTGCGGAGATGGACAACTTCTTCGCCCTGCTCGGCAACGGGCACGTCTGGGTTCAGTGGCCGCACGTGTTCTTCTCCGCCGTCGCCACTGCGGGCTTCTTCGTCGCCGGCATCTCGGCGTGGCACCTGCTTCGCAAGTCGGACCAGATCGAGGTCTTCCAGCGGTCCTTCCGCATCTCGATCCTCTATGCGACCATCGGCATCGTCCTCGCCATGCTGGTGGGCCACACCCAGGCTCAGTACATGATGAAGGTCCAGCCCATGAAGATGGCGGCGGCCGAGGCCCTGTGGGAGACCGAGGACCCGGCGGCCATGTCGTTGTTCACCATCGGCGATGAGAAGGCTCGGGAGGACGTGTTCGCCATCAAGGTGCCGGGCCTGCTCAGCTTCCTCGCCTACAACACCTTCACCGGCGAGGTGCGGGGCATCAACGACCTTCAGGCCGAGTACGAGCAGACCTACGGCCCAGGCGACTACGTGCCTCCGGTGGCGATCTCGTACTGGACCTTCCGCATGATGATCGGCGCAGGAACCCTGATGCTCCTGCTCGCCGCCTACGGGTTATGGAAGGCACGAGACGGCGTTCCCATGGCGCCGTGGTACCTCAAGGCCATGCTGTGGGCCATCGCCCTGCCCTACATCGCCAACTCCACCGGCTGGATCTTCACCGAGATCGGACGTCAGCCCTGGATCGTCTTCGGTCTCCAGAAGACCGTGGATGCGGTCTCGTTGAGCGTCAGCGCCGGTGAGGTCTTGTTCTCGCTGATCGCCTTCACCCTGGTTTACGGGATCCTGATGGTGGCGGACGTGGTGCTGCTGAAAAAGTACGCGGCGGCGGGGATCCCCGACGACGCAACGGAACCGGCGGCCGTCGCCGACGCGATCTGAGGAAGGGAGGACGACATGGATCTCAACACCCTCTGGTTTGCTCTCATCGGCGTGCTCTTCGTCGGGTTCTTCTTCCTGGAAGGTTTCGACTACGGCGTCGGCATTCTGCACCCCTTCCTCGGCAAGAACGACACCGAGCGGAGGATGATCGTCAACACCATCGGTCCGGTCTGGGACGGCAACGAGGTCTGGATGATCACCGCGGGAGGGGCCATGTTCGCCGCCTTCCCGCACTGGTACGCCACTTTGTTCTCGGGCTTTTATCTGGCGCTGGTGCTCATGCTGCTGGCCCTCATCGTGCGCGGGGTCGCCTTCGAGTTTCGCTCCAAGATGGACGACCTGGGCTGGCGGGCACTGTGGGACTGGGTGATTTTCTTCGGCAGCTTCATCCCGGCCCTGCTCTGGGGTGTGGCGTTGGCGAACCTGATCCGCGGCGTGCCCATCGACGAGAACATGACTTACGTCGGTGGCTTCTTCAACCTGCTCAACCCCTATGCACTCATCGGCGGGCTCGCGTCGTTGGCGATCTTCACTCTGCACGGCGCCACCTTCCTGACCCTGAAGTTGGGCGGCGGCCTCGAGGACCGGGCGCGGGGCCTGGCGAACAAGCTGTGGTACCCGGCCGCATTCTTTCTCCTCGCCTTTGTCATCGGCACCTACTTCCTGACCGACGTCCACGAACGCCTCGGTCTCAACCCCGGCGTCGTGCCGGCGGTGGCGGTGATGGCCCTGGTCGGCTGCCGCTGGACCCTCACCAAGAAGCGAGACGGGTGGAGCTTCGTCCTGACTGCGGTCTCCATCGTCTTCGCCACGGTCACCGTCTTCATCGCGCTCTTCCCGCGGGTCATGGTCTCGAGCCTCAACGCAGACTGGAGCCTGACCATTTACAACGCGGCCTCGAGTCCCTACACCCTCAAGGTCATGAGCATCGTCGCCGGCCTGCTCGTTCCGGTGGTCCTGATCTACCAGGGCTGGACCTACTGGATCTTCCGCCAGCGGATCACGCCGAACTCCGATCTGCACTACTGACCGGTATCCAACGGCTGAAATCCAACCGGGGAGGGGAGACCCTCCCCGGTTTTCATACCCGGTCCTGCTTCCAGCCAGTGGACACATGGGGACTCGGTGGTTGTGGTGGGGACGGCGTCGGGTGCGGAACCGGCGAGACCCGGGAGACGGGGTACGATAGGCGTCGTGAAGGTGGGAGTCATAGCCGCCGAGATGGAGGGCCCGAGCACCGGCGTCGGACGCTATCTGCAGGGTCTGTTCCAAGGGCTTCAAGAGTGGAACCACGGGGCCCAGTGGCATCTGTTCTTCCAGCGGGAAACGCCGGCGGCGGCCCCCCGGGCGCCGGGTTTTTTCCGCCACTGCTCCGAGTACGGCGGTAGCGCGGTCGTCTGGGAGCAGATCGTGCTCCCGCGTGAGCTGGCCCGACACGACCTCGACGTCGTCTTCTGCCCGGCCTACAGCGTTCCGCCGCGGCTCCGCACCCCGTCGGTGGTCACCATGCACGATCTCAGCTTCGAGGTCGTACCCCGTGAGTTCAGCTTTCGAGAGCGCTGGCGCCGCCGGATCCTCGCCCGCCGGGCCGTCCGCAGAGCCACTCGGGTTCTCGTGGACACCGCCCACATGGCCGCGCTGGTGCAGGAGCGATACCGGGTTGCAGCCGACCGTCTCGCCGTGGTTCCGTTGGGCATCGACCGGCGGCACTTCTCCGCACGGCGGGAAGGCTCGGACCAGGCGACGCTCGACCGTCTTGGCGTTCAGCCTCCCTTCTTTTTGTGGCTGGGTACGGTGCTCGAGCGCCGGGCCCCCAAAGAGGTGCTGGAGGCGTTCTCCAGGCTGCGCCGCCGCCGTCCCGACGTCGGCCTGGTGATGGCGGGAGCCAATCGGTTGCGATCACCCGAGAGACTCTCCGGCTGGATCCGCGAGCTCGGTCTCGAGCCTCACGTCCAGTTGCTCGGATGGGTGGAGGAGGGCGCCGTCGGCGCCCTCTACCGGGGCGCCGAAGCCGGCATCTACGTGTCGCGTCACGAGGGGTACGGCATTCCTCCGCTGGAGTGCCTGGCGTGTGGCACCCCGGTCGTGGTCTCCGGCGGGCTGGCTCTGGACACCGCCTGGCCGGACTACCCGTTCCGGAGCGAGGAGCTGACGCCCGACTCGCTGGAGAAGGTCATGGCTGCGGCTGTGGATCCCGGTTCCTGGAACACTGAGATCTCGGCGGCTGCGGCGGAGGTCCTCGACGGTCTGGACTGGGCGTCGAGCTCCAAGAGCCTGGCGGCGGAGCTCGAAGGGGCGGTGGCGGTTTGATCTCGGCGATCGTCGTCAACCACAACGGCGAGGAGTACCTTCGCCGTTGCCTGGAAAGCCTCCGGCTGCCGGGGCCCGAGCTCGAGATCCTGGTCGTGGACAATGCATCCACCGATGGTTCGTTGCGTGTGGTGGACGAGGTGGCCCCGGAAGCGCGGGTTCTGAAGCAGGACAGAAATCTCGGTTTCGGGACCGCCAACAACCTGGCGGCAGAGAACGCCGCCGGCGATGCTCTGCTTCTGGTGAACACCGATGCGTGGCTCGAGGAGCTGGCGCTGCAGCGGTTGGCCGACCGGTTGAGCGCCGACGCCGGAGTCGGACTCGTGGCGCCGACGCTCCTGTATCCCGACGACCGTTGCCAGTTCGCGTGGTCGCCGGCTCGCAGCGTGCCGGGGGAGGTTCTGCAGCGAATCCGCAACCGCTTCGAGTCGCGCCGCTGGGCTCACGGCTCACTGGCGCGGACGGTGAGCCGCGCGGCGGGCCGGATCTGGTACACGGCGGCGTGCGTGCTGATCCGCACCGAGGCGTTTCGTTCCGTTGGCGGGTTCGACGAGAGCTTCTTCATGTACTTCGAGGATGTGGATCTGTGCGTGCGGCTTGAGAACGCGGGCTGGGACCTCGTTCAGGAGCCCGGCGCCGTGGCGAGGCACGTCGGAGGGTTCGGTCGCCAGGCGCAGGTCGATGATCTCTACCGGCCGTCGCAGCTGCGGTTTTACGCCCTTCACCGGCCCAGCTGGGAGACGCGATTGATCGAGCGGCGGCTGCGGCGGCGGTTCGGCGACCGGGCTGTGGAGGGGTGGCTGCACGGGGACGGGCGCCCGTGAACGCGCTCCTCGTTGCCGTCGCCCTCGCGGTCTTTGCGGTCGCCGCGGTTGGTTTTCGCGGAGCACGTCGTCGGTTCAAGAGGATCCGCCGGTTGCGATCGAGCGAGGAAACGGTGGCGGCAGCCATGGAGGAGGGTCGTCTGTCCCAGGCAACCGGCCAGGCTCTGCTCCAGCACCTGGAGGGCCTCCGCCGAGAGTGCTCGGGTGAACCATGAGAATCGGGGTCGACGCCGGACGCGCTCTGCACGGCCAGGGGGGCGTCAGCTCGTATACCCGGCAGCTCGTTGCCGGGCTGATGGACCACGCATCAGGTCATGAGCTCGTGCTCTTCGATCTCGATCGGGGCGCCCACCGCCGGCGAGATTTCGAGCGGGCTCTCGGGCCGCTGCCGGGCTTCGTCAGGCCGGCCCAGGCGAAAGCCCGCGAGCTGGCCGAGGTCGACGTGTTCCATGCCCCCGGATTCGCCATGCCGCCGTCGGGGGCGCCGCGTCACGTCTTCACGCTCCACGACCTGACCGTTCTCAGCCATCCCGGGTGCCACACCCTGGACAACCGGGTGAGGACGCTGGTCTCCACCGCCGATGCGTTGTCTCGAGGCGCCACCATGCTGGCCGTCTCACAGACCACTCGATCGGAAGCGATGCGGTTGCTGTCGGTCCCCGGCGACGCCATCGAAGTCCTGCCGCCGTTTCTCGATCGCCGGTTCACCTGCGCGGGCGACGCCGCCATCGACCAGGGTCGGGTGCGGCGATTGGGCGTCAGCGGACGGTACTGTCTGGCGGTGGGCAGCCTCGAACCGAGGAAGAACTTCGGCCGGCTCCTGGACGCCTGGGAAACGCTGCCACAGAGGTTGCGCGATCGCCACACCCTGGTCGTGGTGGCGTCGACGGGCTGGCTGCAAGGAGCGCTCCGCCGGCGTCTTCGAAAGCTGGAGCGGGAAGGAGCGGTACGGCGCCTGTCGCGGGTGCCGGGTGCCGACCTGGCGGCCCTGTACCGGATGGCGGCGCTGGTCGCCGCGCCCTCTCTCGCCGAGGGCTTCGGCCTTCCGGTGGCGGAGGCCATGGCCTGCGGGGCGCCGGTGGTGACCTCGGATCGGTCGTCGATGCCCGAGGTGGCCGGGACCGCGGCGCTGCTGGTTGATCCCGAAGATCGTGGGGCCATCGCCGACGCCATGGTGAGGGTTCTCGACGATGACGAGCTGCGCCGCGGCCTTCGGGAGCGCGGCCCCGCGCAGGCGGCTCGGTTCGCCCCCGAGGTTGCGGTGCCCCTGCTGCTCAAGATCTACCGGCGCGCCGTCGGTTGACCCCGCCGCTGCCCGCTCGGTGTGCCACCCGCCGCCGGAGAGGCTCGACGCGGCGCCGGATCCGCGTATCCTGAGATTCGATGAATCTCGATCGGCGAGTCCTCGGCACCGACCCCAGGCACCGCACTGCGCTAGCCGCGAGCGTCGCGTGCGGCTGGCTCGGCGGGGTGGTGACGGTCGTCCAGGCGTGGCTGCTCGCCCACATCATCGCGGACGTCTTTCTCCAGGGCGCCGACCGCGCGGCGGTGGCGCCGGTCCTGGGTTGGCTGCTGGCAGCGATCGGATGTCGTGCCGTGCTGGGTTGGCTGTCCGACGTGGCTGCTGCCCGCGCTGCCGCCGGCGTCAAGCACGAGCTCCGCTGCCGGGTCTTCGGCCGGCTGCTGGAGCGCGGGCCGGTGGCGGCGGGCCGGGAGCGGACCGGCGAGCTGGTGAACCTGCTCACCGAGGGCGTCGAGGCCCTGGACGCCTACGTCGGCCGTTACCTGCCTCAGCTGGTGCTCGCGTCGGCGATCCCGGTCACCGTGGCGGCGATCGTGCTCGGCCGGGACCTCCTGTCCGGGGTCGTGCTCGTGCTGACGGCGCCCCTGATTCCGATTTTCATGGTGCTGATCGGGAAATTGGCCGATCGCCGGGCGGCGCGCCAGTGGCTCGACATGGCGCGAATGAGCGCGGTTTTCCTCGACACCATCCAGGGCATGACAACCCTCAAGGTCTTGGGCCGGGCGCGGGTCGGGATGGAGGCCGTCGCCCGCGCCGGCGAGGCCTTCCGCTCGTCGTCCATGGCGGTGCTCCGAATTGCGTTTCTGTCGGCCCTCGCCCTGGAGCTGGTGGCGACGCTCAGCGTGGCGGTGGTGGCGGTGGAGGTCGGGCTGCGGCTCATGGCCGGTCGGATGGACTTCGAGCCGGCGTTCTTCGTGCTGCTTCTGGCGCCCGAGTTCTACCTGCCCATGCGCCGCCTGGGCGCCGCCTTCCACGACGGCATGGCGGGCGTCAACGCGGCGGCGCGGCTGTTCGAGATCCTCGCGACCGCCGAGAGCGAGAGCCGGGTGGCGGATGCGGCGATGCCGGATCGCCCGACGCTCCGACTGGAGCGGGTCTCCTTCGCCTATCCCTCCGGCAACGGTGAGTCGAGACCGGCCCTGAGGGCGGTGGACCTGGAGCTCGGCGTCGGCGAGACGCTGGCGCTGGTGGGCCCCTCGGGATCGGGGAAGAGCACCGTGGCCCGGATGCTCCTGCGGTTCGTGGAGCCGGACGAGGGGAGAGTCAGCGCCGACGGGGTCGACGCTCGCCGGATCGATCCCGACGAGTGGCGCCGTGCGGTGGCCCTGCTGCCCCAGGACCCCTACCTCTTCGCCGATTCGGTGGAAGCCAACGTGCGGTTGGCCCGCCCCGACGCTTCCCCCCAGGAGATCGAGGCGGCGTTGGATCTCGCGCACGCACGGGAGTTCGTTGCGGCTCTGCCCGAGGGCGGCGCGACCCGCATCGGCGAGCGCGGGGCCAGGCTGAGCGGCGGCCAGGCACGGCGCATCGCCGTGGCGCGGGCGGCGCTGGCCCGGACGCCGGTGATCGTCCTGGACGAGCCCACCGGGGAGCTCGACCCGCGGCTGCGGGCGGATCTCGACGAATCCCTGGGCCGCCTGCTCGCCGGCCGATCGGCGTTGGTCATCGCCCACAGCCTGACGACGGCGCGGTCCGCCGACCGGATCGCGGTGATGGAGTCGGGCGCCGTCGTCGATCAGGGCTCCCACGACGAGTTGCTCGGCCGCTGCCCGATCTACCGCTCTCTGGTGCGCGCCGACGGGGGGATGCGGTGACCCGTCTTATCCGCCTCGTGCGCCTCATCGGCCCGTACCGTTGGCAGGTGGTGTTGGCGGTGGTGCTCGGCGCCGCCACCGTCGGCGGTGGGATCGGTCTCATGGGCGCTGCGGCGTTTCTCATCGCCACCGCAGCCCTGCACCCGTCCATCGCCGAGCTCCAGGTGGCCATCGTCGGCGTGCGTTTCTTCGGTCTGAGCCGCGGTGTCTTCCGCTATTTCGAGCGCCTGGTGTCGCACGACCTCACCCTGCGACTGCTCGGCCGGTTCCGCCTGTGGTTCTTCCGCGCCCTCGAGCCCCTCGCCCCGGCCAAGACCATCGAGCTGAGAAGCGCCGATCTCCTCACCCGGGCCGTCTCGGATGTCGAGGTGCTCCAGGAGCTCTACCTGCGGGCTCTCGCGCCGCCGCTGGTGGCCGTCGCGGTGGCCGTGTCGGCGGCTGCGGTGATCGGTCTGCAGGCGGTCGAACCGGCCCTGGTCTTCGCGGCGGCCTACACGGCCACGGCGGTCCTGGTGCCGGCGGGAGTGATGCGCATGGGACGGCGGACCGGGCTCACGCTCGCGGCAGCGAACACGGCGCTCGCCCAGGCCGTGGCCGACAGCGTGCAGGGGATGGCGGATCTGCTGGCCCTGGGGGGGGGCGGCGCCGCGGGGGAGCGGGTCGCGAAGCTGTCGCTCAGGGCCGAGATGAGCAGGGAGCGTGCCGCCCGTCGTGAGGCCCTCGGTGGCGCCGGGGTGACCTTCGGCACCCACGCCACCGTGTGGATGGTGCTCGTCGCCGCGATCCCATTGGTCGGGGAGGGGGGGTTCACAGGTGTCGACCTGGCCGTGGTCTGCCTCGTCGCCATGGCGGCCTTCGAAGCGGTGCAGCCGCTGCCGGCGGCGGCGCGGGGTCTCGCCGACCAGCTCGCGGCCGCGGGCCGACTCTTCGCCGTCATCGACGAGAAGCCGGTGGTGGTGGACCCTGACAGACCCGAGGCGCCCGGGCCGGGCGCGCATCTCGAGATCGACGACGTGACCTTCACCTACCCGGGCGGCGACGTCGCCGCGTTGTCGAATCTCTCGCTGGGGATCCCCCGCGGGGCGAAGCTCGCGGTGGTGGGACCGTCGGGCGCCGGAAAATCGAGCCTGGTTCACCTGCTGCTGCGGTTTTGGGACCCGGCTCGGGGGGAGATCCGGCTCGGACGCCGGCCGCTGTCCGCCATGGCTCTGGAAGACCTCCGGTCGGTCATCGGCGTGCTGCCCCAGCGCACCGAGCTCTTCACCGGCACGATCCGCGACAACCTGGCGCTGGCGGCGCCGGACGCCGGCGAGGACGAGCTCGATGCGGCGGCCGATCGGGCCGGGCTCTCGGAGACGATCCGTGCTCTTCCCGATGGCTGGCAGACCTGGATCGGCGAGCACGGCCGGCAGCTCTCGGGCGGCCAGCGCGCCCGGCTCGCCTTGGCGCGGCTGGTGCTGCGGGACCCGGAAATCATCGTTCTCGATGAACCCACGACAGGCCTCGATCCGGTCACGGAGCGGCGGGTCATGGAGGCTCTTTTCGAGCTCTTCGAACGCCGGACGATGGTGGTGATCACCCATCGCCTGGTCGCCATGGACCGATTCGACGAGATCGTCGTTCTCGACCGCGGCCGGATCTGCGAACAAGGAACCCACTCGGATCTCGTGAATGCCGGTGGGTTGTACGCTGCATTGATCGAAGCTCAAGAATCGGTGCTGTGAGGCCGACAGGTCGTCGATTCACCACAGAGACACAGAGATACAGAGGTATACCGGCCTCAGCGCGCTGTCCTAGGTTCGCAGCGTGTAGGTGCCGAAGCGCGATCATTCTGAACACGGATGAACACGGATTTTGTCGGATCGCGCGGATCCATCGCACCATCGCAATGTTTGACTCATCGCACATCGCGCCCATCGCAGAATGAACTCGGTTGCAGAAGTTATTAGAGTCATTGCAGGCTCCAGCTTTCGTTTCGATGCGGGTGAGCGATCACGATTTCATCTGGATCGCCAACTCAATAATGCGATGGTCTCTGCGATGGCCCCCGCGATCTCTGCGATCCCCGCGGTGCGAACTGCGATGAATGCGATGGGTCTATCATTGCGATGGATCCGCGCAATCCGAATAGTCCGTGTTCATCCGCGTTCAAGATGATGGCGCTCCGGGGTGCAACACCTTGAGTCGAGGTCATCCTTTCGAGCTCATGGCGCCCTCTGTGCCTCTGTGATTCAAGGTGCGGTTTCATGGTGCAAGATGAGAAGCCCCGCCGGGCGGCGGGGCGTGATGACGTTCGGGAACGGATGCTACTCGTTGAGGGCTTCGTGGACCTTGCCGACCATGTCGGGGCCGGGACGGAGGGTGGCGTCGCCTTCGTCCTTCCACTTGGACGGGCAGCCCTCGTCAGTCTTGCGCGAGAGGTAGAGGTTGGCCTTGAACTTGCGCATCAGCTCATCGATGTTGCGGCCCATATTGTAGAAATTGACCTCGGAGTTGAAGAGGGTGCCGTCGGGGCTGATGATGAAGGTGCCACGAAGAGCGAGCCCGGAGGTCTCGTCGTAGACGTCGAAGAGCCATGACACCTCGCCGGTGGGGTCGGCGCCCATGGTGTACCTGACGTCGGCGAGCTCTTTTTCATCGCGTTTCCACGCCAGGTGGACGAACTCGGTGTCGGTAGAGACCGTCACCAGGGTGGCGCCCATCTTCGCGAACCTGTCTTGCTGCTCTGCCAGAGCAGCGAACTCGGTGGCTCAAACAAAGGTGAAGTCGGCCGGGTAGAAGAAGAGGATGGTCCACTTTCCGGCCGCGATGTTCTCGGACAGCTTGAACTCACCGAAGTTGTGAGCCACGGGGTCGTAGGTCTTGAGTTTGAAGTCGGGAACCTTGTGTCCCACTCGGGCCTGCATCATCTCGTCACACATGTCTACCTCCTTGATTGCGCTCGTGGTGCGTATCACTTCTCATCGCGAACGGTTCCTGGATTATTCCGATCGTGGTGGAAAAATGCAACCACCAATGATACCCCTCGGGGGTATGGTATGGTGTGGGAGTTATGGGTTCAGCCTCCTGCAAAAATACCGGGTTCCAGGAGAGGACGAAGATCAAAGGCAGATCGCCGGCGGGGGCGCCGGCGCTACAAAGTACTGAGCTCCCTTGTAGTGCCGGCGCCCTCGCCGGCGTGATCTCGTCCCGGTAAGGCCATCACTCGGACGATTCGCCGAATCTTG
>JAZBOQ010000264.1:0-8258 GCA_036351195.1 Thermoanaerobaculales bacterium | reverse complement strand
TTCCGTGGCCGTGGCCGCTGTGTCCGTGGCAGGGAGCTACAATGACCCCATGTCCGTGAAGCTCACCACTGCTCAACGCACGGCCCTCGCATCGGCCGGCTGCGAGGTGCGCTTCGACGACCACGTCCGGGTGCTCTACGCCACCGATGCGTCGATCTACCGCATCGAGCCTCAGGCGGTGGCTTTCCCCTCTTCGGCGGCCGAAACGGGGCGCCTGCTGGTTGCTGCGGCCGACGCCGGGATCGAGATCACGGTGCGCGGTGCTGGCACCGGCCTCGCCGGCGGTGCGGTGGGCGCCGGCCTGGTGGTGGATCTCGCCCACCACAACCGGACCGTCGACGGCCTCGACCTCGAGGCGCGGACGGTCCGCGTCGGACCCGGCGTGGTCCTCGACCGGCTCAACGCCGAGCTCGCTCCGCACGGGCTGTGGTTCGGTCCCGACGTCGCCACCTCGTCGCGGGCCACTCTCGGAGGCATGATCGGCAACAACTCGTCGGGGGCGCACGCACCGGTCTACGGCACCACGGGTGACCATGTCGTCGCGCTGGAGGTGGCTCTCACCGACGGCCGGGTGGTCTGGGTGGGACGCGATCACGACGGTCTGGCGGGCATTCGGGACGAGGTAGATCAGCTGGTGGCCGGACACGCCGATGAAATCGAGCGGCGTTTCCCGCCCGGCATCGTCAAGCGGTGGCCGGGCTACGGTTTCGATCGGGCGTTGCAGGAACCGGGCGACCTCTGCCGCACGGTCGTCGGCTCCGAGGGCACCCTCGCCGCGGTGACCTCGGCGGTGCTGTCGGTGGTACCTCGGCCCACGGAACGCGGTCTCGGCGTGCTCTTTTTCACCGGTGTCGCCGAGGCCATGAGCGCAGCGGCGGAGCTGGCGCGCCTCGAGCCCGCCGCGGTGGAGCACATCGACCGGATCCTCCTGGACCAGACCTGCGGCCAGCGCGCTTTCGCCGCCGCCCGCCGGCTCCTGGAGCTCGATGAACGGCCGTGCGGGGCGATGCTTCTGGTGGAGTTCTTCGGCGAGGCTTCGGACCGCTTGGCGGCTCTCGAGGCGACGGGTCTCGGCAACCGGCGACTGCTTCTACCCGGCGCCGCCGAGCAGCAGCTCGTCTGGAACCTCCGCAAGGCCGGTCTGTCGCTGCTCACCGGCCGCGCCGGTCCGGCCAAGGCGACGGCGGGGATCGAGGACGTCTGCGTCCGTCCCGAGCAGCTGCCGGCATACGTCGAGGGGCTGACGGAGATCATGGACCGACTCGGTCTCGAGGCGTCGTACTACGGCCACGCCGCGTCCGGGGAGCTGCACGTGCGGCCGATCCTCGATTTGCACCGGGACGATGGCCTCGAACAGCTGCGCCGGGTGGCCGACGAGGTGTCCGAGCTGTGCCGCTCATTCGGCGGCTCGTTGGCGGCCGAGCACGGCGTCGGCATCGCGCGTACGGAGTACCTGGAGGCCCACCTGGGCGAGGAGCTGATCGACGCCTCCCGGAGGCTCAAGAACCTCTTCGATCCTCGCGGTGTGATGAATTCCGGGAAGATCGTGTCCGACGGCCGTTTCCGAATCGACGGCGATCTCCGCTTGGGTCCGGGATCGGTCCTTGACCCCGATCTCGTGGGCGAGCTCGGCTTCGTCGACCGCGATCACTCCTTCCTCGCCAACCTCGAGCAGTGCAACGGATGCGGCGGCTGCCTCAAGACCGCCCCAACCATGTGCCCGACCTTCGTCGCCACCGGCGACGAGGCCTTCTCCACCCGCGGCCGGGCGAACACGATCCGCGCTGCCATCGAGGGCCGTTTCGGGGACGACTGGACACGATCTCCCGAGCTGAGCGGTGTGCTTTCGAGCTGCTTGTCGTGCAAGGCCTGTCAAACCGAGTGTCCATCCAATGTCGACCTGCCCGCGTTGAAGGCCGAGCTCGTGGCCACCGGACAACGCCGCAATGGGGTTTTGCTGCTCGATCGGCTCATCGCCGGCGCTGATCTCCTCGGCCGGTTCGGAACCGCGGTGCCGTGGCTCGCCAACCCCGCGCTGGGCGTCAGGCCGTTGCGGAATGCACTGAAGAAGACCTTGGGCATCGCGATCGACGTGCCGCTGCCGCGGTATGAACGCCGGCGCTTCGACCGATGGTTCGCCGGGCGGGCCGCCACCACCGCCGGGCGCCGTGGGCGGGTTCTCCTCTGGGACGACACCTGGACGCGGTACCACGAGGCGAAGGTCGGCCGGGCGGCGGTGGCGGTGCTCGAGGCCCTCGGTTTCGAGGTCGCGCTGGTCGAGGGCCGAAAGTGCTGCGGTCGGCCGGCCGCGAGCCGCGGTCTCTTGGGCGAGGTGCGGCGCTTGGGCGAGCACAACCTCCGGCTCCTGGCGGGGAACGACGAGCCCCTGGTCTTCCTCGAGCCCTCGTGCCACTCGATCTTCATTGATGAGTACCGCCAGCTCGGCCTCGAGGGCGCCGCCGAGGTCGCGGCCCGCTGTGTGCCGGTGGAGGATTTCGTGCTCGACGCCGTGGCCGACGACGAGCCGGCTTGGCGCTGGACCGGTGGCGCCGTGGCGGTTCACGGCCACTGCCACAGCAAAGCCCTGGCGGACGCCGAGGCCGCGGTGCGGCTGCTCGCCCGGATCTCCGGGATCGATGTCCTGCCTCTGGACACCGGATGTTGCGGCATGGCCGGCGCCTTCGGCATGCTCGAGGCCAACCGCGAGCTGTCGCGGGCCGTGGCCCGACCGCTCATCGAGGCCATCGGCGCCCTTCCGCGGGGGGCGAGGGTGGCGGCCGCCGGCACCAGCTGCCGCCACCAGATCGCGCACCTGGCCGGCGTCGAAGCCGTGCACCCCATCGAGATCGTCGCCGAGGCGATGAGCGGCTGAGGTTTCGGAGGCGGGAAAGAAGGGGCCCGGAACGGCGGCCTGCGATGTGGACCGCCGAGCTCCAGCTCGGCATTGAGTCATCGTGGGCTCCCGGAACGCGGTTCGGAGCCGGAAGGTGATCTGGTGGGCCTTGGCCCACCGAGGGTACTGCCACGGCCACGGCCACGGGTACGGCCACGGATACGGATTCGGAAACGGGTACAGTTTCGTCGGGATCGGGATCGGGATCGGGATCGGGATCGGGATTGGTATTGGCCATCGGCCACGGCGGGAGAGAACCATTCCTGACGGATTACGTTTCCCTCGATAGCCGGCCCGAGGGACCGGTGTTGCGAACCGGAACGCGGTGGACGCCGTACAATCGTCTCAGCGCTCCGTGGGAGGACCGATGAGGATTGCATACTTCGAACCGCTGTCGCGAGCCTGGGATCGGACCCGGGTACTGCTGTGGCAGCCGTTCGATCTGGCCAACTGGTTGCTGCTGGCGTTCGTCGCCTGGGTGGCCGGTTTGACCACCGATACCGGGAGCGCCATCGCGTGGCAAGATCACGACGGCGCCATGCGCCGGAATCCCGTTCGCGATCTCGACCAGGCGTTCGATCAGATCGCCGCCAGCGCGGTGTGGATCCCCTTGGTGCTGCTGGCCATCATGGTCGGCATCGCCGTCGCCGTTCTGTTGCTCTGGGTGACGTCGCGTTTCAAGTTCATCTACCTGGACAGCGTCGTCAGCGGCCGCGCAGAGGTCGTGGAGCCGTGGAAACGGCGTGAAGCCCTCGGCAACTCGCTCTTCCTGTGGCGTCTCTGCTTCGGGGCAGCGTGCGTGCTGGGCGCCGTCCTGGTCATGGTGGTTTTCTTCGCACCGGCCGCCGGCTTCTCCATCAACGACGCCCTCGCCGGTCTTTCGGTGGCGGCGGGAGCGCTGGGGACCCTCGGCCTCGTCGTCTTCGGCATCACCATGGGCTACGTCGGGTTGATCACCGAGTCCTTCGTGGTTCCCATCATGTACCGCTATGACATGAAGGTGCTCGATGCCTGGCAGGCTCTGATTCCGTGGCTCCGGGCGCGCCCCTTCCACTTCGTGGTCTACGGGCTCTTCGTGCTCATGCTGTTCACCGTCTTCGCGGTCTTCTACAGCATGTTCTGTCTGCTGACCTGCTGCATGGCGGCGATTCCCTACCTGGGAACCGTCCTCCTGCTCCCGGTGTGGGTGACCTACCGCATCCTGTCGCTGGAGTTCCTCGCCCAGTTCCACCCGGACTTCGACCTTTTCACGCCGCTACCGGAGGAGGACGTTCCGGAGGTCATTACCGGGCTTGCTGAATGACAAAGTAAGTTTTGAGTTCTTACTTCTGGATCATCCCGCAAATGCCGGGATGATCCAAAGTTCTGAGTTCTCAGTTTTTAGTTCTCAGTTATCATCGCAAGGAACGGTGCGGCGATGAAAGCGGGGCCGGTTCATCCAGGAGCGCCAGCGGCACAAGCAGATTCAGCCGGTGACAGCCGGCGCGGTGACGCCTGCGATGACTGCGATGAAACTCATAACTCAAAACTCATAACTCAAAACTATGGTTCATCCCGCCATTTGCGTGATGAACCTACATCGGCCTTCTGGCTTCCCAGTTGATCGACTGATACTTCCAGTCGATTCGATCGCGCCGGAGGGTCAGGACGCCGAAGCCCTCGGGGGTGCCGAGCCGGGGTCCGCGCCACTTGTCGCCGCAGACGGCGCCGCCGGTGATGAAGGTGGTTCCCCCCCAGCGCAGCATCTCTTCTGCGTGGAGGTGGCCCTGGAGGACCAGAACGAGGTTGTGTTCGGCGAAGAGCTTCAACACCTCGCGGTTGTTGACGACCAGTATGTTCTTCGTCACCGGAGAGGTGGCGCCGTAGGCGGCGAGGGGGATCGCCGACAGCAGGGGTAGGTGGGTGACCAGGATGACGGGCGTGTCGGTGTCGGTTCGCCCGATCTCCGAGCGCAGCCAGTCGATCTGTTCGGCGGAGACGCCGCCGCGATAGCCGTGCTCGCCGCCGATCTCCACCGAGTCGAGGAGGAAGATGCGGTGACCGTCGGCCTCGACGACCCGCCATGTCCTGTCCAGGCCGAGCGTGTTTCTGAAGACCTTCCGCGGGTCGGCGCTGGGGTCGGAGCCGTCTGCGGGCTTCACCGCCGTGAGGTCGTGGTTGCCCAACACCACCTCGACCGGAGCGTCGATGCCCCGGTGCATGGACATGTAGGTGTCCCACTGGGGTTTGGAGGCCGCCCGGGTGGTCTCGAAGGCGTCGTAGATGAGATCGCCGCCCCCGATCACGAGCTCCGGACGGGTGGCGTTGACCGCCTTCGAGACGCGGGCCACCGCCTCGGGCGCGCCCCAGTCGGGCAGGGCGTGCACATCGGTGTAGAAGACCAAGCGAAGCGTACCGGCCCGGGCGCCTCGGGCGGCCCACGATGCTCGCGACGGCAGGCCGATGAGGGCCGAAGCGCCGGCGAGGCCGGCCATGCTGATGAAACGTCGTCGGGTCTTCATGCTCATTGTGGTCCTCGATGGTAACGGCCGAGAGCGAAATCGGCCAGCACCAACCCGACGACGAGGCCGAGCAGCATGACGCGAAGCCCGCCCTCGGACGCGAAAGTGATCAGATGGGAGCCGGCGGCGCTTCGAAAATCGGTGGGAGCGTCCTGCATTGCGGCCACCCGTTGTCGGAGCTGCGGTTTCCACCGGTAGGAGCTCGCTGCGAGGGTGCGGCCGAAGAACCTCTCGACGATCTCGTTCTCGCGCCATGCGACATCGAGGTGCTCTTGCGCCGCAGAGCCGTTGAACTTCCGCTGCCGCGCCTTGGCGAGGTTGCGGTCTCGGGCGAAGAGGTGGACCCGGAGCTCGTAGGTGAATCCGTCCTCGGCCACCGGCCAGGTGTCGAGGAACTCGCCGTACCGGTGCCGGTAGCGGTCCACCACCTCGGCGACTTCCGCGGATCGGGTGCGGTCTTGGGCTTCGATCTCATCGAGATCGAGGCGGGACTTGAACGAACCCAGCCCGGTGACGACGTGCCGGTGGCCGTACTCCGCCATGGGATTGTGCGAGCTGGCGAGGTGGGCGGCGCCGGGGAGCCGGGGAGCGTAGCGGGCCACCAACCGGGGGGTATTGGCCAGACACAGGGTGAGCAGCAGCGTGAGCGCGGCGGACCACCGCAGGACGGTGCGCACCGACGCCGGAGCGGGGGGTGAGCCCGATGCCGGAACGATGCGCCACAGAGCGAGCTGGACCAGGCCGCCGGCGCCGGCATTGAGCACCAGGTCACGCCAGTCCCAGAAGCGATCGGGGACCAGCCACTGGATCACCTCGTCCAGCGTTCCGATGACGGCGCCGATCAGGGCTCCGGCGACGAAGACGAGGGCGTCCGGCATGGCCGGGCGAAGCGCGCGGTGGATAAGAAAGGCCAGGATCCCGTATTCGATGAAGTGGACGGCCTCTTCCGGGCTGCGCCGGAGGTGAAAGGTCCAGGCCACCAGCACTACGGTGACGGCAATGACCCACGGCACCCCACCGCGACGCAGCCGGGTGGGTCTCCGCAGGACGAAGAGCACCGCAGCCAGCGCCGCCGCGGCCAATGACGCAGCCACCAGCCATGCGATGAAAGCCGCATCCCACCGGCCGGTGAACCACTCCCGAAGACCTCGTACGAAGGGGATGGTGGTGTAGATCACGACCACCCACGCGAGGACGGGGAGCCAGCGGCGGAGGGAGGGATACATGAGGGAATTGTAGTCGAGGTCTCGAGCGCGATGATGGGGGGCGATACGCCGATGTGCGCTTCTCACGTTGTCATCCTGAGCAAAGCGACCTCCGAGGTCGCCGCGTCGAAGGATCCGCCTCGGGTACGGAGCACCTTTTCCGTTGTTGTGTCGATGGGAGACGGAGCGACCCTCGCTGCGAGCGTGAAGGAAGTGGTACCCGGTACGCCGGCCTGCGATGTGGACCGCCGAGCTCCAGCTCGGCATGGAGTCGTGGTGGGGACCCGGTGCGCGAATAGCAAAGAGAACGTACCACCCTTAGCATTGTTGACCGAAGGGCCTCAAAGGCATCTACGGCGCGGCAGTCTCCGGCGCGCTCGGCTCCCGCATTCCGGGCTGTGAGGTAGGGTGGGCCTTGGCCCACCGAGGGTGCGCGATATCGTCTACCGCCACTGCCACTGCCACTGCCACTGCCACTGCCACTGCCACTGCCACGGTCATCGGCCACGGTCACCCGGCTTCGCCTCCGGCTCCGCCGTGGCAGGTGGTTGCCGAAACGGATACGGTCTCATCGGACGCGGCCATCGCATCGGGATCGGGATCGGGATCGGGAACGGAGAATCGCCGTATTCGGCGATTCTGCGACATAATGCCAGCGGGAACGCAGACGTCGTCCCCAACACTGTCGACGGATGGTCCGTAGACAGGACGGGGATGATGATGATGACGAGGGAGAGCCATTGCCGCCTTCAGGGTGTCGCCATGCACCGGCACGAGGCCGAAATGGATGAGCGTGAGCTCGTCCGGTCGGCTCGTGACGGCGATGAGGACGCGTTCGCCGATCTGGTGCGCCGTCACTCGGGCGGGCTCCACCGGGCGGTGGCGAGGATCGTGCTCGACGACGACGAGGCCTGGGATGTGGTGCAGATGGCGTTCCTCAAAGCGTGGCAGCGGTTGGACCGATACAACCCGCGGTGGAGCTTCTCCACCTGGCTGTATCGCATCGGCACCAATCTCGCCATCGATCTGATCCGGTCCCGATCCAGCCGCCAGAAGGCCCACAAGGCCGGTGGAGAGCACCATCTCCGTCTGGTGGGTGGTCGGGAGGAAACCTCCACCCGGATGGAAAGCGGCGAGGTCGACGGCATTCTTCGCGAGCTGGTCCACGTCCTGACCCCCCAACAGAGATCGGCCTTCATCCTCCGCGAGGTGGAGGACAAGGAAACCTCCGAGGTGGCGACAATCCTCGGCTGCTCGGCGGCGACGGTTCGAAACCACGTCTTCCAGGCCCGGAAGACCCTCCGCCGAGAAATCGAATCGCGTTATCCCGAGTTCGTGCCCGACAGGCAAAGGGGTCGAAAATGAGCTGTGAGTCCTACCGCGAGCTGTTGCCCGCTTATCTCGACGACTCGCTCGACGAGGTTCGGCGAACCGCGCTGCGCGCCCATCTGAACACCTGCGAAGAGTGCAGGGCCGCTGCCATCCGCCAGGAGCCGACCCTGGCCCTGTCCCTCGCGGGCGGGTCCGAGCCCCCCGAGGAGCGGATCGAAGCCTGCGTGACGGCGGTGATGGCCGGCGTCCGTCGGGAACGTTTGGAGAAGCAGCTGAAACCGGTTCGGCGGCCGTGGCTCGCGGCGGCGGCAGCTGTCGTGATGGCGG
>JAZBOQ010000263.1:0-7042 GCA_036351195.1 Thermoanaerobaculales bacterium | reverse complement strand
GGAGTTCGCATCACGCTTCGAGGCAGCGTCCGGCCACAACTTGGAAGATCTAGCCTCCCGGTATCGCAAGCCTCATCAGATTCGTGGACGAATCGAGTTCGTCACGCTCGCGCTGCCGCGCTACGGATTTCGTGGGCGTGATGTCGCAGCGCTGCTAGGGAAGCACGGCAATTCGATCACGAAATGGCTGACCCAGGGGCTTCTTCTCGAGCGAGACGATCCGGCTTTCAAGGATCGACTTCACCTCATCGACGCAGCCATCTCTTCGGCAGACTGACAAATCAACAAATGTGGCAGAGAGCGCCATCAACGGACGTCGATCAGGAAACTGCGGGAGGCTGAATCGACCACAATTCAACAAATGTGAACGTGGCACCCATCGACCACAATTCAACAAATGTGAACGTGGCACCCATCAACGTGGCACCCATCAAAACCCACCCACCGTAGTCGACCACTCGGAGGTGTTCCCGGACTCGAAGCCGTCCTCGAAGAGGGTGGCCACTCCCTCGTAGGCGCCGATGTCGACCACTCCATTCAGAACGCGCGGGTTGCCGTCCAGGTCGGTCGTCCCGAGTCCTCCCGGCGGCGAGTTATCGCCAGCATCGAGGGCCGGTGAACCGGTCTTCAGACGGCAGTCCCATGTCGATGGGCTGGCGAAGAGCGGGTCGACCCCGAGGAGGTTGTTTCCGGCGTCGACGGTGGTTCCGTTGAAGTCGGTCGGGGTCGAGCTGCCGTACACAATGGTGTTGTAGAGGGAAGAGTCCACCGTAGAAGCGTTGAAGAAGATCCCCGTGTCGGCGTGGTCGAAAACTGTCGTGTTGGTTATCCGCAGGGTGCTCGTGTCGTACGAGTACGCTTCGACACCCTTTTCGGGGCCGCCGGCGATCACCGAGTCGCTCGCATGGAGGATTCCGCTGCCGGTGGTGATGAGCTTGACGTGATACCCCTCCTGCGAACCAACGTCCCGATTGTCGATCCACAGGTTGCGTCTCGCCGTGAGGCTGTGTCCGTTCGGCCCGATGTGCAGGTAGCCACCCGCCCCTTGAACGTCGGTCCCTGGAGCCGTAGCCGTCCGATTGCCCTTGACGAGGTTGTCGCTGAAATTGCTGGCGCCCGACGAATCATGGTAGATGGAGACACCACACCCGAATGAAGTGTTCACCGGGGCCACACACGTATTGTCGATGATCCGGTTGCCCGTCACGATGACCGACGAACCGTCGAGAGCGGTGAGGTTGATGCCGCCTCCGCCGGCGCTCGCACTGCCGGTGTTTTCCGATGTGTTGCCGCTGATCAGGTTGTCGAGAAGCAACAATCGGCCCGTTCCGGTGTTATGCCAGAGGAAGACTCCTCCACCGCTCGGCAGAGTCGATCTCGCGGTGTTGCCGATGATCCGGTTGTTGCTGATGGTGACCTCGGCGTCCCCGGTCGTCTGCAATCGAAATCCGCCGCCCGCCGATCCGACACCATTGGTCACGGTGAATCCGTCCACCAGCACCGACCCACCACCCGCATAGATGGCGACAACGGAGACGCTGAGGCCATCACCGTCGATCACGGTCAGCGAGGCGTCCGGGCTTTTTGAGGTGAAGGTGGAGTCCCACCCGCCGGTGATTTCGAGATCGTCGCTGACGAAGTTACTCCCGACATAGAAATTCTGAGCGTAGGTTCCACGCTCCACCCGAATCTCGGTCGAACCGGCTCCGAGAGCGGCATCCACCGCGTCCTGGATCGTCGAGTACGTACCGTGGTCGCCCACCTCCAGCACCGCAGCCGACGCGACGGGGCAGGTAAGACAAACCACGATCACGATGACCACCGCTCGCCTCGGATCGAATCGGCCGACTTTCTCGCGCGACCACGTCTCTCTCGTCATTTGACACCTCCCAAGCCAGGGTTCGGTTTTCAGTGGAACGCCATCCGAGGACGGCGGACCCGATTTTCTTGCCTTCTATTGAGATCAACGTTGAGGCAAAAGGAATCCGCACGGGGAAGGCAATGAAAAGGGCGCCTCCGGGTATCCGCTGTCATCTCGAAGCGAAGTCGGCGATGCTGATCAGCTCGAGGAGTTCACTCCGAGCGGATCGCCGATGAGGTGCGAGCGTTTCTTGCAGATTCCATGCACCTTCTAAATTAAAGGTGCCCGGCACCGCTTTGATGCCTGATGCCGAGCTGGAGCTCGGCGATCCCAGGGCCGTCACATCGGGCGCGGACGCGGGCTGCGGTGGCGGTCCATCGAATTGGGCACTCATCGCAAGGGAGAAGGAGAGGGAAAGGGAGAGGGGGTGGGGCTGGCCTACGGCCACACGCAGGCGGACTCGCGCCGAATCTCCGCGTAGCCGACCATCTTCCGATTGGTTTATCTGAGGTGGTCTAAGGCAAACCTGGATCTTGGGGTTCGAACAACTCTCGCGGGCGCACGGCGGGCGCACGACATCGTCCTCTTCGCACAGAAGAAACACCATCGATTCATCGACTGTGGATTCTCAGCACTCATATATACTGTCGAACAAATAGACCGGAGTCATGCGACGATGTAGTCGGCACAACAATTTCAGGTGCTCCTAAACGCGCGCGTTTCACTGACGTTCGATCGTTCTCGGAGGTGCGGAATGGACCGAATCCGTGTTGTTTCCGTCATTGTGCAAATCGCGGTTGTGGGACAGCTCGCGGCGTTGGCGGTTGGAGATGAGGCCGCCTCTGGAATGTCGTCGGGTGCTCAGGAGTTCGTGATCCCAGCTGCCGTCAGCACACCCGGTGCATATGGAACCAACTGGGAGTCGGACTTCCGCTTTTTCAACCCTTGTACCGAGGGTGTCGACGTAACACTCGAGTTTCAGCCGGAGGACACCCAGAACGTCGGGGTCACATTGGAGAGAAACTCGTTTCACATGTCCAGTCGAGAAACGAGGGTATTCGACGACATATTCGAGGTCTTCCCAAACCTCGACCCACAGGAGGTCTCGGGCTCGATCCGCGTCACATCGTGGAACCCCTCGGGATGCACAGCCACGGTGGTGTCGCGCACGTTCAACGCAACACCCGAGGGAACCCTGGGACAGATGGTGCCTGCTCTGCCGGTCAATACCGCCTCGGGAGCTTCGCTCCACTTCCCTGGGTTGGCTCACGGTGACGGATACCGTTCGAACCTGCGGTTGGTGAACTTCTCGGACACGACGGCGTGGGTATCGGTGTCGGCCTTCGACGAGGATGGAGTCTCGATCGGCGAGCCGCGCTCGGCGGAGGTGTACGGTCGGGCCACGAAGCAGATCAACAACGTGGCATCTTGGCTCAACGCGGGCGATCAACCGCCCCCGTTCACCGTTCGAGTCGCAACCGAAAATAGGCCGATCCAGGCCATCGCAACTGTCGTCGACAACATCACGGGCGACTCGGTTCTCTACACCTCGTCCTTCGCCAATGCCGCCACGGTGTGGTTGCCGGGTGTCGCCAGTCTCTCCGGAGTCAACGATTCGCAGTGGCGAACCGATCTCTGTTTATACAACCCATCCGGTTCGACTCTGATCGGCGGGTCGGAGTTCTTCGTCGGGAACGAGCCGACACAATCCGTGCCGCTCGAGTGGGAATCTCTGGGGGCCAAGTGCAGCCTCTGGTATCCGGACCTGGTGTCGGATGAGCTCGGGCTCGAGGAAACACGTGGCTATGTCGTGCTGACAGGCGATGGCGGAGACCCTGTCCCCCAGGTCGCGGCACGAACGTACAACCTCGATCCGACGGCCGGGACCTACGGATTGAACCTTCTGGCCTACGGCGACGAAGATCTGATCTATCCCGGCGAAGAAGCGTTCATCGCCGGGGTCTCGAACTCTTCCGACGACAGTGTGGGGTTCCGAACCAACCTCGGCGTGCTCAACACCAGCCGCGATCGATGGGCGACCGTTTCCGTGATGATGTATAACACCGACGGATCGTATCACCCCCCGTACGAGACATACATTCCCCCTGGAGTGATGCGTCAGTTCAACGTTTTCGATGCCTTCGGGCTTGGTGATTTCGACGCGGTCGGTTCGATCGCCGTCACGGTGGTGAACGGGGGAGCGGTCGCCGTCTACGCCTCCGAGATCGACAACCGAACCCAGGACTCGATCTTCATTCCCGGTCGGCGTGCCGTGTACGCCGACGATTGCCGATTCACTCTCGAACCCGCTTCGGCCGCTTTCGATGAGGCCGGAGGAGCACGGACAATCAAGGTCACCACCGGCCCCGAGTGCGAGTGGGAGGTCCGCGAATCTCCCTCGTCCTGGGTCTCTGTGACGCCGAAACTGGAAGGTCGAGTCGGCAGCGGAACCGTACACTACGGCATCGTTCCGAACTCGGGGGATGCGCGGCAGGCGACGATCTCGGTCGGCAGAAGCTCGTTTCGGGTGACTCAAGAGGCCCCGCCGAACGAAACGACCGTGACTCTCCCTGGAGGTGTCCCCCTCGATCTCGTTTTCGTCACTCCCGGAAGCTATGAAATGGGTTCGCCGTCGACCGAGCGGGGAAGAGAACAGAACGAAGCCCTTCACGATGTGACGCTCACTCATGGTTTCTACATCGGCAAGCACGAGATCACCCAGTCGCAGTGGGTTGCTCTCATGGGTGAAAATCCGGTCAGCGGGGCCGGTGTCGGCGATGCCTATCCCGTCGCCGACGTCTCGTGGGACCAGATCGCGGGTCAGGACGGGTTCGTCGATCGACTGAACGGCCACCTCGAGTCGACGGGCCAGGTCGGTGCGGGTGCATTCAGACTGCCGACCGAAGCCGAGTGGGAGATGGCGGCGCGAGCAGGAACGCAAACCCGATTCAGCTTCGGCGACGGTCTCGAGTGCCCGGACGACCAATGCGAATCGTGCGATCTCTTCGACCAGAACATGTGGTGGTGCGGCAACACCGAAGGCCACCCGGAACAAGTGGGGCAGAAGGCGGCCAACATGTTCGGCGTCTTCGACATGCACGGAAACGTGGCGGAGTGGGTCCGGGACCATTGGCAGGACGACCTCGGGACGGCTCCGCAGACGAATCCGGCCGGACCGGATGAGGGTAGCCGGCACGCGATTCGGGGCGGATCGTTTACCGACGAGCCCCGCCTCGTCCGCGCAGCCGCTCGCCACGGACGGGATCCGGAACTGTCGGAGGAAACGACGGGGTTCCGGATCGCGAGAGCACTCGCACCTCCGGCCAGGATCACCACCTGCGGCCAGACCGTCGTGACGGATGCATATTTGGACGACGACCTGGTCTGCGTTGCGGAAGAACTGGGCGAGGTCGCGGTCCAGGTTGGCGCCTCGAACATCACGGTCGATTTGAGAGGAAACACCCTCTCGGGCCACCCGCTGTGGGGAATCGCCTTCACGGTCTGGGACGTCGATGGCGTGACCATCCGAAACGGGACGATCAAGGATTTCAAGTGGGGAAGCGACGTCCTGTGGGGACGGGACATCACCTTCGAAGACCTTTCGATCAGCAATCTCGAATCCGACCATCCGAGAGACGACATCATCGGGATCCAGACGTTCAGAACCGAGAATCTCATCGTGAGAGATTCTACGTTCGAGTTCTTACCAGTGACCCACAAGTCCGCAATCGGAACCTACGGCACCAGCTACACGGTCGACTCGATCGAATCTATCGGTGGTGCATCCGCGGTTACCCTGAGCTGCATTCCATGCTGTCCCTTCGAGGGGAACAGCGGGACCATTACCAACAGTCGCATCGAAGGGGCTACGATCGGCGCAATCCTGGTGTATTGCACGGCGGACACCATCATCGCCAACAACGAGTTCATCGACAACGAGTGGAGCGTGGCTGCTGACCCGAAGATCGAAGACGCTGTCACCGGAATGATCATCGAGGACAACACGATGACTGGTGGCTTCGTTGGCGTGTTCTTTTGGGCAGGGGCAGATTCCATCATTCGAGATAACACCATTCAGGGGATGCACACCGGTGTGTACCTGAACTCCGATATGTGGTGTCCCGACCCGCCCGACGACACTTGCTTTTTCTCGACCGGGAACCTGGTGTCCGGAAACGAGGTGACGGGGAACGTCATCGACCTTCGCCACCACCCCAACGCGCTCGGTAACACCTGGAGCGACAACATCTGCGAGACCTGGGAGGGCTCGGAGATCCCGGGCTGCATCGCACCTTAGCGAGCTGTCCGAATTCCGGGGTCCACCTCTCAAGCGTCGGGATCATGGAGCAGGACAAGCCAACCAATTGCTTGATCCTCAGAAACGGCATCCAGGTGCACGCAGACGTGGCTTGCGTTGCCCCCCTACCTTCTTGTCATGACCCAATGAGTAGCTGTCATGGACGAGGATTCGTCATCTAGCCCGAAGTATCCATGAGGTTTCGTCGCGAAGGCAGTGAGGCGCCGATGCCGAGCTGGAGCTCGGCGATCCCAGGGCCGTCACATCGGGCGCGGACGCGGACTCGGACGCGGGGAAAGCCGCCACTCGGAGGCTTGGAATGGTCGGGACGAGGAGGTTTGCTCGTGAGGCCGGCTGCGTCCAGTGGCCGTGGCCATGGGGGTCGCAGGCCCCACGCTACCAACTACCACGAGCGGGATGTTCCAAGGGGCCGGAGAGGGGGTGGGGCTGGCCTACGGCCACACGCAGGCGGCCTCGCGCCGAATCACGGATAGGAAGTTCCTTTCCTCCACCTCGAAGGTACCACGCCTGTTTCCCCCTCAAACCTCCGCTCCGCGCCTGAGGACCTCCTCGATCGAGGTGTTCCGGGGACCGATTCAGCCGAACACAGGGCTCGTAACGTCGGAGCGCCGCTCTGCCAGGTCGCTCGACACCAGATTCGCGGGTTTCGCGCACACCTCTCCCACTCACGCACCGGGACGAACCCGACCCGCTCCGAGATTCCCAATACTCACTTAGTTGGGCGGCCCCCGCGCCTCCCGCGCTTCCTTGCGCTCGAGATGCCTCAGGATCGCATCGACCACGTCATGCTCGGTGATGACTGCAATCACCTTCATCTCCGTGCCGCAGGACGGGCAGACCAGCGGGTCGACCTCGTAGATCCG
>JAZBOQ010000262.1:0-3392 GCA_036351195.1 Thermoanaerobaculales bacterium | reverse complement strand
GACAGTCGCGAGCTGAGGCTCGACGTTGCAGTTGCTGTCGAGGGTGAACTCGGCGCTGTCGCACAGGCCGTCGCCCTGGGATCGCAGGCACGGCAGCGAGCCATCGTCGGGCCAGATATCGGCCGGGAGGTCCGCCTCGGACGCGGCGACAACCAATCGAGCTTTGCGCCAGTAGGCGTAGTGAGTTGGGACCATGATGTTGGTCGCGAGCTCGGAGGGGCCGCTGGCGTAGGGTGTGTAGGTGCTCGACACCCATGGGCCTGTGGAGATGTACTTCTCGCCTACCGTCCAGAACGCCACCCCTCCCGGGAAGCTCGAGGCGGTTCCGTCGACATGGACGATCTCGCCGGGACGCACATTCAGCTCGTCCCCCGTCGGGTCGGAGATCACTGCAAAGACCGCGGGCGAGGTACGGGTCACGCTCCACGATACGCAGGGGTCCATAACCGTACCGAGCGGGTTACCCGCGGCGTCGGAGGCACAGAAATGCAACTCGTTGACACCGCTGTTCGCGAGTGAGAGCGGGATGTCGACGAGGAACCAGCCGTAGTGGCCGTTCGTGGCATCCCACTGGTACTTGGCGTAGAAGCCCTGGTAGGGAATCTGGCCGGGCTGCCCTGGAGCGCAGGACTCGATACTGCAGTTGTAGACCTTTACGGTATCGAGATCGATGTTCTGGTCGGCGTCGGTCAACCGGAAGCGAACCGGCGCCGTGACCTCTGATTCCGGTGCATCAACCAGCACCTCGTCGGAAACGTGACTGAGAACAGGCTCGAGATCGGTGATTGTCGAGTCGATCGTGATGCCCATCGTCGAGCTGGACTCGGTCGAGGAGATCCGGAAGCCAAGGTCGCCGTAGTAGAACCCTCCCCCTGGCCTGGTGATGACTCGACCGTGGCTGCCCTCGTCCCATCCGCTCGTGATCGCCGGCCGCATCTGAAGGTTGTAGGTACCGTCGGCCAGCCCGGTGAACTGCTCTGACCACGATCCGTTTTCGTCAGTCCAGATCAAGCGCTCACCCTCTGCAGCGAAGAAGATCTTGTTGAAGTACAAGGCGTTGTTGTAGTCGAAATTGAAGTGGTTGAAGTAGTACCAGGAGTCGCCATCGACGCAGTCCGGGCTGTTGCGGCCGGCCGGGCCCTTCCCTGAAAACGTGACATCGCCGCTGTTGACCTGTGTGCCGAAGAGCACGGGGACAAAGTGCGGGTAGCTGACCCAGGTTGAGGTTTGGGCGGGTTGGTCGAGGACCGAAATCAGGATGGCTCGTTCGCTGATGTCGCCGTTCGGCATCTCAACTTCGAATCGGAGAGCGTTCGCGCCGAACAGGATTCCGTCGAGATCGACCGCTACCTCCTCGTGGCCCACCGGAACCTGGATTTCGAGATCCGGGACCGCCTTGCGGATGACGCAGCCGGGCACGTCGTAGCCGACGAAGTCGCCCAAGGAACCGCCGTCAGTCGGGAAATCGATGTAGAGGAGTTCGCCGTTGCCGTCCGTCCTCTGATGGGTCTCTTCGTTCATGAAGACCCGGATCGTCGAGCCCGACAGGCTCTGATCGGTCTCGGGTTGAAGCCGCATATGAAGTGTGCCGTCACAGAAGTAGCGTCGCGCGTACTGCGGGCAATGCCAGGTGACATCGTCGAGCAGCGGGATGACGCGTGCGGCGTTCCAAACCGGGATGTCAACAGCCTGGCCAGGACCGACTGTGGTCTGCCCGAGGTAGCTCGACCCGATGCGGTAGTGGTAGGTGGCCCCTTCTTCGATGTCTGTGTCGATGAAGAAGTACTCCTCCCAGGACTGCGTGTAGTTGTCGACCCGCTGCCAGGTCTGGCCGCCGTCACTGCTGCGTTCGATCGGCGGCGTCTCGGCGCCGAACCGGAGCATGACCTCGTCGGGGAACGCGTAGGCGAGCTCGAACGGGACCGGCCCGCCGCCACGGGGGACCACAACTTCGGCGGAGACACAGTCGATGCTCGATGGGCCGCCCGGGCAGGGGGCGTCATTGCCGCGGAGCACTTCGTCGAGCGGCATCGACGCGGGGAGCGCGATCACGAGCCGGATGCGGTACGCCGGGTCGGCATCGGAGGCGGTCAAGGTCCCGGTCAGACCGGTTTCGAGAGCCACCAGATCCATGGGGTCGGAACCGTCGTCCCGGAGCACGGCAAACCAGGTCTGATAGCCGCCGGGCACGGCGGACTGTGACGCGTCCAATGTCAAGACGTCGCCATCCCCGTAGTACCGTCCGGTCGGTTCACCGATCACCGCTCTTAACTCGTTGTCCTCGATCATCAGATCGGCGACCGCCGGGTCGCCGAGACGAGCACCCGTGGGGCTACTGAGCGTCAGCTCGAGGCTCTCGAGCCCTTCAATCTCGGCGTCGTCGAGGATCGGGACTGTGAAACTGCCGCTGGTTTGCTCTGCCGGGATGGTCAACGTCCCTGAGGTCGGTGTGAAGTCCGAACCGCCGATGGCGGAATCGTCCCCCGTCGCGTAGTCAACCGTCATGTCGGTGGCGGCTGCGAAGGACGTCGTCAGGGTGACGGTCGCCTGGCCGTCTTCTTCGCCAGCCGTGAACGTGGCTGAGGAGAATGTAATCGTGGGCGTTTCGTCGTCTTCGATGGTGACGATGGTCGACGGGTTTCCGAGCGGGAGGTTGACCTCGTTGCTCAGGTTCACGGTGAACGTCTTGTCCCCGTCCACATCCGAATCATCCAGCAACGGGACCTGGATCTGTTGCACAAGAGTGCCGTACTGAAAGACCAACGTCCCAGAGGTCGCGGTGTAGTCGGCGCCCGCGACGGCGCTCCCATCCACAGTCGTGTAGTCGACGCTCACGTCGTGGGACGTCACCATCGTGCGTTCGACGGTGATCGCTACCGTTCCCGCGTTCTCCGAGACTGCAACCGCACTCTCCGTCATGCGCACCCACTCGTCGTCGTGAATGGTGACCGTTGCGTCCAGCGGCAGGTATCCATCGAGTGTGCAGTCAACCGGATCGGCGAGCGTCAGAGAGAAAGACTCTCCTCCGTCAGGTTCAGCGTCGAGAGTGATTGGGATGATGATCGGGAGCTCGGTGACTCCGGGCTCAAAGACGAGTGTGCCTGATGTCTCGGTGTAGTCAACGCCGGAGGCCGCAGTGCCACCAGCCGTCGAGTAACTCACCTCAGCGGTGATTTCGCTTGGATCCGACAAGCGGACAGGGATCGAAACCTCGGCGATCTGTTCGAAGGCGTTGTACTGTGCGGTATACGATCCACCATCAGCCAAGTACACAAACGGCGGCCAGTCGCTCTGGTTGATGTTCACTGTCGCGGTGTCCGGAGGGCTCAGCACCGCTCCGGTCGGTGAGGAAAGTGTGACCGTGAAGTCCTCCACAGGCTCGTAGGTCGGGT
>JAZBOQ010000261.1:0-12420 GCA_036351195.1 Thermoanaerobaculales bacterium | reverse complement strand
CAGCGCCTTGGGCGGGACGTGCCATGCACGCCATTGTGCCCTCCATCGACCTCCCGGCCCGAAGCGCGATGCGCACAATGCGCGTGCTTGGCAATCCACGGGGAGCGCACCCAGGGTGCGTCGCTGAAGCCTGCAGGTAGGCCGCCGCTCGCCCGAGCAGCGTGGTCACCGCCTCTTCGATTCTCAAATGACCACGCTGATCGGGCGACGCTGGGCGACAACGCCGATAGGCGGCGGAAGGCCAGAAGGCCGGCGTACCGGGTGTCGTCCGGGAAAATGACCATGCACCACGCGCCCGACACGGATTGATCGACGCGGCGACCTCCGAGGTCGCCTCGCTCAGGATGCCAAGAAGGCTACCCCACGCCGGCAGCCGCTGCGGCGGCTTCCTCGGCAGCCATGGCCGCCGCCTCTTCCGGTGTCGGTGTTGGCTTGAGGCGCTCGTCGGCGACCTCGAGGGCCATGCTGTCGGGCATCGGCTCCCCGGGCTTGGGCTCGTAGAAGGGCAGCTGGAACGGCCAGGGCAGTTCCTTGACGGCCACCTCCCGCTCGGTGCAGGGCTGGGTCGGTTCGGTTCCGTCGAGGAAGGCCTCGAGAATCACCGGACCCTGGTTCGAGCACGGCGGCACCGCCCGTTCGCCGGTGTCGGCATCCACCGGGGTGAAGACGACCCCGGCAGGAACCGAGAAGTCCTCCTCCCGGGTCTCCTCGTCGAGCGTCTCGAGATAGCCCTTCATGAACTCGTTCCAGATGGGTTGTGCAGCCTTGGCGCCGGTCATCTTCTTGCCGATGGGGGCCTTACGGTCGCGGCCGACCCAGACGCCCACGGTGATCCGCGGCGAAAAACCGACGAACCAGGCATCGGAGTAGTCGTCGGTGGTCCCGGTCTTGCCCGCCAGATTGGCGTCGAGCCAGCGCGCCGACTGCCCGGTCCCCCGCTCGACGACCCCGCGCAGGGTGTGGAGGGCGAGGTAGGTCACCGGCGCCGACATGATGGGCTCCATGTGGGGGTAGAAGCGTTCCAGGGGCCGCCCGTCCCGGTCGTAGACCTCGGAGATGAAGTAGGGCTCGGGAAGCTCGCCCAGGTTGGCGATGGCCGAGTAGGCGCGCACGAGATCCACCAGCCGCACGCCCAGAGAACCCAGGGCCAGGGAGGGATAGGGGTGAAGCTCGGTTGAGATCCCGAAACGGCGGGCGGTCTCCACTACCTGCTCCGAGCCGACGAGCTGCTGCAGCTTCACTGCCGAGGCGTTGTAGCTCAGCTCGAGCGCGCGGCGCAGGGTCGTGATGCCGTAATAAAGGTTGTAGTAGTTCTTCGGGCAGTAGGTGAGCTCGCCGGAGCCGTCGGGCAGGAGGAACGGACCGTCGAAGACCGTGTCCGCCGGGGTGTATCCCTGCTGGTAGGCGGTGAGGTAGACAAAGGGCTTGAAAGCCGAGCCGCACTGCAAGCTCGACTGCACCGCACGGTTGAACTCCGAGCGCTCGAAGTCGAAGCCGCCGACCATGGCCAGCACCGCACCGGTCTGATTGTCCATGGCGAGCAGGGCGCCCTCCACCTCGGGCTCCTGACGAAGCCCGACGACGAGCTCCTCCTCCGGGTCCTCGGGCAGCGTCTCCGGAAGTCGGGCGAGGACCAGGTCTCCCACCGTCAGCAGCCGTTTCATGGATCGGGCTCCGGTCCACTCGACGCCCTCCATGTCGATGACCGCCTCGTGCTCGCCGAAGATCACCCGCGCCTGCCGGCGGCCGACCTCGGTGACCACGGCCTTGACCAGGCCGCGCGGCTCGAGCTCGAGATTGCGCCACGACGGAAGGCGGAAGCCCTCGAGGCTCTCCAACCCCTGGCTTGTGAGCACGTTCGTCGGCTTCCGCCAGCCGAGATAGAGCATCTCGAGCTTGAGCAGGCCGTCGCGCACCACGTCCTCGGCCAGGCGCTGGAGGTGGGGGTCCATGGTGAGGTGGACCTTCAACCCGTCCTTATACAGGGAGTCGGTGCCGTAACGCTGCTCGATCTCCTTGCGGGCGTGCTCGAGGACGTAGGCGCCGGACTCCAGACGATCCCGGTGCAGAGCGACCTCCAGGGGCTCGGCCACCGCTCCGGCGTGGGTCTCGGCATCGATGAAACCCTGCTCCAGCATCCGGTCGAGAACCTTGTTCCGCCTCGCCATCGCGTTCTCCGGCCGCTTAATGGGGTTGTAGAGGTTGTTGGCGCTGGGAATCATCCCGGCAAGCAGGGCAGCCTCCGCCACCGTGGTCTCCAAAGCCGGCTTGTCGAAGTAGAGTTGCGATGCGGCCTCCACCCCGTATGCGCCGTGGCCGAAGAAGACCTGATTGGCGTACATGGTCAGAATCTGATCTTTCGAGTATCTCTTTTCGATATCGATGGCGAGCAGCGCCTCCTTGGCCTTCCTGGTCAGGGTTCTCTCGCGCTTGAGAAAGAGGTTCAAGGCGAGCTGCTGGGTCAAGGTCGAGGCCCCACCGCGCGACCCGATCCTGCGGTCCCTGATGCTGTACCACGCCGCTCGCATGATGGCCTGGGGATCGACCCCGCCGTGCTCGTAGAAATCGGCGTCCTCAATGGCGACGATGGCCTGCTTCAGGTGGTCGGGAATCTCCGCCGGTTGCAGCTCGACCCGCTGCTCCACCGCCCACGAGGCGATCTCGGCGCCGGAGGCGTCGTAGACGTGGCTCGCGGTGGCGGGACGGAAGGTGGCCAGGGCGTCCACCTGCGGGACGTGGAGAAACTGGGCGACGATCCACCCGGCCAGGGCTCCCACCAGGACTCCGGCGATGACGGCGACGACGACGAATTTGAGCAGGCGCAGGAGCTTCTCACGCATGGCCGTAGGGTAACAGACGAATCGCGGCAATGGTGTGGCGGATCAAGGGCGCGGAAAAGGGTTTTCAGTCGGCGAAGGCGTCCCAGCCCACCGTCGATCCGGATTCGAAACCGTCGTCGAAGATCGAGCCCCAATCGCCGTACCCGACCCCGACGCGATAACCCTCCGTGGTGACGCTCTCGACACAGATGGAGATCTCATTGGCCAGGTCGTCGAAGCACTCACCCGGCAACCACATGGCGCCGGCGTCGGCGCCGTTGTCGACGTTCTCGACGTCCACCAGCCACGCCGGCTCCTCGCGCCCGAAGTCCACCTCGTGGATCACCACGGCGAAACCAGGGAGGTTGCCGTCGTAGCTCACCAGGTCCCGGACCTCCACGGTGTAGAAACGGTTCGAGCCCGGAATCAGCACCTTGATCATGCGCAGATTGCCGGTCTGGGCCAGCGTCAGGTGATCGACGTCGTACCGGTAGAAACCGGGGCTGGAGATCTCTGCCCTGCGGGCCGGGCCGATCCA
Source organism: Thermoanaerobaculales bacterium (assembly GCA_036351195.1). Classification (GTDB taxonomy): domain Bacteria; phylum Acidobacteriota; class Thermoanaerobaculia; order Thermoanaerobaculales; family Sulfomarinibacteraceae; genus JAHECW01. The sequence goes on along the minus strand of JAZBOQ010000261.1, from coordinate 9,063 downwards.
CCCGAGGGAATCCTTGTGGTAGCTGATGGTGTGCTTGCCCACCGTGCCGTAGGTTCCGTCGCTGGTGGCGTAGCCCCACGAGTCGCTCATGACGTCCCACGGGTTGTCGTAGGGATAGCCGTCGTCGTCGGCGTTGTTGGAGTGGGGAAGACCGAAGGCGTGGCCCATCTCGTGGGCGATGACCCCGACGTTCTTCCAACCCCAGGGCGGTTCCCAGGTAACGCCGCCCCAACCGCCCCAGGCGTAGGGTCCGAAAGTGTCGTTGAACATGAGGTTGACACCGACGTAGTCGTTGACGTTCACGCTCCCCGCAGCGGCATCGGTGCAGTCGTCGTACAGCGCGCTGAGCATGGTGCCGTACTGGTTGCCGGAGATCATGTCGGTGTAGTGGCTCTGGGGGTGGGGCAGCTCGAACCAGCCGGCCGCCGTCGAACCGACCACATCCACCATGCCGTAGGACTGCTCCCGCCAGTAGTGGTCGAGGCCCGGCCGGACGTTGGCGTACATTCCCTGGAAGTAGCTCAGATCCCAGAGGTTGTCAAAGCTCCCCTGGAAGCGGCACATGAGAGACACGTAGGGATACGAACCGGATGCTTCGGCGCCGGACTTGACGGCAACGGCCTCGACGGCCATCGCCCGCAGGGCCCCGTCTCCATCCCAAGAAATCCCGGTGGGAACCAACGCCCGCACCTCGGAGCCCGCCGCCCACGGCCCACCGATCGAGGCGAGCTGGTCGCGATTCAGCTCGATGACGGTTCGGGAGCCGTCCCGGTGTTCGAGCGTGGCGACGAGCTCGGCCGCCGCGCTCTCCCCCGGCCGGGGCGTCCCCCACGCCAGCAGCAATCGTCCTTCGATCCAGGTTTCGGGTTGGACCGGCTCCGACGACCAGAGGCTCCCCGCCGTCAGAACCAGGATCAGCGCAGCCAGCACCATCACCCACATCGGATTTTTCGAGTCCATCACCAACTCCTTGTGCGGCTCGCCCCCACTCCAACCTAAACCACGGCGACGGATCGCTCCGTGATCTGTATCATCCGTCTCGATGCTTCACGCGGTGATCGGTTTCGGCGCCAACCTCGGTGATGAGGCCGCGGCCTTCGCCTCGGCCCTGGGCCGCTTCCCAGGGAAATCGGACATCGTCGCGGTCTCCCGGCTGTGGCGGACCCGGCCCGTGGGGCCGGAGCAGCCCGACTACCTCAATGCCGCCGCGCTGGTGCTCTGGCCGGACTCCCCGGAAGCGCTGCTCGCCCGCTGCCGGGATCTCGAATCCGCTGCCGGCCGCGACCGGAGCGTCGAGGAGCGTTGGGGTCCGCGCACCCTCGACCTCGATCTGCTGATCTTCAGCGACCTGGTCTGGCGGAGTCCTTCGCTGGTGGTGCCCCACCCGCGGCTTGCCGAGCGCGCCTTCGCCCTGGTTCCCGCGGCCGAGGTCGCTCCCGACTGGGTCCACCCGCTGCTCGGCCGCACTCTTTCGGACCTTGCGGCCGAGATTCGCACCGCCAACCCCGACGCCCTCATCTCATGCGAACCTTGGCAGCCGCGGCCCTGACCCTGTCACGGTCCCTGTAACTCCGGCCTTAAGTCGTTGATCAATGCGCTTGGGTGATGAGGGCTCCCTGATCGAAATTCCTGGCCTCAATGCCACGGACGGTGGGCCAAGGCCCACCCTACGGCGGTCCCTACGATTTCGCGATGAACCGGGAGCCGGGTTTGGCGATGGGAACGTTGTCGCGGCAGAGCGGGCACTCGTCGGGCTTCCAGGTGGGGAAGCTGACCTCGACGAGGGCGCGGTAGGGAAGCGGGTCGAAGGGGTTGGGGCTCCCGGAACGGTTGACCATGGAGGCCAGTCCCACCACGTCGGCGCCGCCGACCCGCAACACCTCGATGACTTCACGGGTCGATTTTCCGGTGGTCACGACATCCTCGACGATCACGACCCGCTGTCCCGGCGCCACCGCGAACCCCCGCCGCAGCACCATTTCCCCGTCGGCACGCTCGGTGAAGAGAAACGGCACACCGAGGGCCCGCGCCGTCTCGTGGCCGATGATCAGCCCCCCCATGGCCGGCGAGATCACGAGATCGATCTCGGGCACGACCCCGGACACGGCGGCCGCGATGAGGCCTCCCGCCCGCGCCGCGCGCCGCGGTTCGGCCAGATAGAGGGCGCACTGCAGATAATCGCCCGAGTGGAGCCCGGAAGAGAGCATGAAATGGCCCCGCTGGTAAGAGCCGCAGGCGGTGAACTCGTCCAGGGTGAAGGCGTCGGTCACTGGTCCTCCCGGGAGATGCCGTAGGCCTGCATCTTCTTGTAGAGGTTGGATCGGGGGGTCTCGATGGCGCGGGCGGTGGCGGCCACGTTCCAGTTGTTGGCCGCCAGATGGTGGCGCAGGAAGGCGATCTCCGACGCCCGTTGGAAGGCCTGCAGGGTGGGTTCCGACAGCAGCTGCAGCAGCTCGTCGCCTCCCGACGGCGCGGCGAAGAGATCAACGGCGTCGATGGTGTCGTCGATCTCCATGATGACCGCTCGCTCGACCACGTTCTTGAGCTCGCGGACATTTCCCGGCCACGCATGCCTTGAAAGTCGGTCGAGAGCCGCCCGGCTCCACACCTTGGGCCGCCGGTTGTACTCGGCGCAGAAGAGCTCGGTCAGGTGCCCGACCATGGGCGGAATGTCCTCGGGATGCTCGCGCAGCGGGGGGGTCCTCAGCATCACCACAGCCAGTCGGAAGAAAAGGTCTTCACGGAACCTCCCGTCGGCCACCGCCGCCGAGAGATCGTGGTTGGTGGCCGCAATGACGCGGACGTCGACGGTGAAGGGCCGCTCCGCTCCCACCGGTTCGACCTCGCCGTCCTGGAGCACCCGCAGGACCTTGGCCTGGGTCTTCAAGCTCATGTCCCCGACCTCGTCGAGAAAGATCGTCCCGCCGTCGGCTTGGACGAACTTGCCCTGCTGACGGCGGTGCGCGCCGGTGAACGAGCCCTTCTCGTGGCCGAAGAGCTCGGACTCGATGAGCTCCTCGGGAATGGCGGCGCAGTTGACCCTGACGAAGGGCTTGCGCGCTCTGCCCGAGAGGTGGTGCAGGCGGCGGGCCACCAGCTCCTTGCCGGTGCCGCTCTCGCCGAGCACCAGCACCGTTGCGTGGGTCGGTGCGACCCGCGAGATCTCTTCCCGGAGCCGGCGCATGGAGGCGCTGTCGCCAAGCAGCGGTGGCGGCTCGTCGATCCCGTCGAGCTCGCGGGCGACTCGGCCCTGGGCCACCGCTCCGCGAACCGCGAGCAGCAGGTCCGCCCGGTCCGGGGGCTTGGTGAGGTACGCCGCGGCGCCGGCATCCAGACACTCCTGTGCGGTGAACTGGTCGCCGTGCCCGGTGAGGATCACCACCGGAATTTCGAGGCCCCGTTTGGCGAGGTTGTCGAGCAGGCCGAAGCCGTCCATCCCCGGCATCTTGATGTCGAGCAGTGCGGCGTCGGGTTGGAGCGCATCGAGCAGATCCAGGGCCTGAAACGCGTCCGACGCCTGCTCCACCTCGTATCCCGCTCCGGTGAGGATCCGGTCGAGCACCCGGCGCACGGCGTCATCGTCGTCGATGATGAGAATTCTGCCTTCCATGGCGTTATGGTAGCAGCTGGGCCTCTTTCAGGGTTCAGCAGCCGAAGGGTGATGTCGGTGGCCGAACCCACGACGACTCCATACCGACCTGGAGATCGGCGATCCACAGGCGTCGATTCCCAGACTCCTGAATGAGATTCCGTCGGGTTCACAGATCGACCGACTCACAGTAGAATCCCCGCGCGCGAAGTATTGCGGGAGGATTCCATGAGCGACATTCAGCAGATTCTCGACGACCTCGGTCTCCAGAGCACCAACTCCGGCGCCTGCACGGGCGACTGGATCAAACCCGCCGACGGCCGCGAGGTCGTCAGCGTCAACCCCACCACCGGCGAGCCCATCGCATCGGTCATCCAGGCCGATGAGGCCGCCTACGACACCGTCGTCGCCACCGCAGCGGAAAACTTCACCGAGTGGCGGATGATGCCCGCCCCGGCCCGCGGCGAAGTCGTCCGCGATCTCGGCAACGAGCTGCGCACGTACAAGGACCCCCTGGGCCGGCTGGTCACTCTCGAGATGGGCAAGATCCTCTCTGAGGGGCTCGGCGAAGTCCAGGAAATGATCGACATGTGCGACTTCGCGGTCGGGTTGTCGCGTCAGCTCTACGGCCCGACCATGATGTCCGAAAGGCCGCGCCACCGGATGTACGAGCAGTGGCATCCGCTGGGTGTCGTCGGCGTCATCTCGGCCTTCAACTTCCCGGTGGCCGTGTGGGCGTGGAACGCCGCGCTGGCAGCCGTCTGCGGTGACACCACCGTGTGGAAGCCGTCGTCATCGACCCCGCTGACCGCCGTGGCCGTGCAGAACATCTGCAACAACGTGATGGCCAAGCACGGGCTCAAGGGCATCTTCAACCTGACCATCGGACCCGGCTCGGTGGTGGGCGAGCGCCTGATCAACGATCCGCGGATCCCGCTGGTCTCGTTCACCGGATCGACCAAGATGGGTCGCCACGTCTCCGAGGCCTGCGCCAAGCGTTTCGGCCGCAGCATCCTCGAGCTCGGCGGCAACAACGCCATCATCGTCGAACCCGACGCCAATCTCGATCTCGCACTCCGTGCGATTCTCTTCGCCGCCGTCGGTACCGCGGGACAGCGCTGCACCAGCCTCCGCCGTCTCTTCCTGCACTCTTCCATCGCCGACGATGTGATCGGCAAGCTGGTCAAGGCCTACGGCAGCATCACCATCGGCGACCCCCTCGACGGAAGCACCCTCATGGGCCCGTTGGTCAACGATGGCGCCGTCTCCGATTACAAGAATGCCCTCGCCAAGGTCCTCGAGCAGGGCGGCGAGATCGTCTGCGGCGGCAACCCCATGGACCGCCCCGGGCACTATGTCGAGCCCACCATCGTCCGTTTGAAAGAGCAGATTCCCATCGCCTGCGATGAGACCTTCGCACCGATCCTCTATGTCATGACCTACGACGATCTCGACGAGGTCGTCCGGGTGCACAACTCGGTGGCCCAGGGTCTGTCATCCGCCATCTTCACCTCGTCCATGTACTCGGCCGAGCGATTCCTGTCGCACGAAGGCTCCGACTGCGGCATCGCCAACGTCAATATCGGCACCTCCGGCGCCGAGATCGGCGGCGCCTTCGGTGGTGAGAAGGAAACCGGCGGCGGACGCGAGGCCGGTTCCGATTCGTGGAAGGCCTACATGCGGCGCCAGACCTGCACCATCAACTGGTCCACCGAGCTTCCCCTGGCCCAGGGCGTGAGCTTCGACATCGACTAGTCAGCCCCGCGCCGAAAAAACGAACCGCCCGCGCCTTCCTCGGCGCGGGCGGTTTTTTGTGACCCAGGGAGCCATGACTGGCGGCTCAGCCTCTTGCAAGAATCAGCGATCCGGGTGAGGTCGTTGCTCGAGGGCAGAGCGCCGGCGAGGCCATCTATCAAACGAGGATCCGAAGTTTCCAGGAGGCTGAGCCGACAGCTCACGGCTCACTGCTGTGTGCTGATCACCGCGAACACCGCAACGGGCTCACTCAGCGTCGCCGGATGCTTCGCCGGCGAAGAAGGACTCCCACTCGGCGACCTCGTTGCTCGACAGCTTCGATTCGACTCGCGGTCGCGTGGGTGAAGGCCGCCGACGGCGGCCCCTCCACTGGGCGAGAGTCCGAACTCTGGCGCCGCGGTCCCGAACCCTCGCGGCGAGCTCCCGGTCGTCCGTGACCACCGAGAACTGCGACGCGGCCTTACCGGGGGGCAGCGACGCCACGATCACGTCATCGGCGCTCTTCACCCCCGAGTAGGCGATGGTCACATTGCCGAGGCTCTCCCGCGCCGACATCCCCTCGGGCGGCGGGCCGTCGAAGACCACCGTCACCGAGATGGTCTCGTGCCGGGTGGCCTCGAGCACCTGGCGCCGCACCCCCGTGCGGCTCCGGTCACCCTGCGGCAGGCGATGCAGCAGGTTGTTGCCGTCGATGAGGAGGGGCATGGGGGGTGATTAGCGGACGCGCCGGAGCAGACGATCGAGCTCGCGGCCTCCGACGAGCTTCTTGTACATCTCGCAGGCGGTCTCGTTCCACGGATCGGCGCCCACCGCCCGCTCCAGGGCCTTGCGCTGCCGCTCGGTGTGGCCCCGCTGCTTCCAGAACCTGGCGATCTCCAGCCATCCGGCGACGAAGGTGGGATCCAGCTCCACCGCCACCCGCAATCGCTCGAGGGCGCGGCCGATCCACAGGGGGTTCCTCATTTGGAGCTTGGCCAGCTTGAGCAGCTCCTCAGGCTGGGGATCCAGGGCGCAGGCCTGCTCGAGAAGCTGGATGGCGAGGTAGGTTTCGCCGGTGGCGATCAGTTGATCGGCGCGGGCGATATTGGCGCTGACCATGGCTTTCCGCGCCTCCGGGTCGGTGCGGGGTCGCACCACGATGCCGTCATCGCGCTGCCGTTCCACCGTCGACAGTACCTGGTCGTACCGCCGTCGGGCTTTTCGGTCGGAGAGCAGCTCATACGCTTCTCGCGCCCGATCGACGATGGCGGTGAGGTTGGCCCGCTGGTCGATGAGGTGGGGTTCATCCACCCGCTTCGGCGAGTACCGCTTGCGGATCACCGTGAACGCCTTCTCGATCTGGTCCGACTGCGCTCCCACTCGGAGCCCGAGCGCCCGGTAATGGTCGATCCGGGTTACCTTCTCGGCAAGCTCGATGACGCGTTGGCGCTCTTCGCGGTGTCGCTCGGAGAAGCTGCTGTCATCGATGCCGGCGTCAACCTGAACGACAACCGGTTCTTCTTCCGGTTCGTCGGCAACACTCTCCGGCGGCTCTTCGAGGGCCGCTTCATCTTCGATAGCGACAACCCCGGCCACAACCAGCGAGTAGAGGCTGGACACCACCTCCTGCTCGGGCATGGTGGAGAGCTTCTTCAAGCTCGACAGGTCCCTGGCGGCGTCCAATCGGGACAGGATGAACCCCTCGCTCGGGGTCAGCTCGAGCTGGCCGAGCACACTTTCCAGGCTCAGCCTGAGGCTCACCTTGCGGTCGAAGGAGCCGAGCAGCTCCCACATCGCGACCCGGTCGCGGCACTCTCTGGCCGCCACGAGAATGATCTGAGACGTGGTGATCTTCGGCAAGGTGTCGGGCTGGGGGTCGCCCTGCCCGCCGGTGAACCCGACCCGAGATCCCAGCTGGGACACCGCCCGCCGAATGATCTCCAGGGTCAGCTCCTGGAGCTCGTCCTCGAGGTCGGACTGGGTGATGCATCCTCTGGCGACGAGAATGTGCCCGAGGTTCCCGACCTCGTCGGCGCCCTGGGCGAGCAGGGTGAGCGCCCGCTCGTCCTCGCTGATCTTCTCATGCGCCACCAGCCACTTGCCGAGCATCTCGTCCTCGAGATTGGAGCGGGCCGCCCGGATCTCTCCATTGACGAAGAAGATCTCGCGGCGGGCCTCCTCCGACCCGATGACCAGCGTCCCGGTCGCCTCGTCGGACGCCAGGCGGGCCATGCGAGTGGGCAGCGGCTCCGTCGGGGTGTGTCCCTCTTCGACCACGATCAGCCCTCGGTCCCCATCTGCCCGTCCGATTCGTCTTCGGTCACCTCGACGACGTGGGGTTGAAACCCCTCCTCGACCAGCTTCGGCGGTACGTCATCGATCGCTTCCTCCGCCTCGGCGCGGGTGGCGAAGCTCCCCCAGACGAGACGGAAGCAGTTGTCGTCGTTGGTGGGGTCGGCTTTCACGGTACGCAGACTCTTGCGCTCCGTGCTCCGTTTCTTCAGCATCCGCTGAAGATCCTGCGGCTCGCATCCCATCTCCACCACGACGCCCCAGTCTCCATCGGCGGCCGGCGCCCCCGCACTCTTCGACCCGAAGACGAACCAGGCTGCCGCGGCCACCACAGTCACCAGGACCACCGCCACCAGCCCGATGGCCCACGGCGGAATGAGGCGGCGCGTCTCCTCAAGCTCGAAGTCATCGGCCGACCAATCGAGCTCATCGTTGGTCACGACCGGCTCCGCGACCTCGATCGCGCCGGTGGCCACCAACGCCGCAACCAGTCGTCTGACCTCGTCCGGATGGTGCTTCGAACCACGCGCCACGGATGCGGCGCTGGCGGCGCCGGTGATGTCGGCGACGATGAGATCGGCTTCTTCCGAGAGACGCAGGGGTGGGTAGAGCTCGAGGAAATCGGTGCTGCGCTGCAGCGGCGCCTCGGCGTCGGGCAGAATGCACCTGGCGACATCGCGCTCGGTATCGGCCAGGACCAGCTCGACGATGGCGTGAGTGACGGAAATGGTGGCGCCGTCGGTCTCTGACGACACCTTGTCAGTGACGTGGAACTCTCGTTCGGGGTCCAGCAGCCACTGGTGCAGACACTCCTGGAGGATCGCCTTCGCAGTGCCGACGGCCGTGGTCTCCGGAACCCCGTGGGCGGTCCCGAGGGCCTTGGCCTCGGCGAGGAGCTCGTCTTCACCCGACGGCTCGTACCCGAGACGGCGACCGAGCTCGGCTGCGTCCAATCCATCGATCCGATGGATTCGCCCCCCGTGCAGCTCCAGCCGCACCTCGCCCCCCGTCCAGGCGAGTCGCGCCGAGCCGGATTCCCGCCGGGCAATCCAGCGTCCGAACTCCCAGATCTGTTGCGGTTCCTGCATGTTGCGAGCTTAGTTCATCGTCGGCGGGATTGTAAAGCACGGACGGCGCCCTCGTGGGTCGGTCCCATGTGCTCAGAATGAACGACTTGTTCGCACATCGGTCGGCGGCTCGGGCTCACTGCGGCGGAAAAATCCGCACCGAATACTCAGGGTTGACAGACGGGGCGTCCGCATCTAGTATGACCGTCCCAACGGTTTACCGCTTGGGAGGTTAGCTCAGGGGTAGAGCACCTGCCTTACACGCAGGGGGTCGTGGGTTCAAATCCCCCACCTCCCACCACAACCCCTGATTCGAGTGCGGGGTCGTAGTTCAGCTGGTTAGAACGCCGGCCTGTCACGCCGGAGGTCGCGAGTTCGAGT
>JAZBOQ010000260.1:0-2586 GCA_036351195.1 Thermoanaerobaculales bacterium | reverse complement strand
TCCGCTGCCCCAGAGCTTCGGCATCCTATCGCCGACGGCGACGGGGCCTTCCCCGGCGGCTCGCGGGGGCGGTGCCTTTGCCGGCGGTGCCGGCGGAAGGGTGTTGAGCAGGCGGTCATCCTCGGCGTGGCGCAAGATATCGTAGATCTCTCTGCGCGGTGCATCGCCGGCAGGGCCTTTGTCCGTGAAGGCCTTGAGATTCTCCGGGCTCAGTAGGTTGCCGTCCTGTTTCGGTCCGTGGGCGGAATCGCGCGTAGTCGGATCAACGCCCGCCGCTTCGGCGCTCACCCAGCCGTAGTTGCAGGCGCGTGCAAGAACCGGATAGACGTCGCGATAAAAACTGGTCGGCTTGCCGTGATTGGGGTTCGCTTCGGGAAAGGCCTCGTACACGCGATCGAGAATGGAGACCACGTGATACATGTATGGCGCGTACTTGGGCGGTGCGGTCACGATCCAGGCGCCGTTGCTGGCATTGCGCACGCCCTCGTCGCCCATGCGCCTCACCTCGTCGCGTGTACTCAATACCGATCCGTCCTTGAAGGTCACCGTGGCATCGATTTCGCCGCCACAGGTATCGTCCCACCAGCCAGGCACGTTGAAATAGGAAAATTGATTGGTGAGGGGATCTTTGCCGTCTTCCGGCCCGTTGGGAGGGCTATAGGACTGGCTGGGGTTTGAAAGCTCAACCTTCGGTGTGGTTACGCACTCGGCCTTGCCAGGCGCAGGGACAAAGATCAAGCGCTGCTTTTCGTCGAGGTGAAGTCTCCCAAGTTCAACGTTTCTGGCGGCGTTATATTTGACCTTCACAGGTTGGCTGGGGTCCTCCGGAGTGAAATTGCAATAACGCAAGTACCCCGGCAGATAACCCTCGTCGATATCGGTGAAAACATCACCGACCAATACGCGCGGCAGGTCGCAGTCGGCATCGATCATCGCGGGCCCGGGGTCGATGATCAATTGGTCGCGCTCGATGGGCTTGGACGCATCGCCCTGTATGGACGGGTTGCGATACTTTCCGGGGTCAAACAGATACGGGCCCTGAAAGGCATAATTCGCCGCTTTCATGTTGCGCACATGCACCCGCCATTGAATGCCTTGCACCTGTTCGAGAGTCGAATTGATTTCGGTGACGACCTTTCCGCTGGCATCGTAGCCATAGATCCGGAAGCGTTGTGCCTGGCGCTTGAGCCGCATCTGCCGATCGCGATAGGTGCCGCCTCCGGGACCCGGTCCGTCGGAACCTCCAGGGTCGACCACTTGTCCCGGAGCTTCCGGTCCTATGAAGAACTCGTCACTGTTGCCCAGGCGGGCGACTCCAATCCCAGGGTGAATGCGAATACGGACGATGGGATGAGGCATGTTGTCAAGTCCCGTCTGATGGTAAAGTCGCTTAACAAAGGCCGAGCCTCCTCGAAGGCCGTACGTTAAGTGATGCTTGAGATCAGAACAGACCACGCCGCCAGATCTTTCGAAGCCACTCTATAGGTATTTTCCAGGTGGGAAATCTCGGCAACACAAAGATCCTCTTCCCATTGGTACCGAACGACTTCAAAACCCGATCCAAAGTCCGCCTTAATTGAGCGTGCCACTTGCTGTGAAAGGCCGGTGCCGTCTATTGGCGGCCTTGCGCCTTTGATGGACCTTCGAGCATCCAGGAGCGGCGAATCCTTAGGAGTCTTACTCCGAGCGCCGGCAACCAGGAGTGCAAGGCCACTTAGTGCAATGAATTGTCTACGATTCATGAGTCTTAAGGACAAGTAAGAATGCCGAGCCACCCGGACGATCCGCGGGTACCGCGCCTCGAGGTTAGTCGCGAGAAATAGTGAAGTCAACGCTCAACGGTGCAGCGGGGGTGCCGGTCCTGGGTGCCATTCTCATGCTGCCCTCCGGCGTTCGAGATCCGGTGCTGTCGTGTGCCGACGGCGTTGTCAGTTCGTCATCTTTTGCCAACAAGCCCCATGCCTCTTGGTCCTGAATGTTGCGCACCTCGAATAGCCATCGGAATGCAAGCACAGGCCGTACCGCTTGTATAGGCAACGGGTAGTTCCACGCAGCGTTCCTTACGGGCGTTACCTTGCCTACCACGGATCTGTTTAGACGGCATCGGCTCATTCAGGGTTGATCGATCTCTTCTCTTGAGAATCGTCGACGCTGAGTTCGGACGGGGTTCCTTACTTCATTGTGGTTCCTTGGGCGCCACCACCGCCTTTTAGACGAGCAGACAGAAGCAGTCCTTCAGGCTGCACGGCACCCTGGGGGAAGCGGCATCCGTCCCCTTCATCATCAATGTCGTCCTCGGCTACTTCACAATCCGGCCACTGACAGTCGCTCTGATTGGACGCGGGTCGGACGCCGGTAGGGGCAAGGGTGCGAAGGCCGTCGTGACTGCGATCGCGGGCGTGTTCAAGGATCCGCTGGTGATCGGCGCCCTGATCGGCTTGGCCATTGCGCTGACCGGGCTTCGGCTACCGGCTTGGCTCGACCAGACCCTGCAGTCCTTGGGGGCGGCGGTCGTCGGCGCGACAACGGTTGCGATGGCGGTTAGTCTCCCGGTCCTGATCTGGATTTGCGCGCAAATCTGGCCTG
>JAZBOQ010000259.1:0-27815 GCA_036351195.1 Thermoanaerobaculales bacterium | reverse complement strand
TCGGCGGTCACGCTGCGCCGGGCCACCTCGACAACGGCCGCGCGGTGGGTCGAGCCGACATCGATAAGCACCAAACGAACAAAGGATGGGGCCGAGGCCCCATCCCTGTGCTTCCGGCGCCGGTAGTCGCTCTACTTGGCGAGCGGCACATCCTTGACGATCTGCATCATCAAGGTGGTTTCGAGCTTGTTCTCCGCCTGGAAGAGGCGGGTCACCTTCTCCGGCGGCAGGAAGTCGTCGAAGATCTCGGCGTACTTCATCTCGAGCTCGAGCTTGTCCTTGGCAATGTTGAAGGTCTGATCGAGGAGGATGCGGGACATCTCGGGCGACATGTCGTTGTAGCTGCCCATGAAGATCTTGATCACGTCGATGCGGCGGTTCCAAACCTCGCGCTTGGCCTTGCCGTACTCTTTGTAGACCGGCCAGAAGGCCTCGGCCTCGGCTTCGGTGAGGTCAAGGGCGCCGCCGATCAGCGTCCCCCACTCCTCGGTCAATACCTCGTAGGTCAGCTTGGTCTCGTCGCTCGCATTTTGCGCCGCGACCGGGTTGGACATGACGACCGCCAGCACGGCCACGGAAATAACGAGGACAGTCCTTTTCATCGTGCGATCCTCCAGATCTCGGAATCGGCCCATTCTAACCCATCGCCGCTGTCGCCGCCGAGTGCCGGGGAGGTGAGCCCTGCGACCGCAATATCGACCGGGTGCAGACGGTTCACCCGCTCCCGATGTTCGGTACAACGACCATCTGCCACCAGGTCAGTCGACGAGCCCTCGCCGCCGCGAGATGTGGCGCCCGCCAGCCTTGCCGCGCGGTTTGCGCCCCCTCCCGCCCCGTTCCTCCCGCCACCGCAGGTACTCCTCCCGATCTTCCGGGTCCCGCGGCGACGGGCGCCTCGGCCGATCACCGGAGTCCAGGTCGTCGCGGCCGTTTCGTGATTTCTCGGACATGGTCACCTCGCTCGGTCGGATCGATGGCTGGTCCCGGACACCGCCGATCTGCGGCGCCCGCCCGGATCTGACGCAACGGCCGTGCCAGATCCGCACCGGCCTCGAGGTGGCGGCAGACCGAGGGTCAGCCTCGTCCCGGAACCCTCGCCTCCGGAACCCAGGGTTCCGAAAACCCCGAGCACCGGAAGAGATGATTCCGAAAACCTCCGGCTCAGCGGGACGACGCCGAGCCGAGATGGGCCCTCACGAGCGGCCAACCGCGAGTGCGCCACTCAATCGAACAATGGCACTCGAATTGCTAGCGGGAATCATGGCGGGGTCCCGCGCTTGGGTCCATCCCATTGACGGCATGACCCCGGTAATCGTCAGACAAGCTGAATGAGGGAGGCGACAGTTGAACGAGACGATGAACGTGCAGGTAGACGCGGTCGAAGAAGTGGTTCGAGGCATCGTCATCCCGACACTCTGGGACAACGCCGGCAACCCGCTTCGGCTGTCCATCCTCACCGCAGACGAGGGCGAGTACGCAGTTTCGCCGCGGGGGATGGGCCGGCGCCTCTTCGCGTTCCTCGCCGAAGAGGTCAAGGCGAGGATCGAGAGGCGGCTCGGCTCTGATCACGAGGAGGTCGTGCGGGTCCTGTCGTTCACCGTGGTGCAACGCAGCCGCGGCGAGGTCGAAGCGCTCCCGACCCAGCCTGCCGGTCACTCGCCGGCGGCCGACGGTACGGAGGATTCCGGAGACTGGGGTGCGGCATGAGCTCAGATCGAACGCCTGGACGGCTGGACGGCGACGGGCAGCTGGCGCCGATTCTCGACGGGGCGGTGGCGGAAAACTCGCGCTTGCCGAGGGAGCTCGAGGCCGAGCGGCGAATCGCCTCCGACCCGACGCAGAACCTCGACGATCGCCTCGAGGCGTACGAAAACATCATCGACTCGGAGATCGGCGACACCCAGCTCTCGCGGGGACGGAACATCGAGCGCGAGACCGGGCTGCGCCAGATCTTCCTCAAGTTCGACGGCGGCAACCCCACCGGGACCCAGAAGGACCGGATCGCCTTCGCGCAATCGATGGATGCCATGCGGCGCGGATTCGACGCCATCACCGGGGCGACCTGCGGTAACTACGGCGCCGCCCTCGCCATGGCGTCGTCCTTCGCCGGGCTGCGCTGCATCATTTACATTCCCGAGGGCTTCCACAGCGGAAGGACAGATGAAATGCGGAGGTACGGCGCCGAGATCGTCGCCTCGCCCGGCGACTACGAGGCCGCCGTGGAAGCCTCTCGGGAGCACGCACGACGCGACGAGATCTACGACGCGAACCCGGGGGGCGCGAATCTCCAGATCCAGATGCGGGCCTATGGCGAAATCGCCTATGAGATCTACGACGAGCTCCGCGATGCGCCGGCTGCGGTCGCCGTCCCGGTGTCCAACGGTACGACCCTGGCCGGGATCGCCAAGGGGTTCCAGAGCCTCTATCGCCGAGGCAAGACCTCGAGAATCCCACGGTTGATCGCCGGCTCCTCCTACCGGAAAAACCCGATTGTCGATTCGTACCTCAAGTCGCTCAACGAATGCCGAAACCTGGACCCTTCCAAGATCCGCGAGACGGCCGTCAACGAACCGCTCATCAACTGGCACTCCATCGATGGCAACGCCGCGCTCGCCGCGGTGCGGGAGAGCGCGGGGTGGGCCGGTTACGCCAGCGACCGCGCGATGACGGGGTTCGCCAGAATGATCCGAAAGAGCGAGGGCCTCAGCGTGCTTCCGGCATCCACCGCCGGCTTGATCGCGCTGCTCGACGGCCACCAACAGAACGAGCTCGTGCACGACCGCTACGTCGTCGTGCTGACTGGGAGAAGATGATGCAACGTCGTGCCCAGAACGCTCCGACAGGTCCGGCCGACCGTCAGCACCTCCCCGAGGGCAACGCGATCGTCTACTGCGAAAGCGCCTTCGGGACGACCAACGGCAAGACCGCCCATGGGCTGGTCCGGCGCAGCCGCCGCTACCGCATCCTGTCGGTGGTGGATTCGCGGCACGCGGGCCACGACGCCGGGACAGTGCTCGACGGCCGGCCGAGCGGGATCCTCATCGAGGCCGACATCCTCACCGCCTATCGAACGGCGCTCGAAAACGAACAGGACCCGACCCATTTCGTCGTCGGCCTCGCCCCTGACGGCGGCAGGCTGGGATCTGAGGCGCGGTCGGACATTCGTCGCGCGATCCGACTCGGTCTCAACGTCGACTCGGGGCTGCACGACTACCTCAGCGAAGATCCCGAGCTGCTGGCGTTCGCCGACGACCACGGCGTCACCCTACGGGACGTGCGGAAGCCGCCCCCAATCGACCGCCTGCACTTCTTCGACGGCAAGATCGCTGAGGTTTCGAGCTTCAAGGTCGCCGTTCTCGGCACCGACTCGGCAGTGGGAAAACGCACGACAGCCTGGCTCCTCGTCGATGCCCTGACGGAGGCTGGTTTGTCGTCCGAGCTCGTCGGAACCGGACAGACGGCCTGGCTCCAAGGCTCTCGGTACGGGATCGTCCTCGACTCGCTGGTCAACGACTTCGTCGCCGGTGAAATCGAGCACGCGGTCTGGACCGCCTGGTCCGAAGCGTCGCCGGACGTCATCGTGCTCGAGGGCCAGGGCAGCCTGATGAACCCCGCCTATCCGGGCGGTTTCGAGCTCCTGGCCGCAGGCCGGCCGGATGTGGTTGTCCTGCAGCACGCCCCGGCCCGGCTCGAGTACGACGGCTTTCCCGGCCATCCGATGCACCCCATCGACCGGCAGATCCACGCGATCGAGCTGATTTCCGGCCGTCCGGTCGTCGCGATCACGATCAATCACGAGCATCTTGCAGACGAGGCCGTCGACGGCGTGTGCGAAGCCGTCGCAGCCGAGACGGGGCTGCCGGTCTTCGACGTGCTGCGGGACGGCGCCTCCGGGCTGGCGGACGTCATCCGTGAGCGCGCGGCGCGAGGTTGAGGTCCGGGGGCGTTATTCATGGCACCAACAATCGAGTCGCTCGTTGTCATCGACCGCCTCGAGGTGGGTCCGGTGGAAGTGGGGTCGGACAAAATCACCGCGCCCTACCGGGTGGTCGTCGGCTCCGAAGAGCACGCCACCGAGCTGATCTATCGCTGGGAGGAGGGGGTGTTCGATCCCGACGACCCAGCGTGCCGAAACCTCGCCTCGATCATCGCGGCCCAGCTCGCTCTCAACTACGGCCTGTTCTGCTCCGAGATCGTGTTCCACGGCTCCTTCGACCGCCACGACCGGCGCCTCCTGAAGGAGATGGCCGCCAACACGGCGCGCGAGATCTACGTCAAGAAGCTGCTCGAGCCCAACCCCTTTCTCGTGCCGGAGGCCGCCGGCCTCCCAGCCGACAAGAGGAAGAGCTACCTGCAGGCCGAGCTCGTGTTTCCGGATGCCGCGCCGAAACGCTTTGCAGCGTGGCAGACCGACGAGTCGCGGCACGCGATCCTCTCGTCGGGAGGTAAAGAGAGCCTTCTCGGCTACTCCATCATCGACGAGCTCGGATACGAGACCCACCCGATCTTCGTCAACGAGTCGGGTCGCCACTGGTTCACCGCGCTCAATGCCTACCGCCACTTCAATCGAGACGTGCCGAACACGGCGCGGGTGTGGACCAACTGCGACCGGCTCTTCTCCTGGATGCTCCGCCATCTGCCGTTTATCCGCCCGGATTTCGCCTCGGTCCGCAACGACGAGTACCCGATCCGGTTGTGGACGGTGGCCGTCTTCCTCTTCGGGGTCCTGCCGCTGCTCCGCAAACGAGGGATCGGACGGATTCTGATCGGCGACGAGTTCGACACCACCTGCCGCGCCTACCACCAGGGGATCCCGCACTACGACGGCCTCTACGACCAGAGCCGTTTCTTCGACCAGCGCCTGACGAGGTACTTCGAGGACAAGGGGTTCGGCGTCGTTCAGTTCTCGATCCTGCGATCGCTGTCGGAGCTCCTCGTCGAGAAGATCCTGGTGGAGCGCTACCCCGATCTGCAACGTTTGCAGACCTCGTGCCACGCGACCCACTCAGAGGGCGATCGAGTCCTGCCGTGCGGCAAATGCGAGAAGTGCCGCCGGGTCGTAGCCATGCTCTCCGCACTGGGCGCCGATCCGGCAACCATCGGTTACCGGCCCGACCAGATCGAACGCTGCCTCCGCACCATCGCCTCGAAGGGCGTCCATCAGGAAGGTGCCGGCGAGCGCCAGCTTCTCGCCATGTTGGTCGAGCAGCAGCTGCTGCCTGCCGGCACCGAGATCACACGCCGCGTGAAACCGCACCCCGAGGTGCTCGAGGTGCGCATCGACCCGGAACGATCACCCTTGGACGGCATCCCCGTCGATCTTCGGCGCGGCCTTCTCCAGATTCTCCTCGAGCACGCCCACGGCGCCTCCCGTCGCCTGGGGAGGAAGTGGCTACCCGCGTTCCCGCTCGACGATCCGGAGCTCTTCAGCCCGTGCCGATTCGAGCTTCCCGATCCGACCGACGAACCAACCGACACCGCCGCCCGCCGGCACCTGCTCGGTGAGCTCACCTGGCCCGAGGCCGAGGAGCGCTTCCGAGAGGTCGATGTCGTCCTCCTGCCGGTGGGCGCCATCGAGCAGCACGGTCCCCACCTCACCCTGGACACCGACGCCTTCGACGCCGACTACCTCGCGCGCCGCGTCGCGGAAGCCTGCTCGGACCCCAAACCGCTGGTCCTCCCGCTGATTCCCTACGGCGTGTCGTACCACCACGACGACTTTCCGGGAACGATCAGTATCAGCAACGAGGCCCTGTCGAAGATCGTCTACGACATCGGAATGAGCTGCACCCGCCACGGCGTCACCAAGATCATCATCATCAATGGTCACGGCGGCAACCTGGCAACCCTCAAGTACGCCGCCCAAATGATCAACCGGGATGCCAACGTCTTCACCAGCGTCGACACCGGGGAGACCAGCGACGTCGACCTCGACCAGCTGTGTGAGACGGAGAACGACGTCCATGCCGGCGAGGTCGAAACCTCGACGAGTCTCGCTATTCGTCCCGATCTCGTGAACATGGAGCTCGCAGAGGCCTTCGTCCCCCAGTTCTCGAGCCGGTATCTCGATTTCACGGCGCGGCGGAGCGTCGAGTGGTTCGCACGGACGGCCAGGATTTCGCCCAACGGCGTCATGGGCGATCCGACCCGAGCATCGGCCGAGAAGGGCGCGCAGATGTGGCGGGTGATGATCGCCAATCTGGTCGAGTTCGTCGAGGAGATCAAGGGGATGAGCCTCGACGAGATCTACGAGCGGAGGTACTGATGAGAATCCGGCGCGTCGAGGCATGGGCGGAGAGCTTCGAGCTCGCCGACCCCTACACCATCGCCTACGAGTCGGTGGATCGAGCGACCAACGTTTTCCTGCGCCTGATCCCCGATTCGGGGCCGGTGGGTGTCGGTTGCGCGGCGCCCGATGGGGCAGTGACCGGCGAAAGCGCGGATTCTGCGCTGCGAGCCGTTGGCGACCTCGTGGAACCCGTGCTGCTCGGGATGGATCCGTTGCGCACGGCGCTGGTCATGGAACGTTTGCGCAAACCACTTCGCGGACACCCATCGGTGCGGGCGGCGGTGGACATGGCGGTTCTCGACATCGTCGGGAAACAAGCCGGGATGCCCCTGTGGAAGATGCTCGGAGGCTTTCGGGAGCGCATCAAGACCAGCGTCACGATCGGCATTCTCCCGGTGCAGGAGACCGTTGCGCGTGCCCGGATGCGAGTCCAGGAGGGGTTCCGCTGCCTCAAGATCAAGGGCGGAACCGACATCGACCTCGATATCGAAAGGTTGTTGATGGTGCGAGAAGCGGTGGGTCGGAGAATCGATCTGCGGTTCGACGCGAACCAGGGTTTCTCGGTGAAGCAGTCGGTCGAGTTCATCCGGCGGACCGCGGCGGCGAAATTGCAGTTGATCGAGCAGCCGACCCCACGAAACGCTCCCGAGATGATGGCCCAGATCAGCCAGAAGGTCGACATCCCCGTGATGGCGGACGAGAGCCTGGTCAGCCTCCGAGACGCCTTCCGCCTGGCGAAGGACGATCTGGTCGACATGGTCAACATCAAGCTCATGAAGGTCGGCGGCATCTCGGAAGCACTGCACGTCAACTCGGTTGCTCGCGCCGCGGGATTTGAAGTCATGGTGGGATGCATGGACGAATCTGGCCTTGCCATCGCCGCCGGACTCCACTTCGCCCTCGCCCGGCCCAACGTGGTTTTCGCCGATCTCGACGGGCACCTCGATCTCATCGGCGATCCGGCAGCAGGAGCCGTTCGGCTCTGCGACGGTTACCTGTCGCCAACCGGGCGTCCGGGCCTTGGGTTCGATCTCGATAGCGGCAGAGGTTCTCCCCGGCCACCCTGATCGGGGGTGAGTGGAGATAGAATGCACCGCAGAGGAGCTTTCAGCGGTGATCCGAATCCTGGTCATGACATCGAACGACAACGCAGCAGAGGTGCTTCGTGGTACCTTTCCCGACGCCGAAACGCGGGTGGTGACGGCAGGTGAAGGTCTGCCCGGCAACGCGTCCCAAGGCGATTTCGAGTACGCCTTCGTCGACGTCGCAGCACTCCGCGATCTTGCAGACGGCGACCTTTCGGCGGATGCGCTCGGCAAGTTCCGCGCCGCGATGCCCGGTATCCGGCTCGTAGTCATGTCGCCCCAGGCGCAGATCAGAGACGCCATCGGGGTCGTGCGCGACGGCGCCAACGACTATCTGACCTACCCCATCGTGCCCGAAGAGGTCCATCTGGTGCGCGAGAGCATCGAGCGACGCGAGCGTCTCAGCTCGGAGCTCCGCTACTTCCGAGACCGGTCTCTCGAGACCGAGGTGGTCGGCTCCATCGAGACCCGCGCAGACTCCATGAAGGCGGTGCTGCGCAAGATCCGGCAGGTGGCGCCGACCCGATCGACTGTTCTTCTCACCGGCGAAACGGGAACCGGCAAGAGCTTCCTCGCCAAGGCGATTCACCAGAACAGCAACCGATCCGAGCACCAGTTCGTGGCCGTTCACTGCGGAGCGATTCCGGACAGCCTGCTCGAGAGCGAGCTCTTCGGCCACGAGCGAGGAGCCTTCACCGGTGCAGACCGGCGCAAGCTGGGCAAGTTCGAGATCGCGAGCGGCGGCACGCTCTTCCTCGACGAGATCGCGACCATCTCTCCGGCGATGCAGATCAAGCTGTTGAACGTCCTCCAGGAACGGACGATCCAGCGGGTGGGCGGTGAGCACGACATCGAGGTCGATGTTCGAATCCTCGTCGCGTCCAACCTCGATCTCGCGCGCCTGACCGAGGATGGCGGCTTCCGCCGGGACCTCTTCTTCAGACTCAATGTGTTCCCCATCGACATCCCACCACTTCGGGACCGCTGCGAGGATATTCCGTCCTTCGCTGATGTCTTTGTCGAACGAGCGAGGGTGCTCCACCAGAAAGACATCGCGGCCATCCATCCTTCGGTGATGGAGGCCTTCCTCGCCTACGAATGGCCGGGCAACGTCCGCGAGCTCGAGAACCTCATCGAGCGCGCCTGCATCCTCGAAACAACCGACGTGCTTACCCCGGAGAGCTTTCCGGAAGAGCTCTTCGCCGATCCCGGGGTGGTTCGGCCCTCGATCGACGTCGACGCCTCCCTCGCCGCGGTTCGGCAGCGTGCGGCGGATCAGGCCGAGCGCCTGTACCTGGTCCAGCAGCTCACGGTGCACCGTGGGCGGATCGATGCCACCGCCGAGGCGTCCGGGATCACCACCAGGCAGCTGCACAAGCTCATGTCCAAGCACCATCTCAGGAAAGAAGACTTCAAGTCTTCGTCTCGCTGAGTCGGAATCACGAGTTCCGAAAACTCAATACTTTGAGAATTCCGGGTTCCGACTCTACTCCTCGGATGTCCTCTCTGAGTTGACTTCGAGCGAGATGCCGGAATGGCATGGAGGTTGCTTTGCCGACGTACAGCGACCGTTCCGTTCCGGTTCGTTCTGGAGGTTGGAGATGGCGGCGAAGAAGAACAAGAAGAAGATCTGGTTCGGGTTCCTCGAGGCCGGCGCCCGAAGCTCCCCGGTGGTCCGGGACGAGAGTCTCGACACCGGCCGGTCGACGACGATCTACCTCTTCAACTTCATGAAGGGTCGGATCATCGAATACCAACGGGACATCGTTGAAGCGAAACTCCGCGAACTCACCATCGAGGAGAGCGCCATGCTCTCGGAGTTGGAGTCGGAGTACCTCAAGGCGAAAGAGACCTTCACCCCTCGGGCACAGGGTGGTCCGAAGAAGCTGGTGATGCCCAGGTATCGCGAGAAGAACGACTGGGACGTCGACATCCCGAGCTTCGACGAGGACGAGATGCAGGTGATACCGACGCCGGACACTGAGACGCCGGACCTCGAGCTGGCGGATGACGCATTCTGATTCGACTCGCCGGCACACGCAGCGACTGGGAAAGCAATGACGACCGACGAATCCGAGATCTTTCGCGAAAGCTACGAGTCTGCTCGCCCGGTGTCGCCGGCGCCGATCACCGGTGCCGAACGGCCCCACGAGCTGCTGCAATCGGCGTTCGGCGCCTATGTCGGCCGCCAGATCCGCACCGCGTGGCAGCTCATGGAGCGAGCCGTGGACGAGGACGCGACCGTCTTCGCCACGGTCTCGGGCGCCATGACACCGGCGGGGATCCACCAGTCGTGCCTGGTCCCCATGGTGCAGAACGGGCTCATCGATGTCCTGACGACAACCGGCGCGAACCTCTATCACGACGCCCACCGGGTGATCGGTCACCGGATTCGAGAGATCCGCCCCGACGCCGGAGATCAGCAGCTCCGCCGCGCGGGCGTCATCCGTATCTACGACCTCGGCTTCGACGAGCAGGTCCTCCTCGACACTGACCTGTTGTTCGCGAGGATGCTGCTCGATCCCGAGTTTCAGCGCCCGATGACGTCGGTGGAGACCAACTCTCTTCTCGGCGAACGGCTCTTTCAGCTCGAGCAGGAGCTCGGCGTCGCGGAGCCCTGCCTGCTGTCGGCGTGCTTTCAGGCCCAGGTGCCCGTCTTCGTCGGAGCTCCTCAGGACGGCTCGATCTTTCTCAATGTCGTCAAACTCAAAGCCTTGCTCGGCGGCGACTTCCGACACTCGCTCGATCCCATCGCGGACGTCTACGCGATGGCGTCATTGCAGTGGGCGGCCCAGCAGCAGGGCTCGACGGCGGTGTGGATCTTCGGCGGTGGCGTGCCCAAGAACTATACGCTGCAGGGGGAACCCACTCTGTCGCAGATCTTCGGCCTCGACGCCCGCGGCTTCGACATCGATGTTCAGATCTGCGTCGACCCGGTGGACAACGGTGCGCTGTCGTCCTGCCCGGCCGGCGAAGGCCACACCTGGGGCAAGGTCTCGGCCGAGTGTGTCGAGACCTCGTCGGTGTACGTCCACTGCGACGTGACCGCCGTGCTGCCGTGGCTTGTGTCGGCACTCTTCGCCAGCGGTCGGCGACGGTCCGGCAAGGCACTCTACGAGATCCTCGACGACGCGGTGGAAGCCCTCGACGACGCGGTCGCTCGAAATCGGGAGACGCTGCTGGCGCCGCTGACCGGAACGGACGCCGACAGTGGCCGCTGAGGTGATTTTCGGGGTGGCCGCGGAGTGCGAATCCGAAGGTCCGCAGAAGGCCCGGACCGTTGTGTCCCACCCGGCCGCCCCCGAGCTGCCCAACTCATGGTCGCCGGCCGACTCGGTCGAGCTGTACCGCATCGACGAGTGGGGCGAGGGCTTCTTTTCGATCAACGACGAGGGCCACCTCGAGGTGATCCTCGACCGCGAGAAGAACCACCGCGTCGACCTCCACGAGGTGGTGGTGGGTCTCGGCGACCGGGGCATCTCCGCCCCCGTGAACATCGGTTTTCCGGACCTGATCGCGGCCAGGATGCGCGACATGGCCGAGGCGTTCGCCGTCGCCATCGACGACAACGGTTACACCGGCGACTACACCGCCGTCTATCCCATCAAGGTCAATCAGAACAGAGCCCTCGTGGGGCGGGTCGAGCAGCTCGGCCGGCGGCACGGCTTCGGTCTCGAGGTCGGTTCGAAGCCCGAGCTGCTCGCCGTCATGGCGCTCACCGTCAAGCACCCCGATCGTCTGATCGTCTGCAACGGATTCAAGGAAGCACGGTACGTCAATCACATCATGCTCGCGACCAAGCTGGGACGCAGGATTATCGCGGTGGTCGAGAGCTTCAGCGAGCTCGAGCTGCTGGTGCGGGCGGCGCGCGAGTACTCGGTCCGTCCGAGGATCGGGGTGCGGCTCAAGCTCGAGGCGCTCGCCACCGGACGGTGGCAGGCCTCCACCGGCGACAAAGCGAAGTTCGGCCTCACCATCCCGGGTGTGCTCGAAGTGGTGAGATACCTGCGACAGGAGAACATGCTCGACTGCCTCGAGATGCTCCACTGCCACATGGGCAGCCAGCTGTCCGACATCCAGGTGATCAACGCCGGTTTGCAGGACGTGGCGCGGGTCTACGCCGATCTGCGGAAGATCGGCGCGAGCCTCTCCTACCTCGATGTCGGCGGCGGCCTCGGCGTCGACTACGACGGCTCCCAGACCAACTGGGACTTCTCCACCAACTACAGCCTGCAGGAGTACGCCGCCACGGTCATCTACCGCGTCAAGAGCGTGTGCGACGAAGCGGGGGTCGAGCACCCCACCATCGTCACCGAGGCGGGTCGGGCCATGGTCAGCCACCACAGCGTCCTGGTGACCAATGTGCTCGGGGTGTCACAGATCGATCGCCACGCGATCGACGACGAGACGGCGGCGGCCGAGCTCGCCGGAGGAGGTCATCCCCGGGTCGTCAGAGAGGCCCTCGAAACCCTGCTCACGATGAGCTCCGACCGCCTGCTGGAGTCCTACCACGACGCGATCCAGGGACGGCAGGAGGCGCTGACCCGGTTCAGCGTCGGTCTGCTCGACCTCGAGCAGCGCGGGCTCGTGGATCGCGTCTTCTGGTCCGCCTGCCTCAAGGTGAACCGAATGGCGGCGGCCCTCGATCCGGCGCCCGAGGAGATCGCGGACCTCCAGCAGAAGCTGAGCGACACCTACTTCTGCAACCTGTCGGTCTTCCAGTCGCTGCCCGATTCGTGGGCCATCGACCAGGTCTTCCCCATCGTGCCGATCCATCGCCTCGGCGAGGAACCGACGAGGCGCGCCACCCTGGCCGATATCACCTGCGATTCCGACGGTAAGATCGACCGCTTCATCGAGCACGAGGACGTCGCGACCGTGCTCCCGGTCCACCCGCTTCGCGAGAACGAGCCGTACTACTTGGCGATCCTGCTCGCGGGCGCCTATCAAGAGACGCTGGGCGACCTTCACAACCTCTTCGGCGACGCGAACCTGGTCCACATCGGCTTCGACGAGGAAGAGGGCTGGTTCGTCGAAGACGTTGTCGAGGGCGACACCATCGCCGAGGTCCTCGGCTACCTGCAGTACGACGTCCGCGAGCTGTGGCATGCCATCCGACGGGACTGCGAACGCTCGGTGCGCGCCCGACGAATGACCGCGGCAGAAAGTCGCATCCTGTTGAGCAGCTACGAAGCCGGGCTCTCCGGCTACACCTACCTCGAGCCCTGATGCCGGATCCCCCGCTGCCCCGTTTCTGCGAGCTGCCCGATGAGCTCAGCGATCCCGCGACCGCCGCCGCGGCGATTCTGCCGGTGCCCTACGACCGAACGAGCACCTGGAAAAGGGGCGCCGACCAGGGCCCGCGGGCCATTCTCGAGGCGTCGCACCACATCGAGTGGTACGACCTCGCCACCGGGGAGGAGACGTGCCGGCGCAGTATCGCGACCCTCGAGCCGGTGCTCTGCAACGACCAACCCGAAGTCCTCGCCGACCAGCTCGACCCGAAGGTCGGCACGCTCATCGAGCGCGGGACGATCCCGGTCGTTCTCGGCGGCGATCACTCGGTCGCCATCGGCGCCATCCGCGGCGCCGCGCGCGTCGTTCCCGGTCTGTCGGTGCTGCAGATCGACGCCCACGCCGACACCCGCGACAGCTATCACGGCTCGCGTTACAACCACGCCTGCGTCATGGCCCGTGCCCGCGAATGGTGCGAGATCGTTCAGGTGGGAGTTCGCGCCGTGGACGCCGCGGAGATGCCGCTGCTCGACCCCCGCAGGGTCGTCTTCGCCCACCAGATCTGCGGCGCCGCGCCAGAGACCGGCTGGATGGATCGGGCGCTCGCCGGCCTCGGAGACGACGTCTACGTCACCATCGATCTCGACGGCTTCGACCCCGCCGTCGTGCCGGCCACGGGAACCCCGGAGCCCGGTGGTCTCGACTGGTATCAGGTCACCGGCCTGCTCGAACGGGTGGCCGCCCATCGCCGCGTCGTCGGTTTCGACGTCGTCGAGCTGCTGCCGACGCCCGGCCAGTGGGCCTCCGAGTTCCTCGCCGCCAAGCTCGTGTACCGGTTTCTGAGCGACATCCTGAAAACGACGCCGTGAGCACTCGGAGTGTGCTACGTGCCGGCAATCACGGGCGCCGCTGGATTCGACCTCCGCGTTGTACGTGACGACCTGCTCAAGAGTGAGCTACGGGGTCGTCGAGCTCCACGCTGTGGTGTCGCCCCCTTCGAAGTCGCCGCAGAAGATCGGCAGCTCGAGGGCATTGGAATCGTCGTTGCTGTCGTTGCCGGGAACCGGGTCGCTCACACCGGCACCGGGAGAGGCCGAAACCATGTAGACCAGCGCGCCGGATGCCGATCCCGAGACCGTGGCCGAGACGATGTAGGTCACCCCGCTGCCGGCAGGCAGGCTCGGGGCATCATTGAGCGGACCGGCTCCGGATGCGGCCCCGCAGGAAGCCCCGCCGGATGCCGAGCAGGTCCAGGAGCTCACCGTCAGCTCGGCGGGCGCCGTGTCGGACACTGATGCCGCTGGCGCGTTGGAAAGACCGTTGTTCTCGACGGTAACCGTGTAGGACAGCGATTCTCCCGGCAGAACGTAGCAGCTGCCGTCGGTGACATAGACCGCAAGATCGGCCTGCGGGCTCAGGGTCGTGTCATCGGTGGAGCTGTTGTTGCCGGGAACCGGATCCGGCAGCCCAGCGGGCGACGTCACGGCAGCGGTGTTGCTCATGACCCCTGTTGCGCCCGGGTCGATGGCGGCGCTCACCGAGTAGGTCACCGTGCCGCCCACCGGCAGATCGACGGTGTCGGAGATATCGCCGGCGCCCGCAGCGGTACAGGTGGCGCCTCCCGATCCGGCGCATGTCCAGGTGGCGCCGAGGAGCGCGGCCGGCAGGGTATCGGCCACGCCTGCACCGAGAGCTTCGTCGGGTCCCGCATTGCCGACCACGATTGTGTAGCCGGCAGCATCCCCGGGGACGGCGATGGCCACTCCGTCGGTCGTGTCGACCCAGAGGTCGGCCTCCGGAGCGACGGGCACACAGTGGAGCGCCAGCGGAATGTCGGTGGTCTCGGCACACGGGTCGTTGGTGGTCAGGCGCAGGGTGCCGGCCTCGTCACCCGGCGATGATCCGCAGGTGAAGGTGAGGGTCACTTCTTCGGACTCGCCGAAGGCCAGCTGTCCGCTCTCCGGGCTCTCGCTGACCCAGGGCAGCCAGTCGGTGTTGCAGTAGGCGGCCGCCTGGTTCACCGCTTCAAGGGCGTCGATCTCGCCCCACCCGGTGGCCATATTGGGCACGTTTCCGGGACCCTCGCCACCGCATTCGGAAGCGTAGGGCACGGCGACCGCGGTGTTCTGGATGAGATCCTCGGTGAGTGCGTAATCGCCGATGAGACACGGCCCCGCCTGCCACATCAGAGCCACGAGCCCCGCCACGTGCGGCGCCGACATGGAGGTGCCGCCCCAGCTGGCGTAGTCCGAGTCGCTGCCGCTGAGGCTCGACCGGATCTCGACGCCCGGCGCCGCCACGTTCGGCTTGACGCTGGGATAGCCGTTGGGGTTGACGGTATCGGGGTTGTCGGTGGGACCCCAGTTGGAGTGGGTGGCGTAGGCGCCGTCGTACTGGCCGGTGGAGCCGACGCCGGTGACGTTGCCGTAGCGGCCGGGGTTGCCCACCGTGTTGCAGCCTGGGGGTGTCGAGTACCCGCAGTTGGAGGCGTTGCCGTTGGAGAAGACCGGGTAGATCCCGGCGGCGTGCCAAGCGTCCACCGAGTCCTGATACCAATCGTCGTAGCTGGTCTTGCAGTCGCCCCAGGAGTTGTTGACGACGTGGGGGCGCTTGGTGGGATCGGCGGATGTCGGATCGCCCACCGGGTAGGGAGCGGTGATCCACTCGGCGCAGGTGAGAAGGGCGGCCTCCGGACAACCGGTGAACGAGTTGCACGCGTCGCACGCGATCCAGGTCGCGCCCGGTGCGATGCCGATCTGGTTGGCGCCGCCGTCGTCGCCGACCATGATGCCGATGGTGTGGGAGCCGTGGCCGTGATCGTCAGTCGGCGTGGCCGAGCCGGTGTCCGGATCGAGCCAGTTGTAATCGTGACTGTAGGAGCCGACGCCGATCCGGCCGCGGTAGTGGGGTTCGAGCGCTTCGTGGGTGTAGCGGACACCGGTGTCGATATTGGCCACCACCATGCCACCGCCGTCGAATCCCATTTGCCAGACATCATCCGCATTGACATGGGTCAGGTTCGGTTCCACCGCACGGCCTTCCGACGCGGCCGGCTTGCGCTCCGCCGGTTTGATGACGCTCATCGTCCGGCGGGCCCGGAGCACCTCGATCTCGCTCATGTCCAGCAGCCCGTCGAAGACCTCGCGGCTCGACGACTCCACCACGATGAGGTTGTCGATCCAGAAGGTCCGGTAGGCGACGCGGTTGCCGTCGAGATAGGCGCGGATCCGGGCCTGGGACCACTCGGCGGCCTCCCGGAGGCTGTCGACGACGTAGCGGCCGCGGTCGTTCCAGCTCATGGTCAGGGCGGGGCCGAGGTCGGGCCGCTCGCGGAGGTCGATGAGATAGCTCAGCTCGCCATCCGCCCGCAGCTGATCCTGCAGCTCCGGCTCGATCCTCACCGATCCACCCTCTCCAGAGGTCGTCGTGAGGGGGCTGGCGCTGGCGGCGGGCGGCAGCTCACGAAGGCTCCAATCCAACGTCGGGTCGTACCCGAGATTGCTCACGGTCAGGGTCTCGTCCCCGCCGTCATCGACGGGCACGGTGACATCGAAGCCCGTCGGCGACGCACCGGCTACCGGTCGCAGCAGGTCGAAATCCTGGGTGGTGATGGTGCCTGCAACGACCGGGACTGACGGCGCGGCGGCGCTGACGAAACCGTCGGCTGACGCCGTGAGGTCGTAGTCACCCGTGGCGAGGTGGACGGGTCCGTAGTCGCCGGCGCCGTCCGCCACCGCGGTGGCGCCGCCCGGATCGATCGCCACCGACGCGGTGGTGCAGGTGGGACCGGAGGTGTAGGCGTCGCTGATGGTCCCCTCGAGCGTGCCGAACGTAGAGCAATCCGAAATCACCGCTTGCGGTTCGGAGCTTTCGTCGCACGCATCCTGACCGGAAGGGGTGTAGCCGTCGTCGCTGCACGGGTGGTGCGGCCCACTTCCCCAGTCGTCTCCGGCCCAGTACCAGGACACGAGCTGATCGCCACTGCCGGCGCCGGAAGTGACGTCGACGCAGTAGTGAACCGTGCAGTGGTCAAGGCTGTTCATGGCCCACTGTTGAATGATGTTGATCTCATAGGGCTCGGTCTCGAACGACCATGCGAACGACCCGACAGAGCCGTTGTCACAGCTCGGGGATCCGCCAACATAGACGCTGGAAACGGTCCAATCCGAAGGAAACCGCAGCCACAGATTCTCGACGTACTCCCAATCGTCGGTGAAGGACTCGGCCCGGAAACAGAGGGTCTGGCTCGTCCCCGACTCCCAACACGGCGCGCCGCCGGAGGACACATCGAAGACCACGAACGACCCCCCGAGCGATTTGAGGCCGATATCATCCGTGCCGGCATCCGTATCCGGCGTCGCAGCCATCACCCAAACCGGAAGCACCACAGTCGAGAGCATCACACAGAGAGACTTCAGGGCGCAGCTGAATCCACGACTCATCACATCCTCCTTCACGACTGACGAGTGCACCCCGCCACAATTGTTGGTGGTAGAGGTCCACCGATGCATCCTGCCTGCCTGCACACCACTCTCTCAAAATACAACGAGCATTCCTCGGTCGCGAAATGCAGGCAGGAAGGCGCCTCGGCACCCTCATGAACGCACCCCAATTGTGGCGGGGTACACCAGAGATATCCGTCGCCCGCGGGACCGCCGGCGATCAACTGGAGATTCCGGATCGAGATCCATTGCTCGTTCTACCAGTCTAAAACAAACGCACCTCTCCCAACCGCGCATCAGAAGTGGTTGTTGCGGTGTGCTGGTTTGAGCGATCGATCCCGATCCCGATCCCGCTCCCGATGCGATGACCGCGTCCGCGTCCGCGTCCGTGCCCGCATCCGATGCGATGGGTGTGGGGGCAGGAATTCCTGCCTGCCCGTCAGTCGCGTTGAAGGCCTTGGGGCGCGTGCCCGAGGGGAAGAGGAGCATGTCGGGAGGAGGGTTCCGCCGCGTTGCCTGGTGTTCTGGAGCGCCAGCGGCCTGTTGATTCAGATCCTGATTCGCGATGGGAGGGGGTGCCAGGCACCCATCCCGCGCGAGATCGTCGTGGGTGAGTTCGTGCCCTCTCGGCGAGATGTCCAGGACGGCACGCCCGTTGATGGGCCGGAGGTCCGCGCGGTCGGCTGTTTTCACGGATCACGGCCGCGGTCGACTGCTCGTGGCTCCGGCCGCCGTTCGCTGACACTGTACCTGCACTTTGTAGGCGGGGCGTTCACGCCCCGCGCGTGGGACGCAACCGTGGTCGCTGGGCATGAATGCCCCGCCTACAATCTCATCGGGAACGCCACAGAGGTCGTGATCGCGCGGCTGAGAACAACATCGTAAGCGGCACGTCCGATCTGACGCCGTATGCCCGCCGAATCGGAGCCTCAGACCAGGAGACCCAGCAGGATCACCAGTGCGATCAGTACGAGGCCGCCGCCCACGACCGCAGCGATGCGGACGACCGAGTACGGCGCCTCGCCCTTGAGACAATCCGCGTCCTGTCCGGAGAGCACTGTCCGGTAGAGCTTGCCCTTGTAGCGGTAGGCGAGCACCCACGCGGGGAGGGCGATGCGGCGCGCGGAGAGCCCGCGCAGGATGGTGGCGGTCTTCAGGTTCCGGAACCGACGACCCGGCAGATGCCGCTCCCGAAGCCGGCGCCGGGCGAGCCGCTCCACCGCCTGGACAAGCTGCGCGCGGGCGGTCGATCGGGGAAGGTCGAACCGCTCGACGGTGGCGTCGTCGACGAGATCTGTGGTGTCTGCCTCCGGCGCCGCGTCATAGCTCGGCACGAGCAGGGCGACCTCCTCAGGCGTCAGACCGCGGGTCGCCGGAACCACCACATCGTCATAGGAGAGCTCGGTCTGGCCGGAGTGCGGCGCCCAGTCGGCCCTGTTGGCGCCGGCATCGGTGTCGGCCGCCCAGCTCACCTCGGCCTGCGCATCGAAGACCCAGCCCACCCAGCGCAGCGGTTGGATGGTTTCGAGGCGGGCGTCGGTTCTCAGGTCGCCGGGGCGAAACCACCCGAGGGACCCGAGCCACGCGGCGAACGCCTGCCGTGCGCGGTCTGCATCGACGGTGAACGGCAGCCGGTGTTCGGCCTCTTCCATGGGGTCGGCGGGGTGTTCGACATCGAGGACCGATCCGCAGAAGGCGCAGGCGGCGGCTCGGTGGCCGATCTCGTAGGTCATGGCTGCACCGCACCCCGAACAGCGGAGGATGTCGACCACCGGATCGGCGTGGTCGACGGCGTTGATCACCGGAGTCGTGAGATTGCAGATGGGACAGCGGAGGTCGTCGTCGGCGATGACGCTCTCGCAGCGCGAGCAGTTGCGATCGGCGCCGGTCATGCGAACCACCCGAGGATGGCGCCGATGAGGGCGCCGAGACCGAGAACCCCGAGGGCGCCGCCGACCATTGCGGCGATCTTGGCCCACGAGACCGGGATCTCACCGGAAGCTTTGCCGGTCTGGCCGTTGACCAAGAGACGGATGGGGGCTGTGTCCTTGCGCCACCGCACCGCGCAGACCCAGACCGGCAGGAGCACGAGATCCATCGCCTCGTCGGCGAGGGTGGTGGTCGACTGGAGGTTCCGATGAGAGTCGCCGGGCATAAAGCCCCGGAGCTCCAGTCGGACGGCGTCCCGGGACTCGGTTCGTGCGTGCTCGAGTGAAGCCTCGCGGCTCAGCGACGGCTCCTCCGAGGTCCACCCGGAGATGACCGCCGGAGCATAGCGGCGCAGCCCGGAGAGATCGAAGGGTTCGATGCCCTCGAGCTCGCTGTTGGGGATCCCCTCTGATGCAGTCACCAGCAGATTGTCCACATAGCACCGGTGGCGGCCCTCGAGGGTCCGGTACTCGGTCTTGGTGACCCTCCGGGTCCGTTTCTTCCTGGCGTCGTACTCCATTTCGGTGTAGTTCTCGCCGATCTGAGCGCGATAGCCGCTCTCGGCGATGGCGCTGAAAAGATACGCGGGAAGATACAGGCCCTCGACCCGCTCGGCGGTCGCCTCACGGAGCTTGTTTGGGGCCCAAACGTGCCCTTTGAGGTACTCGCGGAGCAGGACGCGGGCCCGGTTACCATCGATGGAGAAACCGATGGCGAAGACCGGGTCGGGCCGATCGGGGGTCACCGGTCGATCGATCACCGACGGGGAGTCGCAGTAGGGGCAGCGGGCGGTGCGCTGGGTGGCCTGGACAACCAGCTTGGCGCCGCAGGATTCGCAGGAGAGTTCAAGAGGTGCGAGGGCCATCGCTGATGAGTGTAACCGTCTACGCAAACGGGGAGGATTCGAGATGAGGATGTCGAGGTTGATCGCGATCGTGTCGAGCATTGTGCTCGTGTGTCTGGCAGCGGCGCCGATCGGCGCCGAGAACGAGGGCGACCAGCCCACCGGGAAGCTCATGGCCGTCTGGACCAGCGGCGATCCCGATGTCGCCGACAAGGTCTGTCTGATGTACACCCATGCGACCAAGGCCTATGGCTGGTTTGCCGAGGTCACGCTGGTGGTGTGGGGTCCGTCGCAACGGCTTCTCGTGGGCGATCCCTCCATCCAGGCCAAGGTCAAAGCCATGCAGGAGAACGGTGTCGTGGTGGAAGCCTGTGTCGCCTGCGCCCGAAAGCTCGATCTTGTCGAGGAGCTCGAGGCCCTCGGTATTGATGTCAAGGGGATGGGTGTTCCTCTCACCGAGGCCCTCAAGGATCCTCAGACCGAGGTGTTGACTTTCTGACCACGCCTGCTCAGGCTCTGGATTCGGACTCCCGTGGAGATCGCCCCGGGTGAGAGGATCACGCGCTAAAGGTGCCAGTCATAAAGGTGGACTGCGGAATAGAAGCTCCAACCGTTTGAGCATCGGGGGCGCCGGGTCCGCTCGCCCAAACCCTCTTGTGACCAATCACGTATACTCGATTGAGTTCCCAAAAGAGGGTTGAAGATGGACAAACAACATCGCCGACGGCGTCTGCTGCGGCTTGCCCCGTTGCTTCTGCTCTGCCTACTGGCGAGCGCCGAACTGTTGTCGATCGGTCTTCAGGACTGCGTCGAGTTCGACGGCGACCTGGAGGTGGGAGAAACCCTCGAACTGAGCACCGACGAGGCGGTCTGGCTCCACGCCAACACCACCTGGGGGCCGCTCTATCGGGCCGAGGTCACGGGACCGGACGGCGCAGCGCTGGAGGTCTGGACGGTGGACTTCGACAGCGGTTCATCTTCCTGTTGGTACCTTGAGGAGCAGCTTCACCAGGCCGAGATCGAAGCCGGCGAGGCCTCCTTCGAGTGGCTCAGCGACGGCTATGCGGCGATTCAGCTCTCACCACCACAACCGGGTGTCAACTCCGACTTCACCGTGCACGTGGAGGAACTGGCCGCACCTCCGGACGACTTCATGCAGGTCATTCCGGTCATCGCTCACGGCAGCGGCGCGAAGAGCAGCTTCTTCCGCACCGACCTGTGGATCTTCAATCCCAACGACAGTTCGTTTTGGACCGAGGCGGTGCTCGCGCCGAGCGACGGCAGCGGCGAGGTGAGCACCCACTTCACTCTCCTTTCCAACCAGGTCACGGTTTTCGAGGACGTGGTGAGCTCACTCTTCGAGCGGGAGCAGACCACCGGCATGTTGCGGATCCACCACCGGTGGTCCTCATCCGATCTACTGATCTCCTCGCGCACCTACAACAGCTCCGGGCACGGCACCTTCGGTCAATACATCCCGGCCCTGGGCTGGCGCGAGGCGGCCGGACGCGATCGGTGGCACGACATCGGCCTTTCCCGTCACCTGCTGCACCTCGCCGGTCCGCCGGACTTTCGCAGCAACATCGGCTTCGCCGAGGTCTTCGGTATCGACGCCGAGCTGGAGATCCGGTTCTTCGACGCCACCGGCGCCGACGTGGGCGGCGGCGAACTCATTGTGCCGGCCTCTTCGCACCTGCAGATCAACGATGTCTTCGATCACTTCGCTCTGCCGACGGACGGGGATCTCAGCGCCGTGGTCACCGTGGACGGCTTCGGTCGAGTCTTCAGCTACGCCTCGGTGCTCGACAACCTCTCCTCCGATCCCATCTACGTGCCGGGGGTGGCGGCGGACAATGCCGACAGCGACCTCGTGATCCCGGCGGCGGCCACCACCGACGGCGCCTTCGGTACGAGCTGGCGCACCGACCTGCGGGTCCTCTCCATGACGGGCGGCGCCAGCGTGATGGTCTCCTTCATCCCCACCGACGGCTCCGGAGTGCTCAGCCGCAGCTTCGACTTCGAAGGTACCGGCATGCTCGGCATCGACAACGTTGTCAGTGAGCTCGGCGGCAGCGGCAGCGGCGCCCTGCTGCTGGAGGCCACCCACGACATGGTCGCCACGTCTCGCACCTACAACACCGGCGACGACGGCACTTTCGGCCAGTTCGTCCCCGCCTCACCAGCCATGTCGCGCCTCAGCTTCGGATCGGTGGCCGGCATCCGCCGCTCAGAGGACTATCGGAGCAACGTGGGCATGGTGTGGCCCAACGTCTCTCCTCACCCATTCGACATGGTGGTACGCCTGGTCGACCACCGCGGCCATCTGTTGGGCAGCGACCGTTGGCGTATCGAAGGACCCCAACACATCCAGATCAATGACATCTTCAGGGCCCTCGCCGTACCGCGGCAGGACAACTGCCGCGTGGACTTCGAGCTGGTCGGACGCGAGACCAACGATGACAGCGGCGTCACTGCCTACGCCTCGATCATCGACAACCGAACCGGCGACGCCGTCTACCAGCCCGCCAGCTCAATCCCCGGCTCGAGCTCCAGACCCCAGCTGACGTACGATATCCAGCTCGACAATCAGCAAAACTGTCTGCTCGTCGACGAGCTGCCCGGGGCGGTGGGCATCGACCAGCTGCCTTCGGGCACCCTCTCCGCGACGGTCAGCGGAGATGGTGACATCGGCAGTCCCGACCAACCCATCCACGTGGTCTGCCTCTTCGAAGGCGCCGACGGATTGCTGCAGTCGGCCGCGGTTCCGGTGGGAGGCGCCATCGACGGCATCGCGGGCGGCGCACCACTGTGGTGCCTCATTCCGGACTGGAAGGGCAACGGACCCAACCACGGCGCGGTGACGGTGCAGATCAGCGGCGGGGATCAGCCCATCGAACTGCAGCTCGATGCGCAAGCCAACGCGGTGCGGCTCGACGCCTACGTCGAGACGATCGTGGCCGAGATTCCACCTGCGGAAGCCTATCGTGCGGAAATCGTCGCCGACGGAGGCAGCGAGCACCTGAGGCCGAAACTACTGGTGATGTTCGACCACAAGGAACAGGGAGGCCTCCGGGTGGAAAGCCTGGATGACGGCGAAAGTGTCGACCTGATCGACTCGACCGGCAAGCTCCTGATGGTGCTGCTCGACTGGTTCAATCGCGACAACCACCGCGGTGCCACGAATCTCGAGCCCACGTGCACCACGCGGTCCATGAGCTGCGGCGAAAGTCTCGCCGGCAATCTCAGCTCCACCGACTGCTCAACCACACCGGCAAGTGACTACTGGTTCGGCGAAAGCATCACTTTCGAGGGCAGCACAGGTCAGACGGTGAGCATCGTCGCGGAGTGGAGAGGCAACGGCGGACGGCTGCTGCTCACCGACCCGGAGGGCACGCTGAGGGCGGTGAGCGCCGACTACTACGAGGAATACGAAAGCCGCATCGACAACCACGTCCTCACCGACCCCGGCACCTACACCATCTGGCCCATCACCATGAGATGGCAGCATCAGGCCGTTGACTACGTCGTTGAGCTGAGCTGCGTGGATCCGTGAGTCAGCGCGCGAGGATCGAAGCCGGTTGATCAGTCCTTCAGCCGCCAGACCACGAAGGTCGTCGTATCGACAACCCGTTGTAGATTCGGACAGGAGTCGAATTCAAGGCACAGCCGCTCCACCTCATCGGGGCGATCGAGGGCGCGCAGCAACTCGCCGAAGCTCGGGTCGAGCACGAGCCATTCATAACCTCGATCGCGAGCCCAACTGACGAATTCTTCGGCAACGAGCGGAACACCGTCGCTGCAGCGCCGGGCCATCTCGAGCTCGGTGGCGCGGAACGGCGTGCAGTCGAAACCGAGGCCGACGAGGATGTCAAAACGGAGGCCGCCGGAGAGCGGCCACACCCTGGCGCCGGTGGACAGCTGACTCTCGAGCTGCAGGTAACCTCGGTGCTCGGCACGATCGTAGAAAACCCTCGGCGGCACTGGGTCGTAAAGTCCAGCGGCGCGCACCGTTCCGGCCACCGCCAGGTGGCAGCTCAGCAGCACACACACCACCGTTCGACGGTGCATGCTCAACCCGCCGGTCGCTCGCATCATCAACCAGCAACAGGCGACCACCACGACCAGCCACGAGGGGCGAAGCCATTGACTCTGGGCCAGGCCGCTTCCGACATCGAAGAGAACGGCCGCGATGCCGTGTGCCGCGGCGACTGCCACCGCGGCGTATCGC
Source organism: Thermoanaerobaculales bacterium (assembly GCA_036351195.1). Taxonomy (GTDB): domain Bacteria; phylum Acidobacteriota; class Thermoanaerobaculia; order Thermoanaerobaculales; family Sulfomarinibacteraceae; genus JAHECW01. The sequence goes on along the minus strand of JAZBOQ010000259.1, from coordinate 3,763 downwards.
CACGCGTTCGCAAGCTCGGTGAGCCGCAGCACGCCGTCGGCGGCGACCACCGCCGCGAAGGGAGCCAGCAGCAGCCACGAGCGCCACGGGAAGAGGGTGAGACCGAGCGGCGCTCCAAAGGTGAACAATGCGGCCACCGCCAACCAGACGATGGCCAGAGTGCGCTCGATTTCGGGTGGGCCGCCCCGGCCGACCAACAACCCCGCAGCGAGCATCACGACCAGCGGGAGACCGAGACCGGCGGTGACGACCAGGTTGACCCGCTTGCCGCCGAATCTCTCGAGAAGCCCTTCAAACGGTCTGAAGAAGAACACATCACTCCAACCGAAGTGGTCCTGGTCCTTGACGATCCATGGCGCCGGCGCCTCCCGACCGTCGTCGAGCCGGGTGAGCGGGTGGTCGGGCCGACGCAACTCGGGCGGCTGCATCTGACGCACAAGGTTCATTGGGTGGTAACCGAAGCGCTGCGCTGCGGGCAGCAGCCAACCGGCGGCGAGCACGGCCGCGGCGCCGGAGGCGACCGCGATACGCAGAAGCCAGCGGCGATCGACGAAGGCCACTGCGACGGCACTCAGCGCGAGCAGGCACCACGCCTTGAGTCCCTGGGAGGGGGCGGCGAGCATCACCCCACCGAAACACACGGCCACCGCCGGCCACCAGCGGCGATCACGGCGCAGCTCGAGCACCGCAGCAAGCCCGGCCAGCAGCAGGATGACGGCCAACGAGTGGGCCCAAAGATGGCGGGAGACCGCGCTCGGCAGCAGTGCGTAGAGCACGGCGGCCACGACGGTTCGGCGGGGTTCATCGAAGAGAGCACGGGCGAGCAGCAACACCGCAGACGGAGCAACCGCGACCAACAACGCTGCCACTCCCTTGGCGGCCGCCGGCAGGCCGCCAAAGAGTGCGGCGGGCAGGGCGAGCAGGATGTCGAAAAGCGGTGGATAGGCATCCACGTAGTGCACCAGCGGGAAGGCGGCGTCGGGCTGCCGCAGAATGCCCGAGTCCACCAGCCAGGCGGTGGAGAAGGCGTGCCTCCAGGGATCCAGACCTTCAAAACCAGGTTGCGCCAGGAGCCCGGAGAGGGAGCCGACGAAAAGGCCTCCGGCCAGTACGAGCATCACCGGAAGCTCCGCAGCATCTGTCGGCTCGCCTTTGTTCCAACGCCGCTCCTGGACCCATGCCACCGCCCAACCGACCGCGGCCATCAACAGCGTCAACCAGACACGCACATTGGTTCCGAACAGCTCGTGCAACAGCAGTGGCAGCAGCGGCAGCACCCCGAGACCGAGAAGCAGGCGCAGCTGCCAACGCCGACCGGGGCTCCAGCTTCGTGCGCCGACACAGACAAAGCTGCCCGCTCCGATGGCCGCAACCACGACCATGAGGGCCGCCGCAAGTGCAATCAGGAGGGCGCTCACCACCATTCTCCACGGGCGGCGCCACGGCACGGATCAATAGATGACCCTCGGACCTCGTGTTGTCGAACCATCTGTGGCACCATCCCATAGCAGCATGCACATCGCAACAGTCGGTCCCACCCATCCAACGCGAGGCGGCATCGCCCGCTTCACCACGCTCCTGGTACGCCAAATGCGAACCGCCCACGAGGTTGACTTCTTCACCTTCTCGCGTCTCTATCCGAGCCTGCTCTTTCCCGGCAACACCGACGCCGACCCCAGCGGAGAGATCTGCCATGAGCCGGCGACCCGGTGTCTCGACAGCCTGAATCCGTTGACGTGGCGGCGGACCGGCAAGGCCATCGTCGAGGCTCGTCCCGACGTCTTGCTTCTGCAGTGGTGGACCTCGTTCTGGTTCGGTCTGAACCACAGCCTCTGCCACCACGCCCGCAATGCGGGCATTCCGGTGATCACCCTCGCCCATCAGTTCGTCGAGCCCGACGCCTCGCGGGTCGAGGTCTTCTTCTCCCGAAGCGCCCTCCGCCGAAGTGACGGTCTGCTGCTGTTGAGCGAAAAGGAGATGGGAATGGCCCGGCGCTTCAAACCGGAGATCCCGATGCGCCTCGGGTCGCTTCCCGGCCTGCATGAACCTTCTGAACCGATCCCCGATCGGAGCACTGCGCGGGCGCAACTCGGCATCGACGATGATCGGCCGGTGCTGCTCTTCTTCGGTTTCGTGCGCCGCTACAAGGGTCTGCACATTCTGCTCGAGGCGCTGGCATCGGTTGCAGGAGTTCACCTGGTCGTGGCCGGCGAGTTCTGGGAGAACGAAGAGCCGTATCGCTCGCGTATCTCCGAGCTCGGCATCGACGACAAGATCACCCTGCTCAACCGGTACCAGCCGAACGAGGAACTGAGCCGCTTGTTCATCGCCGCCGACGTCCTGGTGCTCCCATACGTCAGCTGCAACCAGAGCGCGGTGGCCACCACCGCGCTCGACCACGGCCTGCCCGTGATCGCCAGCAAGGTGGGCGGACTCGCCGAGACCATCGAGGACGGCACCACCGGTCTGCTCGTGCCGCCCGGTGACAGCGCGCGGCTGGCTGAAGCCGTCGAACGGTTCTTTGCCGAGGATCTCGGCCCGGTCTTCCGCCGGGCCATCGCCAGCCGGGGTCGACGTCCGAGCTGGGCACAGCTGGTTTCTGAGATCGAGAGCCTCGCCGCCGAGGTGGTGCAAGAGCGAAGTCCGGGGGCAGCGATGCCGGTTGAACTCGCGCCATGATTCCGCGCCGGGTTCTGGAGCCGGTGGCCCGGCTCGGCGCGCGCCTGCCGGTGGCGGTGAACCGTCGATGGCCGGTGATTCGCTGTGCGAAGCGTTTCCTGCTCGGCCGGCTGCGCCGGGAGCAGGTGGAGATCGACGGTCACATTTTCCGACTCGACGTCACCGATTCCCTCCGTCTCGGCCTCGACGAGCGTCACGAGACCGAGATCAGTGCGATCATGACGCGGCTCCTGCATCCGGGCGATCTCGTGGTGGACGGCGGTGCGCACATCGGCTACCACAGTCTGCACATGGCCCGTTTGGTTGGACCGCGCGGACGGGTCGAGGCCTTCGAGCCCGATCCGACCAACTTCGGGCTCCTCGAGCACAACATCTCCGTCAACGAATACGACAACATCAACGCCCGGGACACCGCCGTCTGGAGCCGCAGCTGTCGCAGGCATCTCTATCTGCGCGATGATCACCACGGCGACCATCGCCTCTACGACCCGGGCGACGGACGGACCCGAATCGAGGTCCGGGCAATCGACCTCGATTCGGTGCTGACCTCGAGCCCGCTGTCGCCCCGGCTGATCAAACTCGATCTCCAGGGCGCCGAGCTGCACGCCCTTCGCGGCATGCAGCACACCCTTCATGAGGCTGCGGGTCTCGCCCTGATCCTCGAGTTCTGGCCCCGTGGCCTTCGCGCCTGCGGCTCGGATCCACGCGAACTGCTCACCATGCTGGAGGCCTCGGGCTTCCAGGTGTGGGAGATCGACCGCCGTGGACGGGCGCCGCAAAGGCGCTCAGCCGAAGAGCTCCTGCAGCGTCTCGATGCGGGTTCTGCCGCCGGCCGCTGGCGTCAGGCCCTCCGCAGCCGCGACGATGTCGACATCCTGTGCCTGAAGCGGACGGACAAGAGCTACCGGACCGTCTCCCAGAGTTGAAGGGATGGGTGCGATGGGTGCACGTTCACATTCGTTGATTCGTGGGGCTGAGTAGGTAGAATCTGATTGTCCCGTCCGCGCATAGGAGGAATCCTATGCCGAGACATCCCCGCCTTTTTCTCCCGAACGCGATCTATCACGTCTATTGCCGCGTCGCC
>JAZBOQ010000258.1:0-29282 GCA_036351195.1 Thermoanaerobaculales bacterium | reverse complement strand
TTCCCGTTCCCGTTTCCGCATCCGCATCCGCATCCGCATCCGCATCCGCATCCATGACAGTATCAGCGGCAGAGACAGGGGCAGGAGCAGTGAACAGTATCGCGCCTTCACACACCCTTCACGGCACCCGTCGCCCACCAGACCGGCGAACCGGAGCGCCGATGGCGACCACGAAACCGTCGTGGTCCGACGACCGCAGCGCCGTGTCCGGACCTTCGGCCGCCGACTCGGGCGCGTCGGCGTTGCCGCGGGCGAAGCTCATCCCCAGCAGCAGCGGTTGCAGGGTGACGTCGACGAGGGCGTGATCCAACAGCTCCGCCGATCCCCGGTAAACGTAGGAGTACCGTTCACCGGCCGGCAGCGAGAGAGCAGCATTCGTCAGAGGTGGAACCACCACCTGCTCGGCGGGGATCAGCGCGCCGGCCGGATCCGGTCTGCCGGTGACCTGGCCGAGCACGTCCACGTAGCCGTCGGAAAACTCGAAGGCGTTGAAGTCGCCGACCAGCAACAGCCCGTCGTCGGCCCGTTGGAGCTGGTGATCCTGCACCCAACCGGCGATCCACTCGCTCTGCTCGAATCGCTTGCGCCGGACCCGCTCTCCGGAGGATCCCGGATCGTCGACACCGTTGAGGGAGCGCAGGTGGACCACCACGACGGAGAGGACGAGCTCGCCGAACCGTGTCTCGAGTACCAGCGGCGGGCGGTCGAAGAGCAGGGATTGGTCCCAGCTGAAGCGCGCCCGGTCGCCGATCTGCCGGACCGAGTCCACGACGACGCCGCCGAGGACGAGAAAGCCCACGTCGATGCCCGACGAGTCGTTGCCCTCGACGAGGTGTGCCGAGTACACGAGGGCGGGATCGTCAGCGCTGATTCGCGCGGCCAGGTCCTCGAGCACGGCAAGCGACTCCACCTCCTGCAGAGCGACCACTGACGGAGCGCCGAGATTGACGCGGACCTGTCGCGAGAGCTTGGCCAGGCGGAGCTGGTACACGTCGTCTCCCGAGGCGTTGTCCAGCCGCCGGCAGTTCTGGCTCGCCACGGTGAGCCGGCGCGACGACGAGGTGGCCACTGGGCGGGGCAGAGGGGCGAGCCCGGTGAGCTCGAATCGGGTCGGCCACAGCTGGTAGCTGCCGTAGGCAAACGCCAGGACACCGCCGGCCGAGAAGCGGCTCCCTGCCGTCAGATCTACGGCGGCGCCGCCGAGGGCGTCGGGATCGATCTCGAAGATCTCCGGGTTGCCGTCCCACACCGGCAGGCCCGGCAGACCGGGCGAGGCGATGCCCGGCTCGCGAAAACGGCGCCCCAGCGCGGCGGCCACGCAGGCGTCGCCGTACCTGTCGGTGGGGCCGGAGACGACCCCGTCCGCCACGTTCACGAGCATGCCCTCGAATCGCTCGAGCTCGGTTTCCGGCCACGGTTGGTTCGGGGTCGGGGTCAGCTCATCCAAAGTCACCGGACGCGGCAGGGGATGGCCGGACGATGTCCGCGTGACCTCGACATTCCGGCGGATCTCGGTCTGGCCGTAGGACTCCTCCACCGACCCGGTCACGGTGACACGATCACCCTCGGCAACGGTCGGGGCCCCCGAATGACGGACGAGAATGCCGTCCGAGGTCCACGGATCGCCATCCGCACGGTGATCCGGCGTCTGCACGAAGAAAAAACCGTCCCCAACCGCCGTCACCGTGTTGTCGGGCACGGTCACCGTCTGCCCCTCGTACGGAGACACGGCGCCGGCTCCCTGAATCTCCCAGATCTCCCTGGCCGCGGCGCCGGAAGCGACCAGAATCAATGCCAGGAGACAGCGTGCCGGGCGGGTCATCATCCTTCGTCGAGACCGGCGTAGTGGGACCTCTCCCAGTCGCTCCACCACTCCGCTTCGATGCCGCGACAGTCCACGGCGAACGACGGACAGGGAATGCACCCGTCACCGCGGATGGTGTCCTCGTCGTCGGCCGGGGGCAGTCGGGTCACCAGGTCCTCACCGAGGGCCCACAGGTCCGCCGATTTCGCGGGAAACGGCGGGAGCTCGAGCTCCCAGAGGCCGCCGTCCACCAACCGCCGTTGGGACTCTCTCAGCAGCACGCTGTTCTCCTTGTCCAGGTGCTGGCGGAGCTCCCCGGCGAGCTCCCGAGCAACGACCGCAGCACCTTCCGGCGTCGCCGATTCGAAATCGTCGACGGACGCGGCCATGGCGGCGTGCTCACGGCGGAGCACCGCCAGCGGCCCGCGGTTCGCCGGCACCTCGGCGACGTCCGCCAGCGCGACGAAGAGCACCTCCTCGACCGAGTGGTGATGGCCGAGCACGAAACCGCGAAGGAAGCGGACGAGATCGCGCCGGTCGATGACGGCGGAGGAATCCTCCCACCCCGAAAATGCCCATCGCAACAGCGAGCCCGACACCTCGTCGATGAGTCGGTGCTCTTTGGCAAGGGAGTCGATGATCTTCATCGCGTCTCGGCAGCCGGCGCGACCACGCCGGCGGCGCCCGGACCGCGCGGGTCGGCGGCCGCCTCCATGATCCCGTCCTGCCGGATGCGCACGGCGTGCACCTCACCCAGGTGCCCCCGCAGCTCGAGCGAGTGCCCGCGGCGCTCGAGCTCCGCGGCGGTCTCCGGCGACAGGGTATCGGACTCCACGACGACGGTGTCGGGCATCCACTGGTGGTGCATCCGCGGCCGGTTGACGGCCGCTTGGAGCTCGTCGCCATCGGCCACGACGTTGAGCAGGACCTGCACCGTCGCGGTGGGGATGGTGGATCCCCCTGGCGAGCCCACCACCAGGACCTCCCCAGCGCGCCAGGCCACCGTGGGCGACATGGAGGAGAGCATCCGCTTGCCCGGTCCGACAGCATTGGCCTCGCCCTGGATCAGACCGTAGTAATTGGGTTTGCCGGGGGCGACGGCGAAGTCGTCCATCTCGTTGTTGAGCAGAAAACCCGCGCCGTCCACCACCAGACCGCAACCGAAGCTGCCGTTGAGGGTGGTGGTCATGCTCACCACGTTGCCCTCGGCATCCGCGGTCGACAAGTGAGTCGTTTCTGAGGACTCGACACCGGCAGAGGACCAATCGCCGACCTTTGCCGAGGGCGTGGCCCTCTGGGGATCGATCCCGCCGGCCCGACGATCGAGCCAGGCGGCGGCAAGCAACTCACCGGCGTCGGCCTCCGTGGTCGTAGGATCGCCGAGGAGATAGCGGTCGGCGTAGGCGCGCCGCCAGGTCTCGACCAGGAGGTGGGCTCGATCGGCGCCGAAGCGCGGCTCCCCCCGCCACCCGATCCGCTGGAGCATCCCGGCAGTCTGGCCGAGAATGATTCCCCCGGATGACGGCAGCGGCATCGACGCGCAATGCCAACCGTACGCGTCGAAGAGAACCGGATCGCGCCAGACGGGGCGATAGCCCTGGAGATCCGCCGTGGCGAGAACCCCACCGTGGCGCTCGGCAGCGGCCTCGACGGCCGCCGCCACCGTGCCGTGGCTGATCGCCTTCGGTCCGTGCTCGGAATAGGCCCGAAGCGTTGCGGCGAGGTCCGGGATCCTCATGGTGGTTCCAGCGGCGGGCGGCGCGCCTCCCGGCAGCCAAATGGCGGCGGTTTCGGGGAATCTGCTGAGCTTGCCGGCGGCCCGCGCCACGGACTTCTCCAGCCTGGTCGTCACCACGAAGCCCTCGTCCGCCAGCCTGACGGCGGGTGCGACGACCCGTTTCCAGTCCAGGCGCCCGTGCTCTCGGTGCAGCTCCCACAGACCTGCGGGCGACCCGGGAACCCCCGCCGCGAGGGGGCCGATGAGACTCCTGTCGCGCACCGGCTCGCCCTCGCCGTCGAGGTACATGTCGTGATGAGCGGCGGCGGGGGCCGCCTCACGGAAATCGAGGGTCGCCACGATGCCGCCCACCTTGACCACCGCGAATCCGCCGCCGCCGAGGTTGCCCGCCTGGGGATGGACCACCGCCAGGGCGAGGGCCGTCGCCACCGCCGCATCGACGGCGTTGCCGCCGGCGGCCAGGATTTCGAGCCCGGCGTCGGTGGCGGCCGGCGCAGCGCTCGCCACCGCCCCGCCCGAACCTCGAACCGCCGGCGGGCTGGCGGCGACGAGCAGGGTCGCGTGGACGAGGACAACGGCGAGCACACACAACGATCGAAACGGGTGGGCAGTCATGGCCCGAGTGTAATGCAACTCGGGCGTCCCGGCTCCCGTATCTCACCCCAGGAGGGGACGATGAATCCGGACACCAGCAACCTCATTGACAGCCGCTTGGAAACCCCCGTGCTCGTGGTCCGCCAGGCCATCGAGGCCCTCAACGCCCTCGATCCCGAGGTCGCCGACCATCTCAGCGCCCTCGCCTTCATCCTCGTGCGGGTGGCCAAGGCCGACGGTACAGTGTGCGGCGACGAGCGCCTTCGGATGGAGCAGATCCTCGTGGAACGGGCGCATATCCCGGCGGCCCACGCCGCCATCGTCACCGAGATCGCCTGCCACCGCACCGACCTCGCCGATTGCGGGTGTTCCTACTCCATCAGCCGCGGCCTGCGAACCAGGCTCGATCAGCACCGCCGCCGCTCCATCGCCGGCCTCCTGGCCGCCGTCGCCGAGGCCGATGGTTGCTTCTGCCCGCTGGAGCACCACGAGGTCGACCAGATCGCCGGCGAGCTCGGAATTTCCGCCGAAGAGGTCGCCGCATCCTGACGCTTTTCTCCCTCCGGGAATAAAGTCGTCACCGGATCAGGTATCATCCTGTGCCGGTGCGGCGCTCGGGCGGAGGGACCATGACCTGGAACTACTCGAAGAAAACAACCGATCTCTTCATGGCTGCGGTGTCCGGACAACCTGGAACCCACCTCGGAGAAATCGAGAACGCCGACGGACTCGGCGAGCACGGATCCATCTCGTGCGGCGACGCTCTGCGTTTCACCTTCAAGGTGGACCGCCATCCGGAGGATCCCAAACAGGACCGGATCACCGAGGCGCGTTACCTCACTTTCGGCTGCACCTCGGCCATCGCCGCGTCGGAGGCGCTGTGCGCCATCGTCGAGGAGGGCAATCTCACCCCCATCGAGGCCCTCGAGATTACCAACCAGGACATCGTCACGTTCCTGGACGGCCTGCCCCAGGCCAAGGTCCACTGCTCGGTGATGGGCGCCGAGGCCCTCGAAGCCGCCGTCTTCAACTGGGCCCAGAAACGAGGGGTCGACCTGGCCGACCTCGGCATCGATATCAGCCACGACGAACAGGAAGAAGGGCGCCTGGTGTGCACCTGTTTCGGTCTCACCGAGCCCTACATCGTGCGCAAGATCGAGGAGCTCGAGCTGAAGAGCATCGCCGACATCACCGGCGCCATCAAGGCGGGCGGCGGCTGCATGGCCTGCCACCACACCCCCGGCGGCCTGCAGGATCTGCTCGACCAGGTCAACGGCGCCCCTCCGACCATGATGAAGCAGCTCCCGGTCCTTCCCATGGGGCGGGCGCCGAAGGCCCAGCCGCCACTGGAGATGTCGCCTTTCAAGTTCGCCAAGAAGATCGAGGAGGTTCTGGACAACTACGTTCGACCCCAGCTCGCCAAGGACTCCGGCGACATCGAGATCGTCGACATCAAGGACCAGAAGGTCTACTGCGAAATGAAGGGTTCCTGCGCCAACTGCGTCGGCTCCCAGAACACCATCAAGATGCTCGTCGAGCAGGCCCTCAAGGACCAGGTCGACCAGCGCATCCAGGTCATCGAGGTCTGAGGTCCTTCTCATGAGCGACATCATCTACATGGACAACAACGCCACCACCAAGGTGGCCCCCGAGGTCTTCGAGGCTCTGACCCCGTACCTCACCGACGCCTACTTCAACCCGAGCTCCCTGTACGAACCGGCGCACGGTCCCGCCGAGGCGGTCACCAACGCCCGCAGGACCGTCGCTCGCCTCCTGGGCAGGGCGAAGCCGGCCGAGATCCTCTTTACCTCCTGCGCCACCGAATCCAACAACACCGCGGTCTTCGGCGCCATCGCCGCCAATCCCGATCGCCGCCACATCGTCACCACCGGCGTCGAGCACCCGGCCATCTTCGCCGTGGGCGAGGACCTGCAGCGGCGCGGACTCGAGGTGGACTTTATTCCGGTAGACGAAAACGGTCAGCTCGACCGCCGCGAGTTCGTCCGGGCCCTCCGGTCCGACACCCTGATGGTGTCGGTAATGCACGCCAACAACGAGACCGGCGTCATCTACCCGGTGGATGAGCTCTCCCGAATCACCAAGGAGACCGACCCCGGCATCATCTTCCACACCGACGCCACCCAAACCGTGGGCAAGCTGCCCATCGACCTGCAGGGCTCGTTCAAGCACGTCGACCTGCTGTCGTTCTCGGGCCACAAGCTGCACGCCCCCAAGGGTGTCGGCGCCCTCTACATCCGCCGCGGCACCCGCTGCCGGCCCTATCTCATCGGCGGCCATCAGGAAGACGGACGCCGTGCGGGCACCGAAAACGTCGCCTTCATCGTCGGGCTCGCCAAAGCCCTCGAGCTCGCCATGGAACGGCACGACGAGGACGAAGCGCGGATTTTGGCCATGCGCGACCGCCTGGAATCGGAGCTCGTCGCCCGCATCCCCTATCTCGAGGTCAACGGCAAGAACGCGCCGCGGCTGTCCAACACCCTCAACGTGGCCTGCCACTTCATCGAGGGCGAGGGCATCCTGTATCAGCTCAGCGCCAAGGGCATCTGCGCCTCGTCGGGCTCGGCCTGCACCTCGGGATCGCTTGAGCCCTCGCACGTTCTGCGGGCCATGCACATCCCCTTCACCGCCATCCACGGCTCGGTGCGCTTCAGCCTCAGCCGCTACAACACCGAAGCCGACGTCGACACCGTCATCGAGGTCTTCCCCGAGATCGTCGCCAATCTCCGCCGCCTTTCCCCGTATTGGGACACCAAGAAGAACGAACCGCGTTCCGAGTCGCTGGAGATGTTGACGCAGACGGAGATGCCGCAGGCGTGAGGGCGTGACCGGCGCCTTCGGCGCCTGGGTCTGAGGGTGTGCCGGTCGCCGGTGGCCGGCCCTGCCACTGACACCGCCACTGCCACGGATACGGATACGGATACGGATACGGTAGGTACCCGGTACGCCGGCCTTCTGACCCGCATCCACCTGAACGGCGGATGCGGGTCAGCGTCGCCCGAGCAACGTGGCCATGTGAGAATCGAAGAGGCGGTGGCCACGCTGCTCGGGCGAGCGGCGGCCTACTTCAAAGCCGGAACGAGTGCTTTCGACGGCTGGGCTCGGCGATTGCCAAGCACGCGCATTGTGCGCAACGCGCTTCCGCCCGAAAGGTCGATGGTGAGCACAATGGCGTGAATGGCACGTCCGTCCCAACGCGGTGGGCGCGGTCGGGTTTTGCAGGCATTCACAGGGAGCTTTCATCGGTCGAGTCGCTTGCGATGGGTCAGGAATGGGATTCTTGGCGCTCTTTGCGCCTTTGCGATTCAATCCGATCAGACGCGAACGCGGTAAAGTACCGGACCATGAAACGTCGTACCCTCCTCATTGTTGCTCTCACCCTCATCAGCCTCACCTCCGCCGCCGACGACATCCCCGACGAGTGGCTCATCGTGTCCGAAAAGACCGACTTCCGAGCGACCTCGACCTATGCCGAAACCATGGAGTTCCTGCGCAAGGTGGAGGCCGAGGCGCCGGAGATCATCCGGCTGACGAGCTTCGGACTCTCCGGCGAAGGACGCGAGCTCCCCCTGGTCATCGTCTCGTCCGACGGCGCCTTCACTCCCGCCGCCGCCGCGGCCACCGGCAAACCGGTGCTGCTGCTGGAAAGCTGCATCCACGCCGGCGAGGTGGACGGCAAGGACGCCACCATGATGCTGCTGCGGGAGATCGCCCTCGGCCACCGCCCGGATCTCGCCGAGGCCGCGATCACCCTTTTCGCACCCATTTACAACCTGGACGGCCATGAGCGCATCTCGCCCTACAATCGGCCCAACCAGGACGGACCCGAGGACGGCATGGGCTTCCGGGCCACCACCCAGGGCATCAATCTCAACCGCGACTTCCTCCACCTGGGCAGCCCCGAGGCGCAGGCCATGGCTCGGTTGGTCGCCGAGTGGCGGCCGCATCTGCACGTCGACAACCACGTCACCAACGGAACCGATCACGCGTGGGTCTTGACCTGGATGGTGGCCGAGGCGCCGCTGCTGGACCCCGGGGTCGACGCCTGGGTCTCCGAGCACCTGCCGAAGGTGCTCGCCGCCACCGTCGAGGCGGGTCATCCGAGCGGCCCCTACGTCTCCCTGTGGGACCGCACCGACGTCGGCGCCGGGATGAGCTGGGCGGGGATCCAGCTGCCCCGCTTCTCCACCGGCTACTTCCCGCTCGTCAACCGGCCGTCGATCCTCATCGAGATGCACGCTCACAAACCGTTCCGCGACCGTGTTCTGGCCAACCGGGAATTCATGGACGCCCTCATCGTCGCGACCGGCAGGGCCGGGCCGGAGCTGGTCCGCGCGGTGGCCGCCGCCGAGCAGGCCACCGTGGCCAAAGGACGCCCCGACGCCGAGCCGTCGACGGCGGTGGTGACGTGGAAAGCGTCCGACGAGATCGACTCGGTGACCTGGCCGGCCTACCGCTTCACCGAGGAGACCTCGGTCGTCACCGGCAACCCACGGGTTGTCTATCACCGGGGAGAAGTCGAAGAGATCGAGCTGCCGTGGCGCCGCACCGTCGAGCCCGACCTCGTCGTCGCGCGCCCGCGCGGCTACCTCGTCCACGCCGGATGGCCCCGTATCGCGGCGGCGGTGAAAGGTCACGGGCTCCGCTACGACGTCCTCCCGGAGCCCCTCACCCTCGAGGTCGAGACCATCCGCCTGGCGAATCCGAGCTTCGGGACAGCCCCATTCCAGGGAATCTTCCTGGTCGACGACGTCGAGGTCTCCCGACAGACCGAGACTCGGAAGATCCCGGCGGGCAGTCTGTGGATCCCCGCCGACCAGCCGGACTTCCAGGTCGCGGTGCAGCTCTTCGAGCCCGAGGCTCCGGACTCTCTGCTGCGCTGGGGCGACCTGTCCTCGATCTTCGAGATGAAAACCTACATCGGCCTCGACCGCCTCGAGGAGATCGCCGTCGAAATGCTCGCCGACGACACCGTTCGCGCCGAGTGGGAGAGCGCACTCGCCGATGAGGCATTCGCCTCGAACTGGCGGGCCCGGTACGGTTGGTGGTACCGCCGAACGCCGCACTGGGACGAGCAGGTCGGTCTACTGCCGATTTACCGCGTTACGGGCCCACCGCCGGTAGCGGCGCCCTGAGCCGTGGCGTCGCACCGGACCGACCCGGCGGCCGGCTGGGCGCCCCTTGGGGCTGCCCTGCTCGCCTACCACCGCGGTGAGCTCGACGCCGAGGTCACCGTCTCCAGTGACATCTGGGAAGACGAAACCACCCCGGCGGCAGCCTACTACCGGCCCGATGACGACCCGCTGCCCGAGCTCGAGCAGTCGGCGCTGGCTCACTGCAGGGGTCGGGTGCTCGACCTCGGGGCCGGCGCCGGCCGCCACGCCCTCGAGCTGCAGCGCGGTGGGCACTCGGTCGTGGCCGTCGATCTGCTGCCCGAGGCGGTGGAGATCATGCGCGACCGCGGCGTGGGTGACGTCCGACGAGGCGGCCTCGAGGCCGTCGAGGGCGAGGTCTTCGACACCGTACTCATGCTCATGCACGGGCTCGGGGTCGCCGGAACCCTGCGCGGCCTCGGCGAGCTCCTCGAGGCGTTGCCGTCGGTGCTGGCCGCCGGAGGGCGGTTGGTGTGCGACTCGGCCGATCTCGCGGCGGTGATGGCCGACGAGTCCCCCGACATCCTCGACGAGCTCGCCGCCGCTGATCACTACCTCGGCGAGGTCCGATTCAGTCTCAGCTTCGGAACCCTCGTCGGTCAGCCCTACCCCTGGCTCTTCGTGGACCCGAACGGGCTCAGCATCATCGGCGCAGCCGCTGGGTTCGAGGTCACGATCGCGGAGCGCGGCGGCCGAGGATCGTTTCTCGCGGTCCTCGTTCATCCTCAAACCAATGATTTACAGGACCTTGAACAGCAATCGTGAATTTTGATGATAGGCTCTGTGAACCATGTCGGCGGACCACGATCCGCCGCTCGAAAAGGAAATGAACATGCGCCAATCTCTGCTGATGACCGTCGTGTGCCTGATCGCTGTCGGCGTTTCCGCCCAGGAGCCGTCCGTCGGCAACACCGAGCCCGCTGCCACCGTTTCCAGCACCGCGGCAGCCCCGAACCCGGCGGTTCTCCGCGTCAATGGGGAGCCGGTGTACGCCATCGAGATCAGCATGATCATGCAGAGCGTCCAGGCTCAACTCCTCCAACGCGGCGAGGAGGTGGATCAGCGCGAGCTCGCCAAGGTGGCGACCCAGCGCGTCGTCGAGCAGAAGCTCCTCGTCCAGGAAGCCCGACGCTTCGGCGTCACTCCCGACGAGCTCGACGTCGCTCGAGCGGTCCAAGTGGCGGAGCAGCAGGCCGGTGGACGGGCGGAGTTCGAAGCCAAGCTCGAAGCCACCGGCTCGAACTACGATCAGTTCCTCGGTATCATCCGCGAGATCGAGACGATGAAGGCCTTCGTCAACCAGCAGGTCAAGCCCGGCGTCGAGGTCACCGACGAGGAGATCACCGCCTACTACGAGGCCAACCCCGAGGCTTTCGACGCCGAGGAGCGCGTTCACGCCTACCACATGATCTTCATCGTGGGCGAGGATGCCGCCCCCGAGCTTCTCGCAGCCAAACGAAAGAACGCCGAGGCAGCGCGCCAGCGGGCGCTCACCGGCGAAGAAGACTTCATCACCATCTCTCAGGAGCTCTCCGAAGGACCATCCGCCCCGACCGGGGGAGACCTCGGCTGGGTCAACCGGGACCAGCTCGTTGAACCGCTGGCAGAGGCTGTCTTCAGCCTCGAGCCAGGCGCCATCTCGCAGGTCGTTCAGTCCCGCTTCGGCTTCCACGTGGCCACCGTCACGGATCGCCGCCCGGCGGAGCGAATCAGTCTCGAGGATGCCTCGGACCAGGTGCGGGTCTTTCTCGAGCAGGAGAAGGCCGCTGAAGCCGTCGGCGACCTCCTCGAAACCCTGATCACCACCGCTAACGTGGAGAACCTCATTGGCGGCACTGCGCCGGCTCAGTCCATCGGCGTCAACTGAGTACCAGCTCGGGTCGTCGCTGCAGAGCGTTCAGTCGGGAAGGTCCATTTCCACGAACGTCAGGGAGAGAGAGTTGATGCAGTAGCGCTTGCCCGTGGGTTTCGGCCCGTCGTCGAAGACGTGACCGAGGTGCGCACCGCACCTTTCGCAGTGAACCTCGGTGCGGATCATGCCCAAGCTCTGATCCCTGGTGGTCCCGATATTCGCCTCGTGTACCGGCCGGAAGAAGCTCGGCCACCCGGTCCCCGAAGTGTACTTGGTATCGGAAACGAACAGGTCGAGACCGCACGCGGCACAACGGTAGACACCCTCGCGGTCGTTTTTCCAGAACGCGCCCGAGCAGGCCATCTCGGTCCCATGTCGACGAACGATCTTGAAGACCTCGGGTTCGAGCTCCGCTTTCCACTCGGCCTCGGACTTACGGATTCGGTTGGAGGTGATCAGTTCGCCTTCCTCCACCGACCACACCTGGATGGATTCGTCCACGATCGCATTCCCTTCCCCGGCGTCACCAAAGGTCACCGGGATGACCGCCAGCCCTGCGGCCGCGACCAGCATCATTGTCCATGGTCTCACTGTCGCCTCCGTCATTGAATCGCACTCGCCGCACGTGTCCGATATTTGCCGGTGCTCGCCAAAAAGTTGCATCGGCGTCACCGCGAGCTTCGGTGATATGCTCTCTCCACCTTTTGCAACCGATCACGGAGATGGAGCATGAGCACCGAACTGAGCTTTTTCGAACAGGTCAACAAGAACTTCGATATCGCCGCCGCCCTGACCGACCATCCCCCCGGCCTTCTCGAGCAGATCAAATCCGTCAACAGCGTCATCCACTTCACCTTTCCCCTCATCCGTGACAACGGTGCGTTGGAGGTGATCCATGCCTGGCGGGCGGAGCACAGCCAGCACAAGCTGCCCACCAAGGGCGGAATCCGCTACGCAGCCAACGTCAACGAGGACGAGGTCATGGCTCTCGCGGCGCTGATGACCTACAAATGCGCCATCGTCAACGTCCCCTTCGGCGGCGCTAAAGGCGGCGTCAAGATCTCCGCTCACGAGTACTCGACCCGAGAGCTCGAGCGCATCACACGCCGCTTCACCTTCGAGCTCAACAAGAAAAACTTCATCGGCCCGGGCTTGGACGTCCCGGCGCCCGACTTCGCCACCAGCGGTCGCGAGATGGCGTGGATTGCGGATACCTACCTCACTCTGAACCCGCAGGAGATCGACGCGCTCGGCTGCGTCACCGCCAAGCCGGTCGGGCAGGGTGGAATCCGGGGCAGGGTCGAAGCCACCGGTCGCGGTGTCTACTTCGGACTGCGCGAGGCCTGCAGCGTCGGCGACGACATGCGGGCCCTCGGCCTGAACACCGGGCTCGAGTCCAAGCGGGTCGTGGTCCAGGGCCTCGGCAACGTCGGCTATCACGCCGCCAAGTTCCTGCAGGAGGACGGCGGCGCCGAGATCGTCGGCGTCGTCGAGTACGAGGGAGCGATCTCGAAGCCCGACGGCATCGACGTCGAAACGCTCATGGCCCATCGCCGCGAGACGGGCTCGATCCTCGACTTCCCGGGCGCCGAAAACCTGGCCGTGCGCGAGGACGGCCTCGAGCTGGAGTGCGACATTCTCGTCCCCGCCGCTTTGGAGAATGCCATCACCATGGACAACGCCCCGCGGATCAAGGCCAAGATCATCGCCGAGGCCGCGAACGGTCCCACGAGCTCAGACGCCTCGAACCACCTCTTCGAACGGGGGGTGCTGATCATCCCGGACGCCTACATCAACGCCGGTGGTGTCACCGTCTCCTACTTCGAGTGGCTGAAGAACCTTCAACACGTCCGCTTCGGCCGGATGGAGAAGAGATTCACCGAGAGCTCCAGCAAGCAGCTGCTCAGCGCCATCGAGAGTTCCACCGATCGCATATTCTCCGATCGCGAGATCGCGGAGATCGCCAAAGGGCCGGGGGAGATCGACCTCGTCAACTCGGGCTTGGAAGAGACCATGATCGAGGCGTATCACGAGATCCGGGAGATCAAGGACGCCAGAGCAGGCGCAGTCGACCTCCGCACCGCCTCGATGATCGCCGCCATCGACAAGGTGGCGGTGTCCTACCGCGAGCTCGGTGTGTTCCCGTAAACGGCCGTCAGTCTAAACCGTCAGTCCTCCAGGGTGAAGGGGATTTCGACCTCACTCTCCTCGAGGTCGATGCTGAGCACGTAGCGACCGGGCTGGACCCCGCCGGGAACATCGAAGAGCAGCCGCCCCTGGCAGGCCCGGAAGTCGTTGACGCTGAACTCGTCGAAGGACACCCCCTGCCCCGGGGCAACGAAGAACCTGAAGGCGCAATCCTGCTTCCGCGGCGGCCAGTAGTCCATCGGATCGCGCACCACGTCCGCCGAGCGCAAGAATGCCTGAAGCGACGAATAGGACTCGTTGAAGTCCTTCTGAGTCGCGAGTGAGACGACGGCGCCCGCCGGTGTGCGCACCGACACCTTCTCGCGTAGGATGCGCGCCGTCTGCCCCGGTGGAGAGGTCACCGCGGCCTCGAGGAGCAGCCACTCGGAACCCAGGTTGTTCTGAGCGTGCCGGTAGCCGACGGCGACCTCGGCCTCCGGACCCTTGTTGATCAGGACGTACCGGCCCGCCCTCTCGACCCCGGGATCATCGGTGGGTTCGAGGGAGGAGCAGCCCATGAGAACGAAGCTCGCCAGCGCCGCCAGGATGAGGGTTGTCGTCATTTTGCAGTCGAGTGTGATCATTACGTCCCCTTTTCCGTTTCCGATCTCGATTCTTATGCAATCACGGTGCCATTGACCGGTCCTCGGTTATACCATCCGCAGAGCCCGAAGCGATCGTTCGAGGTGACAGTACGTCGTTTCCAGGCGACAGGTTACCGTCTTGCCCGGATCGTCCCGCGACCCGGTATACTGCTTCCGGTTTCGCTGCTGCTCACCGCGCCGGCGACCGTCACACCGGCAACTTCTCCATCGACAGCCGCAAAGGGAGGGTTTCATGAGCAAACCGAGGTACTACTTTCCCGGGGACCGCACCCAGGTGGATTTCGACTTCGCCAATCTCGGGTTCGACTACACCGCCTGCCCCTACCGATTCGAAGCGGTGTACCGACACGGCATCTGGCGCGTCCGGGGCCTGGTCGAGTCCAACGACATGACGATCCCCGAGGGAAGCCAGTGCCTCCACTATGGTCAGCAGCTCTTCGAAGGGATGAAGGTTCAGAGCGCGCCGGATGGACGGATCTACGCATTTCGCCCCTTCGAAAACGCGCGCCGGATCAACGAGGGCGCCCGGTATCTCTGCGGTCCGGAGATTCCGGAGGAGCTCTTCGTCCGCGGCGTCGAGGAGGTCGCGGCCGCCAACTACCCATACATCCCGCCGCACGGCAGCGGCGCCGCACTCTACGTCCGGCCGTTCTACCTCGGCATCGACCAGAATGTCGGCGTCAAACCCGCGAAAGCCTTCGTCTTCCGGATTTTCGTCAGTCCCGTCGGCCCCTATTTCAAGGGAGGCTTCGGCCCCGATCAGGGCAAGGAGTTCATGGTCAGCCGCCTCGACCGTGCCGCCCCTCACGGCACCGGCCACATCAAGGCCGGCGGCAACTACGCCTGCTCCTTCACACCCTGCGCCGAGGCCAGGGAAAACGGCTTCGCCGAGGCGCTCTACCTCGATCCCCGCGAGCACCGGACCATCGAGGAGATCGGCGCGGCGAACTTCCTCGGATTCCGTGACGGAACCCTGGTCACACCGGACTCCGGGAGCATTCTCAGGTCGATCACCCGCATGTCGTTGCTGGAGATCGCCTCAGATGTCTTCGGATGGACCACCGAGGAACGAGAGATCCCCCTCGATGAGCTGTCCGACATGGAGAGCGCCGCCTGCTGCGGCACCGCCGCTGTGATCTCATGGATCTCGCGCATCGTCGACGGCGATCGCCAGTGGAACTTCGAGTTCGACGAACGCTGGCAGCAGTTGTACGACTCGCTGGTGGGTATCCAGACCGGGATCCGCGACGACCCCTACGGTTGGCGCCACGAAATCGTCATCGACTGAGAAGCCCGATATCAGCCGGCCGTGAGCTCGCCGACGGCCTGCTCACGATCGTCGAAGATGGGAACCACCTCATCGAGCCTGGTGAGGGCGAAGAGCCTCCGGAGTCGGCGCGCCGGATTGACAA
Organism: Thermoanaerobaculales bacterium; assembly: GCA_036351195.1. Taxonomy (GTDB): domain Bacteria; phylum Acidobacteriota; class Thermoanaerobaculia; order Thermoanaerobaculales; family Sulfomarinibacteraceae; genus JAHECW01. The sequence goes on along the minus strand of JAZBOQ010000258.1, from coordinate 13,919 downwards.
ACGCCATCCTCCGTCCCTGTTCCTCGAAACGCTGAAGGTGGCCCACGAGCTCTCCGAGACCGGTGGAGTCCACGTGGTCGATGCCCTGAAGGTCGACGACCACCGGACCGCTTCCCGACGCGAGGATTTCGCGGAGAAAGCCGGAAAATGCCTCAGCCGACTCACCGAGCTTGATCACGCCCCGGACCTCAACGATGGTGACGCCGCCCTCTTCCAGTCTGTCGATTTCCATCCTACCTCCCGGCGAAGGCCCGACCCGGCCCTGTCCGCGTTCGTCTCGATCCTAGCACCCGGCCGATACTCCTCAGCGAAACCACCGTCTCCGGGCCGGAGCTTCGGGTTTGCCGCCGGCCTGAGCAGCCTCCTGGGCGCGGCGTCGCTCGTCCGGATCGCGCACGACGAGCAACCCGCCGGCCTCCTCGACCCGGGAGACGAGCTCGGGCACCGAATTGAGAATGAGAACGTCGAGAAAAAGCTCCTCCGGCAGAGCTCGGGCGACCGTTTCCGACACCAGATTGAGCGCCGCCCGCAGCGAACCCACGGCTTCGGGGACCAACCAGACGAAAAGGCTCGGCTGCGAACCCGTCCCTTCGTTCGCCAGCTCGACCCTGACCAGGTGGGCGAACGCCACATCCGGACACGCCGCGAGCCCTTCGCGGAGCCGGCTCTCGGTTTCGCTCGGCAGCTCGCCCCGCATGGCCTCGATGCTGATCTCCGGCTGACTGTGCGCTGCGCCGTCCATGCCGTGATGATATCCGAGATTCGCCTGAGCCGGGTGCCGCCCTTCTCCACGGTGATTCCGGACGTGGGTGTTGCATGCGGGAAATGATAGGTTGAGAAGGTGTTCCGCTCCCTTCTTGCCGCTGCCCTCTGCACCTTGCCGACCGGGGCGTTGGCGCAAGATCTGGAAGGAGCCCTGGACCGGGCGCGAACGCTCGTCGAAGCGCACCGATACCAGGAGGTCATCGATCTGCTGACCCCCTTCGACGACCTCACCGAAGCCGAGGCTCGTTATGCCGTGACCGCCGAAATCGGACGAGCCCATTTTCACCTTGGAGACTACGCCGCCGCCGATGCCGCCTTCCGCTCGGCCGTGCTCCTCCGACCTCAGCGGGTAGAAACCGCTCTCTACCTTCAAGCGACCTCGTACCTGCTCGGAAATCGAGAGCAGGCCTACGCCATCTTCCGCGAGGTCATCGCCAGCGGCGCCACGGACCTGCACCTCGCCGTCAGCCTTCCCGGAGAGCGCCTTTTCCTCAGCGACCGCGAGGTCTGGAAAATCCTCGACGAGCTCTCCAGACCGCTCGAGGTCGATCCGGACCGGGGCTCGGTGCTCGGTGTCGAGCTCGGTCAATCTCGCCGCGAGGTCGAGACATCCCTCGGCGTCGACAGCGGCGGCGAGGAGGACTCGGCCCTGTCCGCCAGCGCCGGACCCTACCTGACCTGGGTATTCGTCTTCGACGCCGACGACAGGCTCGGACAAATCACGCTCTACAACGAGCACCTCTACCGCTACACCCCATTCCGCCTCGAGCTGGCGCCGGGCCTCGACTGGCAGGCCGGCCCGGCGGAGGCTACCTCCACCCTCGGCGCGCCCGCCTCCACCGCCACCGTGGAGGATGGCCTCGTCGTGATGAGCTGGATTCGAGGCCACGTGCGGCTCGGCCTCGAGTTCGCACCGCCGCGAACACCCGTCCCGCCCGGTATGGATGCCGAGAAACCGGCGCTCCGGGTGGTTCGAATCTCCGCCCAAAGGCCGGTGGAGACCGGCACCACCCTCTGATAGCATGAGTTCGTGAACTTCGACCATTCCCTTGCCGGCCAACTACTGATCGCCATGCCCTCGTTGGGAGATCCGAACTTCCAGCGAACCGTGGTGCTCTTGGCCGCTCACTCCTTCAACGACGGCGCCTTCGGTCTCGTGGTCAACCGTCCCTTGGAGGTGGAGTTCACCGAGATCCTCGACGAGCTCGGGCTCGACGGATCCGCCGCCGAGCTTCCCATGGTGTTGGGTGGAGGCCCGGTGGAGCCCGGTCACGGCTTCGTCCTTTTCGAATCGGACGATGATCCACCTGGAGACAGCGACCTTTGTCTTCCCGAGGGACTCTCACTGTCCGGAAGCATCGAGACTCTCGGAGATCTCATCTCGGGCGAGGGGCAGGGCAACTACGCACTGGTCCTGGGATACGCCGGGTGGTTTCCGGGCCAGCTGGAGACCGAAATCGAGGAGAACTCCTGGCTCGTCGCGCCTGTTCAAACCTCCATTCTCTTCGAGGTTCCCTACGAAGAGAGGTGGAAGGCCGCGCTGGACTCCATCGGCGTCGACCCGGGGACCATCGCCGACGTCGGCGCCGACGCTCCCCCCGCCTGAAGGCAGGGGCAGGGGCAGAGGCAGCAACCAGCGGCGGACGACAGCGCCAGCGGTCAGCGGTCAGCGGCGGAGGCGATCTCGCTCGTGAGGCGAGTACCCACACCTTTGAAAGCGATCGCGGATCAGGTCGTTCGATCAGCATCATCGACGCCGGCAACCCTGGCGGAGGGCCACGGGCGATTCGGAAGGGACCGAGCCCACCACTGGCGCATTGCCGATGCTTCCGCGAAGGAGGTCGACGTTCACCTCCGGGTCCTCTGCCTCTCAGGAGCCGTGCCTCGCGGAAAGGCAATGGACCCCTTGCATTTCTTCGACGAAATCGGATGCGGCGCCCTCGGAGCCTCCTCTGACCAACAAAAAACCGCCCGGCGCGAGGCACCGGGCGGATCATTTGAGCGGGAGGGGCGGTTCAGCTCAGCAGGCAGGACCAAATCGAAAGGATATGAAAGGTTGGCCGATGTTGGTTGGCCGAAAAGATGGTAGGCTCAAGGTGGAAAGCCTCGCCGGTATCCCTCCCTTTTTCTTGTTGGAAGATGATTATAGACCCCAAGGCCCTCCGTTGTCCAGTCCACCGCCCCCCGGGATCGTCGTCAATCGGATCGGTTCGTGGCCGCCTCCGCCTGCCGACCCTCCGCCAGGCCTTCCAGGTAGCACCCGTCCAGCAACCTCCGGTAGACATCGGCGCCCGCCATCCCGTGAACCAGTTCGCCGACGGCAGTCCAGGCACGAAGAAGAAGCCGCTCGACGCGGCGCGCCGAGCTGCCGCCGCGAACGCAGGGAACGCCGAGGAAGGCCTCCAGCTCGGGATGAAGTCTGGCGAAAATCGCGGCCGAGCCGCCGGAGGTCTGCTGCCGCGTGCAGAACGAGGCCACGTCCATGCGGTGGTGGTGGACGGTCCTGGCCCTCGGGTTGTAGCGCATTCTCATCCCCGCTGCCGTCGCCCGGTACGCGAACTCGATGTCCTCCCACGCCGCGGCGGGAAAATCCTCGCGAAAGCCTCCGGTCTGGTCAAAAACCACCCGCGGCAGGGAGATGTTCGAGGTGTAGAAGAAGTTGAAGTCCACCCGCATCGGGTCGTCGATCAACGCGTAGCCGAACTGGGCCCCGTACTCGTTGATCCAACGCAGGAAAGGACTGTCCACCGTGCTCGGAAAGGCGGTGTAGCCGAGCACCGCGGTGGCGTCGCCTGCGCCGGCGATCCGGTGCGTTTCGAGATGCTCGAGCAGCCACCCGTCGCAGGGTTCGGTGTCGTCGCCGAGAAAGAGCACCACCGACCCGCTGGCGGCTGCCGCGCCACGGTTTCGAGCCTTCGCCGGACCCGCGTTTTCCTGACGCAGAACCGTGATCCCGTCCATCGCGGCCTGCTCGTCGAGCCACGGTCCGGTCCCGTCATTCGAACCGTCGTCGACGACGATGAGCTCGCAGGTCGAGCTCAGATCGGCCATCTGAGCGGTGACCGCTCGAACAACTCGCTGCAGATCGGAAAGGCGGTTGAACGTCGGCACCACCACGCTCGCCGAGGGGAGCCGTTTCACGGGCGGACAACCCTGGGAATAGCCGGCGAGAGCCGGGCCAGAAACTCGTAGTTGATGGTGCCGCAGTGTGCCGCCAGCTCTTCCGCGGTGACGACCGTCTCACCATCTCGGCCCAACAGGGTGACGGTGTCGCCGATCCTCACGTCGGGAATATCCGTTACATCCACCATCAGAATGTTCATGCAAACGCGGCCGACCACCGGCACCCCAACTCCACGTACAGCCACCCGAGACCGATTACCCAACTCGCGGGGATAACCGTCCGCATAACCTACTGGAATCACTGCCAGGGCGGTTTCCCGCAAGGCGGTCCAGGTCCGGCCATATCCCACCGTCTCGCCCCTGGAGACCCTCTGCAATTGCCCGACCATCGCTCGCCACGACAGCACGTTCCTGAGCTCGATGCGGTCGTGCGGATCGTCGAGCTGAAGCGAAAGGCGGGTCTCGCGCGACGGCCAGTGTCCGTACAGTGAAATCCCCAACCTCACCAGAGAAAAATCAGTCTGACGAAACAGCAGAGTTGCCGCAGAGCACGCCGCATGAAGATACGGCGGCCGGTGGCCGAGCCCCCGCGTCGCCGCTTCCACGGCGAGATGGAACCGATCCAGCTGTTCACGGGCGAATTCGTGCTCGAGAGTATCCTCGATATTGGCAAAATGCGTCGCCAGCCCGGTCACATCGAGTCTGTTTTTCGCCGCGGTCCGAAGGCACTCATTCAGGTCCTCCAGGGGTATTCCCTGACGCTTGGTTCCGGTATCGATCTTCAGGTGAACGGGAAGAGACACGCCGGAACTCGACCGGTAATCACCGATCCAATTCAGCGCCGAAGTCGATGCCGCCAAGAGATGAATATCGTGGTCGAGGTCGTGCAGTTCCGACGGCGGGACGACTCCCATCACCAGGATCGGTTTGGTGATCCCCAAACGCCGCAGGCGTCGAGCCTCCGCCGCCGAGTGGACCCCGAACCAGTCAAGTCGGTCGGCAACGACTCCCGCCACCTCGCCGAGGCCGTGACCATAGGCATTGGACTTCACCACCCCGAGGAGAGCGGTGGTCGAGGGCACCATTGAGCGAAACACAGCCGAGTTGTGCACCAACGCCTTCGCGTCGAGCTCGATCCACTGTGCAGGCAGGGTGCGGAACGATTGCATCCTCAGCAGTGTACCCCGTAGCTCCGGTCAACGCCATGCTTCCGATTGTCGTGACTTTGCGGTATTTTCCGACATCAAGTGCGTTGAAAACCCGCCGTTTTGCCGGTTTAACACGGGCCCTGCTTCGGGCTGTCTGGACGGCGAATCACGTACGGTTCGCAGAAAAAACAACGGCATCAAAAGGCATTTCCATGATTCGGACAAACGAAAGCACAAAGTTAATCCCGTGCCTGTGGATAATTTGTCATGCATTCGAAACAGCAAGTTTTTTCTCAATTTCTGTTTGATTTTCCTTGACTTTAGAACGCATTTTGGATAGCGTGAAAATGAACCCTTCGGAGGTGGCTGATGGCCTTTGAGAAATTTGTGCCTCCACAAGCTGCGGGAATCCGGCCAAGAGCGACGATTCGCCCGAGTGGTCTGATTTCATTTGATGCCGCGTCGGTCGAGGCTTTCGGCCTTGATTCAGCAAAGTTCGCAGTGCTGTTTTTCGACAAGACGCGGAAGATCATCGGCGTGAAAATATCCAAAAAAGCTGAGGATGAAGGCTCGCTTCCGCTTTCCAGAAGGCGGCGCTCGGTGAGCCTCAAGTCACCACAGTTCTTCCATCAATACGGGCTGTCGATCGAAGACAGTCAGCGATTCGATGTGACGCGTGATGCGGGTGGCGGCATGCTCTTCATCAACGTGAAAGACGTCAAACGACGCCGCGGTCGACGACCGAAAAAGGCCTGAGACCTTTTCAGATCCGCGGCCAGCTCGACGGCAGGCCGAAGAGTTCGCGAAAAACCGCCGTTGAACTCTCGGCAACCCGGTCCGGCTCCTGATCCCACAGGCGCGCCAGACGGCGGCCGACCTCGACGACGAACGCCGGTTGGTTTCTGCTCCCCCGATGGGGCACCGGAGCGAGGAACGGACTGTCGGTCTCGACCATGACCCGGTCCATCGGCAACGGCCGGGCCATGTCCCGGATGTTGTCGGCCTTGGCGAAGGTCACCATCCCCGAGATGCCAACCCTGAGACCGAGCTCGACAACGCGAAGCGCCTCCTCGGGTCCCTCGGTGAAGGAGTGGGTCACTCCTCGAAGCCGAGGGCTGCGGCGGGTCAGAGCCGGTTCCAGGTCGAACCAGGAGTCCCGGTTGTGAAGCACCACCGGGAGCTCCGACTCCAGGGCGAGGTCGAGCTGCCACTCCAGGGCGGCGAGCTGATCCTCACGGGGCGAGTTCATGTAGTGGTAGTCGAGCCCGATCTCGCCTACCGCCACCACCCCATCCTGCAGCAACGCCTTTTCGATCCGACGTTTGACCCCGGCGTCCAGGGACGAGGCGTCGTGCGGGTGGATACCGGCGGCCGCCACCACCCTGTCCGGTTCGTCGGCGGCGATTCCGGCGGCGTCGTCGAGATCACCGGGCGAGGTCGCAGGGACGAGAACTCCGCGCACTCCCCTTTCGGCCGCACCGGCAAGCACATCGGGTAGCTCGTCCCGGGAGAACATGGTGAGGTGAGCATGGGAGTCGATCCAGATCGTCGAATCAGACATCGCAGGAGTGTACAGGGTGCGTCAACCCGATTCATGGAGCGCCACCGCAGCGCCGGCGATGGCGGCCGTCGAGGCTCTGAGAATGTGAGGGCCCAGGCGCAGACGTCGCCATCCTTCTGCGTCGAGAAGAGCCTCCTCCTCGGGCGCGAGTCCCCCCTCCGGCCCCACCAGGAGCACGGTGTCCGGGTGGAGCGAGAGCTCTCTCACCGGAAGCCCGGAGGGGTGGGCGAGCACTCCCCTTCCGGAATCCACCCGCGAGACGAGTTCCGCCAGACTGACTGGGGCCGACACCGTCATGGCCCAGACCCGGTGACACTGCTTGAGAGCCTGCCGCGACAGGCGATCCCAGTGATCGAGCCGGCTCGCTGCCCTTTTCGCTCCGAGCTGTGATCGCCGACAACAAACCGGCACCAGCCGTTCGACACCCAGCTCCACCGCCTTCTGGACCACTGGATCCATTGCCGATCCGGCGAGGATTCCCACCGCGAGGGTCAGACCGCCGGCGGGCCTGGGCACCGATTCCACGCTCTCCACCAGCACCTCGGCCGAGCCTCTCCGCGCCAGGGTGAGAGCTCCCCGGGCCAGCGAGCCCTCGCCGTCGACGAGAACAACCCGGGTTCCGCTGGTCAGCCGCAAGGCCCCGAACGCGTGCCGGGACTCTCCATCGTCCAACCGCAGCGACACGCCTTCGTCAGTCAGCCGGTTCGGGGCCAGGAGCCACGGTGCCTGCTTCATCGCGTCCGGTCCCTCTCGGCTCGCACGCTGATCCAATCCCCCAGCCTCCGCTGACCCACCGCCCGCAGCCCGCTGTCGGCCAACAGGGAGGTGACCGCCGCCCGCTCACATTCCAGAATGCCCGAAAGAACCACCACGCCGCCCGGAGCCAACCAGTTCCGAAGCTCAGGCAGGAACGGCTCGAACTCGGCGATGATCATGTTGCACAGCACCACGTCGAACAGAACGCGGCCGAGACAGCCGACGGGACCCGCCACCACCGACAAACGGCACCGCCACGGCTGCCTGAGGGCGGTGGCACGAGCCTCCCAGGCGGCCAGAGGGTCGATGTCCAGCGCCACCACCGTTGCCGCACCGAGACGTTCGGCCGCCACCGACAGGACTCCGGAACCGGTGCCGATGTCCAGCACCGACTGCCCGCCGAAGTCCAGCTCCTCCATGTCCATCAGCATCAATCGGGTCGACTCATGGGTCCCGCTGCCGAAGGCGGCCCGGGGCTCCACCGCCAGCTGCAGACGGCCCTCAGGCGGCGTTTCGGTCGTGTCTGGGTGAGGATCGATCCACCATCGACGACCAACCTCGAACGCGGTCAATCTCCGGCGCCACTCGGCGGACCAGTCCTGGGACTCGTGATGCGTTCGCTGCACCTCATCGGAACCCAGTGCATCCAGGATTTTCTGAATCTCCAGCTCGAGTCCGCCCTTTCCGGCGGAAACCCAGACGCTCACCTCGACCCGTTCCTCTTCCCGGGGCTCCACCTGCACACCGAGCACGCCGAGCTGCGACAGGGCGTCGGCCAGATCCTCTTCCGCCGACCTCCGGATCGTCGATCTGATCTCCGTGTAGCCAGGCGGTCTCATGATCGGATGTGCGTCAGTCGCCGGCGAAGGCCTGCTTGAGCCGTTCGAAGAGGCTGCGCTGGTCCTCGGGCTCGAAGCCCCCGCCGAGCCGGGCGATCTCCTCGACCAGCTGTCGCTGCTCGGAGCTGATCTTGGTCGGAACCACAACCTTCGCGTGCACGTGGAGATCCCCCGTCCGGCGGCCGTTGACGTTGGGCATCCCCGCTTCCCGGATGCGCAGCACGTCTCCCGGTTGGGTGCCCGCAGGGATCTTGAGAGCAGTGGCGTCACCGCGAATCGTGGTGACCTCGATGTCCGCGCCCAGCATGGCCTGATAGACCGACAACGGCAGCTCCATGTGAAGGTCGTCTCCGTCGCGCTCAAAGACCTCGTGGGGCGCCACGGCAATGACCACGAAGAGGTCGCCCGCGGGCCCGCCGTGAACTCCGCCTTCCCCTTCGCCGGAAAGACGCAGGCGCATTCCGCTGTCCACGCCCGCCGGCACCTCGACGCTGAGGGTGGTTTCGCGCTCGACCCGGCCGCGGCCGCTGCAGGACTCGCACGGATCGCGATTGACCCGGCCGGCTCCGGTGCAGGACGGACACGTCTGGGCCACCGACAGGAAGCCGCGCCGGAACATGACCTGCCCGCTGCCGCCACAGGTGCCGCATGCCTCCGGCGTTGTGCCGGGTTTCGAGCCGCTGCCGGAACAGGTGTCGCACTGCTCGAGCCGCGGCACCCGAATCGACCGCTCGACTCCGTGCGCGGCCTCGTCGAGGGAGATCCGCAGGGTGTACTGCAGATCGTGACCCCGCTGGCGCCCGCCGCGGCGTTGCGCCTGCCGCCCGCCGAAGATATCCCCAAAACCGAAGAGATCACCGAGAATGTCGGCGAAGTCACCGAAGTTCGCCGGGTCGAAACCGCTGAACTGCTGCCCTTCGACGCCCTGGTGCCCGAACCGATCGTAGCGCTCTCTCTTGGCGGTGTCCGAGAGCACGGCATAAGCCTCTGAGGCTTCTTTGAACTTCTCCTCTGCCGCGCTGTCGCCGGGGTTCCTGTCGGGGTGGTACTTCACCGCGAGGCCGCGATAGGCTTTCTTGATTTCGTCCAGTGAGGCCGTTCGAGAGACACCGAGGACCTCGTAGTAGTCGCGTTGATTGGGGCTCATTGTCTATCGTCAGCTTTCCTCGTCGCTCCCCTGGTCGTCTCCCGCCATATCAATGCCGAGAGCAGCCATGGGATCCACCATGATGACCTGGGTCAGAATCTGTCCCACCGACTGAACCGCGAGAATCGCCTCTTCGAGCACCGAACGTTCCTCGTTGGCGAGAGCTTTGCGCGCCCGATCGAGGGTTCCTCGGACCTCGTCCCGCTCGGCCTGAGCCAGCGAGGCGCCGAACTCCTTGAACACCCTGTCGTTGGTGTGGATCAGACCATCCAGGCGATTCTGGAGCATCCGGACTTCGCGCCGGTCCTGGTCGTCCTGCCGGTGCATGTCGGCCTCGGCGATGAGCGCGTCGATCTCGGCCTTGGACAGACCCCCCGCGGGACTCACCTCGATGCTCTGCTCCTTGCCGGTGGCCATGTCTCGAGCCGCAACGTTGACGATGCCGTTGGAGTCGATGGAGAACGTCACCTCGATCTGCGGAACGCCGCGGGGCGACGGCGGAATACCAACCAGGTCGAAGCGCCCCAGGGAGCGGTTCTCGATCGAAATGCCGCGCTCGCCCTGGAGGACGTGCACGGTCACGCTCGTCTGATTGTCGGCGACGGTCGTGAAGATCATGCTCTTCTTGGTGGGAATGGTGGAATTGCGTTCAATGATCTTGGTGAAGAGCCCGCCGTGAGTCTCGATGCCGAGAGACAGCGGCGTCACGTCGAGCAGGATGAGGTCCTTGACTTCACCCTGAAGAATCCCCGCCTGGATCGCGGCCCCGATGCCCACGACCTCGTCGGGATTGATGTCCTGGCACGGTGGCCGGCCGAAGAAATCGGTCACGATCTTGAGCACCAGCGGCATCCGGGTCTGACCACCGACCAGGATCACCTGATCGATGTCCGACTCCGCCAGACGCGCCGCCTCCAGAGCGTTGCGGCACGGATCCAGCGTCCTCTCCACCAGGTCCACCACGAGCTCCTCCACCTGGCTCTGGGTCAGCTGCATCTGGAGGTGCTTGGGCCCGGTGTGATCGGCCGCGATGAAGGGCAGGGAGATCTGGTGCACGTCGCTGGTAGACAGCGCGCACTTGGCGGACTCCGCCGCCTCCTTGATCCGCTGCATGGCCATCATGTCGTCGGACAGGTCGAGCCCGGTTTCGACCTTGAACTGCTCGAGGATGTACTCCATGATCCTGGAGTCGAAATCCTCGCCGCCCAGAAAGGTGTCGCCGGCTGTGGACTTTACCTCGTAGATGCCGTCACCGATCTCGAGCACCGAGATATCGAAGGTCCCGCCGCCGAGATCGTAGACCGCGATGGTCTCGTTGGTCTTTTTCCCGAAGCCGTAGGCCAGCGATGCGGCGGTGGGCTCGTTGATGATTCTGAGGACCTCGAGCCCGGCAATGGTGCCGGCGTCCTTGGTCGCCTGTCGCTGGGAGTCGTCGAAGTAGGCCGGAACGGTGATGATCGCCTGCTCCACCTCTTCACCGAGGAACTCCTCGGCGAACTCCTTGATCTCCCGCAGCACGAAGGCCGAGATCTCCGGAGGGCTGTAACGCCGACCCTTGACCTCGACGCTAACGTCGCCGTTCTCCGCCTCCACGATGGCATAGGGGACCAGGGTCCTTGCCCATTTCACCTCTTCCGAGTCGTACTTGCGGCCGATCAGACGCTTCACCGCGTAGGCGGTGTTCATGGGGTTGGTCATCGCCTGCCGGCGGGCGATCTGGCCCACCAGACGCTCGTCATCGGAGGTGAATGCCACCACCGAGGGGGTCGTCCGCGCGCCCTCCCGGTTCGGGATGACGATGGGCTTGGTGACGTCGACGACAGCGGCGCAGGAGTTGGTTGTCCCGAGATCGATGCCGATGATCTTACTCATCGGCTCCTCCAGCCCCCGCCGGTTCTTCGCCGGAACCGTTCTCCGGGGGCTTCGGAGCGTCAGCCACGACACCCACCATCGCCGGGCGGACCAGACGTCCGTTGTAGACGTAACCCTTGGCCAGCACCGACGCGACGGTGCCGGGTTCCAGCGACTCGTCCTCCACTCGGTGAACCGCCTCGTGGAACTCGGGAGAGAATCTCTCTCCTTCGGGGTTCACGACCTCCACGCCCTGACGCTCCAGGGCGTCCCAGAGCTGCCGTGCAATCATTTCGACACCCTCATGGAATGCGCCGGGATCGCTTTCCGAGCCGTGCTCCAAAGCGCGCTCGAAGTTGTCGAGCACCGGCAGGAGCTCGCGAACCAGCTCTTCGCTGGCGAACTTTTTGATTTCGACCCGTTCGCGCTCGGTGCGCTTTCTGAAGTTGTCGAACTCGGCCAGCTTCCGCAAGTGGATGTCCCTGAGCTCGTCGAGCTCGCCCTCGAGGCGCTCGATTTCGATCTCCACCGAGGGACCCAGGTCCACCGGTTCCAGCCCCTTCTCCTCCGGCTCGGGTTGCGGTTGCGCGTCCGCCTCGCTCTCCCCGCCGCCCTCGTCGACGAACTCGATCTCGATGTCGTCGAGGTCGTCCTGATTGAGATCCAACGGGGTATCTTTGCTGTCAACCATTCATGGCTCCCGATTCCTGCAACATTCTCGTCAACGAGTCGCCGATAAACTCGACGACCGGAACAATCCGCGCGTAGTCCATACGCCGCGAACCGACGACTCCCAGCGCGCCGGCGCGCCGACCATCCTTATAAAACAAGGTCGTCACCACACCGAGACCGCCGGACTCGGTGAGCGTCGACTCGCGGCCGATGATCACCTGGGTCTGCCGGCCCGTGAGAGCCCGTCGGATTTCGCGGACGATCCGCTGATCGTCATCGAGGGTTGCAAACAACGATCGCACCCGCTCGATTTCGGTAAACTCCTCGGTCTGCAGGAGATTCTCGGTGCCTGCGACCTGGACCTCGACGCGCCCCCGTTCCGAGGGCAGCAGCTCGGAGATGATCTCCATGGCCTGCCGCTCGAGCTCGTCCCGTGGTGGCTTCGCCGCGTCCCCGTCCGGAGCGCTCACCGTCTGCGTGATCTCGTCAAGATTGAGACCGTGGAACTCGGAGGTGAGGTAGTTGGCGATCCTTTGAAGCCGATCACGGGTGAGGGCCGACTCCACGCGGAGCAGGCGTTTCTCCACCGTCCCATCGGCGGTAACGAGAATACCGAGAACCCGGCCGCCGTCCAGGGCCACCAGCGACACCGCCTCGAGGAATCGGTCCGACGCGAAGGGCCGGACTGCCACACCGGCCTCGTTGGTCGCCTCGGCGGTGAGGCGCGCCACCCAGGCGAAGTCCTCCACGAGCTCGCGCCGCATTCCCTCCATGCGTCGTTCGAGGTCGGCCCGCATTTTCGGCGACAGCCGCCGGCCCCCGGGCACCCGGTCCACGTACAAACGCAGAGTGAGGTCCGACGGCACCGTACCGGCCGAGGCGTGGGGCCGGTCGAGATAGCCGGCCTCCTCGAGCTCAGCCATCACGTTTCGGATGGTTGCAGGAGACAGGCAGAGGCGGGAAAATTTCGCCACCTCCGCCGACGCCACCGGCCCGCCCGAGCGGATGTACAGCTCGACAACGGCGCACAGCACGTTGAATCCTCGGCGGCTCAGCTCCAAACCCACTCCCTTACAGACGCACGAAAATCGCGAAGCTCTGAACGACGCCCCGCGATCGCTAATTCATCTCCACGCAAGCCTTGTTGAGTGTAGCATTTCCGCCCGAAAATACCGAGTGCTCCAAGCGCTGATCCACCCTCGAACGTCCACCGCCCCATCTCCGGCCCTCGAACGGACGAAACGGCTGTTCCCCACCGCGCCGAACCTCATTGACCCCGTCAAACACGGTGTGTTAGCGTTGATTTGGCTGACGAGGAAACGACACCAGCATGGTTTTCTTCAATTGGGCAACGATGCAGATGGCCGCGAAGATCGTATATTACGGTCCCGGCCTGTGTGGGAAGACGTCGAACCTGTCCTACATCTACGCGAAAACCACCCCGAACTCCCGGGGTGAAATGGTTTCGTTGGAGACCGAATCCGACCGGACGCTCTTTTTCGACCTCCTCCCCATCGAGGTCGGAACCATCGGCGGCTTCAAGACTCGTCTTCAGCTCTACACGGTGCCCGGCCAGGTTTTCTACAACACCACCCGTAAGTTGGTCCTGAAGGGAGTCGACGGGCTCGTCTTCGTCGCCGATTCTCAGCGCCCGATGCGCGAAGCGAACATCGAGAGCTTCGGCAGTCTCGTGGACAACCTCAAGGAGCTGGGGTTGGAGATGTCCGACCTCCCCCTCGTTCTGCAGTACAACAAACGTGACCTGAAGAACATCCTCACCGTTGACGAACTCAACGCCGATCTCAACCCGCACGCGATCTATGCCTGGCACGAGTCCTCGGCGATCAACGGCGACGGCGTCTTCGAAACCCTCAAGGAGATTACCAAGCTTACCCTCAAGAAGCTGCGCAAGCGCATGGCCTCGTCACAACCAGGCGCGGCCGCCCCGGCCTCCGAGCCGGTCCGGCCGGCCATGCCGCCCCAACGGCGGGAGTCCATCTCAGCCGCCGCGCTCGCGCGCGCCGCCGAGGAGGGTGTCGTCGACAGGCCCGCTGCAG
>JAZBOQ010000257.1:0-2155 GCA_036351195.1 Thermoanaerobaculales bacterium | reverse complement strand
CTCTTCCCCGGTCTGACGGCGAACATCGAGTTCTTTCCGGAGATCCCCGGTTTCGAAAACCCTCCGAATCCCATCCCCGAAGTCGTGAATCCTCAAGAAGACGACTCTGAACACTGGACCGTCAAACTTTCCAGGGCTCGAATCGGCGGCACCGTCAGGTTTGCCCACAACGAGTACCGGATCGAAGGGGAAGGGACGGTCAAGGGCGGGATGACCATCGTCCTCGATGAATGGAATGCGATCAACAGAGGAGTCGTCCGGTTGAAATCCGCCGTCGTGACCTGGGCATCCGAGGTGCTGACCGAGGATCTCGCTCTCGATCTCGATGTCAGGGTGAAGCCCTTCCCCTCGGGTTGCTCTGAACTGTCCGAAATCATGGCTGGAACATCGGGCAGTCTGAGGATTGCCGGTTCCAACTCGGACGGATTCGCAACAAATGTGGTTGCCCTCGCGCCGCTGCTGCCGGGGCAGGGCATGCTCTCCATCGAGTCCGGGACCGGAGAGCTGGGAGGGCAACTCGAGAAGAAGGAAAACATGAGCGTGTCCGGGCGGTTGGATCTCGTCGCCGACGATGTGATTCTGAAGCGCCGTGATGTCCCGTTGCACGGTGATCTGGAGGTGCACGCGCTCCTGACGGAGGGAGATCTGGCGACCGGGACGTTCGACGTGGCGGGCTCGACCATCCGACTGGACGACATCGCCCGATCCGGGAGCTCTGAACAAGAGCAGGAGAAGCTCGAGCCCTGGTACGGCCATCTGGAGATCGCAGAGGGCATCGTCACCTTCGGTACGCCGATGACCATGGACAGTCACATTGTGCTGCAGATGGAAGATACGCGGCCGTTGCTGATCCTTCTTCGAAAGTTCACAAACGAAATGAAGTGGTTGAACCTGACCCGAAACATCAAGGGACTCGACGGGGCGATGGATCTGGGATTCGGGAAGGGCTACCTGACCGTCGACGACATCGGCCTCACGGGTGAGGGCGTCGAGATTCTCGGTTGGGTTCACATCCGAGACCAGATCAAGAACGGCAGGATTTTCGCCAGGCACGGAGCGAGGTCCGTCGGGGTCGCCTTCGACGACGACGTCGGCAAGGTCGTTTCGATCAGGTCCCGCGCGTGGTTCGAGAAGCAAGAGGAGCCGCCGAACCGAGACCGTCGGGCGGCCGGCGAGGAGAACAGATGATTGGACTCAAGATCGTCGTCAAGTCTGCGATCGGTATCGGAATCGTGATCCTTCTACTTGCTGTGAGCTGCCCCGACGAAGAGAGCTTCAACAGGTGGGCGAAGAAGTCCATTGTGGGTGAGTCCGAATCAGGAGTGAAGAAGGTCAAGGGGAAGGCGCTGGCGACACAGGCCAACTGGACCGCGGACTACGAGGATTATGTATTGTGGGCATCGGTCGAGGCATATCAGGGCGGCACGCGCCACCGGTATCTCGGCGCACTCTGGATGTGGATTGACCTCGGTGAACTGTGAGACCGGTGAACGAACACAGACGGGTCCTTATCGGTCCAGTGCCGGCTCTGCGTTGTGAGGTGCCGAAATGAAAGCCCCAACCAAGTTGTCGAGACTCATCGGTTCTGCGCTCTTGTTGGTCGCCACCGCGTGCGCATCGTTGCCGAGCGAATACCCGCCGCCACCCGACACCGTCGCACTGGCTCCTGATCCCGGGACCGCCCTCGGGCGACACGTTGCCGATTTCGCCGCTCGGCACGGCTCCGACGTCTCCGGCTACTCTCCCCTCGACGCGAACGGCGAGGCCCTCGAGTGGCGGTTGGCCCTGGTCGATTCGGCGGAGCGTTCGCTCGACCTGCTCTATTACCTCTGGTACAACGATCCCAGCGGCCTCGTGCTGCTCGAGCACGTCATCGAGGCCGCCGAACGCGGCGTCCGGGTGCGCGCCGTGGTCGATGACGCCCTGTTTCTCAAGGGCAAATCGAGCCTCGCCAACTTGAGCGCCCACCAGAACATCGAGGTCCGGGTCTTCAATCCCTGGGCGAGCAAGGGCGCCACGCGAGCGTTCGAGACCGTCGCCCGCGCCAAAAAGCTCAACCGCCGGATGCACGACAAGCTCCTGATCGCCGACAACCAGGCGGCGATCCTCGGTGGACGCAATATCGGCGACCACTACTTCGGGCTCCACCACAAGT
>JAZBOQ010000256.1:0-23629 GCA_036351195.1 Thermoanaerobaculales bacterium | reverse complement strand
TTCAAGACCACCAATCGCGAGGTCTACGAGCGAGCCCGCGCTTCCCGACCCGACTGCGACGACGTGCTCCTGTGGAACGAGCGCGGCGAGGTCACCGAAAGCACGATCGCCAACCTCGTGGCTCGTATCGACGGAGAGCTGGTCACCCCGCCGGTGTCGTCCGGTCTGCTGGCGGGGACCTATCGCGATGAGCTTCTCTCCCGGGGCGAGATTGCCGAGAGGGTGATTCGCATTGAGGAGTTGAAAGAAACCGAAGCGCTGTATCTGATCAACTCCGTCCAGCGGTTTCGCGACGTGCATTGGTTGGGACCGTGACCGGTGCCGTGCATCAACGAGCCGAACTCGATCCCGCTCTCGCGGGATTCTGCGGCCAGTTGACATCTGCACCGTCACTCGACCCGGTTGCATTCAACAACGCAGCCGGAGCAGCGGAGCTTGCGGCAGGGTGCTTTCAGTTCAGCTTCGTGCGAAATTCGTATCCCGACTGATGGATGGCCTCACCGGAATGAGATCATGTCGGCGGGGGCGCCGGCGATCTGGCCTCGAGCAACGACCTCACCTGGATCGCTGATGATTGCACGTGGCTGAGTTGGCTATTCGATACAGTTTCCGTCCACGCACGCGACTTCGAGGATGAAGGTGTCGCGGGCTCCGGACTCCCAAAATCGCGCGTGCTGTGCGGTGTTGGTGAACCCGTTTGCGGTCGCGGTTCCGTACGCGTAAAGCTCCACTCTGATCCAGATTTCCGTCGTTCCTATCGCGCCCGGCGGCAGGATGCCGTCGAAGTAGCCGTTACGTGGCGGGTCGCCCGGGTTTTCTGGGGGAGGCACCTCATTGAGGAGAACCCAATCGACCCCGTCGGCCGATGCCAGGAGATAGTTGTGGCCCTTGCTGGACTCGAAATTGAAGGTGGCGGTGTCGGTGCGGATTCGCGCCGCGGTGGTCGGATTGGCGAATGGGAATCGATAGGTGATGATCCCCGCCGGTGTGTCACCCGGGTTCTCGCGGCCGTAGAACTCGGTGCCGCCGGTGTTTGGAATCCAGTAATCGGCCACGTCTCTGAAGACGCGGGCGTTGTGCGAGCTGGCAACGTAGACCTGGGCCCAGTCGGTCATGGGGCTCTGGAAGCGGTACTCCCAGTCCCAAGCAGGTTCGATATCGGTGGTGAAGGAGCCGTCGCAGTCGGGCCCGAAGGTGACGGTGATGACCTCGCCGTCGGGGGAGGTGAAGGTGATTTCGCCGCTGATGGGGTAGGTCAGACAGATCCCGGTATCGATGCCGACGGCGCCGGTGAGCGTCGCGCCGGTGCTCTTCCTCATGGGGCTTTCGGACAATCCGATGGTGCCTGCGATCGTGCCGTCGTTCCGGGCTTCGAGGTCGACGGAGACCTGAACTCCGTCGATGGGTGGCGCCTCGCCGTTGACGGTGTAACCATCGAAGACTTCGACGATCTCGCCACGAACCCCGCTTTCGTCGACCACGAGCCCCGAGAAATCGAGGGTCGATGACCCCGCCAGAGTGACGTTGTCGAACCGAGTCCCTGATCCGAAATCGGCGGTGATGACTCCGCCTTCCTCGGTGGCGACACCCGGTGGGTATGCGTCAGCCGCGATATCGACCAGTCCGTCAACCCCGATCTGTTGGAGCTCGCCAATCAATCCCTCGATGGAGACGGGTCTTTCGACTCCCACGCCACCCATGATGCCCATCAGACCCGAGACATTGTCCACCATGGCGGCGGCGTCCGCCGTACGCACGATGGTCGCCATCATCCCCACCGGATCGCCGGTCAGATTGTCGACCACCGAGGCGAGCGCGAAAGCAGCGCCTTCGTCCTTTCTCACCCGCACGACTGCATAGCCGTCCTGAACCGCTTGGTCGGTGACCCGAGAAAAGACGTTGTTGATCTGCTTGTACTCAAAGGCTCTGAGGTTGAAATCGATGGTGCCCAACGGAGTGGCGTCGGCCGAAAAGAGCTCGACGCGAACCGGTGTTCGGTCCGCAGTCGCATTGACCAGAACGAGATTCGTGCGGAATCCCCGCTCGCCCGTCGGGTCGTACGCCAGGTGAACCATCCGGCCTTCGCTGTCCGGAGTGATGGCTGCGGAAGGCTCGACTCCGGGAATGAACTGACCGAATGAGGCGCCGGGAGGCAAGCCGTGTGGATTACCCGCCGTGAGCTGATTGAAGGTTCGGCTGGTGGCGATGAGCCGCCCGCCGTCGGGCACGATCCTCAGGGCTGCCGCGCCGTCGAAACCGAAGAGGTCTTGCAGTACGTCTTCGTATCGAACGGCGGACTGGCCTGCCAGGGTCCCTGTCTCGGTGCGCGGCGAAAGGTTGTTGCTGTTGAGCTCGAGGAGTTCGACAGCGAAGTCCACGGGTGTGTCGTTGGGGTTGTGGATCTCGAGGTCGGTCCGCCAGTTGGTTCCGGCAGCGCCGGAGACATGGGCCGAAGCCACGATGACGATTACAGGTGGTGTCTGACCGGCCGGAGTCGTCATCCGAACCGCGGGGACGAAAACGGGATCGCCGGTCACGCTGTCCACCACGGAAGCATGGGCGAGGCAGCTGCCTCCTTCGGTGAGCCCGCTGACCACGAGATATCCGTCGGCTACTGGGGCCGATGTCGCACGTTCGAATACCCGGTTGATCTGGCGGTACTCATAGGGCTCCAACCGGGTCTGAAACGTGCCGAGCGCTGTTCCGTCGGCGAGGAAGAGCTCAGTCCTCACTCTGGTCTCGATGGGAGTCAGATTCACCAGACCGAGGTTGGTGCGGGCCGTTTCGTCGTGGGTGAGGCCGATCAGCCTGCCCTCGTCGATGTTGCTGAAGGCGGATCTCATGTTCTGCAGCGGGATGTACTGCCCGAACGTGGCTCCGGGGGGAAGACCGAGAGTATTGTCTTCGTCGAGGAGATTGTATGTGCGGTCGGTAGCCATGACGGCGCCGCCGGTGGTTCGCAAACGAAGAGCCGCCTTTTCGGTGTCAGTGAAGCTTGTCGCGAGTACATCTGACAGGAGCAGGGAACGGCGCGGACCCAGGAAGAACTCGGCCGACTCGGGTGAGGAGTTGTTTTTTCCGTGATCCAACAGCTCAATGGTCACCGTGGCGGCTTCATGGGATGCGTTGTGGAGCTCGACATCGCTGCGCCAGTTGGTGTCGGCTGCTCCAGTGAGGTGGGCCGCAGCGCCGAGGTAGGTCCAGTCGGCCGATCGGGTGATCGCCTCGTTCCCTGAGGTCTTGAGGTGAGAAGCCTCGGGGTTCGTGGCGACGAACACCCCGGCAAAGAAGACGATGAATACATACACGAATGCGAGAAACCCTTCGCACGCGACCAGGACCAGCATCGAAGGACCAATCAGACCGATTTTCTTCCACAAACGGGCCGTTCCGTTGCGCATCAGAGCCTCCCTTCGTTGCCGGGTCTTCCGCATCAGCGGTGTGCAGTCCGGACGTCGGCCGATGTCCGCGAATTTCCCGTGACCACGATTTTTTGTTGATGGACCAATCACAGGTTAGGCTTTGCAGACGCGGATGTAAAGGGGCTCTTCGCCTAATCCAACCGCTTCTGGAAGCGCAGTACCGCAGCGGTCATCACGATGCCGAAGAACGCCAGCAGCGGCCAGATTTCGTGGCTCACCTCACCGAGGGTCGCGCCGCGGAGGATGATCCCCCGGACCATCCGGACGAAGTGGGTGAGGGGGAGAAGCTCGGCAAAGATCTGCGCCGCGCGGGGCATGCCCTCGAAGGGAAACATGAACCCCGAGAGCAGAATGTTGGGCAGGAAGAAGAACATGATCATCTGCATGGACTGGAATTGCGACTTCGCCACGGTGGAGATGAGCAGACCGAGGGCGAGGGTGGCGGCGATGAAAACGCACGCCGCCAGGTAGAGGTCGAACAGGCCGCCACGGACCGGGACCCTGAAAAGGAGCACCCCGAGACCAAGGACGATGGAGACCTGGACGAGGCCGATGACGATGTAGGGGATGATCTTGCCGATCATCAGCTCGGAGCGCCGCACCGGGGTGTTAATCAGGAACTCAAGGGTGCCGCTCTCGCGCTCGCGCACGATGGCCACAGCGGTGAAGAGCGACATGGTCAACGTCAGGATGACGCCGATCAGACCGGGGACGATCTGGACCTCCGAGCGGCGCTCGGGGTTGTAGTAGGCGCGAACCTCGAAGATCGCGGGGGCGGTTCCGGGCGAGGGCCGGCGCAGTGGATCGCCCAGGGTCAGTTCCGTCAGGGCCGTGGCGGTGGCGAGCACCGTGGGGTCGGTGGCATCGACCAGGAGCTGGGCTGCGGGGCGATCACCTGAAGCGAGACGACGCTCGAAGTCGTGGGGAATCAGGATTCCCATGGACACCTGGCCGCGCCGCAGGAGTTCTTCGAGCTCGGTGGCGGTGTTGGCGCCGGCCACGATGTCGGCAACCTGTGACGCTTCCACTGCGGTAATGAGCTCCCGCGACATGGCGGTTGCGGCCTGGTCGGCCACCGCGGCCTTCAAGTGGCGAATATCGGTGTTGATGGCATAGCCGAAGAGGATCAGCTGGAGTGCCGGAATGCCGACGACCATTCCGAGAGTCAAGCGGTCGCGGCGGAGCTGGACGACCTCTTTCGCGGCGATGGCGAAGACCCGGGTGACGAAACGCCTCATCTGGTCACCGCCATGAAGACGTCTTCGAGGCTGGGTTTCACCGCGACCGGCCGGGCCTCGAGGCCGGCAGCTTCCAGGGTGCTGCGAACGAGGCCGGTGGGGTCGCCTGCTGACGGTTCGACGTGGACCCGCAGCCGGGCTCCGAGCTGGGCGACGCTGACCACGCCGGCGGTTTCGGTGAGGACGTTGCGGCCCTGCACCGGGTCAGCCAATTCGAGATCCACGATCGCGACACCGATCGCGGCTTTGAGCTGGTTGGGGGTGCCGTCGGCCACCTTTCGCCCATCGTCGAGCACGGCCAGGTAGTGGCAGCGCTCGGCCTCGTCCATGAAGTGGGTCGAGACAAGGATCGCCGCGCCTTCGTCGGCGAGATCGTAGAGTGCGTCCCAGAAAGAACGGCGGGTCTCCGGGTCGACGGCGCTGGTCGGTTCGTCGAGCAGGAGAAGCTCGGGCTTGTGCAAGGTTGCCGAGGCCAGAGCCAGTCGTTGCCTCTGGCCGCCGCTGAGGGTGCCAGCGAGCTGCGAGCCGATCGCGCCCAGGTCGTAACGATCCCGTGCCACGGTCATCCGCCGCCGCCACTGCTCGTCCGACAGCGAGTAGATGCGGCCCACGAAGCGGAGGTTCTCATCCACCGTCAGGTCCTGGTAGAGCGAGAACTTCTGGGTCATGTAGCCGATGTGATGGCGCAGGTCTTCAGCTTCGTCGGGAAGCCGGCGGTCGAGGACCGTGGCGTGGCCTTGCGACGGCTCGAGCAGACCGCAGAGCATGCGGATGGCGGTTGTCTTCCCCGATCCGTTGGGGCCGAGAAAACCGTAGATTCTCCCCTTCGGCACCTCGAGAGCGAGATGGTTCACCGCGGTGAGCGCGCCGAAACGGCGGGTCAGGCCGCTGGTCGAGATGGCGAGATCGCTCAGAAGCTCACCTCCACCGGCAACCCGGTGGGTAGGTTTCGGGCTTCTTCGCCGACGAGGTCGATTTCGGCGAGGTAGGTGAGGTGGCCGCGGTCCTTCTCGGTCAGGGCGAAGTAGGGGGTGAAAGCGGCCTCGGCGGAGATCATTCGGACTCGTCCCTCGAAAGCTGTGCCGTAGCCGTCGACCGCCACCGAAACGGCAGTGGCCGCCACCGCTCTCGGTCGGAGCTCGGCGGGGACATAGACTCTGGCGAAGGGCGCCTGGTCGGCCAGCAACACCGCCACCGCGGCGCCCGCCGGAGGTTCGTCGCCGACACGGAACGGGAGAGCGTCGACGACACCGGCCCGGGGCGCGGCGACAACCATCCGGGCGGCGTCGATCTCGAGCCTGGTGATGTCGGCCTCGGTCCGCTGCACGTCGGCCTCGGCCTGGTCGAGCTCCTCGACGGTGGCGCCGTTCAAAAGCTCTTCGAGGTTCGAACGGGCGGCGTCGCGTCGAGCCAGGGCGGCGGCGTGGTTGGCCATGGCGGTGTCGAGCAGCGACTGGGGCTCGACGACCTGAGCGACGAGCTCGCGGGCGCGCGCAAGATCGGGTTCGGCCTGCACCAGGGCGGCTTCGGCCTCCGCGAGCTGGGCGCGGCCCAGATCGATGGCCTCAGGTCGTGCGCCGCGAACCACCTCGGCGTGGCGCGCGGCGGCCAGGGCTCGACTGGCTTCGGCCTGGCTGAGCAGGGCTCGGACCCGTCGGCTGTCCAGCTCGACGATCACGTCCCCGGTATCCACGACATCACCTTCGGAAACCGCCAGCCGGAGGATAGGCTCCTGGCGCTCGGCCCGAAGCTCGATGCGGTGACGCTCCAGGGTGCCCACCGCTACCGGCGGCCCGGCCTCACGGCAGGCTGTGGCGAGGGCGAAGATGGCGAGCATTACAGAGAGAAGACGTTTCATGTGAGCGGAATTATAGGCTGGTTCCCGCGTCCGCGTCCGTGGCCGTGGCCGATGGTCCTATTAGTCAGTGTCAGTGTCAGTGGCAGAGGCAGCGGCCGGTTCGATCCCGATCCCGATCCCGATCCCGGTGGCCGGAGCCGGTGGCCGGAGCCGATGACCGTGGCCGTTCCCGACGACCGATGCTTCCCGACGCGGATGTCGACACTCCCTCGGCCACGGCCACGGCCACGGTCATCGGTCACGGTCATCGGATACGGGAACGGTCATCGGCCACGGCCATCGGCCACTGCTGCGGATACGGAAACGGGTACGGACGGTACCCGCGAAACCGGCCTTCTGGCTTGACTCCGCCTATCGGCGGTGCCAACCCAGCGTCGCCCGACAGCACGGTCATGGTGGGGAACGAGAGGGAGTTGACCGTTCTGTTCGGGCGAGCGGCGGCCTACCTGCAGACTTCATCAACGTACCCGGAATGCGCTCCCCGTGGGTTGCCAAGCACGCATTGTGCGCGGGCGCTCTCGATCCACACGATTTCCAAGCACAATGTCGTGCATGACACGCCCCGGCCAACGCCGACGTGCGCGGTCGCGTTGGAGGAAACGCGTTCGTGGCCGGGCTCACCGGAGGCTGGTTGGAGACGGGGAGGCAATCTACGGTTCAAATGTGATGTCTGCCATCGGATGAGGGTGGGAAAACGAAAACGCCCGGGCCGAAGCCCGGGCGTTGGTGTTTCGAAACGCAGGGGCGCTACTCGACGATGGGCTCCAGAGTCATGGGATCACGTAGCGGTAGCTCTCGAATTTCACCGAAATCCGTGAGCCTCGCGTCATGATCGGGGTGTCCCGCCTTGATTTCTGCAACATTGCCCACCACTAAGACGATCATGTCATCCGGGTGGATCTTCGCCTCGAAGGCATCGGTGATGGCCCCGGCGTCCACCGCGGCGACCTTGTCGCGATACTCGGTCCAGTACTCGTGGGGACGGCCGAGCAGCTCGTCGATGGCGAAGACCGAGACGGTCTGCGAGGCCGACGCGAAGGTCTTCGGGAAGGTCTCGATGAAGCTGTTCTTCGACACGGTGAGCTCTTCGTCGGTGACGGGCTCGCTGCGCATCTGCTCGTACAGCTCGAAGCCGATCTGAAGCGCATAGGCGCAGGTGGACGATTTGGACTGGAAGAAGCCCCGCACCGAACCGGGATAGGTGGTGGGGAATCCGAGGGCGGAGTAGGCGCCGTAGGCGAGGCCTTCGTTGGAGCGGATCTCCTTCATCATCCGGGCGGTGAAGCCGTAGCCGCCGACGATGTCGTTGCCGACCATGAGCGCGAACTGCTGGGGATCGCCGAGGCGGTAGCCCAGGTGGCCGTAGCTCACCCGGCCCTGATTGACGTCCTCCTTGTTGACCACGTAGACGCCCGGGGCCGGGGTGTGGTCGGGTTGCGGAATGGCGGGCAGGGCGGTCTCGAGCTTCGGCAGGGCGCCGAAGTGCTGTTCCAGGTAGCCCTTGATACCGGCCTCGTCGAAGTCGCCAGAAACGGTGAGGATGATGTTGTCCGAACGGATCAGCGAGGTGACGAAGTCGCGCGCCATCTCCTGCGTCAGAGTTTCCACCGAGCCCGAGGTGGCGAGGCGGTTCATGAAGTAGTCCTCGCCGTAGATCAACCGGCTCCACTCGCGCCCTTCGATGCTCGCGGTGTTGTCGTTGCGGGTCTTCATGTCCTGAAGCAGGTCGTCGACGGCCTTGGCGAACCGGTCTTCCTGAAACCTCGGCTCGGTGAGCACGTCCATCATCAGCGCCATGGCGGCGTCCAGGTCCTTGGTCAGCACGTTGAGGCCGACCGAGCCCGTCACGTCGCCGATGTTGGTGGAGAGGATGGCGGCGAGGAAGTCGAGCTCCTCATCGAGCTCGGAGGCGCTGAGCTCTCCGGCGCCGCCGGTTCGCCACACCTCGGCGGCGATGGCGTGGAGGCCTTCGTTGCCTTCGGGGACGAGGTAGCGGCCGCCGCGGAAGTAGACTGCGACGTTCACCAGGGGGAACGAGTGATCGGCCAGGGCGTAGACCGGAATCCCGTTGTCGAGCTCGAAGCGCAGGGCGCCGGCATCGGGAATCTGCCAGTCGACGGTTCCGAAGACCAGATCTTCGGGCCGCTTCGCGATCTCGGCGTCGGCGGCGATGCACAGGGGAGCGGTGAAGAGTACGAGAACAAAGAGAATCTTCAGGCGTCGCATGTCACTCCTCCTCCCCGGCGGATTCCGAGAGGCCGTCGAGGCGCTCCTGGGCCCGGGCGGCGATGAGCTCGAGGGCCGGGTGGAACTCGGGCGGGGCCTGGCCCATCATGGACTGGACCTGGCTCATGAGCCCCTGGAGCTCCGCCGGGTCGGTGATCTGCTCGATCTGGGCGATGGCCTGCTTGGCCATGGTCTTGGCCTGGCCGGAAAGGGCGGCGAGGTTCGGGTCCTCCTCGGTGGCCTCGTCGCGGTGGTACCAGAGCACGTTCTTGCCCGTGTCGGGGAAGTAGTCGTTGGCCACCCGCATGACGTCGTCGGCGGTGACCGCCTGGACCATGGCCGGCGAGGTGTTGATGTAATCCCAGCTGCCGAGCACGTCGTAGAAAAGGAGCTGGAGCAGGAGGTAGAAGTTGGACTGCAGGCGGCGGAACGAGTTGGCGAGCTCCTGGTTCTTGACCTTGGCCAGCTCGCGGTCGGATACCGGCTCGGTCTTGAGCTTGGCGATCTCCGCCAACAGCGCGGCCTCGGCCTGCTCGTGGCTGACGCCCTCGGCGAGCTCGGCGCCGACCTCGAAGCTGCCGGCGTAGCGCTGGCCGTTGAAGTAGGCGTAGGGCTGGCCGGTGGCGATGGTCCGCTCGTCGACCATGGCCTTGTAGAGCCGGCCGGTGCGTCCGCTGAGAACCGAGCTCAGCACGTCGAGGGCGTAGCTGTCCTTGTGGACGAAGGGCACGGCGTGCCAGCGGATCTGAACCGACGGGTTGGTGTCGGCGGTGGCGATCATGCGCCGCTCCTGGAGCTGCTCGATCTCTTCGGTGATCATCTCCGGCGGCGGGTTCTCGCCGCGCGGAATTCGGCCGAAGTACTTCTTGGCGAGCTCGATGGCCTCGTCGGTGTCGAAGTCTCCCACGACTGCCGCGGTGATGTTGTTGGGAGCGTAGAAGGTCGAGAAGAACTCGGCGGCCTGGGCGCGGTTGATGCTTTCCACGTCCGACGGCCACCCGATGACCGGATGGTGGTAGGGGATGGATCCCCAGAACATGAAGTCGAACTGCTCCTCGTACTTGGCCGTGGGGTCGGACTCGACGCGCATCCGCCGCTCCTCGCGGACCACGTCGCGCTCCGAGTAGAACTCGCGGAAGACGGCGTTGAGCAGCCGGTCGGACTCCATCCAGAACCACAGCTCGAGCTTGTTGGACGGCACGTCGATGAAGTAGACGGTGGCGTCGGAGTTGGTGCCGGCATTCAGCCCGGTGGCGCCCTGGTTGGTGTAGATCTTGTCGTACTCGTTGTTGACGATGTACTCGCGTTGGGCGTCCTGGAGGGCCTTCATCTTCTCGCGCAGCTCGGCGAGCCTGGGCGTCTGGTTCTCCGGGAGATAGATGTTGCCGGTGATCTCGCCGCGGCGCTTGGCTTCCCGCAGGGCGGTGTACTCGACGTCCATTTCGCTGCGGATGGCGTCGAGCTCGGCCATGATCTCCATCTCGGCCTCGTAGTCGGTGGTGCCGATGTTCCGGGTTCCCTTGAACATCATGTGCTCGAAGAGGTGGGCGATGCCGGTGATGCCGTAGTTCTCGTTGGCCGAGCCCACATGGGCGGCCCAGCCGCCGGAGACCCGCGGGGAGTCGTGGCGTTCGACGAGAAGCAGGCGCATCCCGTTGTCGAGCATGACCTCGGTGACGGGGACGTTGGCTTCCTGGGCCTGGATGGTGGGGCCGGCGAAGAGAGTCAACGCCAAGGCGATGAGGATCGACGCGCGTCGTTGAATCATGGTGTGTTCCTTTCGGTTTCGACCGCGGCAGGCGGCATTCGGATCGGTGCGCGGTTGGTGCATCGGCTGCGCAGAGCGCGCGCTCATTATACGAATCAACGTGGGGACGGTTTTTCTTCCAAGAAGGCGGACACCCGCGCCAAGACCGGTTCGCCGCCCTCGGCGAGGACCGAGTGTGCGGCGTGAGGGACCCGGACGAGCTCGGCCCGGGGCATCAGCTCGGCCAGCTCGGCGGTCTCTTCGGGCGCCACGACCGGATCGCGGTCGCCCGCCAGAATCAGTGCCGGCACGTCGATGGACGGCAGCTCGGGGCGGAGGTCCCAGCCTTGGACGAGGTGCTCCACCTGGAGGGCGGTGCCGGGCAGATCCACCCCGTCGATGCCGTAGAGGCGGTCGGCCTCGGTGACGAAGCCGGGGAACTTCTCGTGAAACGGCGGCGCGAAGGCCAGGGTCATCAGCGCCGCTCCGGTGCGGTCGGGCGGGGCGTAGAGCAGCATGTCCTGCAGCATCTCGAGCACCCGGCGGCCGTGGTGTGTCAGGCAGGGCGCCGACGAGGCGATGACGAGTCGGGAGACTCGGCCCGGATGGGCCGTCGCGGTCTTGAGAGCGATGACCCCGCCCATGCTGGCGCCGAGGAGCGCCGTCCGCTCGATTCCTTTGTCGTCGAGGAGAGCCACGACGTCCTCAACGGCGCTGTCGAGGGTGAAGTGGCCGCCGTCGTCGGACTGTCCCACGCCTCGGTTATCGATGGCAAGGACCCTGAGCCTGCGCCCGAGAGCGCTGGGCAGCGTGCCCCAGATTCGCGAGGTGGAGCCGAGCCCGGCGATGAGAACCACGGGCTTGCCGTCGCCGACCTCGAAGCCCGCGACCGTTCCGTTGGGTGTATGGATTGAGAATGTCTTCATATAGAATACCCGTCCGGCCTTCTCACAGTTTCGGACCGACGGCATTGTAGCCGTGAATCGTTGGTGTGGGGCCCGTTCGGGAGGTGAACTTTGGACAACCTGCTCTTGGCCCTGGATGTGGGCAACACGAACACGGTGGTGGGCCTCTTCGAAGGCGACCACCTGCACGGCAACTGGCGGCTGACCACGCAGGCCGACCGCACCGCCGACGAGGTGGGCATGTGGCTGCGACAGCTGCTTCAGTGGGAGCAGGTGGAACCTGACGATCTCATCGGTGTCGCCGTGGCATCGGTGGTGCCGCCGATGGACCCCCGCCTGCGCGAAGGGGTGCAGCGATACCTCGGCCAGAAGCCGTTCTTCGTCGAGCCGGGGATCCGCACCGGCATGCCCCTGCGGGTGGATGCGCCGCAGGAGCTCGGCGCCGACCGGCTGTGCGATGCCGTGGCGGCCTTTGCCGAGCACGGCGGCCCGTGCGTTGTCATCGACTTCGGGACCGCCGTGACCTGGGAAGTGGTCTCCGCCGGCGGAGAGTACCTGGGCGGTGTCATCGCCCCGGGCCCCGGGATCACCGCCGAGGCCCTCGGAGGCAAGACGGCCAAGCTGCCCCAGGTCGCCATGGCCCCGCCGCCCCGGGTCGTCGGCAAGGGAACCATCGACAGTATCCAGTCCGGGCTCTTCTACGGTTATCTCGGCCTGATCCAGGGCGTGACGGAACGGGTCGTGGCCGAGCTCGGCGGCGCCAAAGTGATCGCCACGGGTGGTTTCGCGCCGGTCTTCGCCGAGCACTCGCCGGTGATCGACGGCGTGGAGACCGATCTCACCCTGCACGGGCTGCGGATGCTCTGGGAGAAGAACACCTGAGGAACCATGAGGGACACCGCGAGCTCCCCCGACCGTAACGGCAGGATCCGGGCCAGGGTCGAAGAGAAGCTCCGCCCGTTGACCCTGCCCAACTTCATCACCCTGCTCCGCATCGCGCTGGTGCCCTTCTTCGTCATTGCGGTCTTCGCCCACGACTTCAGGCTGGCGGTCTGGATCTTCGTCCTCCTCGGCTTCACCGACGTGCTCGACGGCTGGATCGCTCGGACCTTCGATCTCACATCGAGGATCGGCGCCCTCCTGGATCCGCTGGCCGACAAGATGCTCCTGACCGCGGCGTACATCTCCCTCGCCGTGCCCCACGGCCAGGCGGTGGTGATTCCCCTGTGGCTCGCCATTCTCACCCTCTTCAGGGACTTCGTCATCATGCTCATGGCCTTCGTCTTCTACATGTTCGAGGGGATCAAGAGCTTTCCCCCGACCTGGGCTGGAAAGTTGACGACGGTGATGCACGTGGCCACCGTGAGTCTGGTGCTGTTGGCCAACGTGACGACGATACCGAACACCCTGCTCCAGATCTGCTTCTACGTCTCCTTCGTCATGGTGATCATCTCCGGCTTCTCCTACATCTACCGCTCGAGCCGGGCCATCGAGGCCGAGCGCCAGGCGCGGCTCGGTCTGCCGCCCGACGACGCCGAGGCCGACCGGTTGGGAGACCGACGAAGGTAGTCGAGAGCTGAGAGTCAAGAGTTAAGAGTGAAGGGTGAGGAGGGACGAGCTTCACGTCGCGTCTGCGATGAAACCCCTTGACTCTTAACTCTTGACTCTTAACTCTCAACCAGTCGTTTACGACATGAAGAGCTTGGTTGTGGCGAACTGCGGGTCGCAGGTCAGGTTGACACCGAGCCGCCGCAGACCGCGTTCGTCCCCGGGCGTCGGGAGGTGAGTCAGGTGGAGCTCGCATCCCGAGAGCCTGGGCAGCTGTTGCATCGCTTGCTGGGCGGTGGGGTTGGTCGTGGAGCTGATGCTCAGGGCGATGAGGGTCTCCTCCAGGTTGAGGCTGATGGATTGCTGGCCGAGCAGGTCCGTGCGCAGGTTGCCGATGGACTCGATGACCACCGGGCTGATGAGGTCGAGGTGCTTGGGGATCCCGGCCAGGACCTTGATGGCGTTGAGCACCAGCGCCGATGACGCGTGCATCAGGGGACTGTTGTGCCCGGTGGCGATCTCGTGGTTGTCCAGCTCGACGGCGGCGCCGGAGTAGACGCCCCGGTGGCCGTTGACGGCCTTGGCTTCGGCGGCATCGGCCACCTGTCGCGCCGGCACCACCACCGACCGGTGCTCGGGCTTCAGATCGAACTCCTCCATCAGGCCCTCGATGCGTCGCACGGGGTCGCCGCTCTCGAGGCCGAGGACCTCGTCGCAGGCGTAGCGGAAGTAGCGCCGAATGATCTCGCACTTTCCGGCATCGCGGGCGGCTTCGTCGTCGATGACCGCGAAGCCGGCGCGGTTGACGCCCATGTCGGTGGGCGAAGCGTACATGGACTCGCCGGTGATCTTCTCGAGGATGCGCTTGAGGAGCGGGAAGGCCTCGACGTCCCGGTTGTAGTTGACCGCCCGCTCGTCGTAGGCCTCCAGGTGGAAGGGGTCGATGAGGTTGACGTCCCGCAGCTCGGCCGTTGCGGCTTCATAGGCGGCGTTGACGGGGTGGCGGAGAGGCAGGTTCCAGATCGGGAAGGTCTCGAACTTCGCGTAGCCGGCTCGCACGCCGCGGCGGTGCTCGTGATAGACCTGCGAGAGACAGGTGGCCATTTTCCCGCTGTTGGGCCCGGGCGCGTTGACCACCACCAGCGGAGCCTCGGTCTCGATGTAGGGATTGGCGCCGAAACCGTCGTCGCTGACCACCCGGGCGACATCGGCGGGGTATCCGGGAATCGCCCGGTGGGTGGTGACCGAGATGCCGCGGCGGTCGAGCTTGTTGGCGAAGGTTTCGGCGGCGGGCTGGTCGTCGTAGCGGGTGATGACGACGCCGCGGACCTCGAGCCCGCGCTCCCTGAGATCGTCGATCAGCTTGAAGGTGTCGGCGTCGTAGGTGATGCCGAAGTCCGCCCGCACCTTGCGCCGGTCGATGTCGCCGGCGTAGACGCAGAGGATGATCTCGGTGTGGCCGGCGAGCTGCTGCAGCAGTCGCATCTTGACGTTGGGGTCGAAGCCGGGGAGCACCCGGGACGCGTGGTAGTCGTAGAGCAGCTTGCCGCCGAACTCCAAGTGCAGCTTGCCGCCCACCTGCCGCATGCGTTCCAAGATGGCCTCGCTCTGCTCGGCGAGATACCGTTCATTGTCGAAGGCGACGGCGCCACTGAACCCTGCAAGCATGTTCCCCCTCGAGCGGACCGGTGGCCCTTTCGTTGGCAGGAGGATAGCGCAGCCGGGTGGAAATCCCCGCTACGGGCTGACGGTCTCCGGCGGTTCGAAGGTCGGCATGATGTCGTTGAGCACTCGGACCACGTCGCGGGCGATGGTCTTCTCCTCGTTCGTAGGTACGACCAGGACCTTGCAGCGAGAGGACTCCGTGGTGATCTCGCCTTCTTCGCCGCGGGTTCCGGCGTTGATCTCCTTGTCGAGCTCGATGCCCATGAACTCGAGACCGTCGAGGGCCCACTCGCGGACCTCCGGCGAGTTCTCGCCGATACCGCCGGTGAAGAAGACGGCGTCGACCCCGCCCATGGCGGCGGCGTAGGCGCCGATGTACTTCTTGACCCGGTAGCAGAACATGCGGAAGGCGACGTCGGCGCGTTGATGGCCCTCGGCCCGGGCCTCGACGAGCTCGCGCATGTCGGAGGAGACGCCGGAGACGCCGTAGAGCCCCGAGTGCTTGTTCATCATCGTGTTGACCTGGTGCAGGGTCATCTCCTCCATGGCCATGAGCCAGGGAACGATGGCGGGATCCATGTCGCCGGTGCGGGTGCCCATGAGCAGCCCCTCCAGCGGCGTGAAGCCCATGGAGGTGTCCACCGACCTGCCGCGGTCGATGGCGGCCAGCGAACAACCGTTGCCCAGGTGGACGGTGATGATCGTGTGCTCGTCCTTGTCCCACTCGAGGATCTGGCTGCCGCGGAAGGCGACGTAGCGGTGCGAGGTTCCGTGGAAGCCGTACTTTCGCAGGGCGTGCTTGGTGTAGAGGCGGAACGGAATGCCGTAGAGGAAGGCGTGCGGCGGCATGGTCTGGTGGAACGCCGTGTCGAAGACGGCGATGTGGGGAACGTCCGGCAGCGCCGCGTAGGCGGCCTGGTAACCCCGCAGGTTGGGCGGGTTGTGGAGCGGGGCGAGGACCGAGCACTCTTCGATCTGCTGCACCACCTCGGGGGTCATGATCACCGACGAGGCGAAGGCCTCGCCGCCGTGAACGACGCGGTGGCCGACGGCGTCGATGTCGGTCACGGTGTCGAGAATGCCGACCTCGTCGTCGGCGAGGATCCTCAGCACCCAATCGATGGCGGCGCGGTGCTCGAGAATCTCCCGATAGTCCGAGTAGGGTTTGCGGTCGCGTGCTTTGAGCAGCAGGCGGGAGTCGTCCATTCCGATCTTTTCGACCAAGCCGGTGGCCAGAGTGCGGTCGTCGTGGGCGTTCATCCGCTCGAGGTCGGTCTCGATGACCTGGAACTTGACCGACGATGATCCACTGTTGAGAACGAGAATTTTCATGCGTGTGTCTCCTTCGCCGCAGCGGCGGCGAATCGCTGCCTACGCCAGCCGAGGCTTGTCGTCCGGGAGGCGGTCGGTGCGGTGCCGGTTGGCATCGTAGGTGAAGAAGCCTTTGCCGGTCTTGGCGCCGTGCAGGCCCGCTCGGACCAGCCGTTTGAGCATCGGGCACGGGCGGAAGCGGGGCTCGCCGCTCTCGGAGTGCATGTGCTTCATCCAGTTCAGCACGCGGTCGAGACCGGTTCGATCGGCCCACTCCAGGGGGCCCATGGTGAAGTTGAACCCGAGCTTGATGGCGAGATCGACATCGGCCGCCTTGGCGACGCCCTCCATGACCGTGTGCATGGCCTCGTTCACCAGCGGGAGCATGACCCGGGTGGTGACGAACCCGGGCATCTCGAAGACCTTGATCGGCACCTTGCCGAGGATGCGGGCGAACTCCACCGCCCGGTCGTAGACCTCGTCGGTGGTGAGCTGGCCGCGGACCACCTCGACGACTCGGGTCGTGGTGACCGGGTAGAGAAAGTGCATGCCCACGATGCGCTCGGGGCGCGAGTTCTGCGATGCCAGCTCGGTGATGGACAGGGTGGAGGTGTTGATCACGATGGGATGATCCTCCACCATCCGCCGGTCGAGCTCGCGGAGGATCCGCCGCTTGAGGCCGAAGTCCTCCTGCACGGTCTCGATGGCGAGATCGCAATCAGCGGCGCAGTCGAACTGGGTGACCCACCTGATCCGCGACAGGATCGCCCGTTTCTCGGAGTCGGTCAGGCCGAAGCGCGCGATCTCGTGATCGAGGCTGGCCTCGAGCTCGGCGCGGGATGCCTCGACGTTCTCGTTGGACACCTCTTTGAGGCAGACGTTGAGCCCTTCCTGGGCGACCTTGGTGGCGATGGAGCGACCCATCATTCCGCCACCGATGATTGCGACGTTATGCAGTTCCCAACTCATGGCGGGGGAGTGTACCAGACGCGTCAAGCCCTCGGGTTAACCTGTTGGAAAACCTGATAAATACCCCATTTTTCCCAGGGATTTTTTACAAGATCTTGAAACCGGCCGGGGGCTCCGGCGTGTATCATGTGCGCCGTGAAGAGAACCGTCCTGTTGATCACCCTCATCTTGCTGGTCCTGCCGGCAGGGGCCGCCGTCGCCGCTGACGAGGCGGCCGAGAAGCCGCTGTTTCCCGAGGGAGTGGTCTTCACCTCGCTCGACGGCAGCGGCACGATGCAGATCGAGAGCTTCCGCGGCCGTCCGGTCCTGCTGACCTTCTGGGCGAGCTGGTGCGGACCCTGTCGGGTGGAGCTTCCCGAGCTCGACGCCCTGTTCAAGGAGCTTCGCGGACGGGGCTTCGTCCTGCTGACGGTCAACACCGATCGCAATCCCATGGCCGGGCGCCGCTTCCTCGACACCCTCGGCCTGGCGCTGCCGGTCTACCGGCTCGACCAGCGGACGATCCAGTTCCTCGGCGTGGACTCGCTCCCGGTCAGCATCCTGCTCGACGGAGAAGGACGACTGGTTCAGGCCTACAAGGGCTACACGCCGCAGGTGGTGGAGGATGTCCGTCGCCTGGTGCTCGAGATGACGGAACCCGGGCAGCCATGACCGCCGGCGACGGACGATCCGTGCGGGTGATCATCGTCGCCCTCGCCGCCGCCGTCTCCATCGGCTGGAGCGGCGCCACCACCCGCTGGGTGGCGTGGAATGCCGTCGGTTTCTTTCCTCCGGACCTCATGCGTCAGGTCCGTGAGCACGAGGATCGTTTCGAGGCCGGCATCCGGCGCGGTCTCGCGTCGCCCCCCGCCTGGCGCGCCGCCTCGCCGGGGAAGCTCGAGGTCGCGTTGGAGGGTCAGCTGATGCACAGCGTGGCGGCGCTTCGCCAACCCGTGCCGCTGGAGGATCTGGTGGAGGAGCTCGGGGTGCTGGCGGTGCGTGTGCTCGACGCCAATGATCCCCTTGCCACAACCCACGACGACCATCTGGAGCCCACCTACGCCTCGTCGTACCAGGCCTTCGTGGATGCGGCGCGATCGCGGCTGCGGCTGGTCTACTACGGCCAGAACGGAAGCCTGGTCCACGACCGCCGGGTGGCCGAGAGCATCGATGAGATCCTCGAGCGGTCCCGGGCCCTGTACCCGTTCCTCGGCGAGGAGTTCTACCGCACCGGTGGTCTGCGGAGCTGGCAGGAGCTGGATGACCGTTCGGTGGCCTTCGGGGTTGCCGGCGTCTCCCTGTCGCGCGGGATGACCGACCTCGCGAACTTCGCGGCCTACGTCTGGAGCTCGGGTGGAGGCTTCGTCCCGCCGCCCAGGCCGACCCCCACGGGGCACGTGGGCCCCACGGTGACCGTCACCCTCGGGGGAGGGTTTCCCGATCGCGACAAACCGGGTCGGGGCGAACCGGTGATGCCGAAGAAAAAGCTCGTCCTGCCGCCGCCATGACCGATTCCATCCGCCGTCGTTTTGCCGACCACGTCGTGGTCGCCGACGGCTCCATGGGCTCCGAGCTCGTCGGCCGGCTGCCCGCCGGGGCACTGCTGGAGAGTGCCGTCCTTGAGCATCGGGAGGCCGTTCTCGACATCCATCTCGGCTACCTCGACGCCGGCGCGGAGCTTCTCGAGACGGCGACGTTCGGTGCGTCGCGCCCCCGGTTGGCGCGCAGCGGCAGGGCGGACGAGGTGGAGATCATCAACTCCACTGCGGTCAAGGTTGCCCGGGAGGCGCGGGAGATCGCCGGCATCGATTGTCTCGTTGCCGGCGCCATCGGGCCTCTGGCGGGAGTCATCGACCTCGATGAGCCGAGCGGGCCGGCCGCCATCGCCATCGCTCACGCCGAGCAGGCGGAGGTTCTCGCCGGCCGTGGGTCGGATGTGCTCTTCCTCGAAACATTCTTCCGTTTCGACGAGCTCGCCCTGGCCGTCAAGGCGGTGAGGGAGGTCTGCGACCTGCCGATGGTCGGTCTGCTCACCTTCGCCGCGGAGCGGCCGCCCCACCGGTACCGCGAGCAGGCGCAGGTGCTCGACGAGCTCGCTGATCTCGATTTTCTGGCCATCGGCGTCAACTGCGCCCCGGGGCCCATGGGCGCCCTGGAGATCCTCCGCAACAGCCGGCAGACGCGATTGCCCCTGGCCGCGCTGCCCAACGCCGGTGTGCTGACCCGCCGCGAGGGCCGGGTCTACATGCCGCCGGCCACCCCCGAGTACCTGGCGCGGTTCGCCAGGCTCTCGGTGGAGCTGGGGACCGCCCTGGTGGGCGGATGCTGCGGCACCGGCGCCGAGCACATTCGCGCCATCGCCGACGCCGTGCGAGACCTCAGGCCCGAGCCCCGGGTTCGCGCCTCGGTCACGGTGGTGGAAGCGGAGAAGCCCGTCCGTCGTCGCAGACCCGAGTCGACCCTTTCGGCCAAGCTGGCCGCCGGCGAGTTCGTGCGGGTGGTGCAGCTTGATCCCCCCAAGGGGACCAACGCCGACGCCGTCCTGCGGGCCGCCGATGCTCTGGCCGGCCATTCGGCGGTGGACGCCGTCGACATCAACTCCAACCCGCTGGCCCGGCTTCGGATGGACTCGCTGTCGTTGGCGGCCGAGATCCAACGCCGCACCGGGCTCGAGACGGTGCCGCACATCACGCCGCGCGACGCCAGCCTCATGGGGCTGCAGTCGCAGCTGCTCGGGGCCTGGCTCAACGGTGTCCGAAACGTCTTTGCGGTGACCGGCGACCCGTCGCAGCTCGGCGACTACCCGGGCGTGCACGATGTCTATCACGTCGATATCTTCGAGCTCGTTCGGGCGATCTCGCGCATGGCCGAGGGCTTCGACTGCGCGGGCAACCGCATCGGCGACGCGCCGAGCTTCTTCACCGGAGTCGCCGTCAACCCCTCGGTGGACGACATCGAGCACGAGGCCGACCGGCTGAAGCGCAAGATCGACAACGGCGCCCACTACGCCATGACCCAGGTCTTCTTCGAGTGGGCGCCGTGGGAGCGTTTCCTGGAGCTTTTCGGCGGCGCCCTGCCGATTCCCGCCATGGTGGCCGTGTGGCCGGTCCGGTCGCACAAGATGGCCCTGCGCCTCCACCACGAGGTCCCGGGGATCGAGGTCCCCGAGCGCATGCTCCGCGAGATGGAGGCTGCCGGACACGACGCGGCACGGGTGGGTCGCGAGCGCGCGATTCGCCTCTTCCGCGAGGCGCCCGAGTACGCCGCCGGGGTCTACCTCATCGCACCCTTCAAGAAGCCGGAGAACGTGATTCCTCTCATCGACGAAGCGATGGGCTGATCAACAGCGCATAGCCTCGTCGACGGAGACGAGATGCGAGGCGAACGGCTGTGGGAGCGGCGGTTTACCGCTTCGTTCCGGTGGCGGAGAAGTACCTGCAGTCCGGATGGTGGAACACGACCGCCGAGACACTGGCCTCGGGATCCATCATGCAGCCGTCGGTGAGCTCGATGCCGATCTCGTCCGGGTCGAGGAGTTGCCAGATGATGCGTTGCAGCTCGAGGTCGGGACATGCGGGGTAGCCGGGGCTGTAGCGCTTGCCCCGGTACTGCGCCCGGAACCGGTCCTTCATGGTGGTCCCGTCGGGGTCCGGGAAGCCCCACGCGTCGCGGATCAGCCGGTGGCGCCGCTCGGCGGCGGCCTCCGCGGTTTCGACGGCCAAAGACTGGATCGCGTGGCTTCTCAGGTATTCGCCCGCGTGCTTCTCGGCGGCGGCGCGTTCTCGGACTCCGTCGCCGGCGCTGACGGCGAACAGAGCCACCGTGTCACGACGGCCGTTCGATGGCGGCAGGACGAAGTCCGCCAGGCAGAGGCCGTCGTCCTTCGGTTGGCGGGGCAAGGAGAGAACACTGATCGCCGCGTCGGCGCCGGGCTCGAAGAGGGCGATCTCGTTACCCCGGGCCTCCGCTTCGAAGAATCGCCAGACCTCGGCGACCCGCATCCACGTGTCGGCTTCAGACTGCAGGGCCGTGATCAGGTCGACCAGCTCAGTGGCGCGAGGGTCGCCTTCGGCGAGCAAGCGATCGAAGCTGCCACGAAGGCCCATGTGCTTCCCGTAGAGCATCTTCGGGTTGAGATAGCGCCAGACGTCGCGGAGGTCCTTTTCGCGGGGTGTGACGTGGCGGTCGAAATCGGGTGGTGTCGGGACAGGGACGTCGAGACGAACCCGGGAAGATCGGGTCGGTGCCAGGTCAGACGATTCTGACGATTTCACATCGATGAAATCGTCAGAATCGTCTGACCTGGCACCGTGGCCGTGGAGACTCTCGATCAACGCGGCACGCTTGTCGGCGTCCACCAGTTTCTGCATGACATCGAGCCCGCGCATGGCGTCGGGGCAGTAGATCACCGGTCCGTCATAGCTCGGAGCGATTCTCGTGCTGCAGAACTTCTTCGAAAGGGCAGCGCCGCCCACCAGGATGGGGGTGTTGATTCCCGCGGCGCGGAGGTCCTCGGCGGTGGCGACCATCTGGTGTGCCGATTTGACGAGCAGGCCGGAGAGCCCGACGGCGTCGGGACCATGCTCGCGGCAGGCCTCGATGAGCGCCTCCGGGGGGACCTTGATGCCCAGGTCCACGACCTCGAAGCCGTTGTTGACGAGCAGGATTTCCACGAGGTTCTTGCCGATGTCGTGCACGTCGCCCTTGACCGTGGCGAGCACCACCCGGCCGCGGGCGGCCGCGTCCGCGGCCTCCATGTGGGGCTCGAGAAAAGCCACCGCGGCCTTCATGGACTCGGCCGACTGGAGGACCTCGGCGACGATGAGCTCGTTGGCGTTGAACAGCCGGCCGACCTCGTTCATCCCGTCCATCAGTGGGCCGTTGATGATGTCCAGAGGCGCGGCGCCCTCGGCGAGCTTGCGGCCGAGGTCCTCGACCAGCCCGTGGCGGGGGCCGTCGATGATGTAGCGAGCCAGGCGCGCGTCCAGCGGCAGCTCGTTGGACGGGCCGGAGCGGTGGCGCTTGACACCACGAAAACGCTCGGTCAGCCGGGCGATGTTGGCCTGGTTGATGGCGGCGCGTTGCTCGGGCGCCTGTTCGCGCCAGTCGAGGATTGGTGCCAGGTCAGACGATTCAGACGATTTCAACAACTTGAAATCGTCTGAATCGTCTGACCTGGCACCCAACGGATGATTGAAGAGTAACGCCTCCGCTTCCTGCCGAACCTCGTCGGGGATGGCGGCGTAGCGGTCGAGGCTCTGGCTGTTGACGATGGCCAGATCGAGCCCCGCCTGGGTGCAGTGGTAGAGGAAGACCGAGTTGACCACGCGCCGCGCCGCCGGCGGCAGGCCGAAGCTGACGTTGGAGATTCCGAGCACGGTCCGACAGTGGGGGAGGGCCTGCCTGATGAGCCGGAGCCCCTCGATGGTCTCCACTGCGCTGCCGATGTAGGCGGAGTCGCCGCTGGCGGCCGGAAAGACCAACGGGTCGATGACCAGGTCCCGGTCCTGGAGTCCGTAGGAACCGGTGAGCAGCCGGTGGCTTCTCAGCGCCACCTCGAGCTTCCGCTCGCGGCTGAACGCCTGGGCGTCGTCCGGGCTCTCGTCGATGGTGCCGACCACGGCCGCGGCGCCGTATCGCCGCAGCAGCGGGCACACTGCCTGGAACTTGGTCTCGCCGTCCTCGAGGTTGATGGAGTTGACGATGGCCCGGCCCTGGCTGTAGGTCAGCGCCAGCTCCACGGCGCGGGGATCGGTGGCGTCGATCATCAACGGCGTCTTCACCGAGCGGATCAGGCGTTCGTAGAACTCGCGGATATCGGCCAGCTCGTCCCGGTCGGTGGTGGTCAGACAGACGTCGACGATTTGCGCCCCGGCGCGAACCTGGGCGCGGCCGATCTCGGCGGCCTCGTCCCACAGCTCTTCCGACACCAGGCGTCGAAACCTGGCCGAGCCGAGGACATTGGTGCGTTCGCCGACCAGCAGCGGCCGATTTTCGTCGGTGGACTCGACGAGGTCGATGCCCGAGAAGAAGACCCGGTGCGAGCGCGCTTCCGGGAGCGGGCGTGGTACCTTGCCCTCCACCATGGCCACCAGCGCGGCGATGTGACGCTCGGTGGTGCCGCAGCAGCCGCCCACCAGATTGAGCCACCCGGCGTCGGCGAAGCGCTCGAGCTTCGCCGCCAGTGATTCGGGGGTCTCCGGGTAGCGGCCATCCTCGTCGGGGAGCCCTGCGTTGGGGTAGCACGAGACCGCGCAGGCCGCCATCTCGTGCACCGTCCGCAGGTGGTCGCTCATGAACTCGGGGCCGGTGGCGCAGTTCAATCCGATGGCCAGCGGCCGCGTGTGCTCGATGGAGGCAACGAAGGCCTCGGCGGTCTGACCGGCGAGCATGGTGCCGTTGAGCTCGATGGTGCCGGAGACGATCACCGGCCGCGTGACGCCGGCTTCGCGGCATGCGGCCTCGATGGCGATGAGCGCCGCTTTGGAGGTGCGGGTGTCCTGGCAGGTTTCCACTGCGAAGAGATCGGAGCCGCCCTCGAGCAGCCCCGTGGCCTGCTGGAAGAAGCCGTCCACCAGCTCCGGGAAGGTGATGCCGCCGGTGACGCTGATCGCTTTGTTGGTGGGCCCCATGGATCCGACGACGAAGCGCGGTCCGCGGGTCGAGGAGAATTCCTCGGCAGCCTGCGTGGCGAGCTCCGCCGCCCGCCGGTTGAGCTCCCGCGCCCGGTCGGCCAGCCCGTACTCGGCGAGGACCACCGG
>JAZBOQ010000255.1:0-7766 GCA_036351195.1 Thermoanaerobaculales bacterium | reverse complement strand
GTCATCGGCCACGGTCATCGGCCACGGTCATCGGCCACGGTCATCGGCCACGGTCATCGGCCACGGACGCGGACGCGGACTCGGACATCGGGCTCGGCCACGGGACTGGGCAGGGATGCGGCTCCCGAACGCCGTCGTTGCTACCATCCTCCTGGGAGACTGATCGATGAGCACTGGATTCCCCGATTCCGCTGACCGGGTGGTGGCGGGAGCCGCCTTCATGAAGGCGAGCTCGGTCTGCGGCGCCGGATGAAGATCGTTGTCGCCACCGACTCGTTCAAGGGCT
This sequence comes from Thermoanaerobaculales bacterium, assembly GCA_036351195.1. Taxonomy (GTDB): domain Bacteria; phylum Acidobacteriota; class Thermoanaerobaculia; order Thermoanaerobaculales; family Sulfomarinibacteraceae; genus JAHECW01. Next base: position 7,480 of record JAZBOQ010000255.1, on the reverse strand, counting down.
GCATGACCAGCACGCAGGCGGGGGAGATCATGGCCCGCGCCTTTCGTGAGCAGCTGCCGTCCGGCGAGATCGTCGTGATCCCGATGGCCGACGGGGGCGAGGGGACCACCGAAGCGGTCCTGTCGGCGACCGGGGGCGAGCTCAGAACGGTGCGGGTGGCAGGTCCGCTCGGTGAGCCGGTTGACGCCTCTTTCGGACTTCTACCCGATGGGCGGACGGTGGTGATGGAAATGGCCGCCGCCAGCGGCATCGAGCTGATCTCTCCTGATGAGCTCGACCCGATGCGGGCGACGACGTTCGGCACCGGGGAGCTCATCCGGGCCGGCCTGGCTGCGGGCGCCCGGGAAATCGTCATCGGGGTCGGCGGGAGCGCCACCGTGGACGGCGGTGTCGGGATGGCCCGGGCGCTGGGCTATCGGTTGTTCGATGAGACCGGCGGCAACCTTCGACCTGGTGGAGGAGCGCTCGCGAGCCTCTCCCGTATCGAGTCCACGTCGGTGGTTCCGACACTTTTCGCCTGCCGCCTCCGGGTCGCCAGCGACGTGACGAATCCGTTGCTCGGAAGCAACGGCGCGGCTCGGGTCTTCGGTCCGCAAAAAGGCGCGACTCCGAAGATGGTGGACGATTTGGAGCGCGGCCTGGCGCATCTCGCCGGGATCTGGCGGCGCGAGGGCCTCCTGGACTCGGTGGATCGGCCGGGCGACGGCTCGGCCGGCGGCCTCGGCGCCGGGCTCCGCGCATTCTGTCGGGCGGAGCTCGGCTCCGGCGCCGAACTGGTGGCGGGTCTGACCGGCTTCGACGATGAAATCCGCGACGCCGACCTATTGGTGACCGGAGAAGGCCGTACCGACGAGCAGACCGCCGGAGGGAAGCTCCCGGCGGTGCTCGCCGCTCGAGCGAAGATGACCGGTGTGAGGACGATTCTGATCTCGGGAACCATCACCGGTGACACCAGCGCTCTCGATGGTTTCTTCGATGCTACCTACTCGACGGTGGACGACGGCGTGTCGTCGGAGCAGGCGATCGACTGCGGGCGGGAGAACTTGGCGAGGAGAGCCCGAGAGGTGGCGGTGTCGGTCGTTGAGTCGGTTTCGTGACGGCGGGCCGGTGACAGTGGTCGACTCGCCCTCGCGGCGTGAATCCGGCGATCGTTGCGGAATCCGGATCGGGCCGGCTCGGTTGTCCAGGCGGGAGGGCCGTGGTGGACATCAAGAAGGCAATGCCGTTGTTGGCGAAACACGAGGGCGTGTGGGATGGGTGGTACCGCACCTACGACCCCGTCGGCAACAAGATGGACGAGCATCGCTCCCGGCTGGTCTGTCGATTTCCCTCCGAGGGTCCTCATCCCTACCACCAGACCAACCACTACACCTGGCCGGACGGACGGATCGAGGTGCGGGACTTTCCCGCGACCTACCGCGACGGACGGGTCTGGTTCGACAACGAGCTCATCACCGGGTGGGCCGCCGAAGTCGCTCTCGACGAGTTCAACCGAACGATCATGCTCTACTGGCAGCGCAAGGGTGAACCCGACCTCTACCTGTACGAGATGATCCAGCTCAGCGACGACGGTCGATCCCGCTGCCGGACATGGCAGTGGATCAAGGCCGGCCGGATTCACCTGCGCACCCTCATCGACGAAGAGAAGGTGTCGGACAGCTGGGAAGGCTACTGAGACGGTCGCGCGCAATGCCAGCGCCGCCGGCCGGCGAAACCACGCGTGCCGAATTGTTATAAAGAGAGTACAATTCCTCCAGTAGCCAGGAGGTCGTCATGCCCGGTGAGACCGATGCCACCCGTCACGGAGTCTCGAAGGATGGTGAGGGAGGACGTCCGCGGAGGATCACCGCGCGGCGCGTACTGGTCGCGCTCATCGTCGTCAATGCTCTCGTCCTCGCCGTCTTTGCGGTCGATCACCGGTCGCGAACCGACGCAGAGTTCTGCTCCAACTGCCACAACATGAAGGCCCATGTGAACTCGTATCTGGAGAGCCCGCACATGGATGCGGTCCATCGACAGGCCAAGGTCGGCTGCAAGGACTGTCACTTCGACTACTCGGTCGTCGACGAGGCGAAATCGGTCGTCAACTTCGTCCTCGGTAACTACGAGGAGACCTTCCGTCGCCACCGCTTCAGCGACGACATGTGCAACGGCTGCCACGTGGGTCTCGAGTTTCAGGCGGCCAAGACCGACCACCTTCGGAGGAACCCCCACCGGGGACACTACCCCGATCTGCGCTGCGGCGCCTGCCACCTGGCGCACGCGCGGCAGATCGATTTCTGCGGCCGCTGCCACGACAACGGCGGCCAAAGGATGACCGGTGATCCCGTGGTCGAACGGGCGACGGCGCCGTGGGAGCGGATGACCACACCGGCTTCGGAAAAGCGGAGGAGCGTGAGTCATGGCTGAATCCACGAGGTGCGGGCGGCGCGAGTTCTTCCGGTTGGCGGGCCTGTCGGCGGTGGGCGCCGGAGTTGCGGCGGGCTGCGGCGGCGGACAACAGCCGGCTGGCGACCACCTGGCGGGAGGCGGGGTCAGCTTCGACCGCGAGGCCGATGTGCTCATCATCGGTTCCGGTGGCGCGGGCCTCTGGGCGGCGTACGCCGCGACGGAGGCCGGTGTGTCGACGGTGGTCGTCGACAAGGCGCCGACCTACGGTGGCGACACGATCCTCTCGTGCGGCGTGCTGCCGGTGCACGGCACCAAAGCCCAGGAGGCCCAGGGGGTCGATGACAAGGGCGCCGCTTACTGGTGGGACAAGTCGCCCATCTACTCCACCGGCGACCGGGTTCCCAAGATCCGCGAGATCAGCTTCACCTACTCGGCCAGGTGCGTCGATATCTGGACCGAAAAGCTGGGCGTCGAGTGGATGCCGTTCGAGAAGGGCTACAGCTACTACTTCCACCTTCCAGCGCCGGGGATGGGCAACGTCAACCGGTTGCTGGCGCCGTTGTACGAGCACGTCCGGAACGCCGGTGCGGAGTTCCTCTTCGACACCCGTGCGCTGGCCTTCATCCTCGATTCAGAAGATCGGGTGGTCGGCGCCAGAGTCCGCGAAGAGGTCTCGGGAAAGATCTCGGACATCCGGGCGAAGAGGATCCTCCTCGCCACCGGCGACTTCATCGCCAACCAGGAGAAGGTGGCGACGTACCTGCCACAGTGGAGCCTGCTGCCGACCACCACTCACAACAGTATGGGCGAAGGCCTGGACATGGCCATGGCGGTCGGCGCCTCGCTGGAAAATATGGATCGGCCGTCCAACCTCACCTCGGACAACGCTGCGGTGGTGGTGTGGGGCTACTGGGATCCGGTGCTCCACCTGACTCCCATGGGCGATCGGTTCGTCAACGAAAACCACGGCCACGACGTGGCCGGGGCCCTCCACGAGACCGGGTACCACCACTGGTACTGCATTTTCGACGACCAGCTGGTGAAATCCCAACGCGGTCACAGCGTCGAGGTGCTGAAGAAGCTCGGCCGGGTGCACCGGGCGTACACCCTCGATGAGCTGGCGGTCCTGACCGAGATCCCGGCGGACAGGTTGCGGACCGCTGTGGGGAGGTACAACGCCATGTGCGAGGCGGGGGAGGATCCCGAGTTCGGCCGCAAGCTCTACCTCGAGCCGCTGAGCCCACCGTACTACGCCGCCTACGCGGTGCCGGTGCGCTACAAGACCAACGGCGGCGTACGCATCGACGACCACTGCCGGCTCATCGACGTCTCCGACCGGCCCATCGCCAACGTCTTCGCCGCCGGCTCGTGCAGCGGCACCGTGTCGCCCAATGTGGCGCCGGTGGTGGCGAGCGGTCTCTACGCCGGCGAGTGCATCGTCGCGGACCTGAACGGCAAAAAAGCCTGACGCGACCGTAGGGTGGGCCTTGGCCCACCGTGTTCGTCGATCAATTCAGCAAACAGCGACAGGGACGGTGGGCAGTCTTCAGCGGCCGCGATCAGGGCCGGCAATCGTAGGGTGGGCCTCGGCCCACCGTGTTCGTCGATCAGCTTCGAAAGGCAGCGCCGGGTGCCGGCTGAACGAACCCGAGCCGAGATTCGCCGTAAAAAAGACCGGAGGTGAGACGGTGAATGACCGGTGGATTCTCGTCGTCGTGATGCTTTCATGCGTGATCGGAATGGCGGCGTGCGCTCCGGGCTCGACCGAACCGGAATCACTTCCTGCGGTCGCATCCGTCGGGCTTATGGACGCGTACTTCGGCCAGGATCTTCCCGGGACGGACCCGGTGGTCTTTGCGCCGGGTGTGGTCAACACGGAGAATCGCGGTGGATTCGGTTTCGTCTTCACGGAAGCCGGCGACGAGGTCTACTTCACGATGTATGACCCGACCAGCGAAAAGCCGGGGGGCATCGGGTGGATGCGAATCGTGGAGGGTGAGTGGAGCAAGCCCGAGATGCTGCCGTTCAACAGCCCGGCCTACGACAACGACGCGACAGTCTCCCTTGACGGCCGCACGATCGTCTTCCGTTCGTGGCGCCCGCTGCCCGACGGTACCGAGCCCGACAACCACAGCTGGCTCTGGATCGCGCGGCGAGGAGAGGACCGCTGGGCGAGTGCCGAACCTCTGCTTTGCGGCGGTGAGCCGGTCCGTACCGGATTTCCCTCAATGACCCGGGACGGCAGCCTCTACTTCGCCCACCGCCGCGACGACGTCGTCGGGATCTACCGGTCGAGGCCGGTCGAAGGCGAGTACGCGACCCCGGAGTTGGTCGCCGCCACGGATCCGCCCGGGGCGAGTCCGGGAGACCTGTTCGTCGACCGCGATGAGCGATTCGTCATCGTCTCGATCAGCCACCATCCGGGCAACGTCGACCCCGAGCAGGGCGACCTCTACGTCATCCAGCGACTCGACGACGGGAACTGGTCAGAAGCCGAGCGTCTTGGTCCGGACATCAACACGGTGGTTCACGAGAACTGCCCCCAGGTGACCCCGGATGGACGATTCTTCATCTTCAACCGCTACGATCACGAGACCGAACGCGGCGAGTCCTACTGGCTCGACAGTGGCGCTATCCCTCTTCCCTGAGAAACTCCAGCACCACCTCAGCAAAGGGCTCGGGCGACTCGGTGGGCAGGAAGATCCCGCCCTCGATCATGACCTTGGTGTTGTCGGGGATGATCTCTTCGAAAATGTTGTTCTTCGGCGTGTTGGCGAAGAAGTCGTTCTTGCCGACGATGAGCAGAGTCGGGACGTTGACCTTGGGCAGGGTGTTCTCCATCAGATAGTCGGCGCAGGAGAAGTGTCCGTACTCCGATGTCTCACCGGCGCGCAGAAGATCGGTGACGACGCGGTGGACGATCATGGGGTCGTCGACCCAACCCGAGAACTTGTCCCATTTCTCCTGCATGTGCGAGCCATCGGGCTGGACCGTCCACTGCTTCGATATCTTGAGCAGCATCTCGCGCATCTCGGCGTCCATGTAGTGGGGCCCGGAAAGCGCGAGCCTGTCGACCCGGTCCGGGTAGCGTGCGGCGATGTCGATCGCCAGAATACCGCCGGTGTGGTGGCCGACCAGGACGGCCTTGGATATTTCCAGGTGGTCCATGAGCTCGACGACCGTGTCGGCGTACTCCTCGACGGTCGGCTGGCGCGGCGGAATGTCCGAGCAGCCGTAGCCGGGGTTGTCCATGGCGACAACCCGGTGCTCGGCGGCGAGCAGCGGGATGACCTCGGCGAACTCGTCGATGGAACGCGGCGTCTGGTGGAGGAGGATCACGGGCGGGGTTTCCGAGGAGCCGACATCGGTGTAGTGGACGTCCCCGAACTGGGTGTTGAAGAAATGGCGGTTCGTGGCGTTCATGGGCTTCGCCTCCTCCTCGGCGGTCTGGGGTGGTTGTTGCTGTTCGGCGCAGCCGATGGCAAGTACGGCGAGCACCAGTACGGCCGCCGTTGCGACACTGAGAACCAGTCGGAGTTCGAGTCGCTGTTTCATGAGCTCCTCCAGACGATGTGGCGTGCACCGAAGCGGTCTCGGCTGATCGACGCCGGGTTGGAAAAATCCGTCGAGTTCCGCCCTTGCGGATTGGTCATAAGTTTATTACATTAGTACCACGGAGGAAAAAATACCATGTCCTTCAAAGACACGTTCATCAGTCACGACCGGAGTCCCGAGGTCACGGCCTGGATCGAGGAAGAAAGGCTCGAACAGGAGGACCGCTTCCGAACCATCGTCAAACAGATGGACGCGATCGAACCCCAGCGGGAGAAGTGGTACCAGGAGTTCTTCGACCGCCTGACCACCTACGGCTTCAACCAGGACGGTGACATGAAGGTGAAGATCGCGCCCCAAGACCTGCCGGTGAAGCCCCCAGGTCGGACCAACCGGGTGATCTTCAAGTACGGCGTGGACGACGAGTAGCCAACGACCGCCGTGAGCCTGTAACGCCAAGCGAGGGAGACGGATCATGCGCCCACACATCGAACCCTTCTGCGACCGGGATGTCCAATTCAAGAACATGCGCCTGCCGGGATTCGCGCCGGGCATGGGGTACAAGATGCTCAGCTTCGACCCGGAGACCGGCGGCAACACCATGTCGGTCCAGCTCGACGGCGGCTATCGCCAGGCGCCGGGATTCTCCTGGGGAGAGCGCGAGATGATCGTCATCGAGGGCGAGCTCCAGGTCGGCGACCGCACCTGCCGCAAGGGGCACTACTTCTTCGTGCCGGCCGGCTACGCCCTGCCGGAAGTGCGCAGCGACCAGGGCTGCCTGGTGCTGGAGATGCACAATACCGGCGAGCCGAGCCACGAGGAGTCCACCGAGCACCACCCGCAGGCGCAGGTCGAGCTCTACCACGACATTGACTCCTTCATGGACATCCCCTGGGCGATGGGCAACGTCGTCAGCCCGGCGGTGGCCTCCGGTTGCCTGATCAAGCTCCTCAACTACAACCCGATCTCCCATGCCATGACGTTCCTGTACTGCATGACGCCTGGCTTCTGGCAGGACAACATCTCCTACCACGATTGCGCCGAAGAGTCCTATCACCTGTGGGGGACGTCCTGGATGATGCAGTTCGGCGACATCCCGACCGGTGGCTACTTTTGGCGCCCGGCCTACATCAACCACGGCGCCTTCGCCTCCGAATACGGCTGTATCGCGCTGGGCCGGACCGACTCCAAGCTGTTCAACCACTTTCACTACAATCCTTGGAGCAACCCGGTCGAGAACGCCAACCGCTCCTTTTCCCGGATCCTTCAGCGCGATCCGCAGCTTTACAAATGGGCGTTCAGCGAGGACCACAACCACCCGCACAGCCCCGAGGACTTCGAGAAGACCATGCAGCGGCGCGGCGACGAGGAGGGGCACGACACCGAGCACAAGTCCGACGGTCATCGCCACGACCACTGGCACGGACACCACCATCACGACCACGACAGCCCCTACCGGCACCCGCTGGATGGGCCCGACGACCACCACCACGACTGACCGGTCCTGAAGACCGACAACGGAAAAGTGCCGGGCTCC
>JAZBOQ010000254.1:0-3068 GCA_036351195.1 Thermoanaerobaculales bacterium | reverse complement strand
TCCCTCCGCCGGTATGAACCGGATCAGGTTCCAGGGTCTGATCTCAGGCCCGCAGGCCACCCCTAGGCTCTCTCGTTGCCAATGTGAGGCGGCGGTGAAGGAATGTCAAGCCGGGGCCGGATGGCGGCGGTAGGCGGCTTGATACACCGGTCCGACCTTGGAGTAGTCGCGACAGATCGTAGCTGCCTCGGTCTCGATCGCCGCGACATCACCCGCTCCCACCAGTCTCTCTGGATGCGACGTTCACCACGATGTCATCACCCCAACCGATCGTCCACCATGACGGGATCACTTCATCTCAGCAGCCACGGTGCCCACCGATGGCCTGTCGCGTTCCTCCATCATCTTGTCGCATCCGTCCATTCCTGTAGAATCTTTCCACAACCATATTGAAATCAGGATCCTTTCTCCAAGGGACCTTCAGATCGACGCCGATTGACGGAGGCAGAGATGAGCGATGGAATCGCCACTCGAAGCGGACGCCTACGACGTGTGGGATGGTCTCTCCTTTTCGCTGCGGCGGCGCTGCTCGCTGCCGGTCCGACCCTCGCCCAGGATCTCGAGATCCACTGGTACACCGTGGACTCCGGCGGCGGGACCACCTCCACCGGAGGCGCCTTCACCGTCGGCGGGACCATCGGCCAGCCCGACGCGGGCGTTTTGTTGAGCGGGGGAGGATTCACCGTCACCGGCGGGTTCTGGGGTTCCGGCGGGGCGGTCTCCGCCGCCGACCTGGTGATCGTCAAGACCGACAGCGTCGATCCTGCGCTTCCGGGCACGACCTTCTCCTACCAGCTCGCGGTCAGCAACACCGGGCCCGACCCGGCGTCGAACCTGACCGTCACCGACACCCTGCCCGCCGAGGTCGCTTTCGTCAGCGCCACCGGCGCCAACTGGAGCTGCTTCGAGTCGAGCGGCGTGATCACCTGCACCTTGTCCGGCTTATCGCCGGGCGACGCTCCGACGATCACCATCGACGTCGTCGCCCCGGGCGGCGCGGCGGCCCTGCTCAACAGCGCTGCGGTGACCTCGACCACCACCGACCCGAACCCCGGCAACAACAGCGACGACGAGACGACGACGGTCTCCGCCGCCGCCGATCTTTCGATCTCCAACTGGGGTGACCCGGGGCCGGTGCCGCCGGGCGACCCGGTCGCGTACACCGTGACCGTGACCAACGCCGGACCCGACCCTGCTTCATCGGTCAACGTCGAGGACACCCTGCCCACGGGTTCGGTCTTCTCAAGCGCCTCCGGCGCCGGCTGGTCCTGCTCGCAATCAGGCGGCGTCGTCAACTGCTCACTGCCATCGGTGGCTTCCGGCGCCACCACCGATCCCATCACCGTGACGGTGATCCCACCCGGCGTCTCCGGGCTCATGACCAACTGGACCTACGTCGACAGCGCGACCTTCGACCCGGTGATGGGCGACAACGCCGACGACGCCACCACCGAGGTCGACGCTGACCCGCCGCGGGTCGCGTTCGTCGGCTCGGCGGCCGGCACCGGTGACGGCTCCGTCTCTCACAATGAATGTACCCGCGCCGCCGTCACCCAGCTCTTCGTCGGCTTCAGCGAGGACGTTGCCGACCCCGCGGGCGACACCGATCCCGACGACGCCACCAACCCCGCGAACTACCTGCTCGTCGCCTCGGGCGGCGATGGGCTGCTCAGCACCTCGAGCTGCGCCGCCGGCGCCGACCCCGGCGACCTCCAGATCCCGGTGGAGCAGGTGGTCTTCGACCAGACAACCACCACCGGGTTCGCAATCCTGAACGCCACCGGCGAGCCGCTGCCGGCGGAGCGCTACCGGCTGCTGGTCTGCGGCAGCACCTCCATCGTCGACCTGGTCGGCCAGCCGCTGGACGGCGACGGCAACGGCAGCGGCGGCGACGACTTCGTCCTCGACTTCGTCATCGACGCCACCACATTGCTCACCAACCCCAACTTCGACGCCGATCTCAGTGCCTGGACCGTCGGTGAGCCCACCGCCGGTGAGATCGTCCACGCCGCCGGAGAAGATGCCGACGGGGTGCTCACCTCGGGCGCCGCCGAGATCGTCAACGCCACCGGGCCCGGGGGGCAGTACCACCTGCACCAGTGCGTCCCCGTGACGGCGGAGCAGTTCTACCGGCTCGACGGGCTCGTCCGGATCGCCAGCGCCACCGGCGGCGCCCCCGCCATTGCCGGCGTCGTCGACTTCTTCACCCTCGCCGGTTGCTCGGGGGCCGTCGCGGCATCCAACCCCACCGGCGCCGTCAGCGGCGACACAACGGGGCTCTTTGTGCACGGCCTCGGCGGTCTCGCGCAGGCGCCCGCCAACGCCCAGTCAGCCCGCGTCTGGCTCGCCACCGAGTCGGGCGCCGCCCCGGCCTTCACCCTCCACCTCGACAACATCCGATTCTTCGACAGCGGCTTCTTCGCCGACGACTTCGAATCGGGCGACTCCACCGCCTGGTCGAGCACCACGGGAGGCACGCCATGATCTCTCGAAATCCCCGTCTGATAGCCATCGTCCTCGCCGCCCTGGGCCTCGCCCTCACGGCCGGAGTCACCGACGCCCAGAGTCCCATCCGCTACACCGGCGACATCTCGCCGACCTTCGGCGCGGTGAACGACAGCTGCGCCTTCGAGATCACCCTCTGGAACGCCACCGCCGAAGGAACGCGGATCGGGCCGGTGATCGAACGAGAGCTCGAGGTCCGTGGCGGACGCTACTCAACCGAGCTCGACTTCGGACCCGAAGCGGCGAGCGGCCGCAGCCGCTACCTCCAGGTGGCGGTGGGCTGTCCGGCGGGCACGGCAGGGCTGACGACCCTGACCCGACGCGCGTTCCAACCGGCCCCGGCGCATCGTCAGGGCGACGACGTGAACGCCGCGCCCAAGGCGGCGCTCGGCACCGCCTTCACCTACCAGGGCGAGCTTCAGGAGTCGGGCACGCCGGTGACCGGCAGCGGCGACTTCCAGTTCTCGCTCTGGGACGCGGCCTCGGGAGGCGCCCAGATCGGCGCCACCGTGCCGGTCAACAGCGTCGCCGTCGCCGATGGCCGCTTCACCACCTCGCTCGAC
>JAZBOQ010000253.1:0-8213 GCA_036351195.1 Thermoanaerobaculales bacterium | reverse complement strand
GGCCACGGTCATCGGCCACGGTCGTCGGCCACGGTCATCGGCCACGGTCACGGATACCGACGGTACCCTCGGCGCCGGCCTTCTGGGTTGACGTCGCCTGTCGGCGGCAACAACCCAGCGTCGCCCGATCAGGGCGGTCAGCGAAGGCAACCGGGAGGACAATGACCGCCCTGCTCAAGCGAGCGGCGGCCTGCTTCCGTGCTTCGACGACGTACCCTGGGTGCGCTCCCCGTGGATTGCCAAGCACGCGCATTGTGCGCAGCGCGCTTCGGGCCGGGAGGTCGATGGAAAGCACAATGGCGTGCATGGCACGTCCCGCCCGAAGCGAATGTGCGCGGTCGCGTTTCGTCGAGGGCAGAGAGACCGCCCTGCTCAAGCGAGCGGCGGCCTGCATCGGAACCGGAGCGAGTACTCTCAACGGCTGAGCTCGAGGTTGCCAAGCACGCATTGTGCACGGGCGCTCTCGACCGACAAGGTGTACAAGCACAATGTCGTGCATGGCACGCCCGCCGGAGGCGCGAATGTGCGAGGTCGCGGGAATGGAGGCGGTCGCTGTTTCCATCCGCTGGACCTGAATGCTGTTGCTGAACCTGATTGCTGGCGCTGTCCCTGCTGCTGATACGGTCATCGGGCACGGGCACGGGCACGGGCGCGGGCGCGGGAAGAACTACCCGCCGGAGAAGGCCTCGCTGTCGTCGTCGGGGGGCGGTGTGGCATCGTCCAGGTCGTCCAGATACCCCTCGGGTAAGACGACCTTCTGGGTGCCCTGGCGCTTGCCGCGGCGCATGAGGTGGGTGTTGGCGGGGTACGGCTCGTCGCGGTCGATGTCGCCGAGGACGACGGCGAGCTCGTCCAGGGTCCTGCTGCGCATCAGTCGATCGCGCAGCCGGGCGCTGCCGGAGAATCCCTTGGTGTACCAACCGGCGTGCTTGCGGAACGCCATCAGCGAAGACTCCTCGGCTTCGAACCAGTCGACCAGCAACCGGGCGTGCTCCTGCATGATGTCCGCGACCTCGCCGAAGGTGGGGCCCGGGCTCGGATCACGGCCGGCGAAGGCGTCGGCGAGCTCGCGGAAGAACCACGGACGGCCGAGACAGCCGCGGCCGATGGCGACTCCGTCGCACCCGGTCGCCTCCATCATCCGAAGGGCATCCTCGGCCTCCCAGATGTCGCCGTTGCCGAAGACCGGCATCGCCCCTACCACAGCTTTGAGCTCGCCGATCGCCTCCCACCGCGCGCCGCCGTCGTAGAGCTGGGCCGCGGTGCGCGCGTGCAGGGTCACGGCGGCACAACCCTCCGCCTCGGCAATCCTGCCGGTCTCGATGGAGTACAGCAGCTCGTCGTTGATGCCCATGCGGAACTTGATGGTGACCGGGACGTTCTCCGCCGCGGTGACCGCGGAGCGAACGATGTCCCGGAGGAGTCGTGGTTTGATCGGAATGGCGGCGCCCCCGCCCTTGCGGGTGACCTTGCGGACCGGACAGCCGAAGTTGAGGTCGATGTGATCGACGCGGCCCTCACCGACGAGCCAGCGGACCGCCTCGCGGACGTCGTGGGGGTCGACGCCGTAGAGCTGGAGGCTTCGCGGCGACTCGCCGGGTCCGAAGTCGGCGAGCTTGCGGGCTTTGCGGGCGCCCTCGACCAACGCCCGGGCAGTGATCATCTCGCTGACGAAGAGGGCGGCGCCGAAACGACGGCAGAGGGAGCGGAAGGGGAAATTGGTAATCCCCGCCATCGGCGCCAGCACCACCGGCGGTGAGAGTTCGATCGGCCCGATTCGTGTCGACTGCTTCACCATCGTCCGCCCAGAATACAACGACCCGCTCCCAGGATCTGAGAGCGGGTCGGAATCGTAAACGATTAAAAACTAAGAACTAATAACTGAGAACTACTTCAAGAGGTCCTGCAAGAACGTCGTCATCAGGACGACGCCGAAACCGGTGGCGCCCTTGGGAAGACCGTTGTGGACCTTGTCGAGATAGCCGACGCCGGCGATGTCGATGTGAGCCCAGGAGGCCTTCTCCGGCACGAACTGCTTGAGGAAGACGCCCGCGGTCACCGCGCCGCCCCAGCGGCTGCCGGCGTTCTTGATGTCGGCCCAGTCGCTGGCGAGGTAGGAGGCGTACTCGTCGTAGTTGGGCAGGGACCAGACCCGCTCGCCCACTTTCTCGCCGATTTTGGCGAGGGTCTTCTGCAGGGCGTCGTCATTGCCCATCATGCCGGCGGCCTCGTGCCCGAGGGCGACGACGCAGGCGCCGGTAAGAGTGGCGAAATCGACGATGATGTCCGGGTTGAACCGGGTGGCGTAGTGCAACGCGTCGGCCAGCAGGAGCCGGCCCTCGGCGTCGGTGTTGTCCACCTCGACGGTCTTGCCGCTGGCGGTGGTGATGATGTCACCGGGTTTGATGGCGGTGCCTGAGGGCATGTTCTCCGCCGTGGGTACGAGACCGACGACCTTGATGGGGAGCTCGAGCTCGGCCACGGCGCGCATGACGCCGATGACGGTGGCCGCTCCGGCCATGTCGAACTTCATGTCGCCCATGCCCTTGGAGGGTTTGAGCGAAATGCCGCCCGAATCGAAGGTGACGCCCTTCCCGACGAGCACGACCGAGCGTTTCGGCTTCTTCGGTCGATGTTCGAGGACGATCATCCGCGGCTCTTCGGCTGATCCCTGACTCACCGCCAGAATGCCGCCCATTTTCTCCTTGAGGAGCTCTTTCTTGCCCAGGATGGTCACTCTCAAACCGCTCAGATCCTCGGCCATTTCGCGGGCTGCGGTGGCCATGGCTTCCGGCGTGAGGTCGTTGCCCGGGCGGTTGGCAAGATCGCGGGTGAGCTGGACGGAGGTGCGCACCAGTCGAACCGACGCGAGCTTGGCCTCGAGGTCTTCTTCGCTTTCTTTTGCCAGCGGGAAGATATGGAGACCGTCGATCTTGTCGAACTCGTTTTTCTTCGACTTGAATCTGTCGAAGGTGTAGTCGGCGATGGATGCCTCGCGGAGGGCGAAAAGCCGCGATTCGTCGTGCGACAGCCCGGGCACCCGGGCCGAAACGGCGAGGCCGATTTGGTACTCGCGGTTCTTGGTCGCCTGACGCATGACCCGGCGCAGAGTGTCGCGGAGCGTGCCGTGGGTAAGCTCGGATTCGTCACCGAGTCCGACGAATGTCACCCGGTGGGCGAGATCGATGGGGCACTCGCCCGAAATCAGCTCGCCTTCCTCGCCACGGGGTGCGAGGCCCTTGATCTTCGTGCGCAGGGCCCGCTTCTCCTTGGCTTCGAAGCTGATGTTGGCAACGGGGTCGCTGCCGGCGGTATGAAGAATGTAGAGACAGTCGAGAGGTTCTTCGGGAGCTGTTCGAAACTGATAAAGATCGGCCATGGGCTGGTTCAACCCTCCTTTACATACAACTCGGCCGCGCATTCTAGCACATCCCGATAAATATTTCTAAATAACTGAAAAGTTGTGATTTAGAGGAAGGCCGACGGGTGTTACAGGGGTGGTTCCGGCATACTGGGCATGAAGGTTGCTTTGCCACAGCGCCACCACGAAGCGGCGGAGTACACTGGGCGGGTGGAGACGATTCACTGGGATCCTCGGCTGGCGGTGGGCGACCAGCTGCGTCGTTGGTGCAGTCTCGCGGTATCACCGGGCGTGGTTCGAGTGGTGTTCGCCGGCGAAGCTGAGCGCGAACGGTTGGGGTGGCGAGATCTCGAGCCCTGGACTCGAAGCAGGGCGGTCACGGTCGCCGACGTTCGCTCGGCCCTCGAGTCGGCCGCCCTCGATGCGGCGCTGTGCTGTGATCTCGTCTACCTGCGCACGGGAGTCGAGCTGAGAACAGGGCAGGGAGAGGCGACCCCCGGTTTGCTCTGGGCTCTCGGCAGGGCGGGCCGATCCGCCCTCGCGCGCGGCCTATTGGACCCGCGTGCGATGACGGCTGCCGAAGCTCTCGGGATCGGGCTCGCCCACGCCGTGGTCGACGTGGACGAGGGGCTGCCCCTCCCCACCGGAGCGTCGCTGACCGCACTGACCACTGCCCGCGACATCGCGCGCAGTGCGCCGTCCGCGAGACTGGCCCTCGAGCTGGCCTCCTTTCGCTTGATCTTCGCCTCCGGTGATCCCGGTGAGGGGGCTCGGGCCTTTCTCGAGCGCCGGCCTCCCGAGTTCGGGGAGGATTGAAAAGGGAGTTGGAATGAAATTGGCAAGCATGACCGGGTTCGGCCGCGCCCAGGGCAGCATCTCGGAGCGACTGAGGGCGTCGGTGGTGGTTCGGTCGGTGAATCACAAGTTTCTCGACACTGTGGTTCGAACCAACGTCCGCGAGGAGCTTCCCGAGCTCGAAGCTGCGGTTCGGAACGCGGTTTGCAGCGATCTCGAGCGCGGCAGAGTGACGGTGCAGGTTGATTTCGAACGCACCGCACCACTTCCGGTTCGGGTGGAGGTGAACGCCGAAGCGGTGTCGAGCCTCGTCGAGCAGCTCGCCGGCCTGCCGACGGCGGACCCCGTCACCTCGGAGGTTGCCCTCGGCGATCTGTTGGGTGTACCGGGGCTCGTCTCGGTGGAGACTGCCAGTGTGAGGCCGCTGCCGGAGGAGGCCGAGGGACTGGCGGCTCTGGCTTCGCAGGCGGTTGGCGAGATGGTGGCCATGCGGCGCGAAGAGGCCGTCGCCCTGCAACGGCAGATCCGCGATGACCTGGATGAGGTCGGCGGCTTTGTGGAGTGGTTCGAACCCAGGGCCGCCGAGTTTCGGCAGATGGTCTTCGACCGGTTGGCGGAGCGGTTGGCGGAGCTGCTCGGTCCGGGGTCTCAGGTGGAGCCGGAACGACAGGTTCAGGAGGCAGCGTTGCTCGCCGACCGAGCCGATGTCAGTGAGGAGCTGGTTCGTCTCCAATCGCACCTGGCCGGTTTTCGTGACCGGCTCGAGTCCGGCGGTTCGGTGGGGCGGCCTCTGGATTTCATGTGTCAGGAAATCCTCCGTGAGCTCAACACGCTCGGCTCCAAGTGTCGCGAGCTCGGCGTTGCTGACCGGCTGGTCAACGCCAAGGCCGCTCTCGAGCGGGTTCGAGAGCAGGTGCAGAACCTCGAGTAGTCGGGGCCGTCTGGTACCATTGGTCCAACAATTTCGGAGGATGAATGAGAGTTCGGGCGAGGAGGGACGGACTCCAGGCCAGAATGGCCAGCGCTATCGCTGTGGCGGTTGTGGTCGGCTTGGTGGTGGGCGCGGCGACCGCGCTCGTCCTCCGTCCGATTCTCGTCAAAGGGTCTCTCGGATCTGGAACGCTGATTCTCATCGCCGTCGTCGCGACTGCCCTCACTGCCTGTGCGCTGATCTCCCGGAAAGCGGCGTCGAGGTTGGCGGGGGGACTCGTCAGGAACCTGGATCTCATCCAGATCGGCGTCCGGCGGGTTCGGGCCGGTCACCTGGATGAACGGGTTCGACTCGACAGCGGTGACGAAACCGAAGACTTGGCCGAGGCCTTCAACCTGATGACCGAAGATCTGCAGGAGAGCATCGACCGTCTGCGGGAGGCGAATCGAGAGCTGCACGTCCTCGAGCAGGTCAAGGTCGATCTGGTGGCCAACGTGTCCCACGAGCTGCGGACGCCGCTGACCGCGCTCAAGGGATTTCTCGAACTCCTCGACGAGGGCGAGCTGGGGCCCCTCGGGCTGGAGGCCCAACGGGCAATCTCGGTCTGCCGGCGGAACGCCGACCGTCTGACCATGCGGGTCGATGATCTGGTGGCGCTCTCGCAGATGGAGCAGAGCTGGCCGGACCAGCTCGAGACCGAGCCCTTCGACCTGCTGCAGCTGGTGTCCATGGTGGCCGAGGTCTACGAGATGCGCACCCGGGCCAAGGACATCCGGCTCTCGGTTGAGGCGCCGGACGAGATCTCGCTCGTCGCGGGGAACGAAGAGCAGATCGAACGGGCGGTCATCAACCTGCTCGACAACGCGGTGAAGTTCACGCCCAACGGGGGAGAGGTCGTACTGGCGGTCGAGGAGTGCGATCACGATCATCGAGAGGGCGTGTTGATCCGGGTTGTGGACTCCGGGATCGGGATTCCGGGAAACGAGCTGGTGCGAGTCTTCGATCGCTTCCACCAGGTCGACCCCAGTATTCGCCGGCGCTTCGGCGGGATGGGGCTCGGGCTTTCGCTGGTCAATCACATCGTGGAAAGCCACCGCGGTGTCGTCTGGGCCGAAAGCGGCGACGAACCGGGTTCCACGTTCTTCCTGTGGCTGCCCTCGTGGTCCCCGGACGGCGATGCCGCCAGCGGCGAGGAGGGCGTCGAAGACGAGGGCCAACGCCGGCCCGCGTGAGTTCCGCGGAGAACCGGTCCCCGGTGTCGGGCGCTCTTCTGATACACTTCCTGTTCGGGAAAGAGAACATCAACACGCTGTCTGGAGTGCGCTGTGAATCGGATTTACATCGTCGATGACGAGCCGGATATGGTCGAGCTCCTGGCCACCGTCCTCAAGGGCGAGGGCTTCGAGGTGGAGACGTACACCGATGGGCGCGCCGCGCTGGCTCGTGTCCTCGAGGAGCCTCCGGAGCTGCTCCTCCTGGATCTGATGATGCCCGATCTCGACGGTTTCGAGCTGCTCAAGCTGCTGAGGTTGGACGCCCGGGGAAGGGACGTCGTCGTTTTGGTGGTTTCGGCCCGGACCGGACACCGAGCGCAGCTCGAGACGCTGCAGCTCGGGGCCAATGCGTATATCTACAAGCCGTTCTCTCCCCGCGAACTCGTGGCGCAGGTGCGTCAGCTCCTGGTCGAGCGGGGAGGGCCAAAGGGTGAGTAACGGAAGGGCCACCACCGACATCGCCGAGCTGCGGACTCGACTTTTGCAATACAGGGCCAGTCTCTTCGACCCTTCGACCAAGCTGCCGAGCCTTCCCGTGGTCTTGGACAGGGTCCGACAGCTCCTGGACGACAAGGGGACGGTGCCGGTCTTCGTCATCCGCCTCGAGCACGAGCAGCATCTGGAGCGCGTTATCGGATGGGAGCGGTACGACGCGCTTCAGCGCAACGTCGCCCGTCACATGGGTGGGGTGCTGGTGCGCGATATCGTCAGCGACGTGATCCTGTGCCAGGAAGCGGTCCGCAGCGATGTCTTCATCATGTTCCTCGCCGATCGCTCCGAAGTCGGCAAGCTGTCCCGCATCCTCGCCGAAGGGATTTCGATTACCGAGGAGGACTCCGGCGAGACCAATCTCATGGCGCTTCAGGTGGGGCGAGGGCTGATCACCCGCCGTCCGGCGGAGCGCACCGAGCGAGCCATCTACGGCGGCATCCTCGAGGCGCGGCAGGATTACCACAAACGCGGCGAGGTGTTGGACGAAGCCCGACTCGTAGAGGTCCGTCGCATCCTCGGCGAGCGAAGCATGACCACGTTGTTCCAGCCGATTGTCGGGCTGCCGGAACGGGAGATCCTCGGATTCGAGGCCCTCTCGCGCGGTCCCTCGGGGAGCTACCTCGGCCCTGCCGAGAACTTCTTCGGATTCGCCGAGCGATCCGGCATCCTCGGTGAGGTCGAGCATCTCTGTGTCGAGCTCGCTCTCGATCGAGCGGAGCGCCTGCCCGACGGGGTCATGGTCTTCATCAATCTTTCGAATCACGGGCTCGAGTACCTGGATTCCATCGGTGCTGATCTCGCCGCAATCGTCGAAGCTTCGCCGATGACGTCGGATCGTTGTGTTCTCGAGATCACCGAGAGGGCGTGCGCCGAAAGCCAGACGGCGCTCAAGAAACGAGTCCACGATTTACGGGCGGCGGGCTTCCGCATTGCCGTCGACGACATGGGAACCGGTTACAGCGCTCTCCATGTCCTCGCCGAGCTCGAACCGGACTTCATCAAGCTCAATCAGATGCTGGTCCGAGATCTGCCCAACGAGCCCATCAAGCGGAACCTGGTTGCCGCCATCACCCGATTCGCGGGAACCAGCCGCGCGGTGGTCATCGCTGAGGGCGTCGAGCGCGAGGATGAGATGCTCGCCCTCGTCGATCTCGGGGTCATCCTGCAGCAGGGCTACTACTTCGGACGGCCCAAGAAATTCTAGGTCGTTAGTTCTCAATTTTCAGTTTTTAGTTCTGAGTTGTCATCGCAAGGAACGGTGCGGCGATGAAAGCGGGGCCGGTTCAACCAGGAGCGCCAGCGGCACAAACAGATTCAGCCGGTGACAGCCGGCGCGGTGACGCCTGCGATGACTGCGATG
>JAZBOQ010000252.1:0-26094 GCA_036351195.1 Thermoanaerobaculales bacterium | reverse complement strand
GGGACGCACCCAGATGACGCCGTCCCAGCTGTAGCACAGGTCGCCGCCATCCGAGATCGAGAGAGAACGCACGGGATGGGTGTCGTGGTCGGTGATCTGGACGGGCTCGCTGCCGCCCAGGACCAGCGACCAGACATTGAAGTCGCCGCTGCGCTCGGAGAGGTAGTAGAGCACCTGCTCTCCGGGCGCCCAGACCGGGTTTCGGTCGTCGGCGCCGAAGTCGGTGAGCCTGGTGTGCGAGCCCGAAGCGGCGTCATAGAGCCAGACGTCGCGGGCGAAGGATGAGTTGTCGTGCTTGCGAAGATCGGTCTCCAGACCTTTCTCGTCGGAGTAGGCGAGGCGGTCTCCGGCAGCGTCCCAGACGGCGAACTTGGCGGGGGTGGTGAGCAGTTGCTCGGGTATCCCTCCGGCGATGGCTGCTGCGTAGAGCTCGGGCTGATCGCCACCCCGCGGGTAGCCGACCATTGCCGGGGCGTCGAGACGGCCCGCCCAGAAGAGCACCGACGAGTCGTCGGGTGCGAAGCTCGTGGGGTGGTCGTCGGCGGAGTGGAAGGTGAGGCGGGTTGCCGCGCCTCCGGATGCGGGCATGACGAAGACGTCGTAGTTGCCGTAGCGGTCCGATGCGAAGGCGATGTTTTGCCCGTCGTGGGACCACACGGGCATGAACTCGTGGGCTGCGTGGACGGTGAGCCTGCTCGCCTCACCGCCGTCGGTGCTCACGGTCCAGATATCGCCGCGGTAGCTGAAGGCGACGGTCTCTCCGTCCGGCGAAATGGACGGATACCTGAGCCACAAGGCCTCGTCCTCCGCCGCGGCCGCTCCCGCCGCCGTCAACATCGCAACACAACCGAGTGCACACCCCAACACGAGCTTCGTCTTCATGCTTCCCCCGATACGGCATAGAGTCGAGGCCGGAGCGCGGCGGTTCCGCCTCCACAATGAGTACGATCGAGATGGTGTCATGTTTCAATGCAGCCTTGCCAGCCCTCGGTGGTTCGGATCGGCCGACCTGCCGAGCCGGAGCTCGGCGGTCCAATCGTCGCGGCGTTGAACCGAGGGCACTGCACGTCCGGGCAGGGAGGCGTATAATCCGCGGTCGTCTGGAGGCTCGATGCGTCCCCTCGCTCTCGGTGTCGCTTTCATGATCGCTGTCTGTGGTGTTCCGGTCGCCGCGGCCGAGCGTCCCGTCGAAGTCCGCGTCGAGGTGGGCGACCGCTCGGAGGTCGCCGAGGTGGGTCGGATCCTCGATCTCGACGAGAAGACCCGGGGCCTCGTGCTCTACGGCTGGGGCACGGCGAAGGAATTCGAGGCGGTGGAGCGCCTCGGCTATCTCGTCGAGGTCGTGCCGCCGGGCCCGACGGACCTCCGCGCCCTGAACATGTGCGCCGAGCCCTTCGATCCGCCCTACCCCTGGGACTGCTACCCCACCTGGGCCCAGTTCGAGGAGATGATGGCCTATTACGCGGCCACCTACCCGGCCATCACCGAGCTGGTGAATCTGGGCATGTCGGGTGAAGGGGACCACGAGCTCTGGGCGCTCAAGATCTCGGACAACCCGGGCGCCGAAGAGAATGAGCCCGAGGTGCTCTACACCGGCACCATGCACGGCGACGAGCTCGTCTGCTACGGCACCACGGTTCACCTCATCGACGACATCCTGTCGAGCTACGGCACCGACGACCTGGTCACCCGGCTGGTGAACGAGACTGTGCTCTGGATCAACCCGCTCTCCAACCCCGACGGAACCTTCGACGGCGGCGACTCGACGGTGTCGGGCGCCTCCCGCGGGCTGCCGGCCTCCGGCTACGCCGACCCGAACCGCAGCTTCCCCGATCCCAGCGTCCCCGAGGACCCCGGCGCGCCGGGCTGGCCCGCCGAGGTTCAGGTGCTCATGGACCTGGCCGAGGCCGAGCACTTCACCATCGCCGCCAACTGCCACTCGGGGGCGGAGGTCTTCAACTACCCCTGGGACGTGTGGAGCGAGCGCCACGTGGACGACGACTGGTGGATCGATGCGGGGACGACGTACGCCTCGTCGGCTCAGGCTTTGAGCCCGGGAGGCTACTTCACCATGTGCCCCGGCAGCTGTCCGTATCCGGGCGTGACCAACGGGTACGACTGGTACACCACGTCGGGCAACCGGCAGGACTTCATGAACTGGTACCACGGCTGCCGCGAAGTCACCCTCGAGCTCGCCGATGCCAAGGCCCTGGACGGGAGCGATCTGCCCGACTACTACGACTGGAACCGGGATGCACTGCTCACCTACTTCGACCTGGCGCTGACCGGCGTCCGGGGCGTGGTGACCGATGCCGTCACGGGAGATCCAGTGGCGGCCGAGATCCGGGTGACCGGCCACGATCTCGAGCACCAGCGCAGCTTCGTGACCACCGATCCCGATGTCGGTGACTACCACCGGCTCATCGATCCCGGCACCTACGACCTGGAGGTCACCGCCGCGGGCTTCGAACCCATCACCATCAACGGTGTGATCGTGCCCACCCCCGACCCGGGTCAGGGTGTCTTCGCGTCGGTCATGGATGTCAACATGACGCCGCTGCCCCGGTACACCGTCACCGGGCTCGTCACCGACGGCGTGACCGGCCTGCCCGTCCAGGGCGCCGCGGTGACGCTCGTCGGAACCACCGTGGCCCCGGTCGCTACCGGATCGACGGGCTCGTACTCCATCCTCGACATCTGGGAGGACACCTACACCTTCCGGGTCGATGCCCCGGACTACGGCGTGGTGCAGGACGACCTCTTCGTCGGTCCCGGCAGCACCACCCACGACTTCGTTCTGACCCCGCTTCTGACGCTGGTCGCCGAAGACTTCGAAGGCGACGACGGGGGTATGGTGACCTCCGATGGCTGGGAGTGGGGCAGCGACGGCACCGCGGGGGCGCACTCGGGCGTCAACGTCTGGGGCACGGCGCTCGATGGACCGTACGACGACGATGCGATGTGGTCCCTGGACAGCCCGCTGGTCGACCTCGCCGGCGCCGACGGCGCCGAGCTGCGCTTCTGGCAGTGGTACGAGATCGAGGGCGGGTGGGACGGCGCCCGCATCGAGATCTCCGTCGACGGCGGCACCTTCGCCCTGGCAAGCCCGACCCCCGACTACAACGACCAGACCATCGACGCCTTCGACGACACCCCCGGCTACACCGGCACGTCGCCGTGGCACGAGGTGGTGGTGGACCTGACCCCGCACATCGGTCACTCGGTGGTCGTCCGCTGGACCCTCGGCACCGACGGCAGCCAGACCCGCCAGGGCTGGTACATCGACGACGTCTCCTTCACCGCCTGGGGCGGCGACCTGGTCAATCTCCTCTTTGCCGACGGCTTCGAGTCGGGCGAGACCGGACGCTGGTCGGCGGTCTTACCGTAGCGGCTATTCCGGAAGTTCGCCCTCGGCCGAGGCGAGCATCTGCAGAGCCGCCAGGTAGAGCTCGTCCTCGTCGTCGGTGACGGGCCGGGTCCGCCAGCGGACAAGGTAGAGATCCTCGGGCTGCAATTGCCGGCGCAGCTCGGACTCCACGGTCCACGCGTCGGGCGGCTGGGCCCAGCGGCGCGGGATGCCGGCGAAGGCCACGGGGTCGGCTTCCGGCTGAGCCTCTTCCGGACCGGGCTGGACCAGCGAGGTCACGATGTCGGGCGAGATCCACTGCGCCGACATGGACTCCAGGGTCCGCCAGAGGTCCACCGGGGGGCGCTCGACCCAGGCGCCGTGGTCATCGAAGCCCTCGACCTCGAGGACGGGCCCGTCGACGGCCACCGTCAATCGCCCCTGGAAGGTGTCGAAGACGAGTCGGGAGAGCTCGTTGAGGGAGTGGGCGCGGCCGGTATCGATGAGCAGGGCGTCGGCCACCCGCTCCATGCGGTCCTTGAGCGCGGTGACGAGGTCGGCCTCCTCGTCGCTGAGCGGACCGGACTCGCCGGTGTGGACGTCGAAGACGTGGGCGAAGCACGGCGCCGCGCGATATGGGGCGATGTCGAGGTACTCGTACAGGGCTGCGACCGCGTTCAGGTAGCCGCTCACAACCTCGCACCACTCAGCAAGTCCGCGCTCGAGATCGTTCCGCTGCTGCCGGGTGGCCTGGCCCGATCCGGCGGGGTAGAGCTGGAGCTCCCGCACGCCGCCGATGTCTTCGAAGAAGGCGCCGAGGCCCTCGTTGCCGAGCAGCCGTTCCAGCGGCTGGAAGTCGACCAGCAGGGCGCTGTGGATGCCCCGCCGGGCGCGGCCCTCGTGGCGCTCGACGGTGCTCCGGTCGGCGACGGCGTCGAGCTCCGAAAAGCCGCGGCTCCACCGGTCCCATCCGCGCTCGACGTCGGAGCTGGCCTCCTCGACGCGTTTCTCGACGGCGGGGTTGTCGCCGGCCGCGTCGGCGGGGCCGATGTCCCGCACCGCGGTGACGACGATGGCCGGCCCGGGGGCGAAGGCCAGGTGGAGGTGGTCCCGCACGGGTTCCTCGTAGCAGGCGAGGAGCGGGAGACAGAGGATGGCGGCTGCGAGTCTGCCCGGCTTCATGGTGCCGCCAGTGTACGACGGACCGGATCGGGAACCGCGATGGGTTATCCTGAGTCCATCCGAAGGTGACGGAAACCAGTGCGGAGGTGTGCGTGAAACGTGGACTCATCGTGACAGTGTTGCTGATCGTTTCGTGGACGCCGGCGACCGCCGGCGAGGGAGACGTCCGGCGGGTGCGGACCTGGGGTGGGGACCAGCCCGCAGAGCAGCTGGCGGTGGTCAACGGCCACGCCTTCTTCGGCGGGGAGACCATCCGGGTGGCGGATCTCGCGGATCCGGCCGCGCCGGTGGTGGTCGGAGAGGTTCGTCTCGATGCAGCGGCGACCGACATCGACGCGCACGGCGACCGGGTCTTCGCCGTGGACGGCGGCGACCAGCTCACGGTGATCGATGCGGGCTCTCCCCAGACGGTGCGGGTGGAGGGCCGGTTCCCCATCGACGGGGGAGGCTGGCGCTTGCGACAGGTGGCGTTCCGCGGCGATACGGGCCTCATCGCCGGGGTGAGGTACGCGACCGGGTACGTCACGAAGCTTTTTGTCGTGGACGTGTCCGAAACCGGAGTGGAGCCCGCGGTCATCGGCTCGGTCTCCGTCGACGGGGCCGTGGAGCGCCTGGCGTTGGGAGAGCGGCTGGCCGTGGTCTCCACGGATGAAGACCGACTCATCTTCATCGACGTGAGCGAACCGTCGGCGCCGGTTGTGGTGCTCGATGCGGCGGCCTCGTCCTACGTCGGCAACGCCCGCGTCAGTGATTTGGAGGCTCGCGGCAACGTTCTCGCCATCGGCGACACCCAGACCAAAGTGACCGCGTTGGCGATCCCGGATCCGGACGGCATCCGCTACCTCGGCGTGGTCACTGGACTCGACATCGGCGTGCCCACCGTCGGCTTCGACGGCAATCTGTTGCACGTCGGCGGGGGCGCCTGCTCTCCGCTGGGTGTTTGCGGCGGCTACGCTCTCGTCGAGGTGCCGGTTCCGGGCGCACCGAAATTGCTCGCTCGCATGGACGGGCCGTGGCTCGCGGCGCCGGTGGCCCACGAAGGCGTCGTCGTCGCCGCGGGCCATCGCGGCGGGCTGCGGGTGGTGGACCCCGGGACGGGCGACGACCCGATGCTGCTCGACGTGATGGTGCCCGCCCGTGAGGTGGGGCCCTTCGCCTCGGCCGGCCGACTGGTGCACGCGGTGGACACCACCAGCTTCCTCGATGCCGCGGATCCGGATCGCAACCGGCTCGCGGTGCTGGAGAAACAGCCGGGAGGGGCCCTCGCCGAGAGAGGCTCCTACAGCCCGGAGGGCGAGATCTGGGCGGTGGCGGGGGACAATAGCCACGTCGCAGTGGCCATGTACGACGAAGCCACCGAGTTTCACACGGTGGAGGTCCTCGATGTGAACGACCCGGCTTCGCCTGTCCGCGGTTCGCGAATCGGTGCGGAAATCTCTATGGAGCACGCCACCGACGAACCGCATCTGCGCTCGTACGGAGACCGGCTCTACTTCAGTCTCGCCGATTCGGACGAGGTGCTGATTCACGAGGTCGCACGAGGATGGGCCAACGAGGAGGGTCGGTGGTCGCCGGCCGCAGAGATGGTCAACTTCGTGCCGTTGAGCGAGGATCTGCTGGTGGTGGCGGTTCGCGACGGCGACACCGGGTGGATTGACGTCGTCGACACCAGCGACCTGCCCGGCGTGACGGTGACAGCGAGCTACCGGATTCCGGCCGCGGAGGGCTTCCCGGTCACCCTCGATGGCGACGGGGCGCTGGTCGCCGTCCTCTGTGAGTTCCCGGACAGCTTCCCCGGAGCAGCCCGGCTCACTATGCTGCTGGACGTTTCCGACCCGGCGAACCCGGTCAGGGTCGGCGACACCTACCCTCCCGGCGGTTGGGTGGCCGTGGGTGACGGCCTCTTGCACGGTGTTCACACGACGATGCCCACCGGCGGCGACCTACAGCACCTGGTCATCGATCTGACGGACGCACCCGATTGGGAGCCCTTTGAGTCCATCGGTCCCCTGGATGCCGGTCGGAATCGCGTCCAGGCCGACGGCTCGAGCTTCTGTGTCAGCCGCGGTCGGTTGGAGATCTACGACTACCGAAAGATCGTGCCCGTCGACGTGGTTCCGGACGAGGTCCTCCCGGTCGCCGACTGACGCGCAATCACCAATCCCTTCGATCGCTGATCGAACGGAGGTCGTCGACGGGAATGATGACGTCGATGGGGCCCATGGAGTAGGGCGCGATCTCGTAGGGGTCCCAGTGGATGAGCAGTCCGTCACCGACGACACCAACGTTGTCGGGAAGCTCGAGCCCTCCTTCCGGGATCCAGAATCCCGCCGTGGCGAGGTCGCCGTCGGGCTCGAGATCGTGGTCGATCCGGAGGCGCTGCGTGGCCATCCTGGCCAACTCGGCAGGATCGCGAGTCAGATCGTTCACCCCGAGCAGCTGCCCCGTGCCGACGTCGAAGGAGACCAGGCGCTGCCGGGAGTTCGGATGGGCGCCGCCGGTGTAGGCGCGTTCGGAGATGCAGAGCGTGCAGACGGCGCCGGTGTTGTACACGACCCCGGTGTCGATCTTCACGAACCAGCCGCCCGCTGACTCGGGCCATTCCTCGATGAAGGCCCGGTACTGGGCGATGAAGGCGTCGGCCAGGTCCTGCGGGTGGGTGAGGGGGTTGCCGATCTCTTCCGGGACGAAGGAGCGCAGTCGGCTGATCAGATCGTGCATGACGAAGAGATCGATGTTGTCCCGGGTCTCCTCGGTGCCGCCGCCGTGGGTGGCGACGGTCGCGACCTCCACCCGGGCGCACCGCGAACTCTCGTCGTCGCAGTCGTCCGACTCGCTCATGACGGTCTCCGAGGTGAAGACCACCGGAGCGATCTCGGTGGTTTCGGTGACGGGCGGCCGGTCGACCGGATCCGCCCCTCCACAACCGGTGATGAGAACGAACGAAACGATGGCCGGAATGAGTCGGGGCATGAGAATCCTCCTCTTTTTTTGGGATCATCCCGCAAATGCCGGGATGATCCCAAGTTCTGAGTTCTCAGTTTTTAGTTCTTAGTAATCATCGCAAGGAACGGTGCGGCGATGAAGGAACGGTGCGGCGATGAAAGCGGGGCCGGTTCAACCAGGAGCGCCAGCGGCACAAACAGATTCAGCCGGTGGCAGCCGGCGCGGTGACGCCTGCGATGACTGCGATGAAACTCATAACTCAAAACTCATAACTCAAAACTCAGGTTCATCCCGCCACTGCGGGATGAACCGGTTTTTGAAGTGTACGCGACTCGTGGTTCGCGGAGTGATCGCGCTCACCCGGAGCGCATCGCGCCCGGTGTAGAGTGGCGGTGGAACTCGATTCGAACTGTACGTCCGGGTGGGATCCCGGTTCAGACCGGAGGTGGCACCGTGGGGCCGAGCTTGCGATCGGTTGTGATGCTTCTGTTGATGGCGGGCGGCGGTCTCCCCGCCGCGGCCCAGCAGTGCGGGTGGGAGTGGGTCAACCCGCACCCCCCGAGAATCGATATCCACCGGCTCAAGCACGAGGTGGGCGCCTTCGTCGGGGTGGGCGTTTCGGGAACCATCATCCGGAGCACCAGCGGGTTCTCGTGGACCCGTGAAAATAGCGGCGTCACCGCCGATCTCTATGGGGTCGATTGGGGTGCGGGGACCTTCGTGGCGGTGGGCGACGGCGTCATCCTGACCAGTCCCACCGGCCTGGACTGGACCATCGTCGACGGCGGTGCGGGGTGGCGGCTCCTCGACGTCGAGTACAGCGCCTCTCGATTCGTGGCTGTGGGCCACGGACTCGGCGGCCAGGTGCTGACCAGCATCGTCGGGGACGAATGGGAGCTCGCGCCGGCGCCGTGGAGCGGCGAGGCCGACAGCATCGCCGGATCGGACGGCGGATTCTTCGTGGCTGTGGGCACGGAGATCTGGTCCAGCCCCGACGGCCTCCAGTGGCAGCTGGAGATCTCGGTTCCGGCCAGCGTCGCGCTCGCCGCCGTCGCGGAATCCGGCAAGAAGACCGGGTCGAGTCTCTTCGAGCTCGACCGCATCGACCTGGCGTGGACGGGAAGCCGGCTTTTCTGGGCCGGCGGCGACCAGCTCTGGTCCGCCGAACCGGGCGGGTGGGCCTGGAGGCTCGACGCCACCCTCGGCGGTTGCTATCCGTTCGGCGACTGGCTCGGCCTGGCTTCCGGCTCCGGTTGGGTCGTGGCCAGCGGCATTTCCGGCTGCCCCAGCCCCTACCTCACCCCCACGGTGACCCTCCTCATCAGCGTCGACGGCGGAGCGAGCTTTCGGCCGCCGTGGCAGACCGAGCTCGGGGGATTCCCGGCGCTGGCCCGATACGGGTCCCGCTGGGTGGCTGCCGGCGCGTACGGCGACGTGGTCACCAGCAGTGACGGCGTCAGCTGGGACTGCGGAGGCGCCGGTTGCACCTCGTTGGCGTGTGACGACGGTTTCGTCGATCTGGCGCACGGTGAGACCGGGTGGCTGGCGGCCGGGGGGGTCGGCGTCTGCGACGATCAGCTCAAGCGCATCGGGGGAGCGACCACCGCGGTCTCCCCGGACGGCATGGCGTGGCAGGTCAGACCGCTCACCGCCGATCGGTTTCGCGGTGCGGCCGCAACCGAAGACGGCTTCGTCGCGGTGGGCGACGGTTGGATCGCCCGCAGTTCGGACGGGCTGAACTGGTCCAGAACGGCCTCTCCCGACGGGGCGGTGCTGCGCGGGGTCGCGGCCGGGGACGGGACCGAGGTGGTCGCCGGCCCGGGTGGTGCGCTCTACGTCGGAGACGGCGGCCCGAGCTGGTTCAAACCCTACCTCTTCGTCACCGACGATCTCCACCGCGTGGTCTGGGGTGACGACCAGTTCCTCGCCTTCGGAGCCAACGGGATGGTGCTGCGTTCCACCGACCACATGAACTGGACCACGGTGCCGGTGGCGACCCGGGTCGATCTGCTGGGCGCCGCGGCGGGCCCGGAGGGATGGATCATGGTCGGGGACGAGGGGGTCATTCTGGGCGGCTCGGACGGCCGTTTCTGGTCGACTCGCCGCTCGGCGGTGGACGCCCGCCTCAACGACGTGGCGTGGGGTGACGGCCGTTACGTGGCGGTGGGCTGGGACGAGGCGCCGGACGGAACCCGTCCGGCGGTGATTCTGGCGAGCGGCGGCGGGATCCACTGGACCCGCTTCCCCGCACCTGAAGAGGCTCTCTACCGGGTCGGCTGGACCGGCGACGGGTGGATCGTCGCCGGTGCCGATCGGACGCTCATGCGGACCGACTGCATCGGCGTGATGATGGAGCCCGAGGCGGAGCACCTCCAGGTGCCGGTGGACCGGTCGGTCGAGCTCGTGGTTCACCTTTCGAGCCCGGCCCGGTCGGATGGCGAGATGACCCTGCGCTCCTCCCGACCGGGACGGGTCGCGGTGCCGGCCACGGCGCCCTTCCTGGCGGGGGCCGATCGAGTCGTTGTACCGGTGAGTGGTGTCGAGATCGAGCAGGGGGCCGTGCTGACGCTGGGGCTGCCCGACGAGCTCGGCGGCGGCACCACCACCGTCCTGGTGTCGGTCCAACCTCCGGAGTGGACGCCGCGAGCGCCCTCCGGACGGGTTGCGCCGTAGTTGTGAGTTATGAGTTATGAGTTATGAGTTGAGTTGCATCGCAGGCAGCTGGCAGGTTCCGGGTTTACGGTTGACAGTCCCATCGCAACGTCAACGTAACCGTCGTGATCGCCGGGATTCCTGGTGGTTTCGACTCGTGAGAGCAATGATTGAAACACGAAGATCACGAAGATCCACAAAGAAACCACGAAGATCGAATTCTGAACCCATCGCAGTATGTCGCTACCTGTTGCCGCTGAGGACCTGGAGGAGCCCGAGTCAATACTGCGATGCTTCGTGAAGCCTTGGTGATTCTTCGTGCCCTTTGTGTTTCACGACTCGGGGTCGAAGTTTGA
The DNA here is from genome assembly GCA_036351195.1 of Thermoanaerobaculales bacterium. Classification (GTDB taxonomy): domain Bacteria; phylum Acidobacteriota; class Thermoanaerobaculia; order Thermoanaerobaculales; family Sulfomarinibacteraceae; genus JAHECW01. Next base: position 15,612 of record JAZBOQ010000252.1, on the reverse strand, counting down.
AGAGCGATGCTCCAATGGCTGTGATCGAAGCTCCGAGCGTACTTTTTGTGGCTCATCCCGCACATGGCGGGATGATCCCAAGTTCTGAGTTCTCAGTTCTTAGTTTTCATCGCAAGGGACGGTGCAGCTGATGAAGCGGGCTGATTCAAGCAGGAGCGGAAGCGGCACAAGCAGAGTCAGCCGGTGATAGCCGGCGCTGTGACGTCTGCGATGAAACTCATAACTCATAACTCATAACTCATAACTCAAAACTAACGTTCATCCCGCCATTTGCGGGATGAACCAGAACTGAGAACTGTAGAATGACCTGGTGACTCAGAAGACGCTTGCGCTGGTGTGGAGCTTGCGGCCCGAGCAGTGGCTGAAGAACGGCTTCGTGCTCGCGCCGCTGATCTTCTCGGGTCTGCTCGGCGACAGCGAAGCGTGGGCGCGGAGCCTGCTTGCCGTGGCGGCCTTCTGTGCGGCCTCCTCTGCGGTCTACCTGGTGAACGACGTCATCGATCGCGAGTCCGACCGGAGACACCCGGTCAAGCGCCTGCGTCCCCTCGCGTCCGGTGAGCTCTCCATGGCGAAGGCCCTCGGTGCCGCGGCGGTGCTCGCCGCGGCCGCTATGGCGGTCGCCTTCGTGCTGGGGGGATGGTTCCCGCCGGTGCTCGGCTCGTATATCGCGCTGGTGGTGCTCTACTCGGTGGTCCTCAAGCGGGTGGTCTTCATCGACGTGCTGGTGCTGGCCGCTGGGTTCGTGCTGCGCGTCGTGGGCGGGGCCGTGGCCATCCAGGTGCCGGTTTCGCGCTGGTTGCTGCTCTGCGCCTACCTCCTGGCTCTCTACCTCGCCCTCGGCAAACGCCGTTCCGAGCTGGTCTTGTTGGGCGACGGCGCCGGAGCTCACCGTGAGGTCCTCGGCCACTACAGTCTCGGCCTCGTGGACCAGGCCATCAGCGTGGTGCTCGGCGCCACGGTGCTCGCCTACACCCTCTACACCGTCGCGCCCGACACCGTCGCCAAGGTGGGCTCGGAGGGCCTCATGGCCACGGTTCCGGTGGTGCTCTACGGGCTCTTCCGCTACCTCTACCTGCTCCACCGGACCGAGACCGGCGGAAGTCCGACGAAGGTCCTGTTGACCGACTGGCCGCTGTTGATCGCGGTGCTGGTCTGGCTCGCCGTGGCTGCCGCAGTGGTCGGCCTCGGCGCGTAACGGGCGGCACTCCCGCGCAGGCGGGCTCGGCGCGAAGGCCTGGATCAGAGAGCTGCGGCCAGACGTGCGGCCACGCTACGGGCCTGTTTGATGCAGTCGTTGACCGAGACCCCGCGGTAGGGCGATCCCGCGAGCTCCACCCCGGCGGCTCGCGCGGCCTTTTCGGCCGCTGCAACCCGGTCGAGATGGCCGACGGTGTACTGGGAAATGCCTTCGGCCCAGCGGGCGATCCAGATCCGGGAGGGCTCCGGGTCGCGGCCGAAGATCCTCCCGTGGGCGGCGCGCACCGCCGCAACCAGCGCGTCGTCGTCGAGTCCGGCCATGTCTGGCTCGCGAGCGCCGCCGAGCATGGTCCGCAGGAACACGGAGCCACGGGGAGCCTGCCCGGGGAAGATCGCGTGGCAGTAAAGAGTGCCGAGAATGCCGGCATCTTCACTCCTGGGGACCAGGAAGCCGAAACCGTCCATGGAGCGTCCGAAGTCGCCGCCATCGTCGTACGACGCCATCACCACTGCGATGGGGACGGTGGGGACGGACCGGAGCGGAGCTTCGGCGTCTGGAGCCAGGCCGGAGAGGAGCTCTGCCGCCGCCGCAGCCGGCAGGGTGAGCACGATCCGATCGGCGCCGATGCCGCCGCCCGGGGTCGCGATGTGGAAGCGTTCGCCGCTCGCGGTCAATGCCAGAGCCGGAGTCTTCAGCACGAGGCGGTCGCCCAGGCGCTCGGCCAGGCGGCGAGGAAGATGCTCCATCCCGTCGGTGAAGGTGTGCAGGGTGCCGCCGGGCCCGGAGGGGCCGGCGCCGGTGGCGCCGGTGCGGCGCGCCTCGCGCATCTTGGTGATGAGCGCCCTGGTCAGCGAGCCGTGCTCGGCCTCCATGGCCGCCATCTTCGGGAACGTCGCCGCCAGGGAGAGGACCTTCGAGTCGCCGGCGAAGACGCCGGTGACCATGGAGTCCACCAGAATTTCGGCGGCGGTGCGGCCGATCCGGCGCCGGGCGAAGTCGAAGACGGTCTCGTCGCCCTCGGGTTTCGTGCGTGCGAAGGGCTCGCCGAAAACCCGGAGCCGGCCTCCCAGCGGCAGCAGGCTCGACGCGGCGAAGGCCACCGGAGAGGTGGGAACGGCCCGCAGCTTGCCGGCGCGGAGGATGAAGCGGTCGCCGGAGGCGTCGCCGGCCGGCACCAGGTCGGGCTCGAGACCGGTGATCCGGGCCAGCTCCAGGGTGTCGGGAGCGTTGTCGAGGAAGCCCTGCGGTCCCCACTCGACGATGTGGCCGTTCTCGGCCGCGGTGCGGATTTTGCCCCCGGCGCGGTCGGCTCCGTCGATGACCATGACATCGTCGATTCCGTGGTCGTGGTGCAGCCACTCGGCGGCAGCCAGACCGGTGATCCCGGCGCCGATGATCGCGATGCGGGTCGATGCAGCACTCATGGCCCGGGAGGGTAGCAGGTTCGCGGGAGTGGATGGGGGATGCTCGATGCTGGGCAACGCCGCCGAAAGGCGGCGGAAGTCCAGCAGGCCGGCGCTCCGGGTACCGCTTCCGTCGCGTGCGTGGCGAGGGTCGCTCCGTCTCCCTTCGAGAAGAAGATCGAACAGACGCTCCGCACCCGGTGGAGACTCTTCGACTTACTCGCGGACCATACCTATCCGGATCGCTCAGGTTCCCATCGATCCCGTTCCCGACCCCGTTCCCGAAAACCTCAACCGGCGATCGCTACAAAAAGTCGCTGAGAGGAAGAGGGTTTCGGGATTACTGACTGTTCTGTACAGACCGCCCGGGAACGGGAACGGGATCGGGATCGAAAACACCGCCAACCTGATTCAAGGGGATAGGTATGTCGCGGACGTGTCCGCTCAGAATGACAGATGTGGGCGTCGTCATCTGCGGTGATCCGCGTCATCTGCGGTCGTTCGTGGGATGGAACTGTCAACTGTGGACTGTCGAGGTCGTTCTTGGTCTCACGACCTCGCGCCCCGCGTCAGCCGCTCCTGGATTCCGTCGCCGATCAACGCCAGCGAGATCACCAAAGCGGCGATGGCGAGGCCGGGGAAGGTGGCCAGCCACCAGCCCTCCACCATTACCCGGTGTCCCTGAGCCACCATGCCTCCCCAGGTCGGCATGCCGGGAGAGACCCCGATTCCCAGGTAGGAGAGCGCCGCCTCGGCGAGTACCAGGTCGCCGAGGCGCAGAGCCGTGTCCTGGGAGAGCGGACCGGCCAGATTCGGAAGAAGGTGGCGGCGTGCCACGAAGGTCTTCGACGCGCCCGCGGCCTGGGCCGCGAGGATGAAGGTCCGGCCCCGAAGGGCCAGGACCTGGCCGCGCACCAGACGCGCGAGGCCCATCCACGATGTCATGCCGAGGATCAACGCCAGAGCCACGGGGCCCGGCCTGAACAGGGTCGCCACGAGGATGAGCAGAAAGAGCAGGGGGAAGGCCATCAGGACGTCGACCAAGCGCATGAGCGCCGAGTCGGTCACTGGCCCGCCGGTGGCGGCGGCGATGCCCACCGAGCTTCCCACCAGCAGGGCGATGATCGCCGCGAGGCCGGCGATGGCCAGGGAGAAGCGCCCACCGGCCATGAGCTGCGATGCGACGTCGCGGCCCATGCGGTCGCTGCCGAGGAGAAACCGCCCCTTCCTGACGCTCACGACCTCGGCCGGCGACAGCTCGGTGTCTCGGAACGGGCCGCGAACCACGATCGCTTCGTTTCCCACCGTCACATCGGGTGAGACCAGCCCGCGGCCGTCGGTAAGGATGACCTCGGTGACCGCGGCGCCGGGGGGCAGGAGGGCGGCGCGGGCGGGGTCCGCGGCGGGCGGAGCGGGAAGGACAACCGGCCCGAACACGCACAGCAGGACCAGCAGTCCGAGGCCGGCCAATCCGGCGTGCAGCCCGCGGGAGGGTCTCACGGCGAATCCTCCCGTGTCCGGGGGTCGATCGCTGCGGAGAGCACGTCGGCGAGGAGGCTGCCGAGGAGCACCGCCACGGCGCCGAGGATGGTAACGGCCATGACCACGGGGATGTCCCGGGCGTGGGCCGCACTCAGCAGCGTGAGGCCGACGCCGGGCCAGGAGAACACGGTCTCGATGACCACCGAGCCGGAAACCAGGAACGGCAGGGAGAGACCGAGCAGGGTGATCACGGGAAGCAGAGCGGGCCGCAGGGTGTGGATCCAGAGGATCCGGCGTTCGCTCAGGCCCCGGGTGCGGGCCGCGAGGATGTACCGCTCGCCGCGGACGTCCATGAGGGTGGAGCGCAGGTAGCGGGCGGTGCCCGCGGCGCCCACCAGCCCGAGGCAACAGGCCGGGAGGACGAGGTGGTGAAGGAGGTCCGCCAACCCGGCGGGTCCGGAAAGCCCGGAGGCGGCCACCGAGCGCATGTGCGAGGCCGGGAACCACCCGAGGATCAGGGCGAAGACGAGGATGGCCAGACCGGCCACCCAGAACGAGGGGAGCCCCGCCAGACCGAGGCCGAGGAACGAGCTGACGCGGTCGAACCAGCCGTGGGGCCTGCGGGCCGCGGCCACCGCGAGCAGAATGCCGAGGACGAAGTCCAGCAGCAGGGCGGCCCCGCCGAGGAGGATCGTGGGCGGGACGGTGCGGGCGAGGAGCCGGATCACCGGCTCCTTGGTGACGAATGAAATGCCGAGGTCGCCGCCGGCCAGCGAACCGAGCCACCTGAGGTACTGGCGGTGAACGGGCTGATCGAGCCCATACCGCGCCTCGAGCTCGGCGCGCTGCTCGGCGCTGAGACCGGGGTGATCGATGGTGTCGGCGTAGCTGCCCGGAGCCGCGGCGACCACAACGAAGGCCAGGGTCGCCACCAGCCACACCATGGGGATCAACAGGAGGAGGCGGCGGACGACGAGGCGGGTCATGACTCAGCGGCCAGCCGCGTCGTCCACGGTCCACTCGTCGATGTTGAAAAAGGGCGTCGCAGCGTTGATCTCGGCGCCGTCGATGCGGGACGAGTGCACGGTGATCCGGGTGTTCTCCACCAGGAAGGTGTAGGGCTGGTCGGCGACGATCAGGGCCTGAATCCGGTCGAGCAGGGGTTTCTGGTCGGCGAAGTCAGTGAGTTCGGCGACCTCGGCCAGGAGCTCGTCCACCTCGGGATTGGCGTAGCGTCCGAAGTTGAAGGTGGGCTCTCCGGGGGCCGGCGAGTGCCACAGGCCCTCGAGGTCGATCTGGGTGGGCTCCTCCCACATGTTGACCACCGCGTCGGCTTCGCCGGAGTCCATGATCGCCATGAGGGTTCCCCACTCCACGAATCGGGGTTCGACCTTGACTCCGACCTGCTCGAGGTCCGCCTCGACGAGCAGCGCGATGTCCTGCCGGAGCTCGTTCTCGGCGGGTGCGAGGATCTCGATGGAGAGCGCCTCGCCGTCCCGGTCGACGAAGCCGTCGCCGTCGGTGTCGGTCCAACCCGCCTCGTCGAGCATGGCGCGTGCGGCTTCGGGATCGTAGGGGAGAGGGAGAAGGTTGCGGTTGAACGCCCAGAACGGCGACAGGACCGGTCCCACGGCGATTCTGCCGAAGCCGTTGAAGACCACGTCGATGATCTGCTGGCGGTCGATGGCGGTGGTGAGCGCGGTCCGCACCGCCGGGTCGGCCAGGTGGCCGGTGTCGGTCTTCCAGCAGATGTGGGTGTAGGAACGGTTGTCGTAGATCACCATTTCGAGGTCGTCCCGCGACGCGACCCGGCCGATCTGATCGGGCGAGACGGACTGGAGAAAGTCGATCTCACCGGCGAGGAGCTGGGTCAGGAGGCCGCTCGCCGACGGGGAGATCCGAAAGACGAGGCGGCCCAGGCGAGGAAGGGGAGAGCGGAAGTACCAGGGATTTCGCGTGAGGGTGATCTCCTGTTGCGGGGTGTGGTCCGACAGTGAGAACGGTCCACCGGAGAGGACCTGCTCCTTCCAGTCGGCGCCGCCCCATGCCTCGAACGGGATCTTCGACCACGCGTGGGCCGGGATGACCGGGCCGTCGTTGAGATCCATGAGTTGATAGGGGTAGACGTGGGTGAAGGTCGCGCGGACGGTGTGATCGTCCACCGCCTCGACCTTCTCGATGAAGTCCTTGACGTAGCCGTAGAGCCAACCGACCTCCGGGGATGTCTGGACCTGCCAGGTGAAGACCACGTCCCGCGAGGTGATGGGAGCTCCGTCGGACCAGTGGGCGTCGGGATCCAGTTCGAGGGTCAGCGCCAGGTGGTCCTCGGACCAGGTCCACGATGTCGCCAGCGACGGCGCGAACGACGGGGGGTGGCGGTGGTAGTCGGTCTGCTCCACGGCCAGGGACGGGTAGAGCAGCGACAGCACGTGCTCGGACTCCAGATCCTCCACCAGGTACGGGTTCCAGCTCTGGACGTCGCTGACGATTCCAACGACCACGGTTCCGCCCGATTCGGGCGGCTCTCCGGAGGCGGGCGTCGTGGACGCCGGCTCAGGGGACCCGCACGCCGCGGTGATCGTCAGGAAAATCGAGAACCCGAGCAGCTTCTTCATCCGATGACCTCGCAGCTATCCTACCGCGACGCGGGACGACATACCGCATCGAGGATTCGGCGCCGAGCATCGAGCATGTACAATCCGCCCGTCAAGGAGGATGCACCCATGTCGAAGCTCGCTCTGATCTCGGTGTCGGACAAACAGGGGATCGACGTTCTCGGGCCCAGGCTCGAAGCGCTCGGGTGGCGGTTGATATCCACCGGTGGGACGGCGCGAGCCCTTACTGAGGCGGGCTGCGACGTGATCGCCGTCGACGACCACACCGGGTTTCCCGAGATGCTTGACGGCCGCGTGAAGACCCTCCATCCGAAGGTCTTCGCCGGCATCCTCGCGGCGCCGAACGAGGATCACGAGGCGCAACTCGTCGAGCACGGAATTCCGACCATCGACCTGGTGATCGTCAACCTCTATCCGTTTCGCGAGACCGTGGCCCGGGAGGGGGTCGAGCTCGGCGAGGCGGTGGAGCAGATCGACATCGGCGGCCCCAGCCTGCTGCGGGCCGCGGCGAAGAACCACGCTCGCGTCACCGTGGTCGTGGATCCGGTCGATTATCCGCTCATCCTGGACGAGCTGGACCAAGGCGGGGTGAGCGACGCGACCCGGCGGAAGCTCGCCGTCAAGACCTACCGGCACACCGCGACCTACGACGCGGCCATCGCCGCCGCCCTGCCCGACCTCATGGGCGACGACGGCCCTTCGGTCTCGGCGGCGGTGGCGGAGGACCTGCTCGCGAGCGCCGAGCACGGCCTGCGCTACGGTGAGAATCCCCACCAGCGCGGGATGGTGGTGCGGCGGGACGACGCCGGCGGCCTCGCCGGAGCGCGCCAGCACCAGGGCAAGGGGATGTCCTACAACAACCTGGGCGACGCCACCGGGGCGTGGCGGCTGGTCTGGGACCTGCCCTCGGCAGGGGTCGCGATCATCAAGCACGCCAACCCCTGCGGGGTGGGGCTCGCCGACGACATGACCGAGGCCTTCCGCATCGCCCGGGCGACGGATCCGCTGTCGGCTTTCGGCGGGGTCATCGCGGCCAACCGAAGGGTCGACGCGGTCTTCGCCGAAGCGGTCACCGAACAGTTTGCGGAGGTGGTCATCGCCCCCGAGTACGACGAGGCGGCCCTGGAGATCTTCGCCAAGAAGAAGAACCTGAGGGTCCTCGAGGCCGATCCGGCGGCGGCCTCCGGCACCGTCATCCGAGACATCGACGGCGGGTTCATCCTCCAGGATCGGGACACCGGTTGGGACGGTGAGGCGCGCGACGTGGCGTCGCAGAGGGGCCCGTCGGACGACGAGTCGGCGGCCCTGGAGCTCGCCTGGCGGGTGGTCAAGCACGTCGGCTCCAACGCCATCGTGGTGGGCGGGGCCGATCGCATCCTCGGCATCGGCGCCGGCCAGATGAGCCGGGTGGACGCGGCCAAGATCGCCGTCGCCAAAGCCGCCGAGCACGGCCACGACCTGGCGGGTAGCGTGGCGGCCTCCGATGCGTTCTTCCCGTTCCCCGACGGGGTCGAGGCGCTCCACGAGGCCGGCGTCCAGGCGGTCATTCAACCCGGGGGATCCATCCGCGACAAGGATGTCGTGGCCGCGTGCGATCGCCTCGGCGTCGCCATGGTGATGACCGGCAGGCGGCACTTCCGGCACTGATACCGAAGGGGCGCTCGAGGCCGGGGCACCAGCGTTGCGGTTCGGAGCCGGGAGGCGATCCGGTGGGCCCAGGCCCACCCTACGGCCCTGCCGTCTCCGGTGCGCTCGGCTCCCGCATTCCGGTCTGCCAGGTAGGGTGGGCCTTGGCCCACCGAGGGTGCGCGGTGGCGTGGTCACTGTCACTGCGACTGTCTTCTGTCGCCGCCGCTGCCGCTGCCATGGTCATCGGCCACGGGATCGGCAACGGGAGCGGGATCGGGAACGGGAAGGGGCGTGCGCACACCAGCCGCGTGTTAGCATTGTCGGGTAGGCCTTTGGCGCAGAAGGGGATTGAGCCATGGTGGACAACAACGGCCGCGAGGTCGTGCTGCACTATCGAGACGGAAAGACTCGCCGCGGGCGTCTGATCCGTGAGTTCAGCCCCGGCGACAAGGCGGTGGAGATGACCACCTCCGATGGTGACGACGTTCGCGCCGAGTTCGAGAATCTCAAGGCGGTCTTCTTCATCAAGGACCCCCGCAAGAGGGATCTCGAGGTCCAGATCTCGGAAATGGAAATGCTCCGGCCCGCTGGGGGCGCGTCGGCTCGTGTCGAGTTCTTCGACGGTGAGGTGGTTCACGGCCGGGTGGCGCAGTACTCGGTGAAAGAGCACGGGTTCTTTCTCTACCCGTCCTCGCCGGAGAGCAACAACGAGAGGATCTTCGTCGTCGTCCAGGCGCTCAAAACGCTCTTCGTCGACACCCTGGGAGAGGGAGAGAGCTGATCCGCAGCCCCGGTTTCACGATCCGTGTCGCGGCGTGCATCGTCGGTTGCTTGATGGGCTTCGGCGCGGCCGCAGAGCTCCGCTCCGACGAGGCCGGCGCGCAGAGGCTCGAGGCGCTGAGCCGAGTCCTTGCCGGCCACCAGGGGTGGAGCGCCGAATTCGATCAGGAGTACATCCCGGCAGGAATGACGATGGGCGAGCCCGCCGCCGGCCGGGTCTGGCTGGCCTGGCCCGATCGCGCTCTTTTCCATACCGGTGATCCTCCATATCGGCTCATGGGACTGTCCGGCAGGACGGTTCGTCTCGTGGACAGCGCGGACGAGACCTGCGACGAGCACGTGCTGACGGACCGTGAGTGGGAGCGTATTCCGCTGGCGGTAGTGCTCGATCCTCGAGGCGCCCAGCTGCATTTCGGCGTCGACGACGGAGGGGATAACGGGATCATCCTCACCCCCAAAGAGCCGGGTGGCGTGGACTCGGTGGAAATCATCCTCGGGGACGACGACCTCCCGACCGAGGTTGTGATTCGAGACCCCCAGGGAGCGGTGAACCGGATGCGCTTCAGAGGTTGGGCCCCGACCGCCGAGCCTCCCGGTGGATGCTGGCTTCCCGAACCGCCCTCCGGAGTGCCGTGCGTGGCCGACCAGGGTGCGCTCGACTGACGACCGCGGGCGTGGCCTTGAAGATGTGAAGAGCGTGTTATCCTTCGCGGGTTATGAGGGCTGTTTCTTCGCTGCGACGCGCATCCCAAATCCGAGAGATCTTCTGGCCGATTTTGGGTCGGCTCAAGGATGTCGACACCTTCTTCGATCGCGAGTTCTCCAACGCCGAGCCGATGGTGCGGGACGTGTGTACCTACGTCCTCGACAGTGGCGGCAAACGCCTGCGTCCTGCGCTGGTGCTGCTGATCAGCCGGATGCTGTCGTACACCGGCGAGCGGGACGTGCGGTACGGGGCGGTGATCGAGATGATCCATACCGCCACCCTGATCCACGACGACATCATCGACGAGTCGGATCTCCGCCGGGGCCGTCCCACCGCCAACAGCAAGTGGGGAAACCAGCCCACGGTGCTGGTGGGCGACTGGCTTTACAGCCGCGCCATGGATCTGTGCCTCGAGCTCGGCGACGTGGACGTGATGCGGCAGCTCGTGACCGCGACCCTGAGGATGACTGAGGGCGAGATCCTCGCCGATCAGCAGCGCGGCCGCCTCGCCATCGACGACGTGGCCTACATGGACATCACCAGGCGAAAGACGGCGGAGCTCTTCGCCGCAGCCTGTGCCATCCCCGCCCTGTTCCAGCCGTCGACGCTGCACCTCACCGAGCCGCTTGCCGAGTTCGGGCGTGATCTCGGGATCTGCTTCCAGCTGGTGGACGACCTCCTGGATTTCACCGCCGCCCGGGACAAGCTGGGCAAGCCGGTGATGGCCGATCTGAGGGAAGGGAAGGCGACGCTTCCCATCATCTTGCTGCTGCCGCGTCTTGACGGGCGTCAGACGGAACGGCTGCAGTCGGTCGTGTCCACCGGTCGTTTCGACAAGATCTCCGAGGATGAGGTTCTGGAGCTCGTGCGGACCTCCGGCACCCTCGAGGAGACGCAGTCGAGGGCCAGGTCGTTCGCCGAGCGGGCGCTGGAGCGCACCGAGACCTTCCCGGAAGGCCCCGAGCGAGAGGCGCTCGCCAAGGCCACCGAGCTCCTCCTCGACCGAGGGATGTAGCGCCCGCAGCGCCCTTTCCGGCCTTCACAATTGAGCCTCTTGCAAAAATACCGGGTTCCAGGAGACGACGAAGATCAAAGGGAGATCGCCGGCGGTGGCGACGGCGCTACAAAGTACTGAGCTCCCTTGTAGTGCCGGCGCCCCCGCCGGCGTGATCTCGTCCCGGAAAGGTCATACACTCTGTCGATTTGCCGAATCTTGCAAGAGGCTGAATTCATAACTCAGAACTCATAACTCATAACTGCGGTTCATCCCGCCACGTGCGGGTTGAACCGAAAAAAAGACCCGCCGAAGCGGGTGAAAACCACAACAGATTTGGGAGGAAAACAAATCTGAATCAGCCCCAAACAGTGATCAGGCGGCCCAGTGATGCGCGGGCTCGTTGTGCATGCGGATGGGCGAGATCATCCCCGCAAAGGCTGATGACCTTTTTGTAGCATTGGATCGCAGCATGGTCGTCTTCCCGGCAGTATTGTCGGAGCAGACCCTTCATCAACCACGCCTCGGTCAACGCAGGGGAAACATCGAGAATACGATCGAAAAAGATTTCTGCGACTTCCCAACGCTCTTCTGAAATGGCACGTGCTGCGTGTCGGCGATAGACGCGGATAATCGAGTGTTCAGCCTGTGGCGTTGGTCTCGATTCCGCGGAAGCTTCGAATTTGCCTAACATGGACATGATCACCATGAATGAAAGAGAGACGTTTGTCAAGCGAAAAGACCAAAAAAAGTAAAATTTTTTTGATTTTCGTTGAGGAAAATTCGACCGATAAGTTGTTGAAATCGAGCCGTCCGAAATTGTCGAAAATCGACGATATTGGATGCCATCCGGATGATGATCGGGATTCCCTGTGTCTTATGTACGAAAAAGTCCAGCAGGAATTCACTCGAGTTTGTGCTGCTGGAGAGATTGCGGAGATCGCGCCCGGTGAGCTTGACGGTGAGCTTGCGGAACCGTCGGGAGGACCGCCGGCCGGAGCGCGCCGAGAAAGCGTTATCATGACGGCATGGCGGGCACATCATCTCAGTTCGTACATCTGCACCTTCACTCCCACTACTCTCTGCTGGACTCCACCATCAGCATTCCCGAGCTCGTCAAACAGGTGGCGGCCGACAACATGCCGGCGGTGGCCATCACGGACCACGGCAACCTGTTCGGCGCCTTCCAGTTCCACAACGCCGCCATCAAGGCCGGGTTGAAACCGGTGATCGGATGCGAGGTCTACGTCGCGCCCGGGGATCACCGGGAACGGAGCAAGGTCCCCGGCCGTCGGAAGCCATACGACCACCTCGTTTTGTTGGCGGAAAACAACGAGGGCTATCGCAACCTGGTGTGGTTGGTGAGCGAGGGGTTTCTCAACGGCTTCTACCACAAGCCGAGGATCTCCAAAGAGGTGCTCTCCGAGCACAGCGAAGGGCTCATTGGGCTGTCCGCGTGTCTTTCGGGGGAGGTTTCCCGGAGACTGCTGGACCGCGACTCCGAGGGGGCGAGGAAGGCTGCGGAGACCTACCGCGAAATCCTCGGCCCGGACAACTTCTTCCTCGAGATCCAGGACCACGGCATGGTGGACGAAGACTTCGTCCGCCAGGGGATGGTGGAGTTGTCGCGCATGACGGGAATCGATTTGGTGGCGACGAATGACTGCCATTTCCATCGCCGCGAAGACCTCTTCGCCCATCGCGCGATGCTTGGGATCGGACTCAATAGGAGCCTCGAGGAGCTGCACCGAAACTCGGCATACAACGCAGATTTCTATGTCAAGAGCGCTGAGGAAATGGTGGCGCTTTTTGCTGACTATCCCGGGGCGTGCGAGCGGACAGTAGAGATTGCCTCTCGGTGTCACGTGCTCTTCGACACCGACCACCTTCATCTGCCGGACTACCCGGTTCCGGAGGGTTTCACCATCGAGACATTCCTCGAAAAATGCTCGCGTGATGGTCTCGACAATCGACTCTCGATCGACGTTGCGAGAAAGCACAGCTCTCAGGATTACTACCAGCGCCTGGACGATGAGCTCCAGATTATCCGGCGAATGGGTTTTCCGGGATATTTCCTCGTCGTTTGGGATTTCATTCGGCACGCCAGGGAAAGAGATATTCCGGTGGGTCCGGGACGTGGTTCCGCTGCTGGCTCCGTGGTTTCCTATGCCCTCGGCATCACCGATATCGATCCACTCGAGTACGATCTTCTCTTCGAGCGGTTTCTCAATCCGGAACGGATTTCCATGCCGGATATCGACATCGATTTCTGTCAGCGCCGCCGGGACGAGGTCATCGACTATGTCCGCGAGCTCTACGGTGAGGACTCGGTCTGTCAGATTGCCACCTTCAACATTCTCAAGGCCAAATCGGCGGTGCGGGATGTGGGCCGGGTCATGGGAATGCCGTTCGGCGATGTCGACCGCATCGCCAAGCTCATTCCGGACGACCTCAACATCACCATCGAGAAGGCGCTGGACGACTCACCGGAGCTGAGGGAGCTGGTGGATGGGGATGACGATGTGCGCACCCTGATCGACACCGCCTCGCGCATCGAGGGCAAGGCGAGGCACTGCGGTGTCCACGCGGCGGGGGTGGTGATCGCGCCGGAGCCGCTGGTCAACCTGGTTCCGTTGACGCGGACGTCGCACGGCGATGTCGCGACGCAGTTCGACAAGGACGACGTGGAGACCCTGGGCCTCCTCAAGATGGACTTCCTCGGTCTCCGGACCCTCACCGTGCTCGCCGACGCGGTGGAGTCAATCCGGAAAAGCGAGAACCCGGACTTCCAGCTCGACGGCCTGCCGCTGGACGACCCGAAGGTCTACGAGCTGTTCTCCGCCGGTGACACCGACGGCGTCTTCCAGTTCGAGTCGTCGGGCATGAAAGAGGTGCTGCGAAAGGTCCAGCCGCAGGTCTTTCTGGACGTTGCGGCGCTCAACGCCCTCTACCGTCCGGGCCCCATGCAGTTTATCGACGACTACACCGACCGCAAGCACGGCCGAAAGGCCATCACCTACATCTTCCCCGAGCTCGAGGGCATCCTCGGCGAGACCTACGGCATCATCGTCTATCAGGAGCAGGTGATGCGGATCGCGGTGGAGATCGCCGGGTTTTCCATGGCCAAGGCGGACATGCTGCGCAAGGCCATGGGCAAGAAGAAGCAGGAGATCATCGACCGCGAGGGCCAGAACTTCATCGACGGCGCGGTGGAGAAAGGGTTCCCCAAAGCCAAGGTCCGCGAGCTGTGGAATCAGATCGTGCCGTTCGCCAAGTACGGCTTCAACAAGTCCCACTCGGTGGCCTACGCCCACGTGGCCTACCTCACGGCCTACCTCAAGGCCCACTACCCGGCCCACTTCATGGCCGCCATGCTGACCTCGGAGGCGTCGAACACGGACAAGCTGAGCCAGTATCTCGGCCGCAGCCGGCAGATGGGCATCGCGATTCTCCCGCCGGACATCAATACCTCGCAGCATGCGTTCTCGGTGGAGGGCGGCGGCATCCGCTTCGGTCTGACCGCCATCAAAGGACTCGGCGATGCCGCCATCGAGCCCCTGCTCAAGAGCCGAGCATCGGCGGGCGGCTTCGAGTCGCTCTCCCAGTGTCTCGGCTCCCTGCCGGCCCGCACCCTCAACCACAAGGCTCTGGAGTGCCTGGCCAAGGCCGGTTGCTTCGACTGTTTCGGCGTCACCCGGAAAGGCGTGTTGGACAATCTCGACCAGCTCCTCGAGATGACCTCTCGTGAACGGGAGCAGCGCGAGCTCGGCCAGGGCTTTCTCTTCGCCGATCTGCCGTCGGAGAGCCTTGAGGCGGAGATCCGAGTCGGAGAGCACGCCGACCGCAAGGACCGGCTGGCGTGGGAACGGGAGGTTCTCGGCTTCTACCTGAGCGGGCACCCCCTCGAGGCGTATCGGGAGCAGCTCGACCGATACGCCGACAGCTCCGTCGCGGAGCTGTCGGCGCGGTTCTCCGACGGGGCGGAAAGCGCACTCGTCGGGGGGCTGGTGTCGGGCCTCAAGGTCATCCCGATCAAAAAGGAAGGGCGAAACCAGGGCCGGCGCATGGCGGTCTTTCAGCTCGAAGACGCCGGGGGAACGGTGCGCGCGGTGGCTTTCCCTGATGCCTATGAAACCTACGAGAGTCTCATCGCCGATGATGCGGCCGTGCTCGTCAACGCAACCCTGAAGGGTGAGGGCGAGCACGTGGAGCTCATGGTGGAGGAGGTCACCGACCTCGACACCATGGACCTCAAGCAGGCGGCCGGTCTCCGGATTGTGGTGAATCTCGACCGCATGACGGAAGAGCGTTTCGAGGAGATCCGCGAGTACATCCTCGACAACTCCGGCGACATGCCCGTGCGCTTCGAGCTGCGCCGTCCGGGCCGGTTCCGGGCGCGGCTGGTGCCGCCGCCAGCGTTGGCCATGGACCCGAGCCCGGAGGCCCGCGAGGGACTTCTCGAGCTCCTCGCAGGCGGCCGGTGCGACTTCGAGTTCGACACTGCCAAGCGCAACGGTAAGGCCTCCGAACCGCCGCCGATCTCCGAGCCGCCACGGGTCGACGAACCGGGATTGGTGAATTGACACTCAGTTGAGAGAGTTAAGAGTGAAGAGTTATCAGTTATGGATCATCCCGCAAATGCCGGGATGATCCAAAGTTCTGAGTTCTCAGTTTTTCGTTCTTAGTTATCATCGCAAGGAACGGTGCGGCGATGAAAGCGGGGCCGGTTCAACCAGGAGCGCCAGCGGCACAAACAGATTCAGCCGGTGACAGCCGGCGCGGTGACGCCTGCGATGACTGCGATG
>JAZBOQ010000251.1:0-10129 GCA_036351195.1 Thermoanaerobaculales bacterium | reverse complement strand
TGGCACCAAGTCAACGAAGTCAACTCGTCGGCACAGCTTGTGGATCACCGGCTCTCATCCCCCAAACCGCAAGTCCGACTGCAACCAGTGACAGGGCGGCGACGACCACCAACGCGAGTGACACGACCACCTCTGCGAAAGGCGACCCGACGACTCCGGCGGAGGCCACCGGGGTCATCTTGCCCGTTCCGAAAATCGCGCCGATCAGGATTGTGGCCCAATTCGCGTAACTCGAAGATACCCATGCCCAGTACATGGTGGAAAGTTGTCGTTCGGACAGTCTGAACCGATTCCAAACCAGGCCCACGGTGATCAACAACACCCCGCTCAGGACGCCGATCGTGTGGGCCGAAAGTGCGAGCCGGGGGATCTTGGCGGCCGGGACGGCAAACCCGGACACCAGCGCCAGAGCGATCAGAACGAATCCGTGACGAAACAAACGCCGTTCCATGGCTTCTCCCTGAATCGAACAATTTTGACACATTGTCGCACATTAGCCATCTCAAGATGTCTGGCCCCGTTTCGATAAGTGTGGAAGTGTTTACGTGGCAACGTTTTGGAAGTGTATCCGACACCGTTTCGGAGCCGTTTACGGCAGCCCGAGCCGGGCCATCGCTTCGGCGTCGCGAAGCTGCCAGCTGACGATCGCCTCGAAGTAGTCCACCAGCCAGTAGTCGGGGAACAGCTCTCTCGTCTTCTTCGCCTCGATCGCGGCGATTTCCGGCCGGTTCGCGTAGAACGAGAACAGAATCGCGTGCGCCTGGATCAGGGGGTTGAGTGGGTCGAGCTCTCGGGCCCGCCGGTAGCTCGCGAGGATCTTCGGCAGATCTCTGGCGCGCACGACGTCGAGTTCAGCTTTCACCGTTGTTGGTGAGTGGTCACGGGGTCAGTGTTCCGGTGACCGCGTCCGCGTCCGCGTCCGTGGCCGTGGTCGGGGCGCCCGAATGGCTGATCGGAGCCGGGAGGGGATCGTCGGCTGCGGTTATAATGAGAATCGTTCTCGTGAATCAGACCACCGCACCACGTATCCGCCCCCGCGTCGAGGTCGAGCTCGACGAGGACCCTGATCGGGTCATGGAGCGGCTGCGCTCCCGACTGCACGGGTGCCCGCGCTGCACGGGCGTGTCGGTGGGCCGTCACGCCGAGCTCTTCGTTCCCGAGGACGAGCAGCGGGTGTGGTCGCCGTGGCTCAGCGTCACCGCCGAGCCCGCTGCCGAGGGTGGCGGGTCGAGGGTGTGGGGACGGTTCGCGCCGCACCCGCACGTCTGGACGCTGTACATGTTCCTCGCCTTCGGGCTCGGGTTCGCACTGCTCGTCGGGGCTACGTGGGGCTACGCGCAGTGGGCGATGGAACGTACACCGTGGGCGCTGCTCAGCCTGCCCATGGGACTCATCTTGGGTGGTGCCCTGTACTTGGTCAGCCTCGTCGGCCAGCGGCTCGGCGCCGAGCAGATCGAGCGCCTGGAGGCCGCGCTCCACGAGCTCGTGGAGCGCGGCACATCGTAAATTCTGAATTGTGAATCGACATCGCAGCGATCCTGCACCGATGCTGCGGGCTGGTTGCGATGGAATCCATCACGCATCACTCTGAGCTGACATGAGCAGCTCGTCAGAGCCGGGAAATGTCGACGTCGTCCATTTGCTCCGGTTTCAAATGTCGCTCCCCGTACTCCCTCCACACCCCGGTTTCCAAAAAAAGCTCGAAGAGCTCGGGGCAGAGGTGGCCGTTGTCGCGCATCTTGGCCATGATGCCGAGGGCCGTCGACATGGTCTTGGGCCGCATGTAGGGCCGGTCGGTGGCGGTGAGCGCCTCGAAGATGTCGGCGATGGCCATGATCCGTTCGGGGAGCGAGAGCTGGGCCCCGTCAAGACGCCGGGGGTAGCCCTTGCCGTCGATGCGTTCGTGGTGGTTACCGGCCCAGTCGGGGACCCTGCTGAGCTCGCGGGGAAACGGCAGGTTGCCGAGCATGTTGATGGTCTGGATGATGTGATCGTTGATCTTGAACCGTTCTTCGGGTGTCAGTGTGCCGCGCTGGATACAGAGATTCGAGATCTCACCCTTGTTGTAGAGGTGCTCGGGCACCTCCATGTTGAATCCGTGCGGATTGTCGCCGAACGGGGCGCCGGAGCCCGGGCGCTCGATGACGTGCTCGGGCTTGTCGGCGAGCAGGTTCTCCCGAGCTGGCGGGTCGGCGCTCGGCGCTCGGCGCTTGCGCTCGAGCTCTTCCTGGGACAGACCGAGCTGGTCGTCAAGATGGCGCTGCCAGGTCTCCGAGGCGATGCGCTGGAGCCGTGCCGTCCGGCCGTCGTCCATGGGCTGCTCACCGGTGTTGCACTCGGCGACGAACGCCCAGTCGTCGCGGAGCTGCTCGAGGCGTTCGGCGAGCTGCTGACGGGCCTCGGGATGTTCCGGCGCGTCGGCAGCGCGCGTCCGCCAGTAGTCGATCTCGGCATCGCGCCACAGGACCTCGAATCGGGTGCGGATCTCGTGGATCCTGTCATACAGAGTCTCGAGCTTCGTCGCCTTGTCCACGACATATTCGGGGGTCGTGAGCTTGCCGCAGTCGTGCAGCCAGCTGGCGATGTGCAGCTCGTACCATTCATTTTCGGAGAGAGAAAAGTCCGCGAACGCCGGAGCCGTGGATCGATGTGCCTGTTCGGCGACCATTCGGGCGATCTCGGGAACCCGTTTACAGTGGCCGTGGGTGTAAGGCGACTTGGCGTCGATGGCGTCCGCGATCATGCGAATGAGGGCCTCGAGGAGGTCCTTCTGCGCCTTGATCAGACGTCGGAGGTCAAGGGCGACGGCGGCGTCGGAGGACAAGGCTTCGACAAATGAGACGACCTCGGGGTCGAACGGGCCGATTTCTCCGGCGGTGTTGCGGGCGTTGATCAGCTGCATCAGCCCGACGAGCTCACCCTTCTGATCGGCCAGGGGCACGCTCATGATCGACCGGCATTCGTAGGCCGCCCTATCGAAACGTTCGTGAATCCTCCGGAGGTCGAACCGAAGGTCCTGGTCGATGTCGTTGATGGTGATGGTTTCGAGCCGGCGGGCGGTTTCACTGTCCAGGCTGATCCGACCGGCGACATCGGTGGCGTCGTGGACCGGAACCGGCGCGACGACGGGTTCAACGCCGCTGGTGCCACCGAAATGGATGTCGGCGCGGTCGATCTCCAGAATAGCAACCTCGAGCTCGGTCTTGTCCTCGGTTTCCATGAGAATGGCGCCGCCGTCGGCGTGAGCGACCTTACAGGCCTCGCGAAGGATCATCTCGAGCAATCGGCGTTGATCCTTCTCGGCGGACAGTGCCCGGGAGATCTCGAAGAATTGCTGCAGCGAGTCCTTCATGACTCTCATGGTTTCGGCGAGCTCGTCGACCTCGGTGATCCTCGAGGTCGCGGTGAACTCCCGGCCGAGCCTGAAGCGTCGAATATTGGCGGCCTCGGTGGCGAGGGCGCGCAGCGATGTGGACACGTTGCGGGAGACCCAGGTGACCACGCCGATGGCGAGGATGAGGAGGACGCAGGAGATGGCGAGGCTCCGGTTGCGGATCCGGTCGACATGGGCCAGCAGCTCCCGGCGTGGAACGAGCGACGCCAGAAAGATGGTCTCTTGCGACCGGCTCGGCAGGGTCGTCACCGAGGCGAGCCACGTTTCCCCGTCAACCACAACCTCGAACGGACCCGAATCGACGGCGTCGAGAAGACCGGGCGCCACCGATCGGTAGATCGGGTCGTCGATCTGCGACAGCAGCGGCATGACGATGGACCCCGAGGATGATCCGGTGGGAAGGGCTCTCGCAAGGTCGGCCTCGGAGAGAGCGATGACTCGCCCGGCGTCGTCGGTGAGGGCGAGGCGGGACGATGGGGTGATCCGTTCCCTGGCGAGGCCGGTCTCGAGGTCGTGGAGGGCGAGGTCGGCGGCCACCACGCCACCTCCGCCGTTCTGACGTCGCGCGATGGTCAGGCCCACCTCACCCGTTGTGAAGAAGATATAAAACCCGGTGGAAACTCTCTCCGCGGTCGCCGAAGCCTGCCGGTACCATTCGCGTTCCCTGGGGTCGAAGCCGGTCGGATCAACGAGTCGTTTCTCGATCAGACGCAGTTCGGCGTCGTAGAAGAGGTGGAACTCCTCGGATTCCGAGTCGCCGAAACGTTCCACGCTCTGGACCGCGAAGGCGGTATCGGAAGGAGCGTCGATGGCGTTGCCTGCCTGCCGTCGCGATTCGAGGCTTCGAACGAGGAAGAACTCGCCGTCGTCGGTGCCGACGTAAAGGGCAGAGATGGCCGTGTTAATCCGTAGGGTTTCCACAACCGGGGGGAGGGCATCGAGTCGCGTATCGAGGTCGGTGCCAGCCCAGATTCGACTTTTCGAGGTGATATCGACCATGCTTTGGGCCGGCTGGTAGAGCCCGGTGATGTCGGCGCTGAGCTGACGCCCGATCCGGTCCATTTGATCGTGGGCGCCGAGGAGTTCGCTGCGGCGTCCCTCGATATAGGTGTAGGCGATGATAGCCACGCCGAAAAGGACGATGGTGGTGGCGAACACTGCGGTGAGGGTCACATGCAACGGATAACGGACGAAACCGTCCTCGGTCGCAAAACTCCGGTTGGCTGTCGTGCGTGTCACCTCATGATGATAACGCTGCGGTGGCCGGTCGGGGCGTCTTCCTTTTTGCCGACCCTTCAGTTCAACCTCGCTATGATGTTCGCGGAGGAACGATGCACCATCGATTCTGCTCCGTACTGTCGGCGGCTCTCATCACGATGACCGTCACCGTTCTGCCGCTGACGGCGCAGGAGCGGCTGTCGGAGAATCGGCTCGACCCTCGCTTCGCCGATACGCCGATGATCACCGATCCCTTCGACTTCAACCTCGGCGGTTTCCTGATCGACCTCAACACCTCGGCCGCCATCGGCGGCAGCGGCGGTCTCGGGAGCGTGATCCGGCTCGAAGAGCTGCTCGGTCTGGATGCGAACCAGAGCCTCCTCAGGCTCGGATTCCGGTGGGACTTCGCTCATCGGCACTCCATCGGTCTGACGTGGTTCAGCATCTCGAGAGGAGCTTCAGGCCACTTCGACGAGTACGTGGATTTTGTCGATCTCAGGTTCGTCGGAGACTACGAGTCCGAGTTCGACGTTGACTTTTACGGTTTGGAGTACCGTTACTCGCTGATCAACAACAACCGTATCGACGCGGGGTTCTCGGCGGGCATCAGCACTTTCGATATCTACGCGTCCATCGAAGGAGAAGCCCACGCGATTGGTGACGTGCCATCGACGCCTGTGATCGAGTATCGACGGGCGGACGCGGACATTATCGCTCCGGTTCCCGGGATCGGTATCTTCCTCGATTACGCATTGACGAAGAAGCTGATCATCAGCAGCGGCTTCCAGTTTGTCGACCTCAGCATCAGCGGCTATGACGGGCGCTTTGTCGACTCTCGGGTCACCCTGGACTGGTTCTTCACCCGCCACTTCGCCATCGGCGGCGGCCTCGCGGCAACGGACATCCAGGTTGCTTACACTGGTGATGATCCCTATCGCATCGACTACAGCTACAGCGGGATCCTCTTCCACGTACGCGGGAGCTTTTAGGGGATATCCGCACTGCAGGGTGCGCTCTCTGAACTTCGGGGGATCCTTCGACTCGCTCCGCTCGCTCAGGATGACGGAATGCGCGGAGGCGCAATCCGTCACTTCCAGTGGCTCTTCACGAACTCCTCGGTCTCGGGGAGACCACCCTGGAGGATGAGGTAGCCGTTGTGCGGCTCGCGCTCGGTCATCTCGTGGTTGACGGGCTTCCGCATCATCTTCATCACCTCGTGGTGCTCATCGGTGTGGCCGAGCACCCAACCGAGCTTCATCAACGCGGTCTCGGGCAGCATGTTGTCCAACGGCACGACCCCGATGTCGAGCAGGTCGCGACCGGTCTCGTAGACGTACATCTGGGCGAATCCCCACAGGGTCTGAACGGTCATCACCACGTGCACCCCGGCTGCGGCGGCGCGCTCGAGGGCGGGATAGAGTGGCGAGTTGACGTGGCCGAGGCCGGTGCCGGCGATGACGATGCCCTTGTAGCCCTTCTCCACCAGGGCGTCCACCAGATCGGCCTTCATCCCCGGGTAGTAGTAGAGGATGGTGACCCGGTCGTCGTAGGCGGTGTCGATGGCGACCTTGCGCGACGGATCGCGGCGGATGAAGTCGTCGTTGAGGATGGTGAAGCCGTCGCGGCTGACGATGGACAGCGGGATGTCACCGACGGTTCTGAAGGTGCTGCGGTAGGAGGAGTGCATCTTGCGGCAGCGGGTGCCGCGGTGGAGTAGCCCGTAGCGGTCCGAGGTGGGGCCGAACATGCAGATCTGGACCTCGGCGATGTCGCCGTAGGCTGCGGTTCGCACCGCGTGGATGAGATTGAGAGCGGCGTCGGAGGACGGTCGATCCGAGGAGCGCTGGCTGCCGACGATGACGATGGGCACCGGCGAGTTCTGGACCATGAAGCTCAGCACCGCTGCGGTGTGGCCCATGGTGTCGGTGCCGTGGCCGATGACGATCCCGGCTGCGCCGGCCTCGATCTCCTCGCCGATGTTCTCCGCGAGCTCGGAGTACTGGGGCCAACTCATGTTCTCGGAGAAGACCCCGAAGATCTTCTTGGTGGTGAGGTTGCAGATGTCGGCGAGTTCGGGTACCGCGCCGTAGAGCTCGCCCGGAGTGAAGGCCGGGATCACGGCGCCGGTTCGGTAGTCGAGCCGCGAGGCGATGGTGCCGCCGGTTCCCAGTAGGGTGACGCTCGGCAGGTCCGGGCTCACCGGGAAGTCCTGCTCGGGGATCTTGTAGTGGGCCTCCTTGTAGCCGAGCTCCTCCATGCTCTCCACCCGATCCACGTGGACGCCGACGTTGTAGCCGGTCTTGAGCTTGAGCACGATGTGGAGATCGTCGAAGTTGCCCGAACGCGGCAGCACGACTCCTTCGAAGACACTTCCGGCGGTGTTGACGAGCTTCACGTCGGACCACACCCGCATGCCGAGTTCGGCGAGCTTGGCGCGAGCGCGGCCCCGGTACCCCTTGAGGGGATCGACCGTGTCAGTCATGGTTCGCTCCCATCTGCTCTCGGACCTCGGCCTCGACCTCGGATGCGGCGACCCGTCCCCGAAGCTCGGGCATGGCGACCCCGAGCAGGAATCGAAGCTGTTGCTCGATACTGCCGTCGGGGTGATCGGGGGTGCATTGGTCGACCAGATGCGCTACGGATGCCCGCCACTGGGCGGGTGGTGATCCGATGCCGGCGTCACGGACGTAGGCCTCGACCGCGTGCTCGGGATTTTCGGCCATCCAGCGGGTGAGCTCGTCGGCGGCCTCCCAGATCACGGGCCGGTCAGCGACGATGGAGAAGAGCTCCACCCAGCGCTCGGTGGTGATGTCGTCCACGGCCACTTTGGCGCGGCGCAGGCCCTTGACCTGTTCGCCGAAGAAGAAGCAGGCGCGGCGGAGGTCCACCGAAGTCGACTCGACCACTGCATCGACCAGGCGCGCCCCACCGCGGCGGATGAGGTAGTGGATCACCTGTCGAGGAACCCCCACAGCTGCGTAGCGTTCTTCCCGGACCCACGGTGGTTCCGGGAGCGGTGCCTGCAGCGCATCGACCCGCTCGCGGGTCACCCGCTGGGGCGGGCTGTCGGTGTCGGGGTACATGCGGTCGGGGCCCGGCAGGATGCGCTCGAAGTCCGTCGAGCCGTCCTCGAAAGGCTGCCGCGTCTCGTTGGGGACGCCGTCGGTGGCGTCCACGTAGCGCAGCCGGATCTCCTCGGCGGCGGTGACGGTGTCCTGCTCCGCACCCCAGACCACCACGAGGGCGTCGTTGGCGCCGCACCCCAGCTCGTTGCGGAGGCGATCGAGATCGGGCTCGGCGCCGGCGGGCCAGTCCTCCGAGTGGTGCAGGATGGGCGGCTGGTCGAGGCCGGCGATGACCCGGACCCGTCCCCTGAGCTCGTCGGCGAAGGTGCGGTCGGGCTGGGTCGGCCACGACAGGGTGCCGGCGAGGCCCTCGAGCTTGACGGCCCGGACGCAGAACGGGCCCGCGCCGCACTCGAGGCCCGGACGGCGTTCTTCGCCCGAGAGGAAGAGCTCGAAGGTGGCCCGGTTGAGCACGTCGACGGACGAGCCCTGGACGAGCTCGGTTACGTCTTGATGATTGACGCGTAGGTCCTCTCCGCGAGCGATTCCGCGGCGGTGCAGCTCGTCGCGCAGCTTCAGCAGGTTGACCTGGCGAACCGCTTCGCTGTGGACGAGCCTCGGGGCCCAGCCGGCCTTGGGAACGCCCTTGATCTCGACCCGCCTGCCGCCGCGCACCGAGACGTTGACGTCCTGGCGGCTCGCCCCCATGCCGACCCGGACGTGGCCGGTGGAGCGGCAGACCCGCCCGACGAGAAGGATCGCCTCCTCCACCTCGTCGGGTGTCCGCAGATCGGGTCCGGTGACGGTCTCGATGAGGGGCATGCCCAGGCGATCGGTGCGCCAGACGATGAGGTGGCCGCGGTCGGAAACCTCGCGGCACGAGTCCTCCTCGACGCTGACCTGGGTGATCGTGATCTCGCGGTCGTGGAAGGGGAGCTTACCGTTGACGCCGACGATGGCGGTTCGTTGGAAGCCGGTGGGGATCGAGCCGTCGAGGTACTGCTTGCGGGCGATGTGGACCTCGTCGACGATGTCGCAACCGAGCATGAGGCACTGCTCGATGGCCACGTCCAGCGACTGCTGGTTGACCAGGAACGGTGGCGTGTCGTCCATCTCGTAGGTGCAGGTGTTGGAACGGTGGAGCAGGTAGATGATGTTCTTGCGGGTCTTGAACTCCATCAATGCCGTGCCGTCGTACTCGCCGAGCTCGGACAGGGTCGGTCGCATGTGGCGCAGGATCGTTCCGTCGTGCTCGGTGGTGTAGCGCCCGGCGGGACAGTTGCAGAACATCTTCTTGTCGGTGAGCAGCTGCTGGTGGACCTCGAGACCGACCCTCAGGCCGACCTCGGCGTAGTCGATGGATTCCTGCACAGATCCTCCCCCGTGCCGAGCCGAGTGATTTTACCAGGGGGATGGGGGTTTGAGGGTGGATGCCAATGCGGAATGATGAATGCGGAATGATGATTCCCATCGCATCCACCCGGTAACGGCAGACGGTGACTGTGATGGGTCCGACGCCTTGATTGTGGTGAGGGCGTCCTCGCCCAAGGCCTATCTCCAGGCCCAGCGCCTCATGGGCGTGCGGAGGATGCTCCGAGCGACCGGCGCGGAGGTCCCGATCAGCGACATCGCCAACGAGTGGGGTCTCTGGCACATGGGTCAGTTCGCGGCCGACTACCGTCGGCACTTCGGCGAATTGCCTTCGGAGACCATTCGTGGGACATCGGGCGTGGACCGAGCTCACGGTTTCATTAGACTCGCTCGTTGAACCGCCACGATGCCAAGAACGCAAAGGGCCATCAGCGGAGAGTACCCGTCGCAATGCTCTGAGACCGGCATTTCGTCGTGTCCTTCTCGTGATGACCCTTGCGTTCGTTGCGTCGTCGCGGTTCAGACTTCTGATGCGTTGAGGGCCCCTTCGCCGGCGGCTCGGAAGGCCCGGCCGACTCCCGCCGGGCCGAGCTTGACCCCGCCGAAGTAGCGCGACACGACGATGACGCCCTCGAGGTCGCGGCTGCGCAGCTGCTCGAGGAGCTTCATGCCGGGCCGGCCGACCTCGCCGTCGTCTCGCGCCTGCTCGACGATGCGGCCGTCGTCGTCGCGGACCCGGCAGGCCCAGCAGTGGTGGCGGGCCTTGTGGTGCTTCCGGCTGCGCTTGCGAACCACCTTCTTGGCCTCGTCCAGCGTCGCCGCCGGCGTGGCCAACGCGAGAAAGCGCGAGCGCTTCTCGGTGACCGAGAACTCGGAGGTGGTGGTGATCTTCGGCATCGTGATGATGGTACATGTTCGGAGATGCGAGATGCGGGTGCGCGACCGCGCACATTCGCGTCGGGACGGGCGTGCCATTCACGCTTTTGTGCTCTTCCATGACGCTCCCGTCCGGAGCGCGCTGCGCACAAAGGCGTGCTTGGCAACCGCCGAGCCCAGCCGTCGAAAGCAGTTGAAGAGGTTC
>JAZBOQ010000250.1:0-7017 GCA_036351195.1 Thermoanaerobaculales bacterium | reverse complement strand
TGGTGCCGGAGGCGGGGATCGAACCCGCATGACCATACGGTCGGGGGATTTTAAGTCCCCGGCGTCTACCATTCCGCCACTCCGGCAACGTGGAACTATGATAGCTCTCATCGGGTGAGGGTGTGGAACATCGGGGGTGTGGATTCGTACTTCTCTGTGAGGGGAGGACTCCATGCGGAGATTGTCGGTTTCGGTGGTGCTGGCGGTGGTGACGGCTGCGGCCCTCGGCGTCGGAGCGGCGGAGTTGGGGACCGATGAGTCCCTGCGCCCCGTGAGCTTCGTTCCCGGGCCGCCGTTGTGGCGGCTGCCGGACGAGCGGCCACGTGCGATGGTGAAGAACGGCAGCCTGGAGGACGCCGTGGATCTGTGCGTCACCGACCAGATGGACGCCCTGGACGCGCCGGGAGCGTCGGTGGCAGTGATCGTCGACGGTGAGCTGGTCTACGAGCAGGGCTACGGTGTCAAACGGCGCGGCGATTCGGACGCGGTGGACGCCGGCACCCAGTTCCGCATCGGCTCGATCACCAAGATGTTCACCGCCGCGGCGGTGATGCAGCAAGTGGAGGCGGGCACGGTTTTCCTCGACGACCGCTTGAGCCGCCACGTCCCCGAGCTCGAGCTGGTCACCGACTGGCCCGACGACACGATCACCGTGGAGCATTTGCTCACCCACTCGTCCGGGCTCCCGGACCTCGTCTTTCACCGATCCGGGCCCACCGGCCCGAACTCGCTGTCCGACTGGGCGGCCTCGCTGCGCTGGCTCGGACTGCACGCGCCCCCCGGCGCCTTCTTCAACTACTCGAACCCCAACTTCAACCTTGCCGGCCTGGTGCTGGAGCGGGCGAGCGGCAGAGAGTACCGCTCGTACATGGAGGATCGGGTCTTCGGCGCCGCCGGGCTGAGCCAGACGACCTTCGACCCGGCGGCGGTGGTGGCGCGAGGCAACGCGAGCCACGGCCACTGGTTCGACGGCAACGAGGAGGTCGTCTCTGCGCCCGATGATTACGACAGCGGCGCCTACGCCCCGGCGGGCTACGCCTTCTCCACCGCCGGCGACCTGGCGCAGTGGGCGCTGCTGCTGGCCGACGGCGGCGGCACGGTGCTCTCAACGGTTTCGGCCCACGCCATGCAGACCCTGCAGCGCGATCTCGACACGGTCCCCGGGCAGGGATACGGCTACGGCATCTTCGTGGAGCCGTTTTTCGACCTCACCCTCCGCCAGCACGGCGGCAACATCTGGGGCTGGGGGAGCATGCTGCTGTGGCACCCGCAGCGGCGCTTCGCGGTCGCGGTTCTCGCCAACAACTTCACCGGGTTGCCGGGAGCCGCCTACTGCATCGCCGATCACGTGCTCGAGCCCGACCACGATCAGGCGCCCGACTACCCCTTCGACCCCGAGCGGCTGACGCTCTTCGAAGGGCTCTACGACTCGTCGATCCGGGCCAACAGCTCCGGCACCAACCCCTATCCCGTCATGGCCGAGGTCAGCCCGCTTGCCGAGAACCAGCTCTTCTTGAGCCTGTGGGACCCCAACGGGAGCTGGAACGACCTCTGGATCATGGAGCACCAGGTGCTGGACGTGTTCTACGTCGACGTCGACGACGACGGCGCCTTCGACCTGGATTTGAGCTTCATCACCGGCGGCAGTCCGGAACGGCTTCGCTGGATGCGGATGCGGCCGTTGGTGGGCCACCCGCAGGTCGCGCCCAGGGATGCAGGCAGAGCAAATCCATAATTTCAGAATCCTAATTTCCGGCATTCCGGATTTCTGATATTATGATTTCATGAGCATGACACGCATGGGCAAAAAGGGCCAGGTTTCGATCCCGAAGGCCATTCTCGACCAGCTGGGCATCGAGCCCGAGACCGTGATGCTGGTGGAAGCCGGGGACGACGGGTCGATTCTCCTGCGGCCGGCCGGGGTCTATCCGGTCGAACTCTACAGCGACTCGCGGGTCAGTGAGTTCATCGAAGAAGACCGACTCACCGACACGGAAGTGGCGCGGCTCCGCGCCATCCTCGAAGACTAGACCCGTGACACGGATCTTTCTCGACGCCAACGTGCTTTTCTCAGCGGCCTACTCCCCAGCCGGTCGCGGTCGAGCCCTCTTCCGTCTCGCCGACATCGGGAGATGCACTCTCGTGGCCTCTCCCCACGTCATCGAGGAGGCCTCTCGCAACCTGAAGGTGAAGGCCCCCGACCGCCTGGCGGAGCTCGACGAGCTGCTCGCTCTCGTCGAGCGCGTCCGAGAGGCGCCGCCCAAGATCGTCGCCTGGTCGCGGAGCAAGGAGCTGCCCGACAACGACGCGCCGGTGCTCGCTGCCGCCGCCGCGAGCGGCGCCGACATCCTGGTCACCGGCGACCGGACGCACTTCGGCCACCTCTTCAACCGGACCGTCGGCGGGGTCACGGTGCGCTCGCTGCGCCGGACGTTGTCGGCACTGCTCGAAATCGACGAGGCGTGATCACCGCCCCGCCCGAGAAATAACGAACGGGCGGCGCCGGAGCGCCGCCCGTGAATATCGATCCACCGCTCTGCTACGGCTCGACCCGGCTCCAGGCGCCGGTGTCGCCGGTCTCGAAACCGTCGGCGAAGAAGGGCGGCGCCGTGCAGCTGCCCGCCACCGCGGTTCCGGCGACGCTGATGTCGTCGATCCACCAGCCGTCACCGTCGTACCAGCCGTCCGAGGAGATGACGAAGCGCAGCTGGGCCTCGGCGCCGCTCCATTGGGCGAGGGACGCCGAGAACTCGGTCCAGACCGTCTCGGTGCCGTTGAAGAACGCTCCGGTGCCGAGATCGCACTCGTCGTTGTCGTGGGTGACGTTGCCGGGGTAGTTCACGGGGACCCGCTCCCAGGTGCTGCCGCCGTCGGTGGAGATCTGGACGAGGCCCTTGTCCCACCCCGACTCGATGTCGTACTTGGACCAGAAGCTGAGCTCGGGGCTGGGCCCCAGCGGCAGCACCGGCGTCACGGCCGAACCGCAGGTGTTGTTGCCGTACGAGCCGGTGGCGTACGCGGCCCCGGTCACGCCCTGGCCGGCAACCACCGCCCACGGTGACTCGGTGGCGAGCTTGGGGTTGCCGTCGTCGCCCGCGTCGTCGGTCCAGGCGCCGATGGTCACGGGGCCGGTGGGGACCCCGGATACGAAGTTGGTGTTGAGCTCCATGGCGCCGTTGGCGGTGTCCGCCGCCCGCACCAGGTAGTAGTAGGTCTCGCCCGAGGCCAGATCCTCGGTGTCGGAAAAGCCGGTGCCGGTGATGCCGGTGGCCAGCACACTGCCCGGACCGGGCAGGAAGACGGGATCGTTGGAACGGTAGACGTTGTAGGCGACCGGCCCGCCGCAGTGTGGCACCGCCTCGTTCCACGCGATGTCGAGGGTGCAGTTCGCCGCTCCCGGGTTGGTCACTTCAGCGACGCCGCCGAAGCTCGGCGCCTGGGTGCACGCCCCGGTGGTTGAGGCGCTGGCGCACACCGACCGGAGCGACTCGCAGCCGGCGGTGACGTCGCTGGCGGTGACCACGTAGGCGTAGTCCACCTGCCCGGAGACCGCGGTGTCGACCCACGAGGTGCCGTCGATGCCGCCGGCAACGAGCTCGACGTCGGTCTGCGGGCAGCCTCCCACCGCACGATAGACGTTGTAGGTATCGGCCAGGAGGCCGCCGGACCAGCTCAGGGCGATGCGGTAATCGCCGTCGGCGACGGCGCTCAAGCCGGTGGGGGCCGCCGGCGTCTCGCACGGCACCGGCGTCGTCGCCTCGCAGTTGCTCACCGGACTGACGCAGGCGTCCGACGCCCCGGCGGCCTGGACCAGGTAGTAGTAGGTGATGTCGTTGACCACGGTGGTGTCGGTGAAGGTGGAGCCCGTCACCTCGGCGATGCGGGTGAAGCCCGCGTCGCAACCGATGTCGTTGCGGTAGATCCACGTGCGGGTGGCGCCCGGAGCCGCCGACCAGCTGAGCTCGGCCGAGTTGTTCATGCCGGCGGCGGAGAGGCTCGGCGCGGCCAGCGTCGGGCACGAGCTGCTGCTCTGGTTGCCGGGATCGGTGGGCTCGCCGCAGGCGATGTTGTGGTCGGCCATGGCGGCGTAGATGGCGTCGGCGTGGGGCGTACCGTTGGCGAGCCCGTCGCCGTCATCGTCGACGAAGAGCATCACCTGGAAGAGGTGGGATCCGGCGCAACCGTCGGAGTTGGGGAGGCTGCAGCTGTACATGTCGTAGCCGAGGCTGCCGAGGCCGCCGTACCACAGTCGATCAGCGAGCAGCCACGCGCTGCGCAGATCCATGCTGTGCGGCGGCGCGGTGAGCTTGCGATTGACGAAACTCCACAAGGCCTGAGACGAAATCCCCGACTCTGCGTGGTCTCCGATGCCGCACGGTCCGTAGTAGCTTGTACCGCTGTCGTTCCAGAGAGTTCCGTAGTTCGCCGCGGTCCACGGTTCACCGCCCGCGTGCTTGGTGTGATCGATGTCGCGAACTCCCGTGCAGTCGAGGCACGGGTCGCCGTAGCCGCCGCAGTTGCCGGAAAGGTAGAAGCCACGCCCGATGCAGGAGTCGTGCAGGTGGAGCACCGCCATCCAGTCGGCGTAGGTTTCCACCGGGGCAGACATGCCGCCCGAGCCGTCGAAGCTGTCGAGGCTGTGGCCCCACTCGTGGATGGCGACGCCGGGGATCTCACCGAGGTTCCAGCAGCCGGTGTCTGAGAGGTAGAAGTTGAGCGTATCGCCGCCCGAGGTCGCGTTGCACCACGGGCCCTGGTTGGTGTAGACCGTGATGTGACTGTTGCTCAGCCAATTGAGGTTCGGCAGGTAGCCCTGGGCGCGGAGGTTTGCCGCGGTCAGGTGGTAGTACTGGGTCCTGGCGGCGTGGGTGTTGCCCGGTCCGCCGGTGTTGCCCGGCGGGACGTCGCAATCGGTGCCCGGCCCGAGGGAAAAGTCCACGTCTCCGACGGTGGTGCTGTTGGAGATCGAACCGCAGGAGTCGAAAATCCTGGCGTACTTGCCCTGCAGGGTGGTGGTGGCGTCGTCGCCGTCGAACAGGCCGCCGGCGTCGGTGTACTGGTTGGGCGCCGGGAGGCCGGTGTCGGCGAAGGGGAAGGGCCGGTCCGCCTCACCGGTGTGGCCGTCGCCCGGGTAGGCGCCGCCGTGGACCCGACCGTAGCGGTTGGTGTCGACGAAGCGCAGCAGCTCGCCGGTGTGGGCGTCCACCACCGCCTCCCACGAACCGATCACGCCGGGGCGGTCGAAGGCGTACCGCCAGGCGAGTTTGTAGGCAAAGCCCGATCCCAACGGGCCGTCGAAGGCATCCGGGTCAACCGTCCTCGGCGTCACGGGGATCAGCCGGAGCGTCCCCCGGTCGCTGACCACGTCGCTTGCCGAGGCAAAGGGCCCAAGGTACTCCTGGACCACGGTCCAGCCCGTCGCCGCGTCGACGACCGGCGTCGTGTCGATGGTCACCGGGGCGATGTTCTGGCTCGCGACCTGGAGCAGGTTGCCGCCGTTGATCCGGAAGTAGAGCGACGCGCGATCCACCGGCACGCCGCCGACCTCGTAGCCGAAGCGGAGCAAGTAGATGGAGTTGCCGAAGGGACGCGTGCCGTCGACGTCGAGCACCAGGTCCTTGGAGGCCACCCCGAGGATCTCCTCGTATTGGTCGACGAAGGCGCGGGCGAGGCTCTCGACGTGGGCCCTCGGGATGCACTCGTTCTCGTCGCACCCGGAAACCGCCTCGGCCCAGGCGAGGTCGTTGGCGTGACCCGGGATGAACGGCATCGCGCCGCCGGAGATGAGCGTCGGCACCCCACGTTTCTCGTCGATGGTGAAGGCCCAGGCGCCGCCGTGCTCGGCGCGAAAGGCGTCGATGTGGGCCATCGCCGGCAGACTCCCCCGGTGCCGCTCGGCGTCGGACGAGAACTCGACCACCCGCAGCTCGGGGCTGATGAAGACCAACTCGTCGAGTCCGGAGCGGACTTCCTTCGGCCCGAAGGCGCCGATCGTCGACGCCGAGAACGTAATGAGAAGGGCTGCGGCAAGGCTCACACGACAAACAGTGCTCATGTCATCAATCTCCATTGGAGTTTCGCGATCGGAAACAGAATCGATCGGAAACAGAATCGTCGTTGGGAATCTCCGTTCGATTCTGTACGATTCCTCGTCCCGAAATCGAACGGCTGTAGAAGTATACCTGTTCGAGGAGACCACGACTTGCACCGCTGAGAGGCTGCACGAAGGAGCTGTCGTCCGCCAAGGACCGACCAGGGATCAAAGTTAAATGGTTCATCACGCAAATGGCGGGATGAACCTGAGTTTTAAGTTATGAGTTTTGAGTTTTGAGTTTCATCGCAGTCATCGCAGGCGTCACCGCGCCGGCTGTCACCGGCTGAATCTGTTTGTGCCGCTGGCGCTCCTGGTTGAACCGGCCCCGCATTCATCGCCGCACCGTTCCTTGCGATGATAACTAACAACGAAAAACTGAGAACTCAGAACTTGGGATCATCCCGGCATTTGCGGGATGATCCAGTTAAATGAGGGGGAGGGCATTACGAGGTCTGCCTCGACGCCGCCCTCGGCATCCAAGCGAGTTCGCTGATCGAGAGCGTTACTGCCGACGCTCGTCAGTGAGCCGATTGGGCTTCCGGAGATCGAGCCAGTCGAAGCCGATCGATCACCTCGGCGGAGACCCACCAGACGTTGTCCCGGCCGTTCGAGGGACCGGAGAGGGCGGCCTCGAGCTCGGTGAAGGTCGCGGGTTCCGGCTCGCCCTCGATCACCCGGTTCGAGGTGAAGAAGAGAATCGACCGGTCGGGCGACAGGGACGGGCAGTAATCGAAGGCCGGAGAGTTGATGGGGGCGCCCATGTTCCGAGCCGGCAGGAAGGCCCCGCCGGGGCCGCGGAAGGCGATGTGCAGGTCACCGCGGCCCAGGTCGCCCTCGCGGGCGGCGCCGAAGATCAGCCACGAGCCGTCCGGCGCGACGAGGGAGTTGAACTCGGGGCCCGGCGAGTTGACGGCCTCGCCCAG
>JAZBOQ010000249.1:0-2835 GCA_036351195.1 Thermoanaerobaculales bacterium | reverse complement strand
GCAAGATCGACATGGATCACGAGGGGTACATTGTCACGGTTCCGGGGACCACGAAAACCTCCGTCGAGGGAGTCTGGGCCTGCGGTGACGTTCAGGACACGGTCTACCGTCAGGCGGTAACCGCCGCCGGAACCGGCTGCATGGCCGCCATCGAGAGCGAGCGCTGGCTCGCCGAAAAAGGCATCGAATAAGATCGGCGACAACAGTGTTGTCCTCGAGGACCGCTTTGCAAGCCGTGCTTCGGTCAAAGCGACACGCATGGAGGTTTCAATGATCTCGTTTTCCGACACCGCCGTGGCCAAGGTCAAGGAGTTTGCCGCTCAGACTCCTGAGGCCGAGGGCAAGAACCTGCGGATCTTCATTCAGGGGATGAGCTGCTCCGGATTCGCCTACGGGTTCACCTTCGATGATGAACGGGAAGGCGACACTCTGGTTGAGAACGGCGACCTGACTGTCCTTGTCGATTCCAACTCGGCGCCCCACCTCACCGGATCCACCGTCGACTTCATCGACGACCAGCGGGGAACCGGATTCATGGTCGACAACCCCAACCAGCCCAAGACCGATGCCTGCAGCACGGACGGCGGGTGCTCCGGCTGCGGTTAGACTGCGTCGCGATGGACCAATACGCTCGACTGCTCGAGGTCATCCGGCTCGGTCATCCCGTGCTGCGCAGCGTCGCCGAGCCCGTTCCGGAGAATTGGTTTTCCACCGGTCGGCTGTCGGACCTCAGCCGGGATCTCGTCCGCACCATGCTCGAGGAGGACGGGGTCGGTCTCGCGGCGCCCCAGGTTGCCGAGAGCCTGAGGCTTTTCGCCTACTGGCTGCCGGGCCACGGCGAAACCAACGAGGTCGATCCCACCGTGGTGGTCAATCCTGAGCTCCGGATTGTCGATCCCGACCTTGAAGAGGGCTGGGAAGGCTGCCTGTCCATCCCCGGCCTCCGCGGTCTGGTTCCCCGCCACCGTCGCATCAAGATCAAGGGTCGCGACATCGACGGCAACGGAATCAGCTTCACCGCCGACGGTTTCCACGCCCGCGTCATCCAACATGAGTTCGACCATCTCGACGGGGTGGTCTTTCTCGATCGTATGATCTCCGCAGACTCTCTCGCCTATGAGGA
Source organism: Thermoanaerobaculales bacterium (assembly GCA_036351195.1). Taxonomy (GTDB): domain Bacteria; phylum Acidobacteriota; class Thermoanaerobaculia; order Thermoanaerobaculales; family Sulfomarinibacteraceae; genus JAHECW01. Next base: position 1,712 of record JAZBOQ010000249.1, on the reverse strand, counting down.
GGAGTGGCAACGCTACATCCTCGCCGAACCCGACGGCGGGGACTGACGCGAACGCCATGACGGCGTCGGCGCCGACCCCGGGAACCGCCGAGATCGCCACCGCGAGTCGCTCTCGCCACCCTCCCGTGCCCCTTTCCATTGTCGCGGCCGGAGTCCTTTTCGGTCTCGTCTGTGGCGCCTTCGAGATCACCAACACCTCCATCGGATGGCACATTGCCGCCGGTCGATGGATGCTCGAGCACCGCGAAGTACTCGACCACGACCCGTTCAGCTTTACCTCGGGCGGAGTCGAGTGGATCGATCACGAGTGGCTCTTCCAGATCATCGTGGCCGGTCTCTTCGATCTCGGCGGCGCGCCGCTGCTGGTGGCGATGCGGATGCTGCTGGTCGCCGTCCTGATGATTCTCCTGATCAGGATTTCGGTGTCAAGCGGGCTCGATCCTCCCGTTGCCCTGGTCCTGGCGGCGCTGTGCGTCATCGGTGCGCGACCGCGGTTCTTTCTCCGGCCCGAGCTCGTGACCCTCGTGCTCCTTCCCCTGGCCGTGTGGCTCTTTTCCGATCGCGACGGACGCCGGTGGTGGCCGCTGAGCCTCGTCGCCGTCATCGCTCTCGGGGTGAACCTGCACGGCGCCATCCTGGTGGCGCCCATCCTGATCTCGGTGTGGTTCGCGGGGGAGGTTACGGGTCAGGTCCTCGACCACAATCTCGATCGCGGCCGCCTGCTTTCCGGCGCGGTCGGAGTCATCGTCGCCGCCGCCGCGCCCCTGCTCAATCCCCATGGCGCGTCGATCTGGACGGTTCCCTTCAAGCTCACGGAAATGGTCCGCCTGCCGCACATTCCCAACCCCGAGTGGATCTCGCCCACGCCCTCCGACGCGCCGGCTCTGTACCTCGCGATGCTGGTTGCTTTGGTGGCTCTCGGCCTGGGCAGCCGCACGCCGCAGCACTGGTTCGCAAGCGCCGCCACTGCCGCCCTGGCGCTGAAACACATCCGAAACATCGGTCTTTTCTTCGTCCTTCTGCCACTGTCGGTGGCGCCGGCACTCGCGCGTTGGCCCGCATGGACGACCAAACCCCACGGCGGCACCTCCCGACGGAGGCTTCGAAGCACGCTGTGTTTGCTCCTGATTGCAACCCTCGCCTTCGCCGCCGCCCTGCGACCGTGGCCGCGAGCCGGATTCGGCTTCGCCGACCGCTGGTACCCGCAGCGGGCTCTCGAGTTCATGGCAGACAACGATCTTCGCCGCGGCCGCCTCTATAACGACGTCCGTTTCGGTGGATGGCTTACCCTGCAAGGCTCTCCCGGCACGCAGATTTTCATCGATGACCGCAACGAGATCCACGAACCGCTGCTCAAGGAGATCTGGGAGATCTTCTCGCGAAGCGATGTTGCCGCCTGGGAGGCGCTCCTCAGCCGCTGGCAGATCGACACCGTGTTGCTGCGCTATCACGAGCCCCTCAGGGTCGCGACGCCCGCCGGTGAGGATCTCGGCCGGCGCGGGTTCTCGACCCTGTGGTTTCCGACCGAACGCTGGGCCACGGTCTACTGGGACGATGTCGCCATCGTGCTCGTTCGCCGATCATCGGTCCCGGAGTCTTTCCTCGCTGAGCGGGAGTACCGCCACCTGAACCCGGATGATCTCGAGCACATGGTGCTCGCTCTGAACAGCGATCTGGAACTCCGCAGGGCGGTGGCGACGGAGCTGCAACAG
>JAZBOQ010000248.1:0-4930 GCA_036351195.1 Thermoanaerobaculales bacterium | reverse complement strand
TCGATGTCGGCGAGGCCGCGGACGATCTCCGCGGCGATCTTCCGACACAGACCGTCGAGGCTAGGATCGCCGCTTCGGTTGGCGAAGGGCACGACGGCGATGCGGTTCGGGTCGAGCTCGACCTCAGTCGATGCGGGTGCCTGTCCAACATCGCCTCGGGTGAGCGCCCACCATGAGGTGACGGCCGCTGCCACAACGAGCAGCACCGCCGCGGCGATTCGCCACCTCGGGCTGCGGCGCTCACTCACGTCGGCGACGGTGGTCGGCTGCGGCGTCGCCATCACCGGAGCCCCTCCGCTCTGTCCGGCGTTTTTCAAGCTGAAGGCGAGATCGGCGGCCGACTGGAAGCGCGCCTCGGGGCGCTTCTCGAGGCAGCGGTGGACAGTGCGCTCGAGGTCCACCGGCACCGCGGCGCCGGAGGACGACAGCTGCGGCGGCTCCTCCTTGAGGATGGCGGCGATGACCTCGGCGCCGGTGTCGCCGCCGAAGGCCCGGTGCCCCGACACCATCTCGTAGAGCACGCAACCGAACGAGAAGATGTCCGATCGGGCGTCGGCCTGTTGTCCCTTGACCTGCTCCGGCGCCATGTAGCCGGGGGTGCCCATGACGGTGCCGGCCTCGGTGATGGTCGCGGTTTTTGCATCGGGCGAGGCCTCCTCGTGCATCGCGGCGAGCCCGAAGTCGAGGATCTTGACCCGCCCATCGGCGGTGAGGAAGAGGTTCTCCGGCTTGATGTCGCGATGGATGATCCCACGGCCATGCGCCGCAGCGAGCCCGTCGGCCACCGCCGCGCCGAACTGGGTGACCTTCTGCCAGGGAAGACCGCTGGGCGTGATCCGCTCGCGCAGCGTGTCGCCCTCGAGCAGCTCGGTGACGGCGTAGTGGAGACCGTTCGACGACCCGACATCGTAGATGTCGAGGAGGTTGGGGTGGGAAAGCGCCGCCAGCGCCTTGGCCTCGCGCTGAAAGCGCTCGAGCCGCACAGAATCGTCGGCAAACGACTCCGGCAGCACCTTGATCGCCACCTCGCGGTCGAGCTCGGTGTCGCGGGCCCGCCACACCTCGCCCATCCCCCCGGCCCCGATCGGCCCGAGAACCTCGTATCTGCCGAGACGATCACCCTGCGAAAGGGACATAAATCAGTGGTTCGCGCGCTGAGTTCATTATGGCAAAGCGATGGGCGAGGCGCTAGTTGGGGGTGCGGGGTAGGGAATTCAGTGTGAGGGGTCGGTGGCATCGGTCGATCGAACCCAGATGGCGCTACTGAGACGAGTGGCGCGCTTCGGTCCTTCGGGGGATTCTTCGGCTCCCTCGCGGACTCGGTCGCTCCCAAAGAACAAAATTCATGCGTTCTCCATAAGCGGTTTTGATTGAGTTGTTTGTGTGACTTCAAAGCCGAGCATGTTTGCACGTCGTTTGAGGTTCTTGATTTGTCGTTCTTTGTGCTGTTGCTCGTATTCCTCTTGTGATTTCACGACATACTCAGTCCCATACTTCAGCATGAAGTAGACCATGCGTGCGAGCTTGTGCGCGGTCGCGGTAATCGCCTTGGGCATACCTTTGCGTGCGGCCAAGCGTCGGAGAAACGCCCCCAAAGCAGAGTTGCTGTTCCAAAGTGAGCGTGCGGCGAGTCTTAGCGCGGAAGCCACGCGATTTGCCGAGGGGGTTGTGCGACCGGATCGTTGTCGACCACCAGTCTTGTCGTTTCCCGGGCAAAGGGATAGCCATGAGCTGAAATGCTTGACGCTGGGCCAAGCACTGACATCCACGCCGATTTCGCTGATGACCTTCAACGCAGTGTTTCCGTCGATTGCCTCGATGCGTGTCAGATCGACTTCACTGAATTGATGAAGGACAGTCTGCGCGTCAAAGTGAGGCTCGTTTCTTCGACGCGTGGAGGCAGCTCGCTTGCCTGGCTCGTGGCGGGCATCCGTGCATTCGAGAGTAGCGAAATACTCTTTGATGGCCGCATCACATTGTCGAATCAGTTCCTGGAAGGCGTCGTACAATTCGACGGCTTGCCCCAGCGCAAACAGATGCTCCTGTCTCCATGTGCCCTCAAGAGACTTGGCAATGGTCTCTTCGTCGTTCTTACATCTGGCGTGGCGCATTGCCGCCAATTTGAAAGGATCTCGTTCGCCCGAAAGAATCGACCTGATGATCTTCATTCCAGTCACACCGGTCACCTCGGTGATGACCCTTTTCAGTTTGATGTTCATCTGTTCGAGCGCCTTGTGCATGTGTTGGACGTGATGTGATGCGTACTCGACGAGCATTGCGCGTTGCCGCACATAACCCCGAAGCGTGCAGATCTGCTCATCCGGGCGAAACGCTCCACTCAACAGGCCAAAGGTGTGAAGTCGCTGAATCCACTGGCAGTCCAAGATGTCTGTCTTTCGCCCCGGAGCTCTCTTGAGCTGCCGTGGATCCACCAATCGCACGTCGAAATCCAAGCTTTCCAAAACCTCGTAGAGCGGAATCCAGTAAACGCCCGTGGATTCCATCGCGACTGTTGTCACACCACATTGCTTCATCCAACTCGCGATTGAATATAGGTCGCGTGTAAAGGCCTCGAATTCCTTCACATCTTCACCATCTGGTGAAGAGCCGGGCGGAACGGCCACAGCGTGCATGCCGCTTGCCACATCGATGCCAGCTGCACTCAAATTGACCTTTTCCAGTCCAGGCGGCAGACTGTTGATGCGTCGTTTCGATTTTCTCTTGTGGGATCGGCCTGTGCGTCGAGACATGGGTACCTCTTTCTGGTGTATCGACGCGGGGAACGAAAAGGCTGGAGAAACTCTCCCAAACGGGATCGCAGCTGTCACTGCGTCACCAATGCATATGCCGCACTCCCCGTGACCATGCTCAGAATCGGGCTCGGAGCACCAATCGATAATCGGCCTTGATCATCGACACACCGGCTCAACCGTACCTTGCCAGGCCGATCCCATGTTCTTTTCATGAGTAGGCGCCGCGAAGCGGCGTGGCGGTGCTCAGAATGACAGGAACTCGACGACCCCTTCATCCGATCGGTAGGCACCACGAAGAGGCGTGGCGATGCTCGAAACGTCACCGGGTTTTAGTCGTCCTTTGCATTTCCTTTGGGCAAATCCCCGGCCAGAAGCCGACCATGAAGCATGACCATCACGGTAAGCAGACAGGTCCTGTCTGGAAACGCGGGGCGATCAACTCAACAAAGGAGGAGGCACGTATGCGAACCCACTGTTTCTTGGTAATGGTAGGAGTGATCGGTATCGGGCTGTCGGTCTCGGCGGCAACCATCGATGTGACGACAACCGACCCGGCGATTGCGGCGGACGGCCAGTGCTCGCTCACCGAAGCAATCCTCAACGCCAACGATGACGCCGCGACCCACGTGGATTGTGCGGCGGGCGGCGGCGCCGATACCATCGAGCTCGCGCCGTCAGAAACCTATGTCCTCGATGAAGTCCAGGTCTCGTTCTATGGGCCGAACGGTCTGCCGAGAATTCTGTCTCCTATCACCATCGAGGGCAACAACTCGACAATTCGGCGGGCGGTCGGCGCTCCTGCGTTTCGGATCATGGTCGTCAGTGATACGGGCGTCGTCATCCTCAATGACCTGACATTGGAAGGCGGCGATTCGGGTTCGACGTATTGTGGTGGCGCGTTGCTCAACGCCTTCGGAAGCGCAACGTTGAATCACACCACTGTCACCGGTAGCAAAGCGCCCGCAGGTGGCGGAATCTGTAACAGCTCCGGGCCGATGACCCTGACCGATTGCGTGGTGAGTTCCAACACAGGAAGCACCGGGGAAGGTGGGGGTCTTCTGAGCATTGACGACGTCGGGACTCCAACCGTGAACATCGAAAGAACAACTGTCGTGAACAACACCGCCCCAGCCGGCGGCGGCATCGCCACGTACGACACCGAGATGGTGATCAGCGACAGCACCATCAGCGGAAACACCGCGTTCTCCGATAGCGGGTACGCGATGTGTGGTGGTGTGGGCGTGAGTCGTGGTACGACGATGATCAACCGCTCGACCGTCAGCGGCAACAGTGCAGAGTCCCTTGTCACTCTTTCGGGTTTCGGCGGTGGAATCTGCGTCATCGACAACACCACGACCATCAGCAACTCCACCATCAGCGGCAATGAAGCCCGTGGCGCGACCACTACTGGAAGCGCGACGACAGGCCGGGGTGGAGGGATCATGGCACTCGGCGGTGCGTGGGGGGTCCCACCATCCGTGGATACGAGGTTGATCATCGAGGACAGCACCATTTACGCCAACTCAGCCGAGACATACGGGGGTGGAATTTCCGCCAACCGCTATGCCGGAGAAATGGCTGTCGAGGTCGAGCTGCGCAACACAATTGTCGCCGAGAACTACGAGGGTGGCGGTGCGGTGCTCGGGAATTGCGTCGAGGAGACGCCCGCCACCATCGCTTCGCTCGACTTCAATCTCGCCGACGATTCCACATGCAACCTCGTCGGGACCGACGACCTGGTGGTGGCCGACGCCATGCTCGCTTCCCTTGCCGACAACGGTGGGCCGACATTAACTCATCTGCCCGAGGCCGGCAGCCCGGTGATCGATATGGGCGACACCGATTGTCCGTGGATGGATCAACGCAGGTACAGGCGATCCACTGATGGAAACGGTGATGGGCTGGCTGGATGCGATTGTGGAGCGGTCGAATACGACTCGTATCCTCTGCCGGTGGCTTTTGAGCATGAGGCGCTAGAAGCGGTAGATGAGTGACCAACACGGCTGCGTCTCTGATTGCTGTAGTTTTCCGACGAGTACCCGTTGGCCCGCACTTCTCACCGGGTTTCGTAGTAGATACCCGGTGAGAAGAACGGGTTAGCGTCACAGCGTCGTCAAGCAAGTCCCTACGACAAAACTGGCGCGTCCGACGCGCCACCGCAATTCGTTCGACGAATT
>JAZBOQ010000247.1:0-2136 GCA_036351195.1 Thermoanaerobaculales bacterium | reverse complement strand
GCTGACGCGGATGCATCGTCGGCCGCAGCAGACAGCTCATGAATACTTCGGGCTCAGAGCCTAGGGGGTCGCGATGGCCACCGCAAAATTGTTGGGGCATCGACGACCTTGACAATTGGATGTCGGTGACATAGTGTATTATATCAGTAATACACAGAGGACTCAGCCATGCTCGGTTTACTTGACATCGACCCCGCCGCCGCCGCCCCGATCTGGCGTCAGATCGAGGATGGTATGCGGCGGCTGGTGGCGTCGGGCGCCCTGCCCGCGGGCACCGCCGTTCCGTCGGTGCGCGACCTCGCCCGCGAGCTACGGGTGAACCCAGCGACGGTCTCCAAGGCTTACCAGCAATTAACCGCTGACGGCGCCCTCGAGGTCCGGCGCGGCGAAGGGACCTTCGTCACAAAGCGGTCTGCCGGAGCTTTGGCCGACGAGCGCGGGCGGCTGCTCGGCGACGGTGCTCGAGCCTACATCGAGGCGGCCCGGTCCATGGGTGTGTCGAAGAAAGACGCGATGGCTGCGATCTCGACGGCATGGAGGGAAATCACAGATGCCGTCGATGGAGGCACGACATGAACACCACCGCCGAACCAATCGTCGTGGATCAGCTGACGGTGCGCTACGGCAGGACGACGGCCGTCGACAAGGTGAGCTTTTCGGTGGCGGCGGGCCAGGTCTACGCCCTGCTCGGCCGCAACGGCGCCGGCAAGTCGTCGACCATCGGTTGTCTCGTGGGCCACCGCAAGGCCGCGGCGGGAGAATGCCGGATCTTCGGTCTCGACACCTGGAAGGCCAGGCGCCACGTCATGGCCCGGGTCGGCCTGGTCCCGGAGACCCCGGACATCCCGCCCCGGGCGAGCGCTCGTGAGCTGGGTCGGTTTCTCGGCCGGATCCGTCCGGTGTGGAACGCCGAGGACTACGAGAACCGGCTCGAAAGGGTCGGCGTCCCACGGCGCCTTCCCTCCGGGAGTCTGTCCAAGGGTCAACGCCGGCAACTCGCACTGGCGGCAGCCTTGGCCTCCGAGCCCGAGGTCCTCATCCTCGACGACCCGACCCTGGGTCTGGATGCGGTGGTTCGAAGAACCCTCCTGGAGGAACTGGTGGGCGAGCTCGCGGACCGTGGGACCACGGTCCTGGTCACCACCCACGATCTCACCGGCATCGAGGGAATCGCCGATCGGGTGGGCATCATGCAGCATGGTCGCCTGGTCTACGACGAACCCATGGAGGGGCTCAAGGAGCGGTTCCGTCGATTGCGGTGTGTGCTCGACAACGGGCAGATCGAAGCGGATGTCAGACATGCCATCGAACCCCTCGATCCAGTCGCCGTCCGAGTGGTCGGCGCCAGGGTCGACGCCGTCCTCGGCCAAACCGACCGCGAATCGATCAAAAGATTCCGCGAGATCACAGGCATCACCGAAGTGGAACTCGAGCCCCTCGGGCTCGAAGAGATCTTCGTCGCGCTGTGCGGTGACGATTACGGGGGAGGCAAACAATGAAAGCCTTCTTTGCCCTGGTTTCTCGTGAGATCAGCGAGCGCAAGGCGCTGCTCGCCGCCGCTGCGGTGGCCTCGCTGCTGCCCGTACTTGCGCCATTGCTTCCCAGCGCCGGGTCCAACCCGCCCGAGGACATCCGCGAAGCGGTGATGTGGGTGGTTCTCATCGGTCTCGCGCCGTTGTTCGCCCTCCTGATCGGCGTCAGTTTCATCGGTCGCGATCTCTCGGAAGGTCGGATGGGGTTCTACTACGCGCAACCGATATCGGGCGCCACGATCTGGTTCGGCAAGTTGGCCGCGGTGCTTGTCCTTGTCTGGGCCGTTGAATACATCATCGCGCTGCCGACCGCCCTGTTGGCCCCGGACCCGCTCTATTTCCTGTTTCTGCCGAGTTTCTTGAGTGAGTCGATTCCAATCTGGTTGGCCCCCTCGGTCATCCTGCTGCTCTCCGCTTTCGTGGTTTTGCTCGCCCATGCGATCGGGACGATCTGGAGGGCTCGATCCTCTCGGCTGGTCGTGGATGTCGTGGCATTTCTCGTGGCCGTGTTCATCGGCTGGATGGCGATCCGGTCGTTTGTGCCCATCGTGGCGGAAAAGATCGCCATCGGTTCGGCGTATTGGATCTTCGGATGGACGATGGT
>JAZBOQ010000246.1:0-2303 GCA_036351195.1 Thermoanaerobaculales bacterium | reverse complement strand
GGCCTTGGCGCCCCAGGAAAGCTCCGAGTCGCTCTTGACCTGCACCGTCGACCATTCGCCGTCGCGGTGCCAGGGCCACCAGTCGCCATCCGTCCAGGTGTGGACCGTCATCTTGTCGTACCTGTTGTAGGCCAGGAAAGGGCCGGCGTAGATATCGACACGACCATCTCTCAGGAAGTGGAGGTTGGCGCCGAACGAGATCACGCCCATGCCCAGCATCTCCACCTCGGTGCCGATGTACTTGAGGTCAATCCCCGAGGAAACGCTCATGTCGGCGCCGATGCCCATCATTCCGAACTCGAGACCGAGCAACGGAGTAAACCGCCGTTCAAGATACAGCGATCCGCCTCCGCCTCCCGACACCCGAGCATCAACCACTCCCGGTTCGATCTCGACCCTGGTGAGGTTCTGGGTGTCCACCGCCACCAGACCGAATCGGAACTGCCATTCCCTGGGCGCGACCGACTGCCCCGCCGCCTCATCGGAGATCTCGTCTTCGTCGTGGGCCGCAGCGAGACCGGCCGACAGTACGAGCACCAAGATCGACATCATCAAACGTACTTCGTGCCTCATGAGCAATACCTCCGTTTGTCGGGTTCTCCGGTCGGATGCCGGATTGAACCCAGTGTCGGCTTTCGAGGGTCGGCTCGCCTGACGGAGTTGTGAGGTTTCAGTGAGGGTTCGAGTAGGATGCCTCCCATGTCAACACGAGTCCGCCCGGCAACCCGCACCTGGATTCCGGTTCTGCTGGCGTTGATCTGCTCCATCGCGAATGCCCAGACCTCCATCGAGCCCACCATCGTCAACCCGGGAGCGCGCAGTCTCAGCCTTGGGGGCGCCTTCGTCGCCGTTGCCGATGACGCCACCGCTGCCTGGGTCAACCCGTCGGGACTCACACAGCTGGTACGACCTGAAGTCTCACTCGATCTTCGTGGCTGGATCGACGACCGTGGCGGCATCGTCGAAAACCTCTCCGGGCTGGGATTCGTTTCCTTCGTCCTGCCGCAGGATCGTTGGGCCGCGGCTGTCTATGGTCAGACTCTGGCCAGCGCCGATTTCACCGACACCTTGGCGATACCCGGTGAGATCTCCCTTGGGTCGAGTCTGACCGTGGTCAACCTTGGAGTCTCGGCCTCCCTGCACCTGAGCGACGATCTCAGCATCGGGCTCGGTCTGACGACCTACGCCGGAACGTTCGACGATGACGACGTTACGGTGAGCTCTCCCCTGTCCTTCGACAACGACGTCGAGACCGAGGTCGGAGCAACAGCGGGGATCCTCTGGAGCCCTGGGGAAGCCTGGGCCTTCGGGGCGTCGTTTCGCAGCGGGGCCGATCTGGTTTTCGATAGCGGCAGCCGCGCAAACCTGCCCGACACCACCGCGGCCGGGGTGCGATGGCGATCGGCGGGGGGAAGCGCCACAATCGCCGCCGAACTCGAGCACCTCAGTGGGTTCGAGAGTCGCACCCGGGCCCACGTCGGGAGTGAGTGGGTCTTCCTCAAGGCCACGCCGCTGATCGGCCTCCGGGCGGGCGCCTGGTACGACCCCTGCTCGCGGGCCGACGATTCCGGCTGTTCAGGCGGCGATGGCGTCTTCCACCTTTCCGGCGGCGTCGGAGTCGCCTGGAAACGATTTCAGCTGGACATCGGAGGAGACGCCTCGGACCGCACCGCCATCATCTCATTCTCAGGCATCTTCACTTTCTGAAATCTCGAACAGTCATCAACCACCGAGCACCCCCTCAACGTCGCCGACGGTGATCCGGCTCCGGCCCGCTTCGTGAACTCGTTGCACGGCGGCAAGAGCGGTTTTCTGCAGCGCATATGGACGGCCGTCCGCTCTCTCGAGCATGAGTGCCACCGCCGCGTCCTCGATGGTGATGATATCCGCCAGCGGCTCGGTCGCCAGTCGCCTGGCATCGACGGAATCCAGCGGACCGACCTCGATTTCCTCGAAAAAGTTGTACCAGGGGCTGCCCTCGTGATCCCACTCGCGGGCGATGCCGACCCCGGCAGCCACCGCCACCAAACGGTCGCCGAAGGAGCGCATGAAAAGGCTCCGCAGACGCTGGTTAGTGCGGTGGGAGTAGCCGTTGAGCTCGTCGATTTCGTCCATGAGCAGCACAAGCTTCGCCTGTCGGTTGTCGGGACACTCCACTGTGGGCAACACTCGGCGAAGATCGCGCACGAGCTCCCTTGATCCGTAGCCGTCGATCGCACCGGCATCGGACATCCGCTCGTCGCCGACGGACTCACCGATCGCCTCGGCCACGGCGGCGAAGAAGGATCCTTCAGCCACACCCT
>JAZBOQ010000245.1:0-3970 GCA_036351195.1 Thermoanaerobaculales bacterium | reverse complement strand
TGTTAACCAGTTGCATGCCGGACTATGGCTTACGTATGGATCTCCTAGAATGAGCCGATATTTGATGTAAGAGCTGCAGGGCCAGAGGGTCTTGGTCAGAATCGACAGCTAGTAACCCGCCGCATATCAAAAGAATATAAGTTCTCCTGAACCAAACTTGCGGAAGAGTTCGATGGCGGTTACGTTTGGGGAGCCAAATCTTTTTGCGCGGAATTCGACAGGCATATCGGTTAGCGGTGACGCCCGGGAGTGAGAGCTTCCGGGTTTTTTGTATATACGCAGTTCTGGCAAGGGTTTGCGCGGTTCTAATGGGCGGTGACGGATTCTCTGGTTTTGGAGAGAGAGGTTGGGAGTCGATGGGAACCGGTAGGGGTCACGATCGGACCCCGTTGGGTGGTCGGAAAACTCTCTGTTTCTCTGTTTTACGACCCTCTCGGTTTTAGCGTAGGCGGGGTCATTGGGAGTCGATCGTAATAGTCGTGAAGTCGGCTCGAAGGCCGGCGTCGGTCAGAGCGAATCGAGCACCCGCTTCAACTTATCCCGAATCTCGCCTGCAATCTGAACGAGAGAGGGGTTGTCGATCGATTGCATCGACGAGACCGGGTCGATTGCCGAGATTTCGACCTCCGTTTTTGACAATTCCCGGAGGATGACGTTGCAGGGGAGCATCGTCCCGACGCGCGGTTCGCTCTGCAGGGCCTTGAGTGCGAATGGCGGGTTGCAGGCACCGAGGATCCGGTACGGCGGGAAATCAACATCGAGCTTCTTCTTCAGGGTCCCTCGTACGTCGATCTCGGTGAGAACCCCGAATCCTTCCTTGGCCAACGCGTCTCGCGTGATACCCTCCGCGTCGTCGATCGACATCTTCAATTTTCGACTGATGTAGTAGCTCATCGAACCTCTCCTTGATCTCTCGAATTATTCCATCTTCAATGGCGGCGCTCTTATAGCGAAGCGCGTCGCAATCGCAGGGCGTTGGCGATAACCGAAACGGAGCTGAAGGTCATCGCCGCCGCCGCGACCATCGGGCTCAGCAGCAGGCCGAACACCGGATAGAGCACTCCGGCAGCCAAGGGAACACCAAGGGAGTTGTAGACCAGAGCGAAGAAGAGATTCTCTCGGATGTTGCGCATGGTCGCCCGCGACAACCGCCGCGCCTTGGCGATGCCCCGCAGATCGCCCTTGACCAGGGTGATCCCCGCGCTCTCCATGGCCACGTCCGTTCCTGTGCCCATAGCGATTCCAACATCGGCCTGAGCCAGAGCGGGAGCATCGTTGACTCCGTCGCCTGCCATCGCCACCCGGCAACCATTTTCCAGCAGCCGGCTGACGAAATCACTCTTCTGTTCGGGCAAGACCTCCGCTTCTACACGATCTATTCCAAGCTTGCGAGCGACAGCTTCCGCAGTAGTGCGGTTGTCACCAGTCAGCATCACGATCTCGATGCCCTCGGCGCGTAGTAGTTCGACGGCCTCTGCGGTCGAGGACTTGATGGGGTCGGCTACGCCGATAAGACCGAGTGGCTCGCCATCAGCCGCAATGAACATGACGGTCTGGCCCTCCTCGCGCAGCTTCTCGGCACTGGTCGCCAGAGTTCCCGCATCGACGTCGGAGCTGTCCAGGAGCCGGCGATTACCCAGCAGGACGCGTCGGCCCTCGATAGTGCCGGTGACCCCCTGGCCGGTGACCGAAGCGAAGTCCTCAGCCGTGGCTGGTTCGACACCGCGCTCGCGAGCGCCCGCAACGATGGCCTCGGCCAGCGGGTGCTCGCTTCCGAGTTCGAGCCCCGCAGCCAGGCGCAGCAACTCGGACTCGTCCACGCCTGTCACTGATTCGATCCGGACGAGGCGTGGTTTGCCCTCGGTGAGCGTGCCGGTCTTGTCCACCACGAGCGTGTCGATCTTCTCGAGTACCTCGAGGGCCTCGGCGTCGCGGATCAACACCCCAGCCTGGGCGCCGCGCCCCACGCCGACCATGATAGACATGGGAGTGGCCAGGCCCAGAGCGCAGGGACAGGCGATGATCAGGACGGCGACGGCGTTGACGATAGCGTAGGCCATGGCCGGGGTGGGGCCGGCAACGGCCCAAACGATGAAGGTGACGATCGACGAGGCGATCACCGCAGGAACGAAGTAGCTGGCGACCACGTCCGCGATGCGCTGGATGGGGGCGCGGCTGCGCTGGGCGGCGCCCACCATCTCGACAATCCGCGCCAGCAGAGTGTCCCTGCCGATCTTGCGAGCTTCCATAACGAAGCTGCCGGTAGCATTGACGGTCGCACCGATGACGGTGTCCCCAGCTTCTTTCGCAACAGGGATGGGCTCGCCAGTGATCATCGATTCGTCTACGTTGCTGCGACCTTCGATCACCTCGCCATCGACCGGCACTTTTTCGCCGGGACGGACCCGGAGCCGATCGCCGACGGTGATCTGTTCCAGTGGTACATCCTCTTCCGTTCCGTCCTCACGGATGACTCGGGCGGTCTTGGCCGCCAGACCGAGCAGCGCCTTGATCGCCGTTCCGGTGCGACGTCTCGCCCTGAGTTCGAGCACCTGACCGAGCAGCACCAGTGCGGTGATCACTGCCGCCGCCTCGAAGTAGACGGCCACACCACCATTGTGTCGGAAGGAGGCTGGGAAGATCCCGGGTGCCACCGTCGCCACGACGCTGTACCCCCAAGCCGCTACCACACCGATACCGATGAGTGTGAACATGTTCAGATTGCGAGTGACCAGGGAGCGCCAGCCCCGCTCGAGCAAAGGCCAACCGCACCACAAAACCACCGGAGTGCTGAGGGCGAGTTCGACCCAAGGCTGAATGCGCTCCGAAAGAAGGCGGGCGCCAGCCATGGGTGCCATTGCCAGAACCAAAAGGGGCAGGGATAAGACGGCGCTCACCCAGAAGCGGCGGGTCATGTCGCTCAGTTCGGCGTCTTCCTCGCCACCCTCGGCCGATGCGACCATGGGCTCGAGAGCCATGCCGCACTTCGGGCAACTGCCCGGGCCATCCTGGACGATTTCGGGATGCATGGGGCAGGTATACTTCCCGCTGCCACGTGGTTGTCCCCCTTCCGGCACCTTGCCTGAGTCATGCTGGACTGGGTCGCCGCCTCCCGTATCTGCTTGGGTGTACTTCTCGGGATCTGACCGGAACTTCGTCGCACAGTGGGGGCTGCAGAAATGCCAGGTGCGGCCGCCATGCTCCGCGCTGTCGGCTGCAGAATCAGGTTCGACCTTCATCCCGCAGACAGGATCAACACTCATGGGGGCAACACCACGGGTTCCACGCCCACCTTTGGAGAGTGTGTCAGGACGGTTGCGGTTGTTGTGCGAACCTTGCATGTCGGGATCTTCCTTCCGGGCAATAGACAAAAACGGGCCGGATCACAGCCGCAAACTGACGATCATCGAAAACCCCCGATCCGGACTGGATGCCGTCGTACCCTGGGTGTAGAGCGCCAGAACTCCTATGCGGTTTCCGAGCCTGGCACCCAAACCTGCGGACCACTCACCGAAACCAGGGACGCCTTCGACGACCGATCCGCCACGGGCATATGATGCGACAGGATAGAAAGGAACACCTCGGGGGCGCCAACTCGCCGAGGCTGCGACGGAGACACGGCTATTGTATGAGACGCCGACCGGGTCCCCCGGACTGAGATAGCCCAGCTCGAGGAAGAGCAGGAAATCACGGAGACGATTGGTCGTCAGGAAACTGAAGCCCCAATCGAACTCGCCGCTGCTCAGCGGCGACGGATCGTCCGCAAGCGGAATAGTGCCCTTGACTTGGGCCCACCCCCGGCTAGCAGTCTTCTGGCCGTAGGACGACCAAAGGTTGCGACCTAGGGTGAGATCGAGGGTGCCAACTCCGGTCTCGGTGGGCAGACCGGAGCCGGTGGCCGGATCCCATCGCCACCAACTCACGGCTCCGCGAACGCGCCACCGCGTTCCGGTTCTTCCGATCGCGGTGT
>JAZBOQ010000244.1:0-3556 GCA_036351195.1 Thermoanaerobaculales bacterium | reverse complement strand
CGGCTCCGATCAGAGGTCCTCGCCGTGAGCGGTACCGCCGACTTCGTGGAAACGGAGCCGTGCCAGGTTTCTACATTTACATCTACGACAGGGGGTCGATTGAGAATATGCAAATGTGTAAATTTGGCGCCGTTCCAACTGTCGTCGAAGCGCTGAGCGCTGTGAGCCCGCCCGGACCTCGAAGAATTGTTCCCTCAGGTGCACCGATGCACGTGATTGTGCTCCGGTCTGGTTTCTATCGCTCCGCCACCACCGCAGATTGCGGCATGGAGTTTGCAAAGACCGCAGTATCGACGCCAGGGTCCTCGCGACTTCTGAACCAACGCGCGTGAGAGCTGGAGGCAACGATGAATCGTGCTTTCGGGTTCTGATCTGTGGTTGTCGATAACCAACGTTGAGGAGGTCGATTCATGGCCCGGTGGACCACGCTCTTGTGTATCGCACTCACGATCTCGACAACCGCAGTTCAGGCTGCCACCTTCACGGTCGATTCGGTAGCGGATGCGCCCGATCTGATACCCGGAGATGGATTCTGCATGGCAGCTGGGGCGGTCTGCACACTTCGTGCAGCAATCATGGAGACAAACGCACTCACCGGACCGGACATTATCACCCTCCCCGCAGGCGATTTTCCGCTATCAATCGGGGGCTTCGGCGAAGACGGTTGTTTGACGGGTGATCTCGACGTAACGGACGACGTCTCGATCGCCGGAGCGGGGACATCTATCAGCATCATCGACGGCAATGGGATCGACCGAGTATTCGACATCCTGGGTGCGGTGCTGGTTCTCTCAGAGCTGTCGATCATCAATGGCAACTCCGGGTCCGATCGGGGTGGTTGTGTTCGCAACAGCGGCGACCTGACGATCAGCGACGCGGATATCAGCTCGTGTACGGCCAATTGGGGAGGCGGCATCTACAACCAGCCCGACGCCATCACAGAGCTGACCCGGGTGGAGTTGCATCACAATCATGCCTCCGGCCCCGGTGGTGGGTTGCTCAATTTGATGGGTTCGCTCATTCTGACCGACGTCACGGTCCGCGAGAATATCTCCTCCGAAGGCGGAGGGATCAGCACGGGTTCGATCGAGCCGCACGGCTGCTGGGCGACCAATCTGACCCTGACCTCAAATATCTCAACAAATCATGGAGGTGGAATCTATGCCGGCGGCGAAATTGAACTCACCGGGGTATTGATGTCCGACAACGAGGCGTTGGGGCACGGCGGCGGCCTCTTTGGTTTGGCCACGATCACGGACTTCGTGGCCACGGGCAACAGCGCCGGAGGATACGGAGGCGGTCTCAGCCTGGTTGGCGGCACCGGATATTTGGACGTGAGCAACGGACTGATCGAAAACAACGAGGCCGGCTACCAGGGTGGCGGGCTGAGCAGCGTTCAGTGGGGAACAGCAACTCTGACCGATGTCACGGTGCGCGGCAACACGGCCCCGCACGGCGCCGGTATCCACAACGGCTACGGTTCCTCAATGGAGCTCGAGCGCGTGACGATCAGCGGGAACATCGCTACCGGCTACGGTGCGGGGATGACCAACGAAGGAATCGAGTATGAAGATGCCACGGCCCATCTCGTCAACGTCACGATCAGCGACAACATCGTCAACGCGCAGAATTTCTTTGGCGGCGGGGGCTTCTACAACGCCTACGGATCGAGTTCCCTGACCAACGTCACGATCGTGGGGAACACCGCCGGAACAACATACTCAGCCGGTGCCGGCCTCAAGAATGCGTTCGGCAACGGGACCGTTGTCGTGACCAACTCGATCATCGCCCACAACCATTGGTATTGGGGAGGAGGAAACGAAGACGACTGCGCCGGGGTGATCACATCGACCGGACACAACATCACGTCCCACGCCTGTTTCAATCCTCCGCACGGGACCGATCTCATCGTACCCGACGCCGGTGTCGCCCCACTGGCCGACAACGGTGGTCCGACCGAAACCTGCGCCCTGCTGACCGGCAGTCCTGCAGTCGACGGCGCCGATTCGGCCAACTTTCCGGCGGTCGACCAGCGTGGCGCAGCGAGGCCCTTTGGAGCCTTTGCCGACGTCGGTGCATTCGAATTCGGATCCGTGCCGCCCCTCATTTTCTCCGACGGATTTGAATCCGGGAACACCGCAGCTTGGAACCTTTGAGATCGTTGTCGGGCCCAACGGTTCAAGGATATCGGGCACCTCGAGCCGTGCCAGGTTTCTACATTTACATCTACGATCCATATCCGTCAGCGTCCCATTCGAATGACATCTCAATGGCAAGGACATATATTTATCTTTGCCGTGAATAGAATCTTGGTTTCCCTTCGCCTCGGCGCGGTGTTCGTGTCGATGGCAATCAATGCATATTGTGCGGTCACGATTTCCGATGTGACGGGACCAAGCAGAGTGGTCCGTGGCTCTGTGGCCGAGTACGTGATCGATATTGAAATCACCGAAAACCAAGCGGCCTCCGATTCGCACTTCTCTTGGCTTCTGGTGGACGTGCCAGAAGGATGGACGTTCCACTCCAGCGACTATGAGGGGGCGATTGGTGGATACCCCATCTCGGGCATTGGGACGCTCATCGATCCCCCTCATTATTCCTATTGCGACGATTGGCCAACCACACCAGGAACCGAGAGGATATGGATAGAGTCTGAGATCTTCCAATCGCACGTGGGAGATGGTCAGGTCACGGCCAGGGCAGGATTCAATGTGGGCGAATCCGTTGGAGAGCACTTGATCGCCTTTCGCTTGGAGGCTGAACAAGGACCCGATACCGCCTGTTCCGAAGTTTGGTATGCCGACGTAAGAGTCACGGACCCGCTGCCCGCACCTCGTCGGGCTTCAGGCAGGCGGATACCGAGATAACGAAAACTACGGATAGGAATTTCCTTTCGGCCACATCGAAGGTATCACGTTCCTCACTCCTCCTCCCGTTGCCGCACGCCCTGAGAATCTGGTCGATCGGAGTGTCCTGACTGCTGGTACCACCAAGAACCGAGACATCGACGTCCGGTCACCACCTGAACCTGCGCGTTCGACGTTCGACTCGCCTCTCTCGCCCACACCTCTCCCGGCCGCGCACCGAAACGAAGCCGGCCCGCACCGAGATTCCACGATCCTTCTCAGTTCGGCGGCCCCCGTGCTTTTCGTGCTTCCTTACGCTCGAGGTGCCTAAGGATCGCGTCAACCACGTCGTGCTCGGTGATGAACGCGATCACCTTCATCTCTGAGCCGCACGTAGGACACACCAGCGGGTCGACCTCGTAGATCCGCTTGATCAGTTGCGCCCAGCTTCGCCTGAGGGCTCGGGCGTCGCGGGTTTCAGCACGCGCCGCAGGGGTGTCCTGGCAGGCGTCCTTCCCTCCAACCTTCCCGTTCTCGGCCGCTACCTTTCGCCGCTTCCCTCGCGATACGTTCGAGTACCAACCGTAGTACCGCACCAGGTGCCGGCGCGGCTCCGGGATGTGCATGATCACACGCGCCAAGAACTCCTGCGGATCGATCGCCTCCACCTCTCGCTCGTTCAACCCCGAGCTCTCGTGGCCCCGCTTGCG
>JAZBOQ010000243.1:0-4416 GCA_036351195.1 Thermoanaerobaculales bacterium | reverse complement strand
CTTGGGTGACCAGGTGAGCTTCACGACGCACTCACGATTCCGCGCCAACCGCTGGGGGGTCTTCGTCGGATCTTGGAGCAACTCAAAGTCGGGGACGAGTCGGAGCTCGTACAGCGCCCCTCCATACGCCTCTGGGTCGCCGCCATTGACCTTGCCCGTCAGAAGGAAGCGCACCACTGACACGGAGTCTGCGAACGGCCACGGCGAATCGCTCTCGCGAAGCCGCCGCAGGCCCTCAATCAGCGCACCGCGAATACCCGCGGGAAGGTCGCGGATGAGCTGGTCTGCGAGCTGCGCGTAGACATCGCCGACAGTGACTTCCTCGAACGTCGCGACGCCGAACGAGTCCTCTGCCGCAGCTCGAATGTCGTTTGGCACGAACACCATGAGGGGCGGCCGCTGCGTCCCGTCAGCAAGCGGGTTCCGAAGCTCGACCAGCTTGGTGCTGGTCACGCCCAAGCCGTCTGGGATCCCTGCACTGTGACCATTGCGAAGAACGACCACGTTGGCCGTAGGTACCTCGGCGCGGAGCCGCCCACAGAGACGAACCATCAAGTCGAGCTCGAGGTCGGACACCCGCATGCAGTGACCGAGGTCGCGGTTTCGTAGGCGGTCCGCCAGAGACGGCACGAGTACCTTCTCCAGCTCCGCAGCGATGTCGTAGCCCTGCAGCTCGCGAAGCCCCTGGGTCATGCCTCACCTCCTGCGGTGGGGACCGAGGCGTCCTCGGCGATCTGGTAGCGGGGCGTGATGGTCTGGGTCACGTAGGCGTCCGAGAGGTCACGGTAGAAGCCCACCTCGCGTAGACGGGAGACGAAGGCTTTGGCGTTCTCACGGAGTGCCTGGCGGTCCGCGATGCTCGGTGGTCCGAAGCCATCGCCGCGGGGCAACTGGTCGATGTGAAGCCCGTAGCGCTCCCGCAGGAACACCAACAGCTCGTCGATGCGAAGCTCGCCGGTGTGATACCCGAGGCTGCCGCCGGGCCGCAGGACGGCGATTTGGAGAAGTACTTCCAGCAAGCGGCTGTCGAGCACGAACCGGCGCGGCGCGTTCTTCGTCCTGGCCTGCGCAATCAGGGCACCAGGCCGGTGCTTGAGCATCAGCGAGTCGATGCACTCCGTGATGTACTGGCGGTGGAACTTGCCTCGCAACGCCACGAGCATCTCGATGTACGTCTCGAACTCGGACAAGCCCATCTCGGTCACTGCTTTGACCTCGGGATCAAGATCCGCGTCCTTGGCGCCACTCGAATCCTGAATCAGGCCGTACACGCGCTGGCCGAAGAACTTCTCCCGCTCGCCCTTGTGCATCGGCTCGAGCAGCTGCAGCACCTCTCCAACGCTGAAGGTGCCGCTGGTCGGCTTGTTGAGCTTGCCACGCCGCACAAGATCGATGGCGAACTCGTCGAGCTTGCGCGTCGCGAAGTAGGCCTTCACGAAGCTCGGGATGCGCCGGTAGTGCGTGTCGGCACTGCGCTCCGCCAGCGCAGCCATCGCAGAGCTTGGCTGGCCCGCGACGTCCACAAGCAGCCCCACGCGATACGGACAGTCTCCGTGCGGGTCGTCGATGCTCTTGGGGTTCATCGGGCATGCCGACGGCGCACACGTCGGGTCGGCGCCCTTCCTCTTGAGGAGGGCGGGTAACAGCTTGAACAGTCTCAGGTGGTTCAGCGCCAAGTGGAAGGCCAGCAGCACCTTCAGGTAGTCAATCATCACCGAACGCGGGATGAACGGGCGGTAGAACAGAAGCCGCTGGATGTCCTCGGCGAGCAGGTCAGCGCTTCCCACGCAGAGCGGCGAAAAGCTGTCCCGGCCCGAGCGGGTGTCGGGGGCGTCCTCGACTTGATCGAGCAGGCGAAGGAGCGCCTGGGTCTCGACATCCAATGTGCTCTCAGACTGGAGACGACCGGTGACCTTGTCGTGGCCTTGGAAGAAGAAGTCGTTCAGGTGCTCGAGTGCCTTCTGACCAGCCCCATTGCGAGCCCAGTAGATGGTCTCGTAGAGGTGTTGCGCCGCTCCATAGTCGCGTGAGTGCTTCGGATTCCTGAACCGGTAGGTGAATCCATGGAGGGGGCGCGGTGCCGCGACGGCCTGGTTGGCCTTGCCGCGGTTGACTAGATCCATGAGGTGGGTCTCGACCCACATCGTGACCACGTCGCGGTAGTTCTGGAAACCACCAAACCACTCGGGGTGCTCGAGGAACTCCTCGACGAAGTCCTCGACCGAGTTCTCCACCCGCTTCTTCAGGCGGCTCGGGTAGCCGTTGTGGGCGAGGCGCGCGAAGAAGGCCGTCAGCACGCGGTCCATCTCGAGCTGCTTGAAATCGAGATATGAAATCTTCGGGAGCCGGAACTCGCGGTCGCGCTTCGACAACGCCATCACACCACCTCCGTCGAAACGCGTTCCATATCGAGGAGGCCATCGCCGTGCCGCTGGATCTTGAAGAAGTCGTGTCCGCTGGTGGTGAGCAACACCTCCTGGTACGGCGCGGAGCCGAGCACGTTCTTGAAGACGGCTAGGCTCAGATAGTAGCCTTGCTCCTCTTCGATGCTCGGGCGATAGCCTTCGTTGAGGCGCTGAAGCATCTCGAAGACATCGAGGTTGATGGGCAACTCGGCGTCGTTGCCAGATTCAGCGCGGTAGCGCAGCACGAGGCTGTCCGGCATGTGCTCGACGAAACGGGCCCGCGCGGCGCCGTCCCGAACCTCCAAGGAGAAGCGGTCGCGTGGGTAGAGCCGGTAGCTGCGGATGGTGCCGCCGTTGACCTCACGCACTTGCAGGGCGAGGCTGCCGCCAAGGCGCTCGGGGTCGCTGAGCCGTTCGCCCCGGTTGATGGCGTGCAAGAGATCCGGGAGAACGCTGGCCGGCGTGCGTTCCCCCTTCACCAGTGCGAGCATGTCCTCACCGGTCTGGTAGGGCAGCATTCGCTTCCAACTGGCATCGCGACGCTCGAAGAATGCCCGCCGCCGTGCCATGGCCACGTACGCTTGATGGGCGGTGGTGCGATGGGTACTCAGCTTGCCGGTGAACTCGCGCGGCAAGTCCTCGAACAGGCGCCGCAGTACCTCGCGGTCGTAGGAACTACGCTCGCCGAACCGGAACAAGCTGTGGTCGGCAGTAGGGGTCACGAAGTCGAGGGATCGATCGAGTTTCGGATCAGACGCCAGGCCGACGTCGACCTCGCGGAGGAGAGAAAGAAGTCGGTCAGCGTTGTGGCCTGTGCCCCCCATCCAGCTGTTGAAGTAGAACGCCTGGGCAATCTCGTCGCGCTCACCGCTGCGATAGAGCTCGTGAATCTCGCCGCAGTCCCGCGTGCCGACGAGCATGAAGGCCAGCGCCGAGCGGAGGTCACGCAGCGTGATGTGAAGACGCCCGCGGAGGTGGGTCAGGGTGTAGAGCGACTTGAGGCGCTCCGTTACCTTCGGTCCTGCGGTCTCGTCTTGGAACGTGCGGGCGTTGTGGAAGGCGTAGCACTTGTCCTGCAGGTCACACTGCTGGCACGGCTCCCAGAACTTCTCATGGGTCATGCGCCGAACGAGGCGCGCCAAGATGGAATCGTCGCCGCCTTTGGAGTCGCCCTCGTAACCGAGCGGGTCGGTGACCACGCTGCGGAGGTTTAAGTTGATGACCGCCACGCCGTGTGCGGGTTCGCCAGCGACGAGCCCTTCAGAGATGACCTTCGAAAGCAAGGGGAACGTGGCTCCCTCGGTGTTGAGGAAGTCGACCAGGCGTCCTTCGTTGATTGCGATGAGTCGGACCTGGTCGCCCGCCCACGCGGCTGCGTTGTTCCCCGCGAATGGCTCGAGGAAGGCGCGCAGCACCGCGTCGCTCGTCTGGTCGCCCTCGTCCTGGCTGCCGTCGTAGTTGCTTTGGTAGGTGCGGCCCTTTAACTCGAAGCGGCAGCCGTTGCTGACGGAGCGGTCCATGACCGCGCCCTCGTCTTGGGCCCGGGTTTCGAGTTTCTGAAGGAAGGCCGTCTTACCGTCTCCGGCGTTCCCGGAGATGACGACCAAGCGGAACTCGCCCGCGAGCACCGCAGGCACCAGGTCTCGATCGAGCGCGGTCTCTACGTAGGTCTGCTCGCCCAAGACGTCGAGGCCACGCGTCCCGGCGTTGCTGCGTCGGCTCTGGCTGTAGAGCGTGAGCAGATGCGACACGAACGGGTTGGTGTTCGGCACGTCGCCATCGCGACCGCCGGCGGCAATGACAGACAAGGTGGACTCCGCCGGAGGCGGCGGGGACCGACGCGTGTTCTTCACGCCCTCGAGCGCACTAATCAGCTCACCGGTCGAGGCGTAGCGGTCAGCTCGCTTAGGCGCGATGGCCTTGAGCATGACATCGACCAGCTCTGGAGCGAGGTCGCCGAAGCCTGACCACTCACGCGGATCGGGCGGTGCCTTGCCTGCAGGTGGCACCG
>JAZBOQ010000242.1:0-10526 GCA_036351195.1 Thermoanaerobaculales bacterium | reverse complement strand
GTGCTGAGCGCGTTCGAGGCCGGGATGTTGTACAGGCACAACTCCGCACCCGGCACGTCCGCCGGTGACGCGGTGGGGCGCTCGGGTTCCGGTTCTTCGCATCGGACTCGGACGCGGACTCGGACGCGGACGCGGACGCGGCCATCGGGATCGGGCGTGGACGGACGGGACGAATAGGGGGAAAACTTGACCCTCGAACGTACAATAGGAGGATGGATCAACCGGCGAAGATCCGCATCGAGGACATTCTCAACCGGGTCGAGCTCTACCGCTCGGACCTCGATGAGGATCTGCTGCGTCACGCGTACATTTTCGCCGCCAACCGCCACCAGGGTCAGGTCCGCCGGTCGGGGGAGGCCTACTTCACCCACCCGCTGACGGTGGCCTGGATTCTCGCCGAGATGGAGCTCGATGAGGTTGCCATCGCCGCCGGCCTGCTGCACGACCTGCTCGAGGACACGGAGACCAGCGAGGAAGAGCTTCTGCTCGAGTTCGGTCCCGATGTGACGCGCCTGGTGGTGGCGCTGACCAAGCTGTCCGACTACGAGAGCTCGTTCTCGAGCCGCGAGGCCACCGAGGCCGAGAACTTCCGGCGGCTGTTGCTCGCCTCGATGGACGACGTCCGGGTGATCCTCGTCAAGCTCGCCGACCGGCTCCACAACATGCGCACTCTGAAGTACCTTCGGCCCGATCGCCAGGTCGCGATCTCCCAGGAGACCCTGGACATCTACGCGCCCATCGCCAACCGCCTCGGCATCGGTTCGATCAAGATGGAGATGGAAGACCTGTGCTTCCGATATCTCCACCCTCCGCAGTGGGAGCGTTTGGAGAACGAGATCAGGGAGCGCGCTGACGCCGCCGACCGGTGGTTCGCCGAGATCCGCAGCGTTATCGAGGGGTTGCTGTCCGAGCATGGTCTCGAGGGGTCGGTGCAGGGCCGGGTCAAGCACATGTACTCGGTGTACCAGAAGCTCCAGCGGCAAGGGGTCGACGTCGCCAATGTCTTCGACTTCCTCGCCTTCAGGATCATCGTCGACTCGGTCGCCGACTGCTACGCGGTGCTCGGGCTCATTCACCAGCAGTGGCCGCCGGTGCCGGGCCGGATGAAGGACCACATCGCCATCCCGAAGCC
Source organism: Thermoanaerobaculales bacterium (assembly GCA_036351195.1). Lineage (GTDB taxonomy): Bacteria > Acidobacteriota > Thermoanaerobaculia > Thermoanaerobaculales > Sulfomarinibacteraceae > JAHECW01. The sequence continues at coordinate 9,394 of JAZBOQ010000242.1, read as the reverse complement.
CAACGCCTACCAGTCCCTGCACACGACGGTGCTCGGCCCCGAGGCCCACCCCTTCGAAATCCAGATCCGCACCTGGGACATGCACAAGATCGCCGAGTTCGGCATCGCGGCCCACTGGAGCTACAAGGAGGGCGACGCGGGTTCCGGCGGATCGGACTCGCGGATCTCGTGGCTGCGCAGTCTGCTCGACAACTCCGAGGGGGCGTCGCCGAGAGAGTTCCTCGACTCCATCAAAGTCGACCTCTATCCCGACGACGTGTACTGCTTCACTCCACGCGGCGACGTTTTCTCGTTTCCCCGCGGGGCGACGATCCTCGACTTCGCCTACCGGGTCCACAGCGAGGTGGGCCACAGCTGCGTCGGCGGCACCCTCAACAGTCGCTGGGTCCCGCTGCGGACGGAGCTGTCCAACGGCGACATCGTGGAGATCTCCACCTCACCGCAACAGCAGCCGCACCACGACTGGCTCAACATCGTGGTCACCAACCGTGCCCGGTCCAAGATCCGGAGCTGGCTCAAACGGGAGGAGAAGAAGAGGGCGGTGGAGATCGGCCGCAAGCTCATGGAGCGGGAGTTCCGCAAGGCCGGCGTTTCGTGGCGTCGGGTCACCGGGACCCCGGAATTCAAGAGCCTGCTGACGTCGCACGGGCTTTCCAAGGAGGACGACCTCCTGGCCGCGGTCGGCTTCGGACGGCTGGCGGCGGCAACCGTCGTGGCCCGGTTCGCTCCGGTCGACGAGGTCAATGGTGTTGAACCCATCACGGAAACGGTTTCGCCGCGAGACGTTCCCACCCAGGGCTACGCCCTCGAGGTGACCGGAGATGCAGACTTCCTGGTGTACGTCGCCAAGTGCTGCAAACCGCTGCCGGGGGAGGAGATCGTCGGTTTCGTCACCCGCGGCAAGGGAGTGGCGGTCCACTCGCGGTCGTGCCCCAACGTCAAGAACCTCATGTACCACCCGGAACGCGAGATCGAGGTGCGATGGGCGTCGGACGCCGCGGCTTCGGGAGGTTCACCCAACAATGTCGAGCTCGACATGTCCTTCGACGACCGTTCGGGCATGCTGGCCTCCATCTCCAAGATCATCAGCGATGAGGGGAGCGACATCCTCAGCTGCCACCTTCGCACCGAGCACAACGAGCGGGGCTTCGGCACCATGACCCTGGTCGTCCGTGATGCGGAGCAACTGCAGCGGATTCTCCGGCGGCTCGAGAACCTCAACGGAATGCGCCGGGTCCAGCGGCGGGGCCAGCCCCGAACCTGAGCTATCAGCGGTCAGCTTTCAGCTCCATCGCAGGGGTTCAAGCCCTTGACAAAATGCGCTGATGGGACGATCCAATTGCTGACGGCTGACGGCTCGACAACGACGAAAGGACGGCATCAGCCGCCACGTCGTTCCCTCGTTGTGGGGCGTTCTACAGCCGGGGGGCCTTGGTGACCTTGCCCGAGCGGATGCAGCGGGTGCACGCGCGAATGTACTTCGGGCTGCCGTCGACGATGGCGCGGACGCGCTGCAGGTTGGGCTGCCAGCGCCGCTTCGTCACGTTGTGGGCATGGGAGATGTTGCTCCCGGTCATCGGTCCTTTGCCGCAGATTTCACATCGCTGCGCCATATCAGTGGTCCTCCTCGAGGTCCCCAAGAGAATGGGGACGAACTTAATAGCACATACGTCGCCGGAAGGCAAGGTCGTCCGTTACGGAAACTCCGCTTTCGATCGTTTTTCGTACAGAAAACCGTGGATGAATGTGAGCTATGCCTCGACGAAATTGTGCGAAAAACAGAACGAAAACAAGGAAACGGTTTCACTTTTCTACTGCGCTTGGGAGTGAAGAACGTTGGACAAATTTTTGAGACAATCAATGTGCAGTTCAAAGGCAATTTTCTCCTTTACTTGTTCTTGACACTCTATAGGCCTTTTGATAGCGTGGTGATAGAGGTGTGATGTATTTAGTAGGTTCGAACTCAGCGACATAAGGTGTGAGACGTGTTTGGAAAGCGAAAAAAGCAAGTTGTCGGGTGCGACGTTGGTTCATCGGCGATCAAGATCGTTGAACTGAAGCCGCTCAAAAACGACGAATTCCAGCTGGTCCACGCCGCCGTCGCGGAGCTTTCTCCCGAGGCGATTGTCGATGGAGCAATCATGGATTCGTCCCTGGTGGTGGAGGCTCTCACCGGGCTGATTTCGGAGAACGGGATCAAGAACTCGAAATTCGGAGGTTCTTTGTCCGGTCATTCCGTGATCATCAAGAAGATCCAACTGCCCTCCATGACGGAGGCGGAGCTGGCCGAGTCCATCCAGTGGGAAGCCGAGCAGTACATTCCGTTCGACATCAACGATGTCAACCTGGATTACGTGGTGCTCGACACCGGGTCCAGCGACACGATGGATGTGCTGCTGGTGGCGGTGAAACGGGACCGGATCAACGATTACACGTCGGTCATCGTTCAGGCCGGCAAGGAGCCGGTCCTGGTCGACGTGGATGTCTTCGCCGTTCAAAATGCCTTCGAGACGAACTACTCGTCGCACGGTGAAACGGTGGCGCTGGTCAACGTCGGCGCCTCGGTGATGAATATCAACGTGCTGCACGACGGGAACTCGGTCTTCTGGCGGGACGTGGCATTCGGGGGCAACCTCTACACCGAGGCCATCCAGCGTGAGTTCAACCTGCCGCGGGAAGACGCAGAGAAGGTCAAGCTCGGCGAAGAGGTCGGGCAGGTTTCCAAAGAGCAGGTCGACAGCGTGCTCGGCGCCGCGTCCGAGGACCTGGCCGCAGAGCTTCAGAAGACCATCGACTTCTTCGTCGCAACGTCGTCGGTGGATCGCCTGGATCGGGTCATGCTCTCCGGCGGCGGCTCGCTGGTGGCGAAACTGGACTCCATCCTCCAAGAGCGATTCCAGGTCAACGTGGAGCTGTTGAACCCGTTCCGGAACATCCGTTATAACGAATCGGATTTCGATCCTGATTGGATCAACAGCAATGCCCCGGCCATGGCCGTGGCGGTGGGCCTGGCAATACGGACCGTCGGAGATTGAGCCGATGATCAAGATCAATCTGGTTTCGGAGGCGCCGACCGCAACGGTTGCCAAGCGCAAACGAACGGAGTTTTCGCTCGGCGCCAAGCAGGGGGACATCATCCTCGTGACCGTGCTCGCCATTGCCGTGGCGGTCTGCGGCACCTGGTGGTTCATCCTCAAGTCCAAACGCGCCGAGCTCAAAGAGATCGAGCGGCAGCGCACGGTGGAGCGCGACGAGCTCCAGCCCTACATCGACAAGGTGGAGGAGCTGGAGGCGAAGCGGGCTCTGCTCAAGCGCAAGGTCGACGTCATCAACGAGCTCAAGAACAAGCAGCGCGGGCCGGTGCGGATCATGGACGAGGTCTCCCGCGCGCTGCCGGAGCTGGTGTGGCTGACGCAGCTGAAGCTGTCGGGGACGAGCATCACCCTGACCGGCGAGGCGATGGATGAGAACGCCGTCGCCAATTACTACTCCAACCTCGACTCCTCGCCGTTCTTCGAGGAGCCCCTGGTGAAGAACATCGCCAGGAAGCAAGAGGACTTCGCCTTCACCCTGACGGCGACCTTTACCTACGAACCGCCGGAGATCCAAAAAGCGAGTTCTCCGGCGGACGGAACCTGAGGAAGCGGAGGTCGGGCGTCATGGCCATTGATCTCAATGAAAAACCCTGGTGGGTTGCCCTCATTGTCGGGCTGGTGCTCGGCGTCGTACTCTTCGTCGTGCTGCAGATGTACGTCTTCAAGCCCATCGAAGAGGATTGCGAGAGGGCCGAGAACAAGATTCAGGAGCTCGAGCGGGAGATCGAGAAGGGGCAGCGGGCCAAGGCCGACCTGCCGCGCCTCGAGGAGGACATCCGGAACTACGAGCTCGATCTCGACCGTCTCCGCCGCATCCTGCCCACCAAGCGCGAGACCGACGACCTCATCAAACGACTCAAGCACCTCACCGAGCGCGGCAACTTCCGGCTCACGCGCTTCTTCCCGGGGAATACCGTCGAACGTGAGTTCTACTACGAACGACCCATCACGGTGGCCCTGGACGGGACGTACCACGAGCTCGGTCTGTTCTTCGATCGTCTGAGCGGGTTCAGTCGGATCATCAACGTGGATGACCTCGTCATCTCGCCGGTCAGGGGACGGGGTGCCGGGGGCTACACCATCACCTCCTCCTTCACCCAGCGAACCTTTATCTACAAGGAATAGCGGGGCCGTGAGATGAAGATCATTCGTTTGTTTGTCTGTGTTGCGGCGGTGGCGGCTCTCGCCGCGCCGCCGGTCTTCGCCCAGGACGCCGAGGCCGAGCCCGAAGCAACCGCAGCGGCCGACAGCCTGGGCGGCGAAGAGATCGACACCTCGGCCATCGAGCAGATCCTGCGGGGCGAGCGGGAGATGCTGCAGGGGGAAACCTTCTCCTACGATCCGGCGGGCCGGCGCGACCCCTTCCGCTCGTTGCGGGACGGGATCCAGCAGACCCCGGACGACGAGACCGAGCCGAGACCGCCCGGGCTCCCCGGGATGATGGTGGATGAAATCAAGCTCTCGGGGATCATCGAGACGCCCGGCGGGATCCTCGCCTTTGTTCAAGGGCGCGACAACATCTCCTACATCCTGCGGCCGGGCACCAAGCTCTACGACGGAGAGGTGAAGGAGATCCAGTTCGACCGCGTTGTGTTCCGAAAGCAGTCGAATGACCCGAAGCAGCTCAAACCGTACGAGGACGTCGTACGTGAGATCACGGATTAGCCGTTCGAGTGATATCGAATTGGGGGATGGCATGATGAACATCAACGTCCGCGTCCTGGTGGTGGCGGCGATCTTCGCGGCTCTGGGCCTGATGCAGCCCGGGACCGCGACGGCATCGTTGCCCGCGATCCACGGGCTCACGGCGGAGGCCGGAGCCGATGGACCGGTGATCCACCTGCGGACCGATCACGCTCTCGAGACGGTCCACTACTCTCCTCAGCCCGGCGTATGGGTGGTCGAAATGCCCGAGGCCGACTGGGAGCCCGGTGCCGGCGCCTTGAGTGAGCCCGCGCTCGGCATCGAGCGCGCCGAGCTGACCGAGGTTGAGGAGTTCGGCAAGAGGATCACCCGCCTGACGGTGTGGCTCGAGGAGCCGTCGCAGCTGAGGCTCGACGCCGCCAGCGACGGGACCAATCTGGTCTTCAGCTCCTTCGCCGCCGTGGCCGCGGCCTCTGAGCCGTCGGGACCTGAGCCGGTGGTGCTCAATGTCACCCCGGTGGATCCGGTGCCCGCGCCGGAGCCGGAGGCCGAAACGGCCGTTGCGGTCAACCTCTTCGACCTGGTCCCCTCGGGATCGGGCGACGGGGCGGTCATCGAGCTCAAAGGCGACGGCGCCCTGACCGGGACGGCCTTCACCCTGCCCGATCCCGACCGGCTGGTGGTGGATCTGCAGGGCGTGATCAAGCGCTTCGACCGCAGTGTCTACAACGTCGACGCCGGTCCGATCCGGAGGGTGCGCGTGGCCCAGAACCGCACCGAACCCGAACCGGTGACGCGGGTCGTGGTCGATCTCGACGGAGAGATCGACTATCGGTTCGACGAAACCGCGAACGGGGCGGTGATTCGGGTCGCCGCAGTCGGCGCGACCATCTCCGAGCTGGTGGTCACCGAAACCGAGATCGAAGAGCGCCCGGACGTGGTGATCGCCGAGGCGGCGCCGCAACCGTCGACGACGGTGGAAGAGGGGTCGATCGCGATCACGCCGTCGTCCGTCGAGGTGGCGTCGTCCGATGCATTTGTCGACGAGTTCGTCGAGGACGACGCACCGCCGCAGCAGGACATCGAGTGGGATGACGGTGCGGCGGTTGCCGAGCGCAGCCCGTTCGTGGCCGATGCCTCGCAGATGATCGAGCAGGCGCCGGCGGCGCAGGTGCTCGACGCGCCGACGACGAGGGCCGAGACCTTCAAGAGCACCGAGGTGACGACCGAGGAACAGCAGTTCACCGGTGAACCGATCAGCCTCAGCCTGAAGGACGCCGACGTTCGCGACGTGCTCAAGACCTTCTCAGCGCTCACCCAGCTGAACATCATCGTCGACCCGGGAGTCGGCGGTTCGGTGACGGTGGAGCTGCGCGACGTTCCGTGGGACCAGGCCCTGGATCTGATCCTGCGCATCAACAACCTGGACTACGTGCTCGAGAACAATGTCCTTCGAGTGGCGACCACCCAGAAGCTCGCCTCCGAGAAGCAGGCCAAAATCCAGCTCGAAAAGCAGATGGAAGAGGCCAAACCGCTGAAGACGGTCCTCAAGCCCCTGTCCTACGCCAAGGCGAGCTACATCGCCGGGTTGCTGTCGTCGGACAGCTACCTGCTGTCGGACCGCGGCACGGTGACTACCGACGAGCGCACCAACACCCTCATCATCCGTGATGTGGTTGACCGGGTGGAGGGCGCGCTGCGGCTCATCGACAGCCTGGATCAACCGACGCCTCAGGTCGTCATCGAAGGCCGCATCGTCGAGACCACCCGCGACTTCTCCCGCGAGCTCGGCATCAGCTGGGGCTTCGACGGGGTCATGGACGCGGCCCACGGCAACGACACCGGCCTCGACTTCCCGAACTCCATCACTGCGGCCGGCGGTGTCGAGCTCGCTCGAGGCAACCAGGGGTTCCTGTCCTTCAGCTTCGGCGACATTCTCAATACCTTCAATCTCGACTTCCTGCTCCAGGCGGCCGAGACCCACGGTCTCACCCGCATCGTCTCGACACCGCGGGTCACGACCCAGAACCTGCAGCAGGCCTCCATCCGGTCCGGTCTCCAGATTCCGGTGCAGACCATCGCCAACAACACGGTGACGGTCCAGTACGTGGACGCGACCCTGCGGCTGCAGGTGACGCCGCAGATCACCGCCGAGGGCACCGTGAACCTCGACGTGGACATCAAGAAGCAGGAACCGGTGCTCGCCTCTGCGGTGACCGGCGGCAACAACGTGCCGATCTTCACCCGCGATGCCCAGACCCAGCTGCTCGTTCGCGACGGCGGCACCACCGTCATCGCCGGCATCTACCAGATCAACGATCAGATCAACGAGAACATGATCCCCGGTCTGCACAAGATTCCGGTCTTCGGGAATCTCTTTAAAAATAAGGGCGACTTCAAACGGCACGATGAGCTGCTGATCTTCATCACGCCGCGGATCGTGAAGTACTGAGGGAGGGTCGGATGAAACGGATCACGAGTGTCGGAATTGTGCTCGCAGCGGCGCTGCTGCTCGGCTCCTGCGGAGGCAACAGCACTCTCGACGACACCGAGGCGGCGGTGTACATCACGGTCGACATCGAGGAGTACAACCCCGACATCGACATCTGCTCGTACATTCAAAACGGGTTCGACGTGGCAATCGACACCATGAACGTGAACTCGTACGCGAAGGCGCCGGGCACCTCGTTGAGCAGCAGTCAGGACGTCCGCATCCTGCGCTGGGTGATCACTCCCGAGCGCAACGACGGCGGGACCACGGCGTCGCCCCAGGCCATTTTCGACCAGGGGATCGTCATCCCCGCGGGCGGAACCAACGATCTGGACAACTGGCGGGTCTACCCGGTGGAGTATCTCAGCGAGACGCCGCTGGGCTACCTGCTGCCCCAGAACGGCGGCTTCGATCCCGAGACCGGCGCCACCAACATCCGGCAACGGCTGGTCCTGCAGCTGTTCGGTGAGACCGTTTCCGGCAAGGACGTGGCCTCGGTGCCGCAACCCATCCAGTTCAACTTTTTCTGTGGAACCCCGTGACCGAAGTGACGGGTAGGGAGTTCGGAGCCATGAAGAGCTTCATCAAGTGTTTCATCCTCTGTGGTCTCGTCGTCCTGGTCGGCTGTGGCGGAGGCAGCCCCAAGCCGCCGACGGTCGTCCCGCCGACGAACGGCACCGACGTGTGGCAGATCACCTCATTCGAGGCCAGTGACGCCAGCCCCCTGGTGGGGACGGCGGTGACGGTTGTCGCCACCGTGACGCTCAACGGAAACGCGGCCCCCGACGGCACCCAGGTTGAATTCCTGGCCAATGGCGGCGTCTTTCCGGGCACCGGTCAGCAGGACATCAATGTGATGACCGCGGATGGTCAGGCGAGCGCCGTTTTCGGAGCCACGGAGTCGGGCCCCTACCAAGTCCAGGCGCGGGTGAAGTCGGTGACGTCGCAGATCACCATCACCTACGAGGATTCCGACGCCTCGGACGGGCTGCAGATCTACAACATCAATCCCGCTGCCGGTTCCTACGCCGGGGGCGAGGTCGTGGTCCTCACCGGGAAGGGCATCCGTGCTCCGGCTGAGGTCTACTTCAACGTTCAGGGGCTCGAGTACCAGGCCATCGTCGACCAGGTCGTGCCGAGCAATCCGCCCTCCAGCGCTGGAAGCATCACCCTGCGCACTCCCGAGCCGACCGCGGCGGACAGCACCCTCACTTTCGCGGCCCAGGTCAAGACCATTGTCGGCGTGGGCACGTCGACCCAGGAGCAGCAGGAACTCCCCGCCGCTTTCACCTTCATCGGCAATACCGAGCCGCCTCCAGGCGTGCCGCCCACTCCGGTGCTCTTCGGGGTCGATCCGTACTACGGGCGCTCCGCCGGCGGTGAGACCGTCAACGTCATCGGCATGGACTTCCAGTGGGAGAACGACGGCGGCCAGACCGAGGATACCTTCCAAGACGTCTACTTCACCTTCCAGGGCCAGGATCTTCTCGCCCAGGTGGAGCGTTCGTCGGCGACGCAGATCGAGGTGATCACACCCCGCTTCAGCATCAGCCCGCTGGAGGACGACACCACCGCAGGGATCAAGTTGACCCGCTCCGGTGAAGCCCCGATAGAGAAGAGCGACATCTTCATCGTCATGTCCGATGTCGCCACGCCGGAGATCACCGGCATCTCGCCGACGGCCGGTCCCATGGACGGCGGCACGGTGGTGACCATTTCGGGCCACGGCTTCCAGCTGCCGCTCCAGGTCCACTTCGGCGACCTCGAGGCTACCGACATTCAGCTCTATGACGACACGTCGCTGGCCGACAACGACATCATCACCTGCGTCACGCCCGACTACAGCCAGCAGGGCCAGGTCCCGCCGCTGGTCGTGTCGGTCACGGTGACCAACCTCCAGTCCGGCCTGAGTTCCGTCGCCAACCAGACCTTCCGCTTCGGCGATTCCCTCTATGTCGGTCAGGCGAATCCCACCGAAGGCCAGATCGGCGACCAGTTCGCGCTCTACGGCGCCGGCTTCGAAGACCCGCTCACGGTGTGGTTCCGCGCCGGCGGAGAAGTCGAGTTCGACGTCATCCAGGTGACCGGCACCGAGCTCGTCCTGCGGTCGCCGCCGGACATGGCGCCCACCTGCGTCGACCGCTCGGGCGACTTCCGGGTGGTC
>JAZBOQ010000241.1:0-68386 GCA_036351195.1 Thermoanaerobaculales bacterium | reverse complement strand
CGTCGGCGTCGAGTCGTCGGATGATGGAGCTCGTCAGGGCAGGAGTCTACGACGCCGAGCCGACCTGATTGCGTCCGCTCTCCTTGGCCTCGTAGAGGGCCCGATCGGCGGCGTCGAGGAGATCCCTCTCGGCGGTCATCCCCGCGTCGAGCTCGGCGCAGCCGAACGAGCAGGTCACCTGGAAGGGCTCGGGAACCATGTCGGTCTCGAAGCTGTGCTCCGCCACCGACCGGCAGAGCCGGTGGGCCATGGTCTTCGCCCCCGCGAGGGCGGTTTCCGGGCTGAGGATGGCGAACTCGTCGCCGCCGATTCGTGCGAAGACCTGCTCGGGCCGGAGGCGTCGGCTGCAGATGCGAGCCAACCGCTTGAGCACGAAGTCGCCGCACAGGTGGCCCATGGAGTCGTTGATGGCCTTGAAGTGGTCGATGTCGAAGACAACCACGGCCAGTGGTCGTTCGTGCCGTTGGGCGCGTGCGAACTCCCTGGCGAGCTCATCTTCGAACCGCCTCCGGTTGCCGATCTCCGTGAGTCCGTCCTGCATGACGAGGTGGTGGATGGCCTCGTGGTAGGCGGCTTCCACGTCTTCTTCGCGAAAGAACTTGAAGTGCAGCGCGCCGAACTGGATCCGGTCGCCGGTGGCCAGCCGCATCGAGTCCATGACCCGGCGGTCGTTGACGAAGGTGCCGTTGGTGCTGCCGAGATCTGCAACCACCACGCCCGACTCGCCGAATCGGATCCGGGCGTGGCAGCGGGAAAGAGAGGGCACCTCGGGGAAGGCGAGCTCGCACTCGGAGTCGCGCCCGATGGCCAGGGTCGAGCCGAGGGTGAACCTCGTTCGGGAGCCGAGCCCGTCGCCGCCGGGGTGGGCGATGAGGATCAGAATGGCGTTGCCGCCGACACCGCCCGGCGGGCCTCCGCCGGGACCGAGCATGGTTCTGGTCCGGTCCTCGGTGTCGTGCTGTTGATCCGCCATGGCCCGCCGGCTCTCCCTCGGACCGACGCTACCATCGGGCCGAGGGGCCGTCAATGACGTCGGACCACGTCGAACGCCTTCGTGGTAGGGTGACTCGATGAAGGAGCTCGCGACGGTGATTCCAGTGGTGATGGGCCTTGTCGCAACCCTCGCGCTGATCGCCTTTACCGTGGTCTCGTGGCGCGAGGGCGAGGGCCGCGCCGCCCGGGTGTTCGCCGTCGCAGCTCTGGCGGCGGGCGCGCTGCTGGTCGCCGCACCGGTGCTCGTGCCCTCCGCGGTACCCGTCGTCAACGGCCTTCTGGCAATTGCGGTCGCTGCGATCGCCGTTCGTTGTCTGCTGCCGCTGCGGCGGCCCGTCGCCGGGGCAGGCCGACCCTCCCGCCGGGTGGACGAGCGCGACATCATGTTCGCCCGCAAGCGTTTGCGGCCAGGCAGCGTTGAGTTCGACGCCTACTACGAGCTGCGCCCGGAAAACCGTGCCGGGGACGATCGAACCCGGTCGCTGCCGGGTCTGCTCTCTCGCGATGCCGAGAAAGCCGAGCCGGTGGCGTTCGCCGCCGCCGATGCCGCCTTCGAAATCACCGAGGCATTGAGGGACTCGGTGAACGGACCGGTGGCGGAGCGGCGCTGCGGACGAAGCGCCGGGGAGCTGACCGCGTTGCTCAAGCGAACGGCCCTCGACTGGGGTGCGGTGGATGTCGGTGTGGCCGCGCTGGAACCGGAGCAGATCTACACCCATGTCGGGCGCGGAACCGGTGTCTGGGGCTCCGAGATCGAGCTCGACCACGGGTCGGCGATCGCGTTCACCGTCGAGATGGACCACCGGGCGGTGGCGTGGGCACCCGAGGCGCCGGTGGTCGCCGAGTCGGCCCGGCAGTACGTGGAGGCTGCGAAGATCGCCATCCAGCTCGCTGCGATGATTCGGGAGCTGGGTTGGCCCGCCCGGGCCCACATCGACGGCAACTACCGCGTCATCGCCCCCCTCGTCGCCCGCGCCGCCGGCCTCGGCGAGATCGGACGGATGGGCCTGCTCATGACCCCGATGCTCGGGCCGAGGGTCCGCATCGGCGTCGTGACCACCGAGTGTCCGCTGGTCCCCGACACCCCGAGCGACGACACCACCGTCCTCGACTTCTGCTCGATCTGCAGGAAGTGCGCCGTCAGCTGCCCGGTGGGGGCCATCCCCCTCGGCGACCGCAGCGAGGAGACCGACGGCCGGCGCTGGATCATCGATGACGAGACGTGCTTCCGCTACTGGAACGTCGTCGGGACCGACTGCGCGACCTGCATGAAGGTCTGTCCCTACTCGCACCCCGACAACTGGATGCACAACCTGGTGCGGAGGGCGCTTCAGATCTCGCCGGGCACACGGAGTCTGATGCTCCGGGCCGACGATCTCGTCTACGGGAGGAAGCCGTAACCGGCACCCGGGTGGCGTAGAATTGACTCCCGATTCACGAGCTCACGGGAGGACACATGCGCGTATTCGAGATTCAGGACAGCTTCGGACTCGACAACCTCCGGCCCGCCGAGAGGCCGGACCCCGAGCCCGGACCGGGGCAGGTGAGCCTTGAGATGCGGGCCATGTCCGTCAACTACCGCGACCTGATGATGGTGCGTGGCCACTACAATCCGCGCCAGCCGCTGCCGCTGATACCGTGCTCCGACGGAGTGGGTGTGGTCACGTCGCTGGGAGAGGGAGTGTCGGGGATCGCCGTCGGCGACCGCGTCGCCACCTGCTTCTTTCAGACCTGGGAGGGCGGTCCCCCCGACGCGGACAAGATCCGGGGGACGATGGGCGGTCCCATCGACGGAACCCTGGCCGAGCGGTTGGTCGTGCCGGCCGGTGGCGTCGTTCCGGTGCCCGGGCATCTCTCCGATGCCGAAGGCGCCACCCTGACGTGCGCGGGGCTGACCGCGTGGAGCGCCCTCGCCGAGCAGGGCTCGGTGAGCGCCGGCGATGTGGTCCTGGTGCAGGGAACCGGCGGGGTGTCGGTCTTCGCCCTCCAGTTCGCGCAGTTGCTCGGCGCGAGGGTCATCGTCACCTCGAGCTCCGATGCCAAGCTGGAGCGGGCGACGGAGATGGGCGCGTTTGCGACCATCAACTACGCCGAGGATCCGGCCTGGAGCCGGACGGCCCGCAAGCTCACCGGCGGCGTCGGTGTGGACCACGTGGTCGAGGTGGGCGGCGCCGGAACCCTGGAACAGTCTCTCAAAGCGGTGCGGGTCGGCGGCGATGTCTCGGTCATCGGGGTGCTGTCGGGGATCTCGTCGGAGATCAACATCATTCCGATCCTGATGCAGCAGGTTCGCCTGCAGGGTATTCTCGTCGGTTCGCGGGAGGCCTTCGTGAGGATGAACCGCGCCATCGACGCCCATCGGCTGAAGCCGGTGGTCGATCGCGTTTTCGGGTTCGACGACGCTCCGGAAGCCTTGAAGTGCATGGCCGAGGCCGGGCACTTCGGGAAGATCTGTATCTCGGTCGGTTGAGAGTTGAGAGTTAAGGTTCATCCCGCAAGTGGCGGGATGAACCATAGTTATGAGTTATGAGTTATGAGTTGCATCGCATTCGGATGACTCGTGGTGATGCAGCTCGTCACTCGTCAGTCTTGCGGAGGAGGATCTCGAGCTTGCGCGAAATCTGCTGAATGGTGAAGGGTTTCTGAATGAAGTCGTCGCACCCTCGTTCCAAGAGACCGGCCGCTTCGCCGTCGATGCTGTAGCCGCTCGACAGGAGGACACGCGCTGAAGACTCGATCTCCCGGATGGCGTCGAAGACCTTGGCCCCGCTGAGATCGGCGAGGATCAGGTCGAGGACCACCAGATCGATCTCGTCGTGACGTTGGCGGAAGATCTCGATGGCCTCGCCGCCGCCTGCTGCGCAGATCGGGGTGTAGTTGAGCATCGAGAGCATGGAAGAGCAGGCGTCGAGAACCGCCTCGTCGTCCTCGACGACGAGAATGGTCCCCTCGCCGGAGACCGGGCTTTCGTGGGCCTCTTCCTCGGGGAGGGGTGCGTCGCCCGCGATGGGGAAGGAGAAGCTGAACGTCGAGCCTCCTCCGAGCGTAGAACGAACATCGATGAACCCGCGGTGGGCGCGGATGATGCCGTAGGTCGAGGCCAGCCCGAGACCGGTGCCCCCGGTCATGCCCTTGGTGGTGAAGAAGGGTTCGAAGATGTGCTCCATGGTCTCGTCGTCCATGCCGCACCCCGTGTCACGGACGGAGACCACCGCGTACTCTCCTTTGGTGGCGTGTGCGGCGTCGGTGCGGAGCTCGCTGTGGGGCGCGCGCCGGCTGGTGATGGTGATGTCGCCGCCTCCCGGCATGGCGTCGGCCGCGTTGATCAGGAGATTGAGCAGAGCCTGGTCGATCTGGGCCGCATCCACGGCGATGGGCAGGCATTCCGCGGTCAGATCGGTGTGAATGCGGTACTCGCGGCGAGTGAGACCGAAGGTTTCGGCGGTGTCGACAACCAGCGAGTTGAGGTCCACCGTCCGGACGTCCACCTGGCCCGCTCTGGCGTACCCCAGGAGCTGGCTCGTGAGCCGCGAACCGCCCTCCACCAGGCCCTCGACGGTTTCCAGGCGGCTCAGGTGTGGGCTGTCCGGGGGAAGCTCTCGCTGGAGCAGGGACACGTTGCCCTGGATGCCCATGAGCAGGTTGTTGAAGTTGTGGGCGATGCCCCCGGCCAGGGTGCCGATGGCCTCCATCCGCTGTGATCGCTGCAGCTGGGCTTCCAGGTCGGCCTTCTCGCGCGCGGTGCGGACACGGCGGCTGATGTCTCGGATGATGCCGCGAAAGCCTGTCGGCGTGCCGTCCTGGTCGGCGATCAGCGAAATGGAGGCCTCGACGTTGATGGATGTCCCGTCCTTGCGCAACATTTCCCAGTCGCCGGTATGGGCGGGCCTGCCGCTCTCGTAGACCTTTTGAAAGGTGCCGATGGCCACCGAGCGGTTGGAATCGTCCATGAGCAGCTTCGCATCGGTCTCCAGGGACTCGGAGCGGGTGTAGCCGAAGATCCGAAGCAGGGCGTCATTGCAAAAGAGCAGGCGGCCGGTGAAGTCGATCTCGTAGTAGCCGTCGACAATGGAGTCGAGGATGCTCCGGTACCGTTCCTCACTGGCTCGCAGCGCGGCCTCGGTCTGTCTCCTGGTGCGGAAGAGCTCGGTGACATCTGCCTTGATGAGCTCGAGGGCGTCGACCAGCGGGGCGAGAGGGTGGTCCGGCGGGTGCTTCCAGGCGGCATCCACCGGCCCCTCGACCTCCCACTCGATGCTGGACATGAGCTCGAGAAAATCATCGATGTGGTTGCGCTGGGCCCCCTGTCTTCGCGTGCCGGCAATGGAGAACGCGGACTGAATTCGGCCGACGCGTTTCGCTGGAGCCGAGACTCCCGCACGGGCGATCTCGAGCGCCTCGGTTTCGTCGTGGGCGACGCGGACCCGGACGGGGAGGAACGGCCGGGCGAGATTGATGATCGCTCGATTCTTCGGGCTCACCGAGTGGCAGACGTAGAGACCGACGGGGGAGACCTCCTGGCGGCGCTTGAGGTTCGCGATGAAGGTGCGCCGAGCTGCGCTCGAGATCCCTTTGAGGTTTGACATGTCGACGACCATCGCCGGAGCCACTTCACTGCGGTCCATGGAGGCGAGGATCATGTTCTCCAGCTCGATGTTGCGCCTCATCTGCTCGATGCCGAGGTATCCCGAGGATGCGCCGAGCACGATGTGTTTCTCCAACACTCGGTATTGGACGTGGTAGCCGTCGATGTCCAGAACACCGGATTCCCGTCGATGGTCCTCAGACGCCGGAACCCGGCCGCCGGGCAGGTCCTTGACTCCATGGGCGTGGAGGATCTCCAGGGCACGGCGAATCGCCGCGTTGTAGTCCGGAAGGGTCTCCACCGCCACCGGAAGGCCGAGGAACCGCCTGCCGAGCCGGATGGAGAGCATGAACAGCGGCGACGTCTTGTAGAAGACGACGCCCGTGAGGCCGCTTCTCGAGCGGAGGTCGGTGGCGAAGACCCGCCGGGCTTCGAGGGTGGCGCGGTCGAGGTTCGAGTAGTCGGAGATGTGGACGTAGGGGGCTCCGGGCTCGATGCCGTGGGCGATGGCCGCTCTCTGGAGCTCGTTCGCCGTCGCGGCGCCGGGACCGGTGGCATGGCCGCTCGGAATGCTGTGAAGGATGTTGCGGCCGATGAGCTCTACCGAGGTCCAGTAGTTGTCGTCCAGTGGGACGTTGCTCCACTCCTTCCGCCGGATGACCGGGAGACCGGTGACCGGACAGACGGTGTCGATGTCGGAGTGCTCGTCGGAGTCGATCAGGGTGACCACCTTACAATTCGAGCGTTTCCCAGTATACGTTTCTAGAAATGATCCCCGACCGCCAGGTAGTACCGTCCGCGGCCCTCGGTTCTGCCGTAGCCCAGGTACAGCGGTCCAAGGGGAGTGTTCGCGCCGGCGAAGAGGCTCCACGAGGTCAGCAGGCTCGATGCCGTGACGCTCTCCTCGAGGTTGTAGACGTTGCCGGCCTCGAGGCTCGCCCCGAAGTAGACGTCGACGGTGAGGCCGGCGACCTGAAAGCCGGTGAGGCGCCGATAGGCGAGGAAACGGGCGAGCGCGACCTTCTCCCCGAGGAGCTCGTTGTCGCCGAGACCGGAAAGACGCCCGAGTCCGCCGAGCTTGAACAGGTCCAGGTAGTTCAGGGTGGGTTCGGCGTTTTCACCGTACTCGAGGTAGGGCGTGAAGGTGTTCCGCCCGAAGCTGATGGAGTGGCCGATCCTGGCCGCTGCGAACTCGGTTCGCTCTTCCGCCCCGAGCGCGCTGGACGAGTGCCGGTAGCTGGCGAGGGCATCGGTGCCCACGCGAGGGAAGGCCGTCGTGTCCACGGTGTCGATCCGAAAGTCGATCTGAAAGCCGCCTCCCCGTTCCTCATCCGGCGGGAAGGCGGGGTTGCCGATTCTGGGTTCGGCGCGGTACTCCGAGGCGTAGACGGTGGTGCGGAGCTCGCCCCAGTTGCCGAAGATCCTGCCGGCGGCGAGGGCCGCTTCGAGACTCTCGATCTCGTATTCGACCACCGGCTGTCCTCCGGACCACACGTCGACGAGGTCGCGGCGAACGCCGGCCGAAGGCTCGATGAACCACCGCATGGCGGCGCCGAGGGGTTGGTAGAAGCTGCTTTCGAAGATGCCGATGGTGCCGAGCTGCAGGACGTTCTGCCACTCGCCGCCGCGGCGGTTGACGGGGAGCACCTGGTGGCGGACCGCCACCGTGTAGCCGGTGTTGCCCTGGAAGTCGTCGGTGAAACCAAGGCCGAACTGGATCGATGCCCTGCCGTGGGGCGGGGGCGGCGTGGTCAGCACCAGCTCGTTCTCGTCGCTGATCTCGAAGTCCATGATCCCGAAGAGACGGAGGCTGTGGAGGCGCATGATCTCGTCGAGCAGGCTTTCCGCGTCAAAGGTTGTGGGCGGGTCGATGGAGAGTGTTCGGCGAATGATGGCGTCGTCGATGAGCGCGGAGTTCTCGACGCGCACGCGGTCGACCGTGATCGGGCCGCGGGGCCGCCGCCGTTGCCGGTCGAGGAAGGCCTCCCATGCCTGGTCGTCCACCGAGAAGCGTTGGAGCTCGCCGGCCATGGCGCGAACCGACGCGGCCCCCCGCTCGGCCGCCTCCGTCGAGCGGTCGAAGTCGACGAAGCTGATGTCGCCGAGATCCGGTTCGATGAGGACATCGTCGTCGGAGAGCAACCGGAGGTTGAAATCACGGCTGGCTTGCGACATGAGGGTGCTGGCCTGATTGAGGATGGAGAAGAAATCAGTGAGGCTCTCGACGGCATCGGGCGGGGTGGAGATGTCCACCGCGATCACCGACGTCGCCCCGAGGTCCTTGGCGATGACCACGGGGAGGTTGGCCACGGTACCGCCGTCCACGAGCCTTCGCCCATCGAGCTCGACGGGGGAGAACGCGCCCGGGATCGACATGGAGGCCCGCATGGCGGTGCCCAGGTTGGTGTCGACGATGACCACCGGCTCGCCGGTATTGAGGTCGGCGGCGACCGCGCGGAAGGGAATGTTGAGCTGGTCCAGATCAACGGCCGCCACCGACTCCGCTTCGAGTGCGTCCATGAGGAGCTCGAGGCGTTGCCCGCCGAGGATGCCCGGCGGCAGGTAGGGCTTCCAGCCCTGAAAGTGAAGACGCGCTTTGATCAGGATCGGCCGGTCGTCCTGTTTGCGACGAAACGACTTCTGGTTCCTCGGCACGTGGTCGGAGAACATCCTGTTCCAGTCCATCTCGGCGAGGAGTGTCCGCATCTCGGCGGGCGACCAGCCGGCGGCGTAGAGGCCGCCGACGATGGAGCCCATGCTGGTGCCGATGATGAGATCGGGGGCGATTTGGAGCTCCTCGAGCACCTCGAGCACTCCGACGTGGGCCGTTCCCCTCGCGCCACCTCCCGACAGCACGAGGACGATTTTCTCGTCCTCCTCGGCTGCAGGCTCGACGGCCGCCGCGGGCATTGCCCAGCACGCGGCGGACGAGACGACGATCATCCAGCAAGCCGTGAATCTCATTCTGCAGTCTCCTCGTGTCCGATCCCGACGATTATGGCCCATCCGGGCTCGATGTGATCGTTGTCTCCTCGATGTTCCCGAGGCTGCGTTACACTTTTCAGGCCTGATTCCGGGGCCGCGGACCTCGGCCGATCGTTGGAGGGCGGCGACCGGTTGTTGATGTCCGGGCAATGTCCGGTGAGGCCAGGGAGGAATTGCCATGCGTCGTCGTTCCGTGCTGCGCCTGTTTCCGATCGCTTTGTGTCTTACCCTGACGGTTGCCCCCGCCGAGGCCGCCGACAGCTGGGTCGACCTGGGTCCGGCCCCGGCAGGGACGCCCCCCGTCGTGGAGATGCGCGAGGTTGCCGGCGGCGTTGCCGTGGATGTGGGCCTCTCCGGGTTCTACACCGAGGATCGTTCGCTTGCGCGAGGGACCTTTGCCGTGCTCGAGGTGCCCGAGTTCGGCCGACAGGGCGCCGTCGGCGAGCCCGAGCTTCCCTTCCGTACGGTGCTGATTCCGGTGGCCAACGGCCCGGTGGCGAGCATGAGTGTGCTCGATGGCGACTCGTCCGTCGTCATGACCGGTGTCACCGTCATGCCCCGCCAGGCTCCTGCGCCGGACTGCGGCAGCGACGAGCCGGAGTTCGTCATGGACGACAAGGCGTACGCCGCCGACCGTTGGTTCCCCGCCGAACCTGCACGCATCTCGGACGACGTGGTGGTTCGCGGCCAACGTTTCCTCGTCGTCGAGGTCAGCCCGCTGTCGTTCAACCCTGCCCGCCGCGAAGTGGCCGCGCAGCGCGAGCTTCATCTGACCATCGAGCTCGTCGGCGATGTGGACCGGAGGGCGGAGGTACTCAAGGAGGCTCGGCGGAGCGCACTGTTTCCCACCGCGACCGATCTCGACGCAGCGCAGGTACTCGACGCGGTTCCCACCGGCGTCGAGTACCTGATCATCGCCGACGACGCCCTGGCTTCCGCCTTCGAGCCCCTCGCCGAGTGGAAGCGGAAGAAGGGCATGACCGTGGAGATCGTCCTCATGAGCACCGTCGGAACGTCGTCGGCCGACCTGAAGTCGTACCTTCAGGCCCGCTATGACGCCGATCCGGACCTCACGTACGTGCTGCTCGGCGGCGACCACCCGGCGGTGCCGTCGCAGGATGTCGGCGGGATGGTGACGGATCTCTACTACTCATGCCTCGACGGGTCGGACTACCTTCCCGATGTGGTGATGGGCCGGATCGCCGTGCAGACCCTGGCCGACTGCCAGAATGTGGTCACCAAGATTCTCGACTTCGACCGCGACGTTGTGCCGGGTGCCTGGCACGGCGACTACCTGATGGCCGCCTACCTTCAGGGCGGCTGTACGGCTGAGCGCTGGTTCTTCGAGACCGGGACCCACGCGATGCACTTCATTCGCGACCAGGCCGGGATGGGAATCCACACGGCCGCGACCAGCGACAACCTCAGCTGCACCACCTACTACTGGCGGGGGGACAGCTATCCACACCGTTTCGCGGGCTACGCCGGCCAGCCGGTGCCGTCTGACGATGCCGACCTGATCACCGCCTCGTCCCAGTCCACCCAGGACCTGACCGCCGCCCTCAACGGCGGTGTCAGCCTGGTGCAGCACCGCGACCACGGCGACGTGACGGGTTGGGGCGATCCACCGTTTTACAACTCCCACGTCAATGGCTTGACCAACGGATCCATGACCCCCGTCGTCTTCTCCATCAACTGCCTCACGGGCACCTTCGACACCAGCGGCGACTGCTTCGCCGAGGCGTTCATGAAGAAGTACCCGGGCGGCGCCGTGGGTGTGATGGCGGCCACCGATCTCTCGTACTCGGGCTACAACGACCTTCTGGTTCACGGCTCCTACGACAGCTTCTGGGACGACTATGATCCCGCCGACGGCGGCAACATCTACCCCCACTCTTTCCGGCCCGCCGAGGCCTACCTCTACGGCAAGTACTACATGTACAACTGGGAAGGACCCAGCGCGAGCTTCACCCAGCTCGAGTTCGAGCTCTTCCACTGGCACGGCGACCCCGAGATGCGGGTCTTCACCGCCGTGCCGGCGCCGCCGGCGGTGACCGTCGATCCCGCGATTCCGGTGGGTTCGTTAACCCTGACCGTGACCGCAGATGCGGACGCTGCTCTGGTGGCCGTCACCGATGACGGCGTCCTCGTCGGCAGGGGGACGGTCTCGGGCGGTATCGCCGTGATCGACCTGACGCCGGTCCCGGAGGAACCGGCCACCCTGGACGTGGTGGTCACCGGCCTCAATCTGGTTCCGTGGCAGGGCACCGTCGAGGTCATCGTTCCCGAGGGCCCGTGGATGGCCCACCGCAGCCACCTCATCGACGACAGCGCCGGCAACGGCGACGGCATCGCCAACCCGGGCGAGGCCATCGTCCTGCCGATTACGGTGGAGAACATCGGCGCCGACGACGGCACCGCCATCTCGGGCGTCCTGGGCTCGGGCTCCGGCCTGGTGACGGTGACCGACGCGGCGGCGGACTTCCCCGACGCGGTGGTGGGCGCCCAGGTCCAGAGCCTCGGGGACCACTTCGCCATCGCGGTGGGCGCCGGGGCCGCCAACGGCCACGTCGCCAACCTCACCCTGACGTGGTCGGCCTCCGGCGGGTACGCGGGCGACACGATCTTCAGCGTTCCCGTCTGTGAACCCCTTTTCATCAGCGACGTTTCGGTGGACTTCGTCGATCACGAATCGGCGATCGTGAGCTGGACCACGAACCTTCCGGCGAGCTCGCAGGCGACCTTCGGAGTCGGGACGCCGTCGACGGTGGTGGAGGTGCCCGGGACCACCACCGATCACGTGGTGGAGATCGAGGGTCTCGATCCCTGCACCGCGTACGTCGTCCAGGTCGCGTCCACCAGCCCGAACTGCTACACCGCCGTTGATGACAACGGCGGCGACTACTACCCGGTGGAGACCGCCGGGTGGGGGGTCGTTTTCTCCGAAACCTTCGACAGCGATCCTGGATGGGCCATCGACAACGGCAACGAGCCGCCGGCCACCGGCTGGGGCTTCGGCCAGCCGACCGGTCAGGCGCAGGACAGCTACGGCGGACCCGATCCGACCTCCGGCGCCACCGGTGACTACGTCTACGGCGTCAACCTGGGAGGCGACATCTCCCCGAACCTCGCGGAGAACGAGCTCAAGCTCACCACGCCGGTGGTCGACCTTTCGACGGCCACCACGGCGCAGGTGCGGTTCCAGCGTTGGCTCGGGGTGGAGCGCGACACCTACGATAACGCCCGGATCCGGCTCTCTACCGACGGCGGAACCACCTGGAGCACCGTCTGGGAGAACGGCGGCGACACCATCGACGACACCGCCTGGTCCGAGATGGTCGTCGATCTGCCGGCGGCGGCGGGTCAGAGCCAGGTGCAGGTTCAGTGGACCTACGGCTCCACCGACGGCAGCTGGAACTACTGCGGCTGGAACATCGACGACGTCGTCATCGAGGGTTCGATTCCGTGCAGCGCCTTGACGGCGGTCTTCGCGGACGGCTTCGAAACCGGCGACTGTGGGGCGTGGTCCAGCATGGTGCCGTAGTCGTATCGTCACCTCGAGAACGAAACCCCGCCGACGCGTGCGTCGGCGGGGTTTGTGATGTTGGGGGTCAGAGGGTTCGATCCGGGTTCGCCGAGGCCGGTCGCCCCCTCACACTTAGCCCGGAGTATTCATGAGAGTTCGTCGCGAGACCGACGAGGTGTGGTGTCCAACTGGGTTTCCGATCCGAGGGGCGCGGAGGCGTACTTGAAAGTACGTTGAGCACCCCGAGGCGAGGAAACACTGTTGGACGCTGCACATCGTCGGTCGCAGTAGATCACTCATGAATAGTTCGGGTTAGGCGCCGAGGGCGTCGGTCACGCTCGCTCAGATCTCACCTTCCGGCTCGAAGTACTCTTTGGCGTGCTTGCAGCAGGGGCATTTTCCGGGAGGCTCCGTGCCCTCGTGGATGTAGCCGCAAACCGAGCACTTCCAGCGGATCTTCTCGTCGCGGTTGTAGACGGTGCCGTTCTTCACCATCTCCAGCAGCTTTTTGTAACGATCCCGGTGCTCGGCCTCGACCCGAGCGATCATCTTGAAGAGGATCGCCGCGTCTTTGTTGCCCTCCTCCATGGCCGTTTCCGCGAACTCGAGGTACATCTGCGTGGTCTCGTAGTGCTCGCCGTCGATGGCTTCCTGGAGGTTGGCGGCGGTGTCGCCGAGCTTGCCGGCGAGGACGAACTCGTCCTTGGCGTGCCGCATCTCGTTCATGGCCGTCTCCTCGAAGATCTTGGCGATGTAGTGGTAGCCCTCCTTCCGCGCCACCTTGGCGTAGAAGGTGTACATGTTGCGCGCCTGGCTCTCGCCGGCGAAGGCCGCCATCAGGTTTTCTTGGGTTTTCGACATCAATTTCTCCCTTTATGTTGCTTCACCCTCGCCCACGTGGGCAATGGGGGTGTACCGAGCGATCTCGGGGCTCGTCGTTCGAAGGTCGTCGGCTGCAAGCTCGTGCACATCGCGGTGTCCGGTGAGCCGGGCAAAGTCCTGCAGCTCGTGAGTCGTTGCCGAGAGGTAGTTCTTCAAGCGTTCGGCCGAGAGCGCGATCTTGATCCGGGACCGTAGCTCCGGATCCTGGGTGGTGATGCCCACCGGGCACTTGCCGGTGTGGCAGATCCGGTACTGCTGGCAGCCGGCCGCCATGAGGGCTGCCGAGGCGACGGCGACGGCGTCGGCGCCCATGGCCAGAGCCTTGGCCACGTCGGCCGAGTTCCGGAAACCGCCGGTGATGATCAGCGAGACCCCCTCGGCGCCGGCCGCATCCAGCGCGCGCCGGGCGCGGGCCAGGGCGTAGATGGTGGGAATCGCGGTGCTGTCCTTGACCACCTTCGGCGCCGCGCCGGTGGCGCCCGCGCGGCCGTCGACGGTCACGAAATCCGGGCCCGCTGCCAGGGCCACCGCGAGATCGGCCTCGATGTGGCCGGCGGCGAGCTTGACGCCCACCGGCTTGCCGCCGGAGATCTCGCGCAGCCAGTCCACCTTGGAGCGGAGCTCGTCGGCCGAGGTGATGTCCGGGAAGTGGGCCGGCGAGACGATGTCCTCGCCGGGCGGGAAGCCCCGGACCGCGGCGATCTCCTCGGTGACCTTGTCGCCGGGGAGGTGGCCGCCGAGACCGGGCTTCGCCGACTGCCCGATCTTGATCTCGATGGCGTCCACCGCACGCAGGTTCTCGCTGGTCACCGAGTAGCGATTGGGAACGTACTCGAAGATGTAGCGATGTGAGGCCTCGAGACTCTCGGGAAGAATGCCTCCTTCGCCGGAGCACATGGCGGTGCCGGCGGCGGCGCTTCCCGTGGCGAGCGCGATCTTGATCTCTTTCGACAGGGCTCCGTAGGACATGTGGCTGACGATGACCGGGGTGTCAAGCACCAGTGGAACGGCGGCGTTTGGGCCGATCACCGTCCGGGTGGAGACGGGCTCGTCTTCATTGAGGGGAAGAGCGGCGAGCTGGGCGCCGAGGACCAGGATCTCGTCCCACGAGGTGACGGGCTTGGCAGTCCGCATGGGTTCGATCACCGACCGGCCGGTGACGGCCATTTCCTGGATCGTCGCCAGATCACCCTCGAGGGGGTGGCTGTCCCGTTTCCATTGGGCGAGGTATGTTTCGATGTCTTCCGTGCCCGTGCCCTTGCCCGTGCCCGTGCCCGGTGCGGGCGCGGACTCATCCCCGCCGCCATCCTCGCTCTCGAAGAACCCTTTGTCCACGGTGCAGACGGGGCAGGTCCAGTCGTCGGGAAGCTCATCCCACGGCACCCCCTCAACAGCTTCGTCGTAGACATATGCGCACACGGAGCAGACGTACTTCATGGCTTCTCTCCCCGAGTCGAGGAATCATTCTAGACAATCTTCACCGTTGAAGTTGAGACAATGATTCAATCGCGGTAGCCGCGTCCGAGTATCATGAACCCGGCATCTGAAGGAGGCAGGGTGGCCGATCAGGATCACGAAGAGCGAGAACGCGGGTTGATGCGCCGGGTGTGGCGCTCGGTCTTCCCGGGACCGGTGATCCCGGCCACTGATCGGGAGCGCCGCTGGGTGGTGGTGAACACTCTGCTGCTCCATCTCAGACCGGCCCAGGTTCCAGTGCGGACGATCCCCTTCACCCACACGTTCGGCCTGGGCGGGATGTCCCTTGTCCTCGTGCTGCTGCTCTTCGCCACCGGTATGCTCATGATGTTCGTCTACGAGCCGTCGCCGGACGCCGCCTACGCGTCGGTGGCCGGTCTTCAGGACGATGTGCTCTTCGGCGGCCTGATTCGCGGGATCCACCACTTCAGCGCCAACTTCCTGGTGGTCGTCGTGCTGATGCATCTGCTCCGGGTCTACCTGACGGGTGGCTATCACGGACCGCGCCGCTTCAACTGGGTGATCGGACTGGCCCTGCTGTTCGGCATCCTCGTCGGTAATTTCACCGGATACCTGCTGCCGTGGGATCAGCTCTCGTACTGGGCGATCACCATCTCCACCGCGATGCTCGCCTATGTCCCCTGGATCGGTGAGGGGCTGCAGCAGCTCGCCCGGGGCGGGCCCGAGATCACCGACGCGACGCTCATCGGCTTCTTCACGATTCACACGACCGTCGTGCCGGCCGTGTTGATCGTCCTGATGGCGTGGCACTTCTGGCGAGTGCGCAAGGCACGGGGCGTGGTCGTTCCCAAGGACGCGGGCGAGGTCATCGACGGGAAGCCCGAAACCGTGCTCTTCGTGCCCCATCTGCTCACCCGGGAGGTGGCGCTCGCGTGTCTGCTGACGGCTGTGGTGGTGGTGACTTCGATGCTCGTCAGCGCTCCTCTCGGTGCGGAGGCCAATCCGGGAATGAGCCCGAATCCGGCCAAGGCGCCGTGGTACTTCCTGGGGTTCCAGGAACTGCTGCTCCACTTCCACCCGGTGGTGGCGGTGGTGGTCATCCCCCTTGCGGCCGCGCTCTTTGCCGCCCTCCTGCCGTACCTGGGCTACCGCGAGGGCATCGACGGCGTGTGGATGATGTCGGCCACGGGCCGGCGGAGCGGCCTGCTCGCCATTGGGTTCGCCGCGGTCGCCACCCCGGCGCTGGTCATCGCCGATGAACTGGGGTCGGGCTCGCCGGGTTCTGCGACCGGGCTCACCGGCCTGATGCCGGCGGTGGTCGTGGCCGTTGTCGTCGGCGTCGTCGTGATCGCGCTCCGGAAGGTGACCGGGGCGCCGCGAGAGGAGCTGCTCCAGGCGGTGGTGTTGCTGCTGTTTGTGGTTTTGGTGGTGCTCACGGTCATTGGAATCTGGTTCCGCGGCGAGGGGATGGCCCTCGTCTGGCCGTGGGAGGCGACCTGATGGCGACGCCGAATCCGGCGAAAGGTGCGAGCACCCGCCGCGGTTTCCTCGGGCGGCTGTGGTTGTGGCTCGGGGGCTTGGCGGTTCTCGAGGGACTGTGGATCACCGGGTCCATCCTGAAACCCCGGTCGAACCGGTCGGCTGCCGATGACGACGCCGTGGTGGTCGCGGGGCCGGTGGACCGCTTCGATCCCGGGACCGTGACCGCCTTCCCGGCGGGGAGGTTCTACCTGTCCCGCCTCGACAACGGCGGATTTCTGGCCCTGTCGCGGAGCTGCACCCACCTGGGCTGCACCGTCCCGTGGGTCGAGGACGAGGGACGGTTCGTCTGCCCCTGCCACGCCTCGTCCTTCGATTGTCGCGGCGAGGTTCTCAGCCCGCCGGCAACGCGCGCCCTGGACCTTCACCCGGTGCGGATCGAGAACGGGGTGGTCAAGGTCGACACCTCCACCACCATCACGAGACAGGCGTTCGCGCCGTCCCAGGTGGTCCGGTCGTGATCGGCACGGCGGAAGGCCTCGACCGGTGGCGCCTGATTGGCGTGGTGGCCACTGCGGTCATCGTCGTGGCGGTGCCGCTGTCGCTGGTCGTCGGCACCGACTCCAGAGAACCGGTGGAAGCGGGTGAGACAGACGGGCCGCGCTACGTGGGTCGCGAGCGCTGCGTCGGCTGCCACGAGGCGGCAACGGATGCGTGGCGCGGCTCTGATCACGATCTCGCCATGGACATCGCCTCCGAGCAGACGGTGCTCGGAGATTTCAGCGGCGTCGAGTTCGAGGCCCACGGGATCACCAGTCGTTTCTTCCGCCGGGACGAGGGGTTCTTCGTCCACACCGAGGGCCCCGGCGGCGAGATGGCCGAGTTCGAGATCGCCTACACCTTCGGAGTCGAACCGCTGCAGCAGTACCTGATTCCCTTCCCCGGGGGTCGCTACCAGTGTTTGAACATCGCCTGGAACAGCGATCTCGGCGAGTGGTTCCACCTCTATCCCGATCTCGACATCCCCCCCGAAGACTGGCTCCACTGGACCCGGCCGGCCCAGAACTGGAACGGGATGTGCGCCGAGTGCCACTCCACCAACCTGGTCAAGGGCTATGACCACGAGACCCGGAGCTTCGAGACCACCTGGTCGGAGATCGACGTCAGCTGCGAAGCCTGTCACGGTCCGGGCTCCGAGCACGTCGAGTGGGCGGAGTTGCCGCCCATGGCGCGTCCGGCCTCCGGCGACGATGGTCTCATCATTCGCACCAGCGAGCTGACGTCGCGGGAGCAGGTCGAGCTCTGCGCCCCCTGCCACTCCCGGCGCGGCGAACTGGGGGACTTCCGGCACGGGCGGCTCGAGCTGTTGGACAACCTGGTGCCGAGCCTTCTCGACGAGGGGTTGTATCACGCCGACGGCCAGATTCTCGACGAGGTGTACGTCTACGGGTCCTTCGTCCAGTCCAAGATGTACGCCAACGACGTGCGCTGCTCCGATTGTCACGACGTCCACAGCCTGAAGCTGCGCTTCGAGGGCAATGAGCTCTGCGGCCAGTGCCACCGTCTCGACACCTACGACAGTGCCGACCACCACTTCCACAAGCAGGAGGTGGACGGGAAGCCCTCCGCTGCGGCGCTGTGCATCTCGTGCCACATGCCGCAGCAGCCCTACATGGTCATCGACTGGCGGGCCGACCACAGTCTGCGGGTGCCGCGCCCCGACCTCAGTCGGGAGATCGGGACGCCAAACGCCTGCGGCGTCGAGGGGTGCCACGCCGACAAGAGCCTGGACTGGCAGGTGGCCGAGTATCAGACGTGGTACGGCCGGTCGCGGAAGCCGCATTACGGGACGACCCTCGCCGCCGGCCGGCTGCTCGACCCCGAAGCCCGGACCGGCCTGATCCGGCTTGCCGGCGACCAGCTGTATCCCGCCATCGTCCGGGCGACAGCCCTGAACCTGCTCGGCGGCTACCCGCCGGGCGGCGACACCGCTGCGCTCTTCGATCTCGTTCTCGCCGACGACGAGCCCATGGTTCGCCGGACCGCGGTGGAGGTCGTGAACACCACCAGCCCCGAGGACACGGTGGAAAAGCTCGTGCCGCTGCTCTTCGACCCGGTCCGGGCGGTTCGCACCATGGCGGCCAGCCGGCTCGCGGGAACCCCCGACGAGATGTTGAAGCCGTACCAGCGCGAACGACTCGCGGCCGTCATCGAAGAGCACGTTGCCGACATGACCTACTCCCTGGACTTCGCCTTCGCCGGCCACAACCTGGGTAATCTCTGGTCGCAGCTCGGCGACATGGAGCGGGCTGTCGAGTCCTACGAGGCGGCGCTTGAGGTGGACGAACTCTTCTTCCCGGCCAAGATGAATCTCGCGGTGCTCTACAACTCCATGGGCAGGAACACCGAGGCCGAGCAGCTCTTGCGGGAGGTTCTCGACGCCTATCCCGAGGAGGGCCAGGCCGCCTACTCCCTCGGGCTTCTGCTCGCCGAGATGAACCGGATCGACGAGGCGGTGGTATTCCTTCGGCGGGCGGCGGAGATTCGGCCCGGCAGGGCGCGCGCCCACTACAACCTCGGCCTCGCTCTGCAATCGCTCGGTCGGATCGGTGAGGCCGGAGCGGCCCTCGCTCGCGCGGTGGAGGTCGAGCCCGCCAACCTGGACTATCTCTATGCCCTCGCGGATCACCACGCACGGTTGGGGAACTATCGTGCCGCCCTGGTGGTCGTCGATCAGATGATCGCCAGCCATCCCGAAAGCCCGGTGGGGCATGATTTGAAGGTGCAACTCCAGCGGGCGCTGTCCGGAGGGTAGGGGGAGTGGAGTTTTCGATTTCCGGGGTCACGGTCGCGCCGTGGGTGCCGCCGCTGGCAGCCTTCGTCATCTCGTTCTTCACCTCCATGGGCGGGGTCTCCGGCGCCTTTTTGCTGCTGCCGTTCCAGATGAGCCTTCTCGGCTACACCGCGCCGTCGGTGAGCGCCACCAACCACCTCTTCAACGTCGTCGCCATCCCGTCCGGGGTGTGGCGCTACATCCGTGAAGGGCGAATGGTCTGGCCTCTGACCTGGGTGGTCGTCATCGCCACCCTGCCGGGGGTCTTCATCGGGGCTGTGGTCCGGGTGCGATACCTGCCGGATCCGGCACGTTTCAAGCTCTTCGCCGCCGCTGTGCTGCTCTACATCGGATTCCGGATGCTGCGGGAGCTGATCTCGAGCCGGTCGAAGGCGAAGGTGGGATCGTCCGCTGAGGAGCGTTTTCAGCAGCTCGTGACCACCCGAAGCGAGGAGGGGAGCGATCTGCCGAAGGTCCGACTGCTCCGGTTCAGCCTCGGCCGCATCGAGTACTCCTTCTACGGCGAGCGCTACGGCTTCTCGACCCCGGGCATCTCCGCTCTGGCCTTTGCCGTCGGCGTCGCCGGCGGGATCTACGGCATCGGCGGCGGCGCCATCATGGCGCCCTTCTTCGTCTCGGTTTTCGGACTGCCGATCTACACCGTGGCCGGCGCCGCCCTCATGGGAACCCTGGTCACCTCGGTCGCCGGGGTGGTCTTCATGGTCCTGATCGGCGTCGGGCCCGACTGGCTCCTGGGTCTGCTCTTCGGCCTCGGCGGCGCCGCGGGGATGTACTGCGGTGCTCGGCTGCAGAAGTTCGTGCCCGCACGAGCCATCAAGGTGATGCTGTGCCTGGTCATCGTTGCCACCGCTGTCCGGTACGTGATTGGCTTTTTCAGCTAGCTTCTCTTACAGGTATCGGCCGGCTCGCGAACGTGTCGGTGTCTCTTGCACGTTGTAGATCGTTTGTTCTATTTCCTTGACGCTGTTTCAACTGTGTATTATCTTGAAGTAGATAGAACGTTCTACTTTTTAAGGATGCGATCACCGTGGCCCGTCAGTCCCACACCCGAGACCGCCTGATTCGAACCGCCGGAGAGCTGTTCTGGAGACAGGGCTACGCGCGGACTGGGGTGAGTGAGATCATGAGGCGGGCGCGAGCGACCAGCGGAAGCTTCTACCACTTCTTTCCCACCAAAGACGACCTCCTTCTGGCCGTCCTCGATGCCGTCGAGGGGCGTGTCGAGGCCGAGGTGCTCGGTGCGATCGAGACCTCGTGCTCCGACCCGGTTTCCCGGGTGTCGGCCTTGGCTGATGTCTATCGGGCCCACACCGTGCCGAACGCCGTGGACTTCGGTTTTCCCCTCGGGGCTCTTGTCAACGAACTCGGTGTCGAGCAGGCCGAGGCTCGACGACGGGTCGGCGAGATCTACGAGGGGGTGATTCAACGCGTCGCGTCGTGGTTTGTGGGCTCGAACCATCGCGTGGCCGAGTTGGTGGTGGCGGCGCTCGAGGGTGCCGCCCTCGTCGCCCTCGCGAGTCAGAGTGCAGAGGCGGTCGATACATGTTCGAGTCAGTTGAGTGCGTATGTCGAAGGCCTCGAACAGGGTGGCGTTGAAGCCGATGAAATGCCGCCGCCCGAAACCGCCGGCAGAGAGATCAGAGACTGGAAGGCGTGGTGATGAGGAGGCGGGCATGACGACAGAGCAGGACATTCGTCGGGTCGTGTCCCAGGTGGTGGACCGGGTTCTCGCGGGTGGGGAGCCCGAGTCGGGAGATGTGGCGGTGGGCTGCGATCACGGCGGTTTCCGGCTCAAGGAGCTGCTCAAGGATCACCTGAGGGGTCAGGGGCGGTCGGTGGTCGACTGCGGAACCTCGAGCACCGAGTCGGTGGACTACCCGGACTTTGCCCACGCCGTGGCGACAGAGGTGGCCTCCGGGCGCTGCGAAGTGGGGATCATCGTCGACGGCGCCGGCATCGGGTCGGCCATGGTGGCCAACAAGGTGCCCGGGGTCCGCGCCGCTTTGTGTTACGACCTCTCGTCGGCGCGCAACAGCCGTGAGCACAACCACGCCAATGTCCTGACCCTGGGCGCCGGGCTCATCGGCGACGGTCTCGCGAGGCAGATCGTGGACGAGTGGTTGGCGACTCCGTGGGGTCCCGGACGACATGCCGATCGGGTGGTGAAGATCACCGCCGTCGAGCAGCGCTACGCCGCCGGCGGCGTGGGAGTGAGTGAATGAACCAACGCAGGGAGCTCGTCGAAGAGGTGACCCGGCAGGTGCTCGCCGTGCTGGCGGCGGGTGGAGCGGATCTCGGCTTGGACAACGCCCGCGAGGCGGTGGCCAACGGCGCCGCGCGGCTCGGTTACAGCGGCAACGGTGCCGATGTGCCGGCGGGTTTGGAGCGCTACATCGATCACACGGTTCTCAAGCCCGACGTGCCGCCGGATCAGATCGACCGGCTCTGCGACGAGGCCATGCAGTACCACTTCGCCGCCGTCTGCATCAACCCGGTGTGGGTGCGGCGGGCGGCGCAGCGGGTTCGGGGATCCAAGGTCAAGGTGGCCTCGGTGGTAGGCTTCCCCCTTGGGGCGAACGTGCCCGAGATCAAAGCCATGGAGGCCCGCAGAGCGATCCGCGACGGCGCCCGGGAGATCGACATGGTGATCAACATCGGCGCCCTCAAGGGTGGTGATCACGACCTTGTCCGACGCGACATCGCCGGCGTCTCCGACGCCTGCCGCGAGGTGGGCGCCCTCAACAAGGTGATCATCGAGGCGGCCTATTTGACGGACGAGGAGAAGGTGATCGCCTGCCGCCTGGCCCAGCTCGCCCGGGCCGATTTCGTCAAGACGTCCACCGGCTTCGGCCCGGGGGGCGCGACGGTTTTCGATGTCGCGCTGATGCGCGAGACCGTCGGCGAGAAGATGGGCGTCAAGGCGGCGGGAGGCATCGGCTCGGCGGACGACGCCAGGGCCATGATCACCGCCGGCGCCAACCGCATCGGCGCCTCGGCGGGCATCAGAATCGTAACCGGCGACGAAGGAGGTTCCGGTGAATCGTATTGACCTTCGATCATATGTCTTTCTCGACAACCTGCAGCCGCAGTACGGGGCTTTTTTGGGCACCACGGCGCAGGGCTTTCTACCGCTGGCGGGAGATGCCTGCCTCTACGTCGAGATCTCGCCGGGGATCGAGATCAACCGGTTGACAGACATCGCTCTGAAATCGACGCGGGTGCGGCCGGGGATGCAGATCGTCGAACGCTACTACGGCCTGCTGGAGGTCCACTCCGACGACCAGGCTGAGACCCGCGCCGCCGGCGAGGCGGTCCTCGACGACCTCGGCATCAGCGAGGGCGACCGGCGCAAGCCGAAGATCCTCTCGTCGCAGGTGATCCGCCACCTCGACGACCACCAGGTCCAGCTCATCAACCGCATGCGGCACGGCCACATGATCATCCCCGGCCAGACCATGTACGTGATGGAGGTGGAGCCGGCGGCCTATGCGGCCTTGGCAGCTAACGAGGCCGAGAAGGCGGCGGAGATCAACATCCTCGAGGTGCGCGCCTTCGGCTCCATGGGCCGGGTCTACCTCGGCGGGGAGGAGAAGGACATCGATGTTGGTTGGCGGGCGGCTGTCGAGGCGATCGAGGCGGTAACAGGAAGAGAAGAGTGATGGGTTGGTGCCAGGTCAGACGATTCAGACGATTTTCCTTCATGAGCGCTTCAAGATACTGATGCGAATCATCGAAAATCGTCTGAATCGTCTGACCTGGCACCAACTGAGATACGAAAGGAGCAGGAAATGGCTGAAGCATTGGGAATGATCGAGACGCGGGGGTTCGCGGCAATGGTCGAGGCCTCCGATGCCATGGTCAAAGCGGCCAAAGTTGAGCTGGTGTCCTACGAAAAGACTGGCGGCGGATACGTGACGGCGGTTGTCCGGGGTGACGTGGCGGCGGTGAAGGCGGCGGTGGAAGCCGGTGTTCGGGGCGCCCAGAACATCGGTGAAGTTGTCTCCACCCACGTCATCGCCCGCCCGCACGGCAACATCGACTCGGTGCTGCCCCTGGGCCGCGGTGAGCCGACGTCGGCCAAGCGGAAGAGCTGATGCTCCTCGGCAAGGTGGCCGGCACGCTGGTGGCCAGCCGCAAGGATGAGGGCCTCGTCGGGCAGAAGTTCCTGCTCGTGCAGCGCCTCGATCTCCACGGCGAGGAGGCCGACGGCCAGGTGGTCGCGGTGGACAGCGTCGGGGCCGGCGAGGGGGACGTGGTGCTCTGGGCCTCGGGATCGTCGGCCCGGCAGACCGAGATGACCGCCGACCGGCCCTGTGACGCGGTGGTCATGGCCATCGTGGACAGCTGGGAGGTGGGCGGCGAGGTCCGCTACCGCAAGACGCCTGCGGACGGCGAGTGGGCGAGCTGAACGGAACGGTGCCAGGTCAGACGATTCAGACGGTTTTCCTTCGGGAACGATTCAGCAAGCCGAAACGGACCATTGAAAACCGTCTGAATCGTCTGACCTGGCACCGCGGGAGACGCTGATGAAGACCATCAACGATGACGAAGTCCGCGCGATCATCGAGCGGGTGAGGCACAAGATGGGTGCGACGAACGCCGCGCCGACCGCGCCGCCGCAGGTCGGGACCGCCACCGGCGCCGACGGCATTCACGCCACCGTGGACTCGGCGGTGGAGGCGTGCCGCAAGGCTTTCGAGACCTACCGCAGCTGCGGTCTCGACGGCCGGCACCGGATCGTCGACCGGATCCGGCAGGTCATGCGCGAGCACGTGGTCGAGCTCAGCGAAATGGCGCACAGCGAGACCGGCCTCGGCCGCACCGAGGACAAGATCAAGAAGAACAGCCTCGTCATCGACAAGGCGCCGGGTCCGGAGGACCTGGAGCCCCAAACCTGGACCGGTGATCGCGGCCTCACCCTCACCGAGCCCGCCCCCTTCGGCATCATCGGCGCCATCACCCCGACCACCAACCCCACGGCCACCATCATCAACAACACCATCGCCGGGATCTCCGCCGGCAACGGGGTCGTCTTCAACGCCCACCCCAACGCCAAGGCGGT
This sequence comes from Thermoanaerobaculales bacterium, assembly GCA_036351195.1. GTDB lineage: Bacteria > Acidobacteriota > Thermoanaerobaculia > Thermoanaerobaculales > Sulfomarinibacteraceae > JAHECW01. The sequence goes on along the minus strand of JAZBOQ010000241.1, from coordinate 44,583 downwards.
CTCGGCCCACACCATCCGGCTCATCAACGGCGCCGTCACCGACGCCGGGGGTCCCGCCAACCTGGTGGCCGGGGTCGCCGAGCCGACCATCGCCAGCGCCCAGGCGCTGATGCACCACCCCGGGGTGCGGATTCTCTTGATCACCGGGGGGCCGGGGGTGGTGGCCGAAGCCCAGAAGACCACCAAGCGCGCCATCCTCGCCGGCCCCGGCAACCCGCCGGTGGTGGTGGACGAGACCGCGGATCTCGAGCTCGCCGGGCGCGAAATCGTTCGCGGCGCCTCCTTCGACAACAACCTCATCTGCACCGATGAGAAAGAGGTCTTCGTCGTCGCGTCGGTGGCCGACGCCCTGCTCGACGCCATGCGCGCGGCCGGCGCCTACGTCCTCGCCGAGCACGAGCTCGCCAAGCTCGACCGGGTGGTCTTCAAAGAAGCCGCCCACGACGGGACGCCCGGCAAGGTGAACCCCAAGCTCATCGGCCAGAACGCGGGCGATATCCTGGCCGAGATCGGGGTTCGCAACGTCGACCACATTCGGCTCGTGGTGGCCGACGTTCCGGTGAAGCACTCCCTGCTGTGGACCGAGCAGATGATGCCGGTGATGCCGGTGGCGAGGGTTCCCGACGTGGATCGCGCCATCTCCCTCGCCATCGAGGCCGAGCACGGGTGCTGCCACACGGCGTCCATCTTCTCGAGAAACGTCGACACCATCACCCGCATGGCGCGCGAGATCGACGTCAGCATCTTCGTCGCCAACGCCTCCACCCTGGCCGGCCTCGGCGACGGAGGTGAGGGCTTCACCTCTTTCTCCATCGCGAGCCCGACCGGTGAGGGCCTGACCCGGCCGCGCAGCCTGTCCCGCGAACGACGCCTGGCCATCGCCGGTGGTCTGAGGATCGTGTGAGCCTGATCCATCAGCCTGCCGTGGCGTTGCTCGAGTACTCCTCCATCGCGATCGGCGTGATGGCCGGAGACGCCATGGTCAAGCGCGCCCCGGTGGCGACCGCTTGCTCCGGGACCATCCACCCCGGACACTACCTGGTGCTGCTGGGCGGCGATGTGGCCTGCGTCGAGGAGTCCTACGAGGCCGGTCTCGACGCGGGGCAGTCGGCTTTGTTGGACGACGTCTTTCTCCCGGCGGCGCACCCGGATGTGAAAGAAGCGATTCTCGGACGCCGGGGCCGACCCACCGGGGAAGCCTTGGGTCTGGTGGAAACCCGCACCGTGGCCGCCACCGTCGGGGCCGTCGACCGCGCCCTCAAGGGGGCGGAGGTCAGCCTGGTGGAGATCCGACTGGCGGACAACCTCGGAGGCAAGGGTTACAGCGTGCTCTCGGGCCCGTTGGCCGAGGTCGAGGTCGCCGTGGAGCTCGCGGTGGAGGCCGTCGTTCCCGGAGAGAAACTCATCGCCAGCGTGGTGATCCCGCAGTTCCACGAAGAGATGTTCGCCAATCTGGAGTCGGCTTCCGAGTTCTGGACCCGCATCAAGGAAGGGGGTGCCTGATGCACCTCGCAAAGGTCGAAGGCACCGTCGTGGCCACCGAGATCGTGGACGGTCTCGAGGGCACCCGGTTGCTCATCATCCAACCGTTGGACCGGCGGCTCGAGCCTCGAGGAGGTGCGGTGGTGGCGGCGGACGCCGTTTGCATGGCGGGGCCGGGGGAGCTCGTCTATTACGTGGCCAGCCGCGAGGCTGCGCTGACTCTGCCCGAGACCTTCGTTCCGGTGGATCACGCCATCGTCGGCATCGCCGACGCCGTGCACGAGGTGGTGTCATGATGATCGGTCAGGTCGCCGGCACCGTCGTTTCGACCATCCACCTGCCCATCGTCGCCGGGCGCCGCCTGCTGTTGGTGGACCTCCTGGACTTCCTCGGCGAGAAGACCGGGAACTACGTCATCGCCATGGACACCGTCGATGCGGGCGCCGGCGAGACCGTCCTCGTGCTCGATGAGGGAAATGGCGCCCGCCAGGTTCTCGAGGATCCCGAGGCGCCCATCCGCGCCGTCGTCGTCGGGGTCGTGGATGAAGTGGCCCTGGGGGCGTGAGGTAAACACGGATTGCCTTTCGGAGCCGGGAGGCGATCTGGTGGGCCAAGGCCCACCCTACGGCGCTGCAGTCTCCAACGCGCTCCGCTTCCGCATTCCGGGCTGCGAGGTCGCCCACCCTACGGCGCTGCAGTCTCCGGCGCGCTCCGCTTCAGCATTCCGGTCTGCCAGGTAGGGTGGGCCTTGGCCCACCGCGGGTGCGCGGTGGCGCGGTCGCGCTGCGTCGACGGCGGAGAAGCCTGGCTGCGCTGAGCTCCAACCCTTGAGACGCGCCGGCGGACGCCGTACCATAGGGCGCCGATTTTGTGTGCTTGGAGGCAGCTATGCGTTCTCGACTCTTCATCGTCACCGGATTGATTCTCGCCCTGTGCACGGTCCCGGGAGTGTTCGCCCAGGAGGGAGGCGCCGCCGAGACCGAGAATTTGCTCGAGTGGGACGAGAGCCCCGCCGGCTACCTCCTGACCAAGGACGAGAAGAAAGAGTGGAAGAAGATCACCACCGAGGCCCAGGCCAAGGCCTTTATCGACCTCTTCTGGGCCAGGCGGAACCCGGATCCCACCGGCGCCTTCAACCCCTTCAAGGCCGACTTCGAGAACAAGGTTCGCTACGCCGACGAGCAGTACAGCTGGGAGAAGCGGCGCGGCGCACTCACCGATCGCGGCCGCGTGCTGATCCTCATGGGCGCACCGCACTATTCGGAGAACCGGTTCCCCACCGAGACCGTTCAGCGCATCGACGACCTGGCGGTGGGTACTGACGAGGTGCGCGCCAACGCCAAGCTGTGGTTTTACGACCCCCAGCAGCTCCCCGAGAAATTCAAGGCCAAGGGATCGCGCCTGATCTTCACCTTCTACGAAGAAAAGCCCGAGTCCAACAACTTCACCCTCGATCGGTCGCACCAGGATGCAACCATGGCTCTTCGCGCCATGTCCCGGGCGCCCGAGGTCTACCTTCTCCACCCGGATTTGACTGAGGTCCCGAAACCGGTCTCGGTTCCCGGGGGTGAGGCGCCGACGGCGGCCCAGCTCGCCTGGCTCGACGCCGACAGTGCGCCCCTGAACGAGCAGCTTCGGGTGGTGTCCATGGTGGGGGTTGCAGATCCGAATAATCGGCCCTTCTGGCTCCACCTCGAGCTGCCGGCCGACGCCCCGAATCTCGATGTTCTGGCGGGACGGGTGAGCGCCGCCGACGGAGAGGTGGCGAGCACCTTCCAGATCGCGGCCGACGCCTTGAAGGCGCCCACCGGCACCGCCTACCACCTGACCTTTCCCCTCGCAGCAGGAACCTATACGGTGGAGGTCGCCGGGGCCGCGGACGGCGCCGCCCAGATCGTGTGGTCGGACGAGGTCGTGGTGGCTGCGGCGCCCGTCGAGGGCACCTGGATGACGCCGATCACCTTCGGGCTCGCGGTGACGCCGGAAGAGACGTGGCAGCTCGGATCACCCTTCGCTTTCGGGCCGCTACACGCCATGCCGCTGGCAACCTTCGAGCTTCCAAACACGGCGGTGGTCTCGTACCTGGGCCACATCATCCGCCCGGGGCTCAACGACGCCGGCGAGCCCGAGATCGAGGTCAGGGTGACCCTCAAGCGCGGCACCCAGCGCCTCGGCCGGCCGCTGACCATGACGCTGCCGGTGAAGGCCATCGTCAACGATCTCTACATCTACGCCAACGACATCAATCTGGGCGTCCTGCCGGAGACCGGCTCCTACAAGTTCGAGTTCAAGGTGACGGACAAGGTCTCGGGCGTGTCCATCGAGCACGATCTGGAGCTCGATGTCACGGTCGAATAAGGACTTCGCGGCCGTTAAGAGTTCTTGGTTTTGGATCATCCCGCAAATGGCGGGATGATCCAGATTTTTAAGTTATGAGTTTTGAGTGATGAGTTTCATCGCAGGTGATCCAGCTCGGGGGCGATGGCGCACCCTCCTGAGATCCTTCGACTCCGCGGCCGCGGCGGCCGCTCCGCTCAGGATGACAGGTTCTTGGTGGCATTGTCCTTTTGGGATTGGGCGCGGAGGAGCGGCGTGACGGTGCTCAGGATGGCAACAAGCTTCCTGTCACCCTGAGCAAGGCGACCTCCGAGGTCGCCGCGTCGAAGGGTCCCCCGCGGGTGAACGATCCCGTCAAACCTCGAAGCTTGCGATGGAACTCAAAAAGAAATCAAAACTAAGAACTCGGGTCCGATTCCGGCTTGCCGGAATCGGGCCTTTCAATGCTGCATCCCGAACCGCCGGTTCGGGGGTTGGGCACGGCTCACGTGCCGACACCGAGCTTGGGCAGGATGACGTACTGCAGCGCCACCCACACCACGATAAATCCGAGGATCATCAAGACGTCGTTCATAAGGGTTCTTCTCCTGGTCATGTGTATCCAAAGGTATTAGGTATTAGCACTTAGGTATTAGGTCCGTCGCAGGTACTGCGGTGCGCGCCCGGAGAGCTTGCGATGAGCGAGCACCCAATACCTAACACCTAATACCTCGGAGGTTGTCGCTAGACAACCTCTTCGACCGCCCACTGAATCATGTGCATCTTCTTCTCGGCGGCATCGCAGAACGAGCAGATGGACTCTTTGAGATCACCGATCTGTTCTTCGTCGACCACGGTGAAGAAGATGGACGAGGTGTCCGGGTGGGCGCGCGAGCCCATGCGGACACCACTGGCGCCGACACCGTGGGCGCCGGGGATCTCGGTGTAGCCGGTGATGCCTTTGCGCTGCAACAGCACCTCCAGCTCCTCCCGGCAGTGGCTCTCGACGATGATCATCAGAAGCTTCATGTGTCCTCCGTGGGTGGTTGGTTACAAGGAGCAGAAGTTAGAAAGTCAGAAGGTTAGAAAGTTAGAAGGTGTCATCGGTGTGCGTCGACCTTCTTACCTTCTCGCTTTCTCACTTTCTAACCCGCTCAACCTTCTTTCAATCCGAGCTTCCTGAAAATCGTCATCGCCGGGCACCAGCGGGTGAAGGCGGACTGCAGCAGGTTGACGCCGACAAAGGCGGTGAACAGATACCAGTAGGGGCTCACCCAGGTGCCCAGGGCGAGGGTGAGCAGCACGACGATGCCGGCCATGGCTCTCAAAGCTTCATTGACAGTCATTGCGATGTTCTCCATTCTTCATTTTCTTTTTCTGGCCTCCATTTCGCCGCGAAAGGGAGGCCAGAAAAAGAAGATCAGTCGATTTCGACAACGTTTTCAACACCAACCGTTTTCAGGTACATGAAGTAGAGCACCGGGATGACCCCGACGGTCAGCGCGGTGGAGACGATGATTCCCGAGATCATGGCCAGGGCGAGGCCCTGGAAGATCGGGTCGGAGAGCATGAACGAGGCGCCCGCGATGGTGGACAGCTGGGTCAGCAGAATCGGCACCAACCGCACGCCGCCGGCCTTGACCACCGCCTCCTCGAGAGGCTCGCCGGCTCTGAGCTCGAGGTTGATGAAGTCCACCAGCAGGATCGAGTTGCGGACGATGATCCCGGCCAGGGCGATGAAGCCGATCATCGAGGTGGCGGTGAAGAAGACCGAGAAGATGCCGTGCGCTGGCAGGATGCCCACCAGGGTCAGCGGAATCGGCACCATGATGATCACCGGGGTGATGAAGCTCTTGAACCAGCCCACCATGAGGACGTAGATGAGCACCATCACCACCGCGAAGGCGATGCCCATGTCGCGGAAGACCTCGTAGGTGATGTGCCACTCACCGTCCCACTTCATGATGTAGCGGGTGGAGTCCTCGGGCAGGGTGGTGGCGATGATCTCGAGCGGCTCGCCGTGGGGGGTGAGGATCTCCTCGAGCCGCTGCTGCATCTCGAAGATGGCGTAGACCGGCGCCTCGAATCGGTTGGCGACCTCGCCGTAGACGTAGGTCACCGGCTGCAGGTTCTTGTGGTAGCGGTTGCGTTCGCGCTGGACGTCCTCGACGTGGGCGATCTCCGACAACGGCACCATGCGGCCGCCGGCGCCGTGCACCGAGAGCTGCAGGAGGTCGTCGATGTGGGCCCGCTGGGCGCGGTCGAGGCGCAGCCGGATGGGCACCGGCTCGCGGCTGGTGGGCGCGTGCAGCAGTCCGGCGTCGGCGCCCGACAGGGCGACCCGGACGGTCCGCGCCACCTGCTCGACGGTGACGCCGGCGCGGATGGCCTTCTCGCGATCGATGACGACGTCGAGCTTGGGGCCGACGGCCTCGACCTCCCAGTCGACGTCGACGACGCCGTCGGTGGTCGCGAAGACCTCCTTGACCTGCTCGGCGACCTTGAGGCGGCCGTCCAGGGTCGGGCCGTAGACCTCGGCCACCAGGGTCGACATCACGGGCGGCCCCGGCGGGATCTCGGTGACCTTGAGGGTGACCCCGAGGGGCTCGGCGACGGGGACGATCATCTCGCGGACTTTCTTGGCGAGGTCGTGGGACTGGAGGTCTCGCTTTTCTTTGTGGACGAAGTTGACCTGGATGTCGGCGACGTTGGCGCCCGAGCGCAGGAAGTAGTGCCGGACGAGACCGTTGAAGTTGAACGGCGCCGAGGTGCCGACGTAGACCTGGTAGTCCGTGACCTCCGGCATGCTGCGAAAGACGCCGGCGATCTCGCGCGCCGCGGCGTTGGTCTGCTCGAGGGTGAAGCCCTCGGGAGCGTCGATGACCACCTGGAGCTCGGACTTGTTGTCGTGGGGCAGCATCTTGACGGTGGTGAAGCCGACGCCGACGGTGGCCATGGCCGCGACGAGCAGCAGGGCGACGCCGGCGAGGAAGACGGTGCGCCAGATGCCCGAGCGGATCAGGGGCCGCATGGCGGCGCCGTAGAGGCGCGAGATCCGCCCCTCCTCGGGCAGCCCGGTGTCCTCGGGGGGGCTGTCCTTGTCGAGCTCCGCCGACTCGGCCTCTTTCTTGAACAGCCGGTAGGCGAGCCAGGGAGAGATGGTGAAGGCGACGCCCAGCGAGAAGAGCATCGCCGCCGAGGCGTTGATCGGGATGGGCCGCATGTAGGGGCCCATGAGGCCGCGGACGAAGGCCAGCGGCAGCAGCGCCGAGATGATGGCGAAGGTGGCGAGGATCGTCGGGTTGCCGACCTCGTCCACCGCGTAGACGGTGGCCTGCTTGATCTTGCCCCAGCGCAGCTTGATGTGGCGGTGGATGTTCTCGACGACGACGATGGCGTCGTCGACCAGGATACCGATGGAGAAGACCAGCGCGAAGAGGCTGACCCGGTTCAGGGTGTAGCCGAAGAAGTAGGAGGCTGCCAGGGTCAGCGCCAGGGTCACCGGGATGACCACGGCGACGACGACGGCCTCGCGCCGCGACAGGGTGATCCACATCAGCAGGATCACCGCCAGGGTCGCCGACCACAGGTGGGTCAGGAGCTCGTCGGACTTCTCCTTTGCCGTCTCGCCGTAGTCGCGGGTCTTGAGCAGCTCGACGTCGGAGGGGATGATCCGCCCCTCGAGCCGGGCCAGGACCCGGTCGAGATCGTGGACCATGTCCACGGCGTTGGTGCCGGGCTTCTTGGCCACCGAGACGGTCACCGCCGGGAGGTCGAGCCCCGCGCGTTCGATGCCCTTCTCCGGCGCGCCGGGGCCGGTTCCGAGCCAGACGTAGGAGCTCGGTTCCTCGGGCCCGTCGGTGATGGTGGCGACGTCCTTGAGGTAGACCGGCCGGCCGCCGTAGGCGCCGACCACCACGTTGCCGACTTCGTCGGCGTCGGTGAGGAAGCCGCCGACGTCGACGAGCACCTCGGTGTTGGCGACGGCGGTGGCGCCGGCGGGAAGCCGCCGGTTGGCGCTCTCCAGAGCCTGGTAGGCCTGGAGCAGGGAGACGTTGTACGACGCCAGCCGCTCGCGGTCGAAGTCCGCCCGGACCACTCGGCGTTGACCGCCGGTGACCCAGACCTGGGCGGCGCGGGGGTGCTTGGTGATCTCGACCTTGAGCTCGTCGGCGACCCGGCGCAGCTCGGTGGAGGTGGCGGTCTCGCTCCACAGCGTGTAGGCGACCACGGGCACGTCGTCGATGGTGCGCGGCTTGACCAGAGGCTGGGCGAGGCCCTCCGGCATCTCGTCCATGGCCGAGAGGATCTTCGTGTGCACCCGGTTGGCCGCCCGGTCGGGATCGCTGCCGACCAGGAAGCGAACGACGATGAGGCCGCCGGAGGGCTGCGACGTGGAGTAGATGTACTCGACGTTCTCGATCTCGTAGAGGAGCTTCTCCAGGGGTGTGATGACGCGGTGCTCGATCTCCTCGGCGGTGGCGCCGGGGAAGCCGACCATGACGTCGATCATCGGCACCTTGATCTGCGGCTCCTCCTCCGAGGGGGTCACCATGATGGCGAAGGCGCCGAGGAGCAGGGACCCGACAACGATGAGCGGGGTCAGTTTGGACTCGAGGAAGGCGCGGCCGACTCGGCCGGCCAGGCCGAGCTTGCGCCGGGTCATCTTGAGCCGGAGCGCCTCCCGGCGCGCCTGCTCGAGCTCCAGCGGCGTGGGCTTGCCCTCGCCGGAAGCCGTACCGGTGGGGGTTTCGTCGGTCATCGGATCACCTCCAACGGGGTGCCGTCGGCGACGGGAGCCGCCAGGTCGACGGCGACCTGGTCGCCCTCGTCGAGCCCGGAGAGGATTTCGATGCGGCCCTCGCCGAGCTCGGCGCCGGTGGTGACGGCGCGGGTGCGGGCGCTGCCGTCGTCGGCCCGGACCACGACGAGCTCGAGCCCGCCGCGGCGGTGGACCGCCGACGCCGGCGCCAGCAGGCGGTCGCCGGCGTCGCCGGGGATCGCCGCGCGGCCGCTCATCCCCGAGGGGATGTGGAGCTCGCCGAGGTCGACCTTGACCGTGAAGGTGTGGGTCGCCGGATCGGCCGAGGGGGCGACCTCGGCGACCGTTCCGGTGACGGCGCCGAGAGCGGGCCGCGCGTCGAGGCGGACGTCGAGCTCGTCGCCGACGGTCAGGCGGTGGATGTCGGCCTCGCGGACGTCGAGCCAGATCTGCTGGCCCTCGCGGGATTCGACCTGGACCAGCGGCCGGCCCGGTGCGGCCAGGTCGCCGGCCTCGACCATTGTTCTCACCACGCGGGCGGCGAAGGGCGCTTTCACCAGCGACTCGGCGGCCACCGAGTCGGCCGCCTGCACCGCCCCTTCGGCCTGGACGACGGCGCCCCGGGCCTGGTCGTACTGCATGCGGGCCATGTCGAGCTCGAGGTCCGAGGCGGCGGCCTCGGCGTGCAACGCCTGGTAGCGCTGGTAGTTGCGCTCGGCCAGGGCGAGGGCGGCCGTGGCCTGGGCGAGGGCACCGCTGGCCTGGGCGAGCTGGCCGTCGGAAGCTTCGGCCTGGATCTCGATGAGCGTCTGCCCCTTGGCGACGTGATCTCCGGCGCCGACGTGGACGGCGGTCACCGGCCCCATGACCCGGCTCGAAAGGGAGGCCTCCCGGGCCGGCCGGACGATGCCGCGGACCTCGATGGCTTGGGTGTCGGTGATGCGTTCGACCGGTTGGATGCTGACGGTGACCGGGGCGAGCTCAGCCTCGGCAAGCTCGGCCTCGTGCGAACCGCAGGCGACCACGGTCAGGCTGAGGGTGGCGAGGGTGACGGTCGTGAGGATGCGGCGGGTGTTCATCGGGACTCCTCCGTGGCGGGAATGAGGGACGCTCCAGAGACGAAGTGGAGCCGGTAGGTGCTCAGGGCGACATCGTAGCGGGCGACGAGCGCGCGGGTCTCGGCTTCGCGGAGAGCGGTCTCGGCGTCGAGCAGGTCGACCATCCGTTCGAGGCCCTGGGTGAAGCGCTGCTCCCGGACCCGAAGCGCCTCGTTGGCCGCGGCGAGGACGTCCTCGGCCGTGGCGCGGCGAGCGCGGGCGGTGGCGAGATCCTGCCAGGCCTGGCGGACCTCGAGGCGAACGCCCTCTTCGAACCGGCGGATGTCCGCCTCGAAGCCGACGGTGTCGAGCTCGGCGGCGCGGTTGGCCTTGCTGTCGGCGATGCTGCCGAAGAGGTTGATCTTGGCCACCGCCATGATGGAACCGGAGTGGCCGTTGGAGCCGAAGATCTGATCGTCGTAGAGCCCGTAGCGGCCGACGACGGCGACCTCGGGCAGGTAGCCGGCGCGCGCGGCCTTGGTCTCGAGGCGGCCGGCGGCGAGCTGTTGGCGCGCCGCCGAGAGGTCGTGGCGACGGTCCACCGCCGCCTGGATCCAGTCGTCGAGCTCGCCCGAGACGGCGCTGGGCTGGGGCAGGGGAGCGAGGGTGCGTGGGGTGCTCTGGTCAGCGCCCATGTGGAAGTTGAGCGCCGCCTCGGCGAGTCGAGCGCCGTTCTTCGCCTGCTCGAGCAACTCGTCCATCTCCGACAGGTAGACCCGGGCCTCGAGGACGTCGGCGGCGAGGATGAGGCCCTGCTCGGCGTAGCGCTCGGCCAGCGCCACGTGCTCGGTGGTGGTGCGGTGGGCCTTGCTCATCAGCTCGACGTTCTCCCTCGCCTTGGCGAGATTGACGAAGGCGGTGCTGGTGTCGAAGGCGGCCTGCTCGGCGGCGTGGCGGGCGGTCTCCACCGCGGCCCCGGCCATGGACTCCGCCTGCTCGACCCGGGTGCCGATCGTACCGCCGGTGTAGACCGGCAGGGTGAAGTCGAGGGTCGTCATCCAGGTGGAGAGGCCGTCGGGGGTGTTGGGATCCGAGGTGAAGAACTCATCGAAGTCGAAGGTTCCCTGGTTGAGGGTCATGGCGAAGACCTCGGCCGGGTTGTCGGTGTAGCTGAAGGTCTCGGCGAGATCGAGCCGGCCCCACCGGTGGCCCTTCGCCTGACCGGTGCGGGCCTGGCCGGCCTCGGCGCGGGCCGATGCGGCCTGAACCGCGGGGTTGGCGACGAGCGCCTCCGCGACCGCCTGGTCCACTGTGAGGACCTGAGCGGACGCTCCGCCGGCCGCGGTGAGGGTGATCAGAAGACTGGCTGGAATCCATCGCATGGCGACTGGGCCTCCTTCGCTATATAACCATTTAAGAATATAATAGTGTTCTGAGTCTGTCAACCCCTGTATACCATCATTTCCGGGCTGATGGGAAGCGCACGGTTCTCGCAACGGGGCATTCTCAGAAGTGGGGAATCTCGAAACCGAGAATTGTTCCCGGCACGGCGGGTCAGGTCATGGATTCCTCGTCGTACTCGGGCAGGGTGAGGCGGGCGGTGGCGCCCTTGCCGTGGCCCTCGCTCTCCAGGTCCAGAGTGCCGCCCATGAGCTCTGCGAGGCGGCGCGAGATGGCCAGCCCGAGCCCCGTTCCACCGTGCTCGCGGGTGGTGGAGCCGTCGACCTGATAGAAGCTGGAGAAGACCTTCTCGATGTCCGCCTTGGGAATGCCGATTCCGCTGTCGACGACGGTGAAGGTGACCGCCTGGTTCTCCTGGAGGCAATCGACGTCGATGGTGCCGTTGCGCGGGGTGAACTTCATGGCGTTGGACAGGAGGTTGGTGAGGACCTGGGTCGTCCGGTCCGGGTCCGCCCACAGCACGAGCCCCGGGGTGTCCGACGAGATGGAGAAGCGGATGCCCTTGTTTTTCATCTGGTGCTTGAAGAGGGTCTCGACGCCTTCGAGCACCGACCGCACCGGCACCGGGCCCTGCTGAACCTCGAGCCGTCCCGCCTCGATCTTGGCCAGGTCGAGCACGTCGTTGATGATGGTCAGCAGCTTCTCGGCCGAGTCGTGGGCGATGGTCAGGTACTCGCGTTGTTTCTCGGCGTCGGTGATGGTCCCGTCGATGACCAGGCGCAGGAATCCCATGATCGCGGTCAGGGGTGTTCGAAGCTCGTGCGAGGTGTTGGCCAGGAACTCGGACTTCAGGCGGGACGCTTCGAAGGCGACGGCCCGCTGCTCATTGAGCTCGCGGACGAGCTGAGCGACGTAGATGGTGCCGCCGAGCAGGAAGCCGATCTGGGTCATCAGATCGGTCTCCTCGGCAGCGAACCTTGGCGGGATGCTCGAGGCCGTGACCAGGACACCGATGACGTCCCCGGCGGCGAGCAGGGGCAGAAAGCTCATGTAGCGGATGTCGTGCTCGGCGCCCAGCCGCGCGGCATCGTCGGCGGGGACGAGCTCCTCGACGGCCGCCGAGCGGGGCACGCCGGTCTGGAAGGCGATGCGGCAGGGGTGCTCTTTTCCCTCCAGCGGTTGGTTGCGGTGGTGATCGAAGAGCTCGGCTCCCGGTCCGGCCGCGGCCGCCAGCCGGAGGTCGTTGCCGCCGGGGTGGGGTCGGTAGAGCAGGAGGGCCTTCATCGACACCGCCTGCTGGCCGGTTTCGAGATAGCGCTCCAGGATGCGTTCCTCCTCCACCTCGCCGGCCATGCTCTGGCCGAGGTTCGAGAGGAACGCCAGCCGCGACTGCTGCGCCTCGGCGCTCTGCTGGGCGAGGTAGAGATCGGTGATCTCGGTGGCCACGATCTGGACCAGGGTCTGATTCGCCGTCGGGTCCACCACCTGGTGCATTCGGGCGCTCAGCCAGTGGACCTCGCCGCGTGCTCCCTGGGTTCGGATCACCCCTTCCCAGACGCCGCCGGGGCGGTCCAGCACCGAGGCGACGGCGCTGTGCACCTGGGGGCGATCGTGGGAATGGATGCGCTGGAGCCAGTCGAGGCGCTCCGACGGATCGATCTGCGGCGGAATGACCATGGCGGCGCGGGCGCGCTGGTTGGCGTAGTGGATCTTCCGCTCGCGGTCCACCGACAAGACCATGGCCGGCAATGTGTCGAGGAGGATTTCGGTGCGGCGTCGCAGGCGCGTCAGTCGATCGTGCATGGCGTCCTGGTCGAGCAGCCGGGTGGCGTTCTCGCCGGTGGAGCCGATGATGGGCGCCGACAGGGCGATGAGGAAGAGCAGCAGTCCCCACATGACGGATGCGTCGTAGGGAGCCCGACCCATGGCGAGGACCAGGTGGGAGCCGGCCACCAGCATCATGGCCACCCCGAGCCAGAGGTCCCGGCCTTCGTTCTGACGCCAGATCAACAGCATGGCCGAGGCGGCGGCGAAAGCGACGCAGAGGCCGACCTCCGCCGGTTGCACGCCGGACACCACGCCGGTCCGGTCCAGCACGTCCAGCACCGCGGCGGTGGCCACTGCGATGCTGATGGCGACGCCGCTTCGCACCGCCTGACCTCGCTCCACGGTGTCCATCTCGTCGCGAACCGGGAGCAGGAGCACCATCACGGCGGTGGCCTGGGCCAGGAGCCAGGCGACGCCGTCGGCTGCCGTCACCTCGGGAGTGAAGATCAGAACCGGGGCCACCGCCAACCGGAGCAGGAAGTAGAAGGCCATGGGCAGGTAGGCGTTGCGGATCCGGCGGTCGTGCAGGCTGCCCGTGGCGAGCCATCGGAGGTGGAAGAGCCAGGCGCCGGCGGTGGTGATGAGGGCGTTGCCGGCGATGAGGAGCAGCAGCTCGGCGGCATCTCCCTTCCAGTTCACGAAGAAACGTGTCGCCGCCACGATCAGCCAGGTGCAGACGACTGCCGACAGGGTCAGGATTCGCCAGCTCGGCCAGACCGAGCTCGCTGATTCGGGGTCGTATTGTTCTGCGATCACCTATCGAGTATAGCGATGAGCGGCTGCGGGCCCGTCAGGGCCCGCAGCCTTCGGTCTCACCTTCAGTAGACTCTGCGCCGCAGCACCATCATCCCGGCGAGGCCGATGAGCATGATCAGCACGGCGAGGCCGAGATCCGAGACCGTGGGAATGCCGGTGACGATGACCGGGACGACCACCGTATCGGAGGTCACTGAACCGGCGGGCGATGTCACCGCGGCGGTGTTTTCGATGATGTGCGACCCGTTGGGAAGCTGGGAGCTGATCGCCACTGCAAAGGTGACGATGCGGCTTCCTCCGGCCGGAATCGGATCGAGGTCGACGACGATGCGGTTGTTGACGACGTCGAACCGGCCGGCGTCGCCATCGTCGGCATCGCTGAGTGAGAGCCCGTCGAGAACGATGCTCTCGGGGTAGTAGGCGGTGAGGTCGGGGATGTCGTCGGTGAGCACGATGCCCGTCGCTTCGATGGTGCCGGTGTTCACGACCTCCATGGTCCAGGTGACGACGTCGCCGAGCTGCCAGGCGCCCGATGGCGGGTCGTTTACCGACTTGGTGATCCCGATCTCGACGTAGTCCACCGTCGTCACGACCGTGGAGGTGTCGTTGCCCGGGTCCGGGTCCGGCTCGTTGCCGGACACGGTTGCGGTGTTGGTGATCGACCCCTGGGTCGCGACGTCGACGGTGGCGTCGATGGTGATGACCACCGAGGCCCCCACCGCGAGATCACCGATGGTGCACGGGAAGCCTGCGGCGCAGGGCGCCGAGATCAACGTCACGGTGACCTCGGGCGGGAAGGTGTCGTCCACCACCACGCCGGTGGCGTCGGACGGCCCGTTGTTGGTCACGGTGATCGTCCACGTCACCGTGTCGCCCGCAACCACCGGCTCCGGGCTCGCGGTCTTGACCACGGCCAGATCGGCCTCGGGGTTGACCCCGGTGGGCTCGGTGTCGGTGTTGTTGGACGGGTCGATGTCGGTCTCGTTGCCGGTGACCGTTGCCGTGTTGGTGATGGTTCCGGTGGCATCGGGGTTGACCGTGACGTCCACCACCACATCGACGCTCGCGCCGGCGGCGAGATCACCGATGGTGCAGGGGAAGCCGGCGGCGCAGGGCGCCGAGATGGAGACCAGGGTGACCTCCGGCGGCAGCGTGTCATCGAGGACGACGCCGGTGGCGTCGGACGGTCCGTTGTTGCTGACGGTCACGGTCCAGGTCAGGGCGGTGCCCGCGACCACCGGGTCGGGACTGTCGGTCTTGACCACCGCGAGGTCGACCACCGGAGCCAGGGTCACCGGGTGCGACGAACTGTCGTTGCCCGGGTTGGGGTCCGGCGAGGTCGTGCTCACCGTGGCGGTGTTGACGATGGGATCCGGCGCCAGGTAGTCGGCCGGGATCGAGAAGGTCGCCTGGACGGTGATCGCCGAGCCGGCGGCGATGTCGCCCAGCGAGCACGGGAAGCCGGCAGCACAGGGATCGCTGGCCGAGACCCAGATCAGGCCCGCGGGGGTCGGATCATCCAGGGTGACGGCGGTGGCGGCGCCCGGGCCGTTATTGGTGACCGTGATCTCGAAGGTCACGTCGGTGCCCTGGGGAGCGGCTGCGGGACCGGTCTTGACCACGCCCACGTCGGCGGCGTCGCCTGCTAAACCGGTAGAGGTCGTGTCGGTGTTGTTGGACGGATCGGGGTCGGGCTCGTTGCCGGTGACCGCGGCCGTGTTGACCACCGGATCGGGTCCGCCGTAGCCGGCTGGGATGTTGAAGGTGACCGAGACGAGGACGGTCCCGTCCGGCACGATGTCGCCCAGGGCGCACGGGAAGCCGGCGGCGCAAGGCGCGGTGGCCGAGACGAAGCTCAACCCGGCGGGGGTCAGATCGTCGAGGACGACGCCGGTGGCGGTCGCCGGACCGTTGTTGACGACGGTGATCGTGTAGCTCACGTCGTCGCCCGGCAGCGCCTGGCTCGGCCCGATCTTGGTCAGCGCGAGGTCGGCAGTGTCGGCGCCCAGCGGCGTCGTGTCGGTGTCGGTGTTGTTGGACGGATCGGGGTCGTCGGTGGAGCTCGTCACGGTGGCGGTGTTGGCGATGGGATCCGGGGTCGTATAACCCGGCGGGATGGAGAACGTCACCTCCACGGTGATCGCGGCGCCGGAGTTGAGGGTGCCGAGGGTGCACGGGAAACCGGCAGCGCACGGCGCGGAGGCCGAGACGAAGCCGAGGCCGGCAGGGGTCGGGTCGTCGATGACGACATCGGCGGCATCATCGGGGCCGAGGTTGCTGATCTCCAGCTGGTAGGTCACGGTCGATCCGACGGCAGCCGAGGGCGGTCCGGTCTTGACGATCTGGAGATCGGCTACCGGCGTCCGGTCGACGGCGGTGGACGACGATGAGGTGTTGTTGGTGGGATCCGGGTCCTGGACCTCGGAGCTCACCGACGCGGTGTTGAGGATCGGATCGGGCTCGGTGTAGCCCGCCGGCACCGCATAGGTGACGTCGAAGCTGAAGCTCGAGCCCGCGGCGAGGGCCGGCACCGAGCACGGGAAACCGGCGGCGCACGGCGCGGTGGCCGACACGAAGCTCAGTCCGGGTGGCGTCGGGTCGGTGATGAGCAGCGCGGTGGCGTCGGAGGGTCCGAGGTTCTCGACCTCGATGGAGAAGACGAGATCGGTGCCGCTGGCGACGCTGCCCGGGCCGGTCTTGGTGACGACCAGGTCGGCCACCGGGATGATGTCGGTGGGCTCGGTGTCCGTGTCGTTGCTCGGGTCGGGATCGGGCTCGTTGCCGGTGACCGTCGCGGTGTTGTCGAGCACGCCGGTGAGGTCGGCGTCGACGGCGACATCGACGGTCACGGTGGCCGACGCACCTGCGGCGAGGTCGCCGATGGTGCAGGGGAACCCGGCGGCGCAGGGCGCCGAGATCGAGTTGACGGTGACGCCGGCCGGGATGGTGTCGTCGAGGACGACGCCGGTGGCGTCGGACGGGCCGTTGTTGGTCACCATAAGGGTCCAGACGAGGCCTTCGCCGGCCACCGCTGGGTCGGTGTTGTCGGACTTCACGACCTCGAGGTCGGTGGACTGACCGACGGTCGTCGGCTCGGTGTCCGTGTTGTTGGTCGGGTCGGGGTCGACCTCGTCGGCGGCGACGGTGGCGCTGTTCGACAACGTGCCGGTGGTGTCGGCGGCGACGGTGACGTCGATGGTCACGGTCGCGCTCGCTCCGGCGGCGAGGCTGCCGATGGTGCAGGGGAAGCCGGCGGCGCAGGGCGCCGAGATCGAGTTGACGGTGACGCCGGCCGGGATGGTGTCGTCGAGGACGACGTTGGTGGCGGCGGAGACACCGTTGTTGGTGACGGTGAGGGTCCAGGTGAGGGTCTCGCCCGCGACCACCGGGTCGGGATTGTCGGTCTTGGTGACCGCGAGATCGGCGTAGATCAGGTCATTGGTGTCGATCCCGGTGTTGTTGCCCGGGTTGGGATCCGGGCCGTTGGTTCCGTCGTCGGCCGCGGTTGCGGTGTTGACGATGGTGGCGAGCCCGGCGGGCGGCGGATTCAGAACATCCACGACCAGTGTGCGGACGACGGTTGCGCCGGCGGGCAGGTCGAAGGCCGGCCAGACCACGCTGCCGCTGCCCGGCGGGACCTCGACGCCGCCATCCGAGGCGCTGACGAAGCTCGTACCGGCGGGGACGGCGTCGGTCAGGACGACGTTGACCGCGTTCTGGTTGCCGAGGTTCTGCACCGTCACGGTGTAGGTCAGGGTCGCGCCCGGAATGGTGCTGGTGGCGCCGTCGGTCTTGGCCACCGCGATGTCTGGGGCGGCGTCGATGGGCACCACCGTCGGGTCGTCGTCGGGACCCGTTGTCGGGTCGTCCGACGAGAACGGGGGCGTTTGCTCGCTGTCGATGACCGCCTGGTTGACCAGTTGGTCGATGCCGTTCGCCAACGGGGCCGGGATCGCCACATCGTAGGTCACGGTCGCGGTGGAGTTGGCGGCGATGGCCGGGAAGGCCGCTTCGACGGTCGTGTCCCCGCCGGTGTTCCCGGTGAGCACGGTGCCGCCCGGCTGCGCGACCACCGTGCCGGCGAGGAAGATGCCGTTGGGATCGGGCGTGTCGGTGACGACGACCAGGGTGGCGGCCCCGGCGCCGGTGTTGGTGACGGAGATCGTGTAGCGGATGATGTCGCCGGGCGAGACCGTTCCCGAGCCGTCGTTGTCGGCGATGAGGGTGGCGCTCTTGGTGGCGTCGAGGATCGGAAGATCGAGCACGTCGCTGCCCGACGTGGGCGGCAGCTCACGCTCGTCGGGATCGCTTCCGGGCAGTGACGTGGTCTGGGTGTTGGTGGCGGTGTTGGGCACCGTCGCCGGTGGGTTGAGCGGGTCGGCGAGGGCGACCTGGAACTGGAAGGCGATGATCTCGCCCGGTTCCACCGAGTTGTCGGGCGGCGAGGAGCCGGCGTCCGAGGCCATGGTGATGGTGGTGTCGCCGGCGCCGGGGCCTGCCGCGGTGCTGAAGGTGTAGCCCGCCGGCACCACCAGCGGACTGATCGTCGCGGTGTTCCAGAGGCTGTCGTTGAGCACGTCCTCGAGGATGATGTCGTAGGCCGGCGCGGTGCCGTTGTTGGCGATCTGGACGCTGAGGGTCACCAGCCCATTGACCACCGGGCCCATGTTCTTGGTCACCACCATGTCCGGCTCGACGACGTCGATCAGGGCGGTGTCGGTGAGCGGCCCGCCGGTGGCGAAGGTGAAGGTGCCGGTGTTGGTCAGCCAGTCACCGTCGGTGTTGTCGGTGACGTCGACGACGCGACCGACGACGAGCAGCACCAGCCGGTCGTCGTCGTTGGACACCCCGTCGGGCGAGTTGAACACGGTGCCGAAGTCGAAGACCACGGTGTCGTCGAGCCCGTCGCCGAGGTTGTTGTCGAAGAACTGCGGCGTGCCCGGCAGGGTCGTCGAAAGACTGGCGCCGAGGGACGAGACGCTGGCGCCGACCGCTTCGATGACGCCGACGGCGTCGGCGGGCAGCGTGTCGGTTACCACCGCGGTGTCGGTCCGGCCTTCGGGGAAGATGACGGTCAGCTGGTAGGTCACGGTCTCGCCGATGGCGAGATCGAAGTCCGCCGGGTGGTAGAAGGTCATCCCGGTGTCGGCGAGACTGGTGCTCTGCGCGATCTTGACCAGCGACGGTGCGAGCACGGTCACGCTCGCGGTGTCGGTGGTGGTCTGGCGGCGGGTCTCACCGGCGACGAAGGCCGGGGTCGAGTCCCACTGGGCGGTGGCCAGATTGGTGTAGGTCACGCCGGGTTGGACGATGGCGTCGACGCGTGCCTGGTAGGACACCACGCAGCTGGCGTCGGCAATCGACAGGGTTCCGATGGCGAACTCGATGGTCGGGTCGCCGGTGGAGTCGACCACCACGCCGCCCGGGCAGGTGGTGGTGACGGTTCCGTCGTTGATCCACGACAGACCGGGGTCTGGGAAGACGTCGGTGATCTCCACCGAGAACGCGTCCGCGGTCGAACCGAAGTGCTCGATAAGCAGCTCGATCGTGACGACATCGTCGGCATCGACGAAGCCGTCCGCCGGGTCGGTCACACTTTTGGTGATCCGGAGCTCGGGCTCGACGAAATCGACGTCGGCGACCGCCGAGGCCGATCCCCCGGTGTAGCCGACGGTGGCGGTGTTGGAGAGATCGTCGAGACCGCCCTGGTTGAGCGGCTCATCGACCACCATCGCGACCACCTCGAACTCGATTCGGTCGTTGTCGTCCTCCACCCCGTCGGGAACGTTGGTCACGTCGCCGAGGAACCAGACGACGAGATCGTCGTAGGTGTCGGTGTTGCTGTCGCTGGGAACCCCGGCAGTACCCGCCGTCGGGAGGCTCGGGCCGCTGAGGTTGCCGCCGACCGAGACCACTCGCGAGCTGACGTGGGATAGGATCGCGGTCCCCGTCGGCAGCTGGTCCTCGACCAGGGTCGTGGGCGTGACGCCCTCCTGGAAGGTGGCGACGAAGCGGTACGTCACCTCTTCGCCGATGGTGAGATCGGGCTCGGGGCCGTTGATGCCGTTGCCGGTGGACGGCTCCGAGGTGGCGAAGACGGTCTTGGTCATTCCGGGAGAGGTGATGAGAACGTTGTGACTGTCCGACGCGGTGTGGGTTCGCTCGTTGGGATCGCCGTCGGCCGGGAGGGTGTCCCACTGACCGTTGGCGGTGTTGTTGAGGTTGGCGCCCGGCTGAGCGCCCGGGTCGATGGAGGCCTGGAAGGTGAACTCGCCGATGCTGCCCAGCGGGAACTCATTCCACACCGCGGTGATGACTCCCGCGGCCTCGCCGAGGCTGTCCGCGGGCACCGCTCCGGTGTCGGTCAACGATGCGGCGACATAGGTCATTCCCGCCGGGATCGCGTCGGTGATGACGAGATCGAATGCGTTCGCAGTGGACGCGGGGGTCGGCGGGACGTGGTCGACGGTCACGGTATAGGTCACGATGTCGCCGGCGTCGCCCGTGGTGGCATTGCCGGTCTTGGTGATCTGCAGCAGCGGCTCGACGACGTCGACGTCCGCCGATGCGGTGGAGTCGAGGCCGGGGCCGAACTGAACCGAGGCGTCATTGGTGAGTTCGTCGCCGTTGAGGTTGGCCGGAATGTCCACGAGTCGGCCGACGACCGCGACCACGAGCTCGTCATCGAGAGTGACTGCTCCGTCGGGGATATTGATCACCTGGCCGAAGTCGAAGCTGACGGTGTCGACGAGTCCGTCGGCGAGCTGGGCGTCGCTGATGTCGGTGATCGGGGGGACGTTGGTCGGCAGAAGGTTGCCGCCGATACTGACCAGCGACGCCGAGACCACCTCCATCACCCCGTTGGTGTAGGGCAGGGTGTCGGTGATCACGACCAGCGGAGTGGTCCCCTCGGGGATGGTCGCGGTGATGTGGAAGGTCGCGGTCTCGCCCACCGTGAGATCGTCGATCCCGGCCCGGTACTGGCCGTCCCCGGTGGAAGGTTCGGAGGTGGCGACGATACCCTTGGCGAGGCCGACCGAAGCGATGGTCACGGTGGCCGGATCCAGCGCGTTGTAGTCGTTGCCGCTACCGCAGTAGGGCAGCAGCGGCGCCTCGACGCCGGTTCGCTCGCACGAGTTGCTGTTGTAGGGGCTCAGCGGGCCGGAGACCGCGCCGGGGAGGCTCGACCACAGCATCGACGCGGTGTTGGTTGCAATGGTTCCCGGCGCCGCAGCGATGTCGATGATGGCGTCGAAGGTGATCACCGTCTGGCCGGTGGTCGGGAAGAGCGCCCAGCTCGCGGTGAGGGTGTCGCCGGCGAACCCGCAGCTGTCCGGTACGAGCGTGCCGCCGGTGCAGTCGAGGGTGGCAGCGACGTAGCTGAGCTCGGCCGGGAGGACGTCGGACAACGCGACGTCGAAGGCCGGAACCACCAATGGGTTGGTGTGATCCACCGTGATCCGGAAGGAGACGGTGTCGCCGGCGTCCACCGGCGGCAGCGGTTCGGGCACGGTTTCCTTGACGACGCGGAGCTGCGGCTCCTGGACGGTGACGCGGACCCGGCTCTCCACCGAACCTCCGGACCAGCTCCAGGTCGCCCGGTTGCGTGGCTGGTTGCCATGGTTCACCGAGCTCGTGTTGAGTACGACCGCGGTGTAGGTGAAGGTGACCGTGCCGGCATCGGCATTGGGCGAGCCCGGATTGGTGACGGTGCCGAGGTCGAAGTTCAGATAGCGTCCGTTGCCGGTCACCGTCGGATTGGTCGGGTCGTTGCAGGCGTCGGCGAAGCTGCCGATGGTGGTGGACATCCCGGGGCTGGCGCTGACCGAGAGGCAGTCGACAAAGGCGACCCGGCCGGTGAGGTCGTCGGTCAATGTCACCGGGCTCGAGGTGCCGCCCGGGACCGTCACCGTGACCGTGTAAGTCACCACCTGGCCGACGACGGCGTTCGTCGGCAGCACGCTCTTGAGAATCGTCGTGTCGGCGATGGTCACCGACGCGTCGTCGTCGATCCGGGGGTAGTCGTCGACACCGGGAGTGCCCACCGCGGTGGTCCACAGCGCCGAGGCGGTGTCGGTGATCACCTGGCGCGGCTCGACCACGGTGTCGAGGGTGCAGGCGAAGGTGACGATGGCGGTGTCGGCGCCGTAGGTCGACGGGTCCTCATCGTTGGCAATGAGATCGGTGTCGAGCAGCAGCGGGTTGCCCGCGTCGAAGAAGTCGCCGGTGAAGGTCAATGGGGTCCCGTTGCCGTTGACCACCGAGACGACGCTGCAGCCGGTGTGGCCGGCGGGCACGCTGTCCCAGATCCGGACGTTGCCGGCGGGGGCGCCGCCCTGGTTCTCGACGGTGGCGACGAAGGTCACGACGTCGCCGGCGTCGCCGTTGGTGAGGTCGCCCTCGACGGGATCGTCGAGGAGGTTCGCCGGCGGCGCCGGGGTGATCGTGGCGCCGCCGTTGGTGGTCGCGAAGACGCCCTTGGTGATCACGAGCTCGGGAGCGCGGACCTGGAGGAAGACGGGCTGGAGGTCGGTGGAGGTCTGTTGCGGCGTGTTGGCGGACTCGGCGGCGAACAGGTTGGTCAGGAACAGCGGGTCGGAGAAGGGCAGATCGGTGACCTGGACAGCCAGCCGGACCTCGAGGGTCTGGGGCAGGCCGCCGGTGAGAATATCCGGAAACTCGATGCGAACCGAGTTCTCCGCCGGGTTGGGGGTGACCAGCGGCGGGGTGGCGCCGAGGATCGCGGCAGATTCCGGCGAGGTCGCCGGTCCGGGGTAGACATTCGGGCCGCCCCAGGTGGGATCGATGGTGGTCACGTCGAAGACCGGCAGCGGCAGGTAGTCGGTGAAGACGATGTCGGCCGAATCGCCGGAGGGAATCGACATGGTCAGCGAGAAGATCACCGTGTCCCCCGGCCGGTACGCCGGCGCCGGGTTGACGATGGTCTTGCTGATGTTCACCGGAAGGATCGTGACGGTGGCGCTCGAGTTGTCGAAGCACGCGGGGTTGAGGGCGCCGACCAGGTCGAAGGCGCCGTTGACCGTGTTGGGCAGACCGTCGTTGGCCAACACCTCGATGCCGGTTGCGTCGTACAGCGTCTGAACCGTCGCCGGGTAGCTCAACGAGCCCGAGGTCCCGCCGGCGAGGATCGCGCCGATGGCGGCGCTCAGGTCCCAGGTCACCGTCGTCCGGCCGACGCTCGGGGTGTCCTGTTGGACAACCGGTGCAATGGGGTAGGAACTGCCCTCGTAGATCAGGGTGAAGGGGCCGGCGGTGGTGAAGTCGATCCCGTCGGGAAGAGTGTCGACGAGGACGAGGTTGTCGGCGTCGATGTAGTCCGAGACCCGGAAGTCGATGGTGTAGGTCAGCGGGGAGCCGGGGGCTCCGCCGGCGGGTGCGCTCTTCTCGATGACCAGGTGCTGGGTGACGAACTCGGCGGTGTCCGACGCCTGCGGCAGCCCGAGACCGAGGTAGCGTGCGTCGAGAGTCGCGCTGTTGGGCAGCGGTTGGAAGTCGCAGTTTTCGTGGTCGAGGATGTCATCGGCGTACCCGGCGATGTCGACCACGATCTCGCCCGCACCGGTGGTGCCGAGCACCGAGGCGCAGCTCACCTCGAGAAGTCCGCCGTTGGCGCCCACCGCCGGTGCGGTGGTCGTCGTGCACCCGACGCCGGAGCCCGAGATCGAGTGGCCGGTGTAGATGAAGCTCGCCGGCAGGGTGTCGGAGAACACGAGATCGGTGACCGTCTGTTGGTTGGCGACGTCCGCCGTCAGGGTGTAGCCGGCGGTATCGGAGGGGCCGGCGGCGTTCTTGCCCCCGGTGGCGTTCTTTTCGAAGAGGATGAGGGTGGGGGTGACCGGATCGGTCGACGCGGTTCCCTCGATGGGCCCGTTGTCGCCGGTCGGCGTGTCGCCGAAGAGGTAGACCGGCTGCAGGGTGACGTCGAGGGGTGTGCCGACGACGGCATCGGGCGGCAGGCCGATGGACATGCAGATCGAGAAGACGGTGTCGGGCTGACCGAAGACCACCGAACCGACCGGCGCCATCAAGGTGTAGAGCCGGGAGCCTTCGGGACCGGTGACGAGGGTTCCGGTCAACGGGTCGGTGAGCTGGTTGCCCGGTGCCGGGGGAAAGACCCCGGCGTCGGTGATCAACCCGAGCCCGGCGAGGTCGAGGCCGAAGACCGACGCCGAGTCGAAGGTCAATCCGGTGGGAACGATCAACCGAAGGTACGGTCCGTATCCCGGGTCGCCTCCCGGATTGGACATCTCGGCGTCGAAACAAAAGCCCTCGCCGATGAAGCTCTCGGTCGGAGGCGTCCCGCTCATTGCCGGGGGCAGCGTCTGGGCGGTGGCGCTGGTGGCG
This sequence comes from Thermoanaerobaculales bacterium, assembly GCA_036351195.1. Lineage (GTDB taxonomy): Bacteria > Acidobacteriota > Thermoanaerobaculia > Thermoanaerobaculales > Sulfomarinibacteraceae > JAHECW01. The sequence goes on along the minus strand of JAZBOQ010000241.1, from coordinate 20,637 downwards.
GCGAGGGCGATGGTCAGCAGGCAGAGAACGGCCGTTGTGGTGCGTTTCATGGTCTCTCCGGGTTCGGATTGTGTCGTCGGGTTGGCGGTCGATCGTATTCACGGCCGCTGCCGCCGCCGCGATACATCGGTCTGCCCCCTCCGATAAGAGGGAAATTATAGGCGTTCAGCTTCGATTTGCCGGGATGGATTGTCGTCGCTTTGTCAAACATCGTCGCGGGAAGAGCACCCGATTTGAATTGAACCCACAACGCTTCCAGCCCTCCAATCGCTAACCATTCGCAATAAGCGTGCCCGGTTATTTCTATGCCGGTGTGACGATTTCCGCCGGTTCCTGTCTCATATGGGGACAGGGCTGATTCGTCGTGGTACGCCGGGCCGCGGAACCGTGTCGAATCAGGATCGGAATCAGGTAAGATCCCACGATCCGACGAACAGGGAGACCGGAGGAGGAAGAAACCGGGACCGGCCCGCGTTGATGTTCCTCAGACGCGATATTTTAACGATTGCAACCAGCACCCATCAGGAGAGGAACCATGATCAACCGTCGAACGAATCGCCACATCACAGCAACGCTCGCCCTCGTGGCCGCGCTCGCCGCGGGACCGGTGATGGCCCAGGACGATGCCGCCGAGGAAGCGGCGCCGGAGCCGCTTTGGACCAATGCTCTCGGGCTGTCCTACGTCGGCACCAGCGGCAACACCGACACCTCGTCGCTCGGGCTCGACTTCAAGTCCGAACGCCGGCCGACTCCGTGGGGAATGGCCTTCGTCGCCACCTTCACCCGGGCGGAGGATGACGGTGAGGTCACCGCCGAGCAGTACCTGGTCGGCGCGCGGGGCAGCCGCGCCCTCAACGACCGCTGGTCGCTCTTCGCGGGTCTGAGCTGGGCCAAGGACACCTTCGGCGGATTCGACTCCCGCACCATCGCCGAGGCGGGCGCCGAGTACATCGCCGTCAAGACCGACAAACACACCTTGAGCTTCGACGCCGGTCTGACCTGGACCAGCGAGGACCAGATCTTCTTCGACGAAATGACGGAGCGCGAGTACACCGAGACCGACGACTGGCTCGGCGGCATTGCCGGCCTGAAGTGGGACTGGGCCTTCAGCAAGAACGCGTCCCTGGCGCAGCGCCTGCTCTACTACCCGAACTTCGACGACAGCTCCAACTGGAGGCTCGCGTCGGACACGGCCGTGAAGGCGGCCCTGACCGATCTCATGGCGCTGCAGTTCAGCTATCTGGTCCGTTACCGGAATCAGCCCATCGACGACACCTACGACGACACCGACACCACCACCAAGGTCTCGGTGGTCTTCAACTTCTGATCCGTTTGACTGAGGGGGCATGACATGGATTTCGATTTCAACAGCATTGTTCCGATCATCACAACCTGGGGGATCAGGGTCATCGGCGCCATCGCGCTGCTGATCATCGGCCGGATGGTCGCCGGGATCATCCGCGGCGGCATCCGCAAGACCATGCAGAAGCGGGAGGTCGACGCCACCTTGATCCCGTTTGTCTCGTCGCTGGTCTACTACCTGGCCATGGCCGTTGTCGTGATCGCGGTGCTGAGCCTCTTCGGCATCCAGACCGCCTCTCTGGTTGCCGTTCTCGGCGCCGCCGGTCTCGCCGTCGGTCTCGCGTTGCAGGGAACCCTCTCCAACTTCGCCGCCGGAGTCATGCTGCTGGTCTTTCGGCCGTTCAAGGTCGGGGACTTCGTCGAGGCGGGCGGCGTCACCGGTCCCGTGGTCTCGCTGGGCATCTTCTCAACCGTCATGAGGACCGGCGACAACGTCATGATCACGGTGCCGAACTCCCAGGTGTGGGGCGGCACGATTTCCAACTACAACGGCTTCGACACCCGGCGCATCGATCTCGTCGTCGGCATTGATTACGGCGACGACATCCAGCTCGCCATGGACACCATCAAGAAGATCGTCACTGCCGACGAGCGGGTGCTGGCCGAGCCGGCGCCGCAGATCGCCGTCGCCGAGCTCGGCGCGTCGTCGGTGGACCTGGTGGTCCGCCCGTGGTGCAACGGCTCGGACTACTGGCCGCTGCGCTTCGATCTGACCCGCGCCCTCAAGGAGGGCCTGGAAGAGGCTGGTTGCTCCTTCCCCTTCCCGCAGCAGGACGTGCACATGCACCAGGCGTCGTAACCGGGTATCGACGGAGCCTTCAGGACATCCGACGATCGAAAACATCATCGACAGCAGAGCGGAGCTCCGGGGCTCCGCTCTTTTTCGTCGTGTAGACTCATGGTGTCAAAGGACAAAATTCAGCGTGAGGCGTCGTCCGATCGCCCGGCACTTGGCGCGATGAGCGTGTCGGGGTCGCCCGCGTCGGCCGGATGACCCGAGGAGGAGTGGTATGCAGCAGATCATCGACGTCGCAAGGGAGTTTCTCACCGCCAATCTCGGCCAGATGCTCATTGCGTTGGCAATCCTGGTCGTGGGATGGCTCATCGCCTTCGTCTCGGGGATCCTGGTGAAGAGGGGCCTCCGCCGAACCAAGGTCGACAACCGAATGGCCGAGTGGTTGGTGGGAGAGGATGCCGAAAGGGTCCCCGAAATTGAAAAATGGGCGGGCCGAGCGGTCTTCTGGCTGCTCATGCTCTTTGTCCTGGTGGCCTTCTTCGAGGCGCTGGGACTGCGCCTGATCACCGAACCTCTCAACCGGTTCCTGGGCACCATCGCCGATTACCTGCCGAACCTCATCGGTCCGGCGATTCTCGCGGTCATCGCCTGGGGCATCGCCACCGGGCTGCGATTCGTCGTCAACCGGGTCCTGACGGCGATGGCGCTGGATGAGAAGCTGGGACAGGGCGCCGGGCTCGACGGCGAGTCCCATGTTCCGATCGCCAAGACGGTCAGCGAGGCGGTGTATTGGCTGGTCTTCCTCCTCTTCCTGCCCGCGATTCTGGGCGCCCTCAAGCTCCAAGGGCTGCTCGATCCGGTGCAGGGGATGCTCGACAAGATGCTCGCCTTCCTGCCCAACCTGCTCGCGGCCCTTCTCATCCTCGCCGCTGGGTGGTTGCTGGCGCGGGTGATCCAGAGAATCGTCTCCAATCTGCTGGCCGCGGTGGGGACCGACCAGCTGGCGGACAACACGGGTCTCGCGAAGGCCCTCGGCGACCAGAAGCTCTCGGGGCTCATCGGCCTGCTGGTCTATGTACTCATTCTGATTCCGGTTCTCGTCGCCGCGCTGAACACGCTGCGGCTCGAGGCCATCACCGCACCGGCCAGCCAGATGCTCGAGACCATCCTCGCGGCGCTGCCGCTGCTCTTCGGCGCGTCGCTGGTGTTGGCCATCGCCTTCTTCGTCGGGCGGATCGTCTCCGGCCTCGTGGCGAATCTCCTTGCCGGGGTCGGATTCAACAACATTCTCGGGCGCCTCGGCATCGCCTACGAGCCCGAAGAAGACCGCCAGACACCGTCGGAGATCGCCGGGCATCTCGTGCTGGTCGCGTTGATGCTCTTCGCGACCATCGAGGCGCTCCGGCTGTTGAACTTCGAGGCCTTGGCCGTTCTCATCACCGAGTTCATGGTCTTTGCCGGTCATGTCGCCCTGGGTCTGGTGATCTTGGGTATCGGCCTCTTCCTGGGAGATCTGGCGGCCAGAACGATCGAGGCCGGCCGCTCCGCTCAGGCGCCGGTGCTCGGGCTCGCCGCCCGGGTGGCGATTCTCTTCCTCGCCGGCGCCATGGCCCTCCGCCAGATGGGTCTCGCCAACGAGATCATCACTCTTGCGTTCGGCGCCCTCATCGGGGCCATCGCGGTCGCCATCGCGTTGGCGTTCGGGCTTGGTTGCCGCGACATGGCCGCCGATGCGATGAAGGGATGGGTCGGCCGGCTCTCGGACGGGCCCGCGGGCGACGCGGCCGACGAGAGGTGAGACCCAGGCCGGAAGGTTCTCTTGCACCCGGCCTTCGGGCGAAACCGGCCGGGTACGGGCGGGCTGCTGTTGCAGCCCGCCGTTTCTCTGGTTACCCGTGGTGCCCTCTGAAGTGGTTCAGTCGCGTGGTGGGATGACGCGGTCGAGGTCAGCGAGGACCTGCTCGGCGTGGGTCTTGGGGTCGACCTTGGGGTAGGCAATGAGCACCGAGCCGTCGGCGGCGACGAGGTAGGAGATCCGTTTCGGAACCGGGATCAGAGCGCGCGCGGCGCCCACCTGCTCGGCGAGGGTCTTGTCGCGATCGGAGAGCAGCTTGAAGGGCAGGTTGTTCTTTTCGGCCCAGGACCGGTTGGCCTCGATGGTGTCGTAGGAGGCGCCGATGACGGTGACTCCGCGCGCCTGGAGGTCGGACCAGCTGTCCCGCAGCTGGTTGGCCTCGACGGTTCAACCACCGGTGTTGGCCTTGGGGTAGAAGAAGATCAGGTAGGGGGTCCCTTCGAGATCGGCGCTCGACACCGTGGTGCCGTCGTGGGCGGGCAGTTCGAAGGCGGGAAAGGGCATTCCGGGCTGGAGCATGTCGTCGTCTCCTGTGGCGGGAACGGCGGCGGCGAGCATCGCAGCCGCAAAGAGGATCGTCGTGGTGGTGTTTTTCATGGCTCCAGGGGCAACGAAATGGAGGCGCCGCCGCATTCCCGCCACAAAATGATGAATGATGAATGATGACTTCCATCGCAACCGATCTCACGTGGCGCTGATGGAGCGGATGCGATGGGAATTCAGCCTCTAGCAGATATACCGAATTCCAGGAGAAGACAGAGCTCGAAGGCAGATCGCCGGCGAAGGCGCCGGCGCTACAAATTACTGAGCTCCCTTGTAGTGCCGGCGCCCCCGCCGGCGTGATCTCGTCCCGGTGAGGCCATCACTCTGTCGATTCGCCGAATCTTACAGGAGGCTGAATTCAATACTCAACATCAGGAAATCAAGATTGCGGTAGGCGAGCGACCCAGTCTGCGCCGCGACTGATGCCGCGGCGCAGGTGGTCGTGCGCGGCGACGACGAGCGAGTGGGTGATCTCGCCGCTGTCGATGAGTCGGCCGAAGTCGGCGAGCGGCGCCAGCGAGACCTCGATTTCCTCCGACGGGTCGAAGTGGGTCTGGCCGTCGGCGCGGCACCCAAGGGCCAGGTAGGTCCAACAGCGGTTGGAGAGAAACGCGGGGTTCGGCTCCACCGCGCCGATCTCCACCAGCTCCGCTGGGCGGTAGCCGGTCTCTTCCTCGAGCTCCCGGGCCGCGGTGGTGGCGGGATCCTCGCCCGGGTCGACGGCGCCGCCCGGAATCTCCAGAGTCATGGAGTCGGTACCGTGGCGGTACTGGGTGACGAGGACCATCTCGCCACTGCCGGTGACGGCGACGATGTTGACCCAGTCCGGACAGTCGAGCTTGAAAAAATGGTGCTCGCGGCCGGAGATCGGTGAGCGCTGCCGGCTGCGTGAGAGCTCGAAGATGGGATAGGTTCCGAGGATTTCGGTGTCCAATGTGGTCCAGGGTGCGGCTTTGGTGGTCATGGGAGCATTCTACTCATCGCGCTTGACCCGTTTGCAGCGACCGCGCTAGTTTTGATCCACTCAAAGGGGGCTGCGACGATGGCTGGCAAAGCGGACCTGGTTGACCGGATCGCCGATCTGACGGGGATTCCCAAGACCCACGTGGCAATGGTGTACGACAACATCTTCGATCTCGCCGGTGAGTATCTCGCCGAAGGTGACAAGGTCACGGTGCCGAACTTCGGGACCTTTCTCATTTCCGAGCGTCCGGCGCGCCAGGGCCGCAACCCCGCCACCGGCGCAACCATCGAGATTTCGGCGTCGAAGTATGTCCGCTTCAAGAACGCGCAGAATCTCAAGGATCGGCTCTAGTTGAATAGGGCGTGATCTGCGGTTTGCATGCGATGGCGGGCGAGAGGGCGGCTCAGGGGTTTTCGAGGCGCTCGCCGAGCATCACCGTGAGCTGCTCGTCCAGGGGCATGGCCGGCTTCGGCTCCTCGCCCTCTTCCCAGGGCCAGGTGATGACCGCCATTCGCCGCTCGTAGAAGGTCACTCCACCGGCGGATGACGCCACCATCAGCGCCGTGGCGAGCTCTTTTTGCAACCTGATCGAGAACACCAGGGCCCGCGGTTGGCCCATGCCGGGCTGGTTGCCTCCCATGATCCGGGCCTGCTCGGACGCCATGTGCATGGCGACTCTCGCCATGGGGTCGTCGTTCCACCGGGCCAGCCGCGCCTGGGTGCGGGGGTCCGGCGGGCGCTGCAGGGCCTCTTCCAGCGCCAGGTCGAACTGCTTGTCGGTGTCGTCGGCTGACGCCGTAGCGGCGATCAGCAGAACGAGAACGAAAACGGCGAAACGCTTCATCACGGTATCCAATGTAACGATCAACCTCCACGTTGGCCAGGTCTTTCCGGGTCCGATCGAAGGGTGCCTGGCACCAACAATGTTCGCCGCGGACATTGTTGCGTGCCTGGCTCCCCTGCCATCGCGATGAGGCAGCGCTACACTCGTGCTGTGAAATCCCTTGGATGCATTGTGTGTCTGCTGGTGGTGACTTTACCCGTTATTGCCCAGGACACCGACGTCGCCTCCTACGACATCGACGTTGTCCTCGACGCCGAATCTCACCGGCTGACCGGGTCGGAGACCATCCGCTGGCGCAACACCACGTCGGCGGCAACCTCCGAGCTCTGGTTCCACCTCTATCTCAACGCCTTCGCGAGCACGGGGAGCACCTTCGTACGCGAGCTCTCGCGTGAACCCATCGCTGGGATCAGGAAACTCGACGGCGACTGGGGTTGGACCCGAGTCACCCGAATCGAACTCTCCGACGGCACTGACCTGTTGCCCGGGATGAGTTTTGAACGGCCCGATGACGGCAACGTGCACGACTTCACCGCCGCTCGGGTCGTCCTCCCGAGAGAGGTCTTCCCGGGTGAGTCGGTCACGGTGGAGGTCGATTTCGTTTCCCAGCTGCCGAGGGTGGTGGCCCGGACCGGGTACTCCGGCGATTTCCACATGGTGGCCCAGTGGTTTCCCAAGCTCGCCGTCTTCGAAGGCGAGGACGGATGGAACTGCCACCAGTTCCACCTCTCGACGGAGTTCTTCGCCGATTTCGGCGACTATCGAGTTCGGATGACGATCCCGAGGGGCTGGGTGGTGGGCGCCACCGGCGAGGAAATAATCCGCGAACCCGTCGGCACCGGCGATGTGGTCGAGTTCCGCGCACGGCGTGTCCACGACTTCGCCTGGACCACCGCCCCACCGGATCTGATGGATGTCTTCGATGTCGAGTTCGACCCAGGTCGCCACGTTCCGATGGTCTGGCTCGAACGGGCGAGCGAGCTCCTGGACCTCGGCGCCGCCGATCTCGAGTTGCCCCCCATGACCATTCGTTTCCTGGTACCGAAGACCCACGGTGTGTTGATCCCGAGAATGATCCGCGCGGCGCGCCTCAGCGTGGCCTGGTTCGGCCTGTACTTCGGGCCCTACCCGCACGCCCGGCTGACGGTCGTGTCGCCACCGCCGGATGCGCGGGCGGCCGGCGGAATGGAGTATCCCACCCTCTTCACCACCGGGGCGAGTCGCCTCGACGCCTCGCCGGTGTTCTCGTGGAGGACCGCCATCGAGGCGGTAACGGCGCACGAGTTCGGCCATCAGTACTTCCAGGGGATGCTCGCCTCCAACGAGTTCGAAGAGGCCTGGCTCGATGAGGGTCTGACGAGCTGGGCGGAGAACCGTTGCGTCTCGGATCTCATCAGAGATGAATTGGTGCCGGATACCCCCTTGGCTCGGGATTGGGGGATGGATCGCGTCCTGGTCTCGTTGGAGGACCACCCGGTGGTGATGGATCTCCCGAACTGGGAACAGCGCCGGATCCTGGATGCCTTTCTGGCCACATATATCAAACCGGCTCTGGCGGTGGAAACGCTCGGAGGACTCTACGGCGAGGATCGACTGCTGCGGGCCGTTCGCGACTATGTCCGCGAGCACCGCTACACCCATCCCACCGGCGACGACCTCCGGGTAGCCCTCGAGCGTTCGCTGGGCGAGGATCTCGGCTGGTTCTTCGACGGCGTGATCCGATCCGACCAGCGACCCGACTGGGCGGTGTTGGAGGTTCGGCATCATTGGATCAGACCCGCTCGGGGCATGACCTGGAGCGACGGCGGCTGGCAGGAGCTCGATGACGATGGGAAGTCCGGTCCGTGGCGCGTCGAAATCGATCTCGGTCGGCGAACCGAGCTCATCGGTCCGGTCGAGGTGGAGCTGCATTGGGAGACCGGACGAATCGAACGCCGCATCTGGGACGGTCGCGAACGGTGGATCCGCTGGACCATCGAGTCGCCCGAGGTCGTGATCCGGGTCGTTGTCGATCCTGACGGCGCCTGGGTATTGGAGACGCGGCGCGCCGACAACTATTGGCACGACGAGGAGTGGCCCCGCGATCCCGACCATACCGAACCCTTGTGGTGGCTCGAGGGCGCCCTGCGATTGGTCGGGTTCCTCATCGTGCCGTGGGGTTAGATCAGTGAGAACCGCACCCTCCCCGTTGTTCGGCTTCCTCGGGGCCATGGATCAGTGGCGGATCGTCGTGGTTGTATTTGTCGTATCGGCTCTGGTTTTCGTGCCGGCCCGGCTTGTGCTGTGGACCATGGTGGGGCCGGCCCTCGCCGGTCTGCCCCAGGGAGATCACCCCGACGGAGAGATCATCCTGATCCTGATCGAGCTCGTGAAACCGGTGTGGCTGCCGTTGGCGCTCGCCTTCATCTCGGGTTGCGTCACCCTGTGGGCGTGGACGGTGCTCTGGCACGCCGGGCTGGTTCGGTGGTTCCACTACTCGAGAAAGAGCGGGGTCCGACTGGCGGAGACCCTCAGCCGCGGCCTCTTCGGCTGGTGGCGCTGGGCGCGCCTCGGGCTGACCTCGGTGGTGGTCTTGGTTCTCGTTCAATCGGCCATCGCTGCGGTCTACATCACGCTCGAGGAACGCGCGATCGAGGCTTTTGACGACTCGATGCTCGGCATCTATCTTGAGACCGGGATCCTGCTGGGTCTCATGGCCGCCGGAGTGATCTGGATGGCCACGCTCCGAGGAGCGTGGGTGCTTGGCGACAGCCGTCGGAGATCCGCGATCGCGGCGTGGTTCGCAGGTCTGTGGGGGACCATCCGGCAGCCGGTGAGATCATTGCTCACACTCGTCACGTGGATGGCGCCCGCCCTCGTCGCCGCGATCGTCCCGACCTTCCTCGGCTGGTGGTTCGAGTCTCTCAGAGCCATGATTCCTGGAACGATCCTGGGAGTCGTTGCCGGGCTTTTGGTTGCCTTCTGCCAGGTCGGGCTCTTCCTCTCCTTCGCACCGGTTTCGGGACTCACGGACACGGCAAACTCGAAAGAACCGTAGGCGAGAGGCTCACCTCCTCCGGTCCGACTCGACGTCGATCGACAACCCTGTGATGAGCTGACAGCTGATCGCTGAGCCTCTTGCAAAAACCGGCAAATCGTCCGAGTGATGACCTTACCGGGACGAGATCACGCCGGCGAGGGCGCCGGCACTACAAGGGAGCTCAGTACTTTGTAGCGTCGGCGCCCTCGCCGGCAACCTGCCTTTGAGCTTCGCCCTCTCCTGGAATTCGGTATTTTGCAAGACGTTGCGCTGTGAGCTGACTCCTCTACATCCGCTCCTTCAACCGCTTCGGCCCGACCTTGGCGATCTCGGGCGGGCAGCCGTCGGCGTAGAGCTTGAAGTTCTCGATGTAGCGCGCGGCCAGCGCGTCGTAGCGGCGCCAGTACTCGTCCTGGTTGCCCCACGAGGTCGACGGGTCGAGCACCTCCTGCGGCACGTCCGGGCAGCTCAGGGGCACGTCGAAACCGAAGAGCTTGTCCTGGCGGTACTCCACGTTGTCGAGCTTGCCCTCGAGGGCGGCGTTGAGCAGGTTGCGGGTGTGGCGGATGGAGATTCTCTTGCCCACGTTCCAGCCGCCGCCCACCCAGCCGGTGTTGACGAGCCAACAGGTGGCGCCGTGCTGCTCCATCTTGCGCCGCAGCATGTCGGCGTAGGTGAACGGGTGGTGAACCATGAAGGGCGCGCCGAAGCAGGCCGAGAAGGCGATTTCGGGCTCGATGCCGAGGCCGATCTCGGTGCCGGCGATCTTCGAGGTGTAGCCGGAGATGAAGTGGTAGACCGCGTGCTCGGAGTCGAGCCGGGCGATGGGCGGCAGCACCCCCTGGGCGTCGCAGGTGAGCAGCACCACGTTCTTCGGGTGCGAGTCGACCTTGGCTTCGGGCACCACGTTGGGGATGAAGTCCAGCGGGTAGCCGGCGCGGGTGTTCTCGGTGAAGCGGTCGTCGTCGAGATCGAGCTTGCGCGAGGTGCGGTCCTGGACCACGTTCTCGAGCACCGTGCCGAAGCGCCGCGTCGTGGCGTAGATCTCGGGCTCGTGCTCGGCCGAGAGCCGGATGACCTTGGCGTAGCAGCCGCCCTCGAAGTTGAAGACGCCCTCGTCGGACCAGCCGTGCTCGTCGTCGCCGATGAGCCGCCGCCGGGGATCGGCCGACAGGGTGGTCTTACCGGTCCCCGACAGGCCGAAGAAGAGCGCCACGTCGCCGTCCGATCCGACGTTGGCCGAGCAGTGCATGGCCAGCACCCCGCGCAGAGGCAGCAGGAAGTTCATCACCGTGAAGAGGCTCTTCTTGATCTCGCCGGCGTAGGAGCTGTTGCAGATGAGCACCAGCTGCTTGGAGAAGTCGAGGATGATGGCCGTGGATGACGAGGTGCCGTCGAGGCGCGGGTCGCACTTGAACGACGGCGCGACGATGACCGTGAACTCGGGCACGTGGCTCTGGTAGTCGTCCTGATTCTGCGGCGTGATGAAGAGATTGCGGGCGAAGAGTGAGTGCCAGGCGTACTCGGTGATGACCCGCACCGGCATCCGGTACTTGGGGTCGGAGCCCACGTAACAGTCCTGGACGAAGATCTCCTCGTCCTGGAGAAAGGCCTGGATGCGCGAGTGGAGCCCGGCGAAGAGGGCGCCGTCGTAGGGGCGGTTGTACTCGCCCCACCAGATCTTGTCCTCGGTGGAGTGCTCGCGGACGACGTACTTCTCGTTGGCGGCGCGCGCCGACCACTTGCCGGTGTTGACGACGAGCGGGCCGCCGTGGGCGACAAAGCCCTCGTTGCGGAAGACGGCCTCTTCATAGAGCGCCGGCGCCGGCAGGTTCCAGTAGACGCGGTCGATGTGGGTCAGACCGTGGTTGCCGATGCCGAACCGGCTCTTGAGGTCGGAGGCCTGGTCGGCGGCGGGCGTCTTGAACTTCAGGTACTTGCTCATGTCCAGTCCCTCACCAGCTTGCGCTCGCCGATGTAGAGCTCGTTGGGGGAGTTGGGATCCAGCGCCCACTTGATGCGCTCGATGCCCTCGGTGATCTCCTTGATGGTGCCGCAGAAGCTCAGCCGCAGGTAGCCCTCCATGCCGAACTCGACGCCCGGCACGGTCAGCACCTGGACCTTGTCGAGGATGAACTTCGACAAGGCCACCGAGTCCTTGGAGTAGTGCGAGAAGTCGGGGAAGGAGTAGAAGGTGCCGCCGGGGTTCTCGACGGTCACGCCCTCGAAGGCGCGGAGCTCGTTGATCAGCACGTTGCGGTTGTTCTCGAGTGTGGCGCGCAGACCCTCCACCGGCGACTGCAGGCCGTTGATGGCGCCCACCGCGGCGTGCTGCAGCAGCACCGACGGGCCCGAGGTCTCGTGCCCCTGGATGTTGGTCATGGCCTCGATGAGCTTGCGGTTGCCCACCGCCCAGCCGATGCGGAAGCCGGTCATGGCGTACTGCTTGGAGACCCCGTTGACCAGGATGAGCTTGGAGTTCTCGCTGCGGTCCTTGGCGTAGTCGTAGGGGTTGATGGGCTTGCGGCCGTCGAAGACCAGCCGGTGGTAGATGTCGTCCATGATCAACCACAGCCCGCGCCGCTCGCAGAACTCCACGACGTCGGCGATGAATTCCTCGGGGTAGACCGCGCCGGAGGGGTTGTTGGGGCTGTTGATGATCACCAGCTTGGTGTACGAGCCCACCACCTGCTCGATGTCCTGGATGCGCGGCACGAAGGAACCGTCCTCGGGCTCCACCGCCACCGGAACGCCGCCGACGATCTTCACCATGTCCGGGTAGCTCACCCAGTAGGGCACCGGGAAGATCACCTCTTCCTGGGGGTCGATGAGGGCGTGCAGGGCGGTCATGATGGCCTGCTTGGCGCCGCCCGAGGCCATGACGTTCTCCGGCGCCGGGCGGAAGCCGTAGAACTCCTCGGTGTAGCGGATGATCGCCTTCTTGAGCTCGGGCGTGCCGTCGGGCGGGGTGTAGCGGATCTCGCCGGAGGCCACCGCCGAGGTGGCGGCGAGCACCGCGTCCAGCGGCGCTTTGCCCTTGGGCTCGCCGCCTCCGAGGTGGATGACGGGGTCGCCCTTGGCGCGCAGGATTGCAGCGATCTCGTTGAGCTTCAGGGTGGCCGACTCGCCGACGTTTTTGGCGATGAGGGAAAGACTCATGCTGCCTCCGGTCCTCCGGCCGGTTCATCCGGCCAGAACGGCCCGGCATTATCTCATAAAGATCATGGAAATCCAGGAGTTTGTGAGTGAGGGGGTAAGAAAGTGAGAGGGTGAGAAAGTTAGAAGGTTAGAAGGTGAAGAGTGAGGCCGCTCCCTTCGGTCGCTGTGAGGGGCGAACGGCGCTGACCCTTAACCCCTAACTCTTTACTGCGACCGAAGGGAGCGCTGACCTTCTTACCTTCTCACCACGAAGCGCCGAGCAGCGCGAGGCGGTGAGGTCCTCACCAGCACGCGCCGAAGGCTGCGTGCGGCCTCACTCTTCACCCTTAACCCTGTACGATATCCCCATGGAAAAACTCGGCAAGCACGGCGCCCGCCTCAAAGATCTCCGACGACGCGTGAAACGCCGCCCGGAGGGTCAGGTCATCGTCGACGGCCGGCGGCTCGTCGCCGATGTCGTGCGGTGGGGTGTGCCGTTGCTCGAGCTCTACCTGGCGGAGGGCGTCGAGCCCGATCCCGAGATCGTGGCTGCGGCCGGTGAGACCTTCACCCTCGACGCGGCCGTTCTCGACGACGTCGCGCCGACGAAGCACCCCCAGGGCGTGCTCGCGGTGGTCGCAGACCCCCGCCGGCCTCCGTGGCCGGCGCGCGAGGGCGCCGCGGTCTGGCTCGACACCGTCCAGGATCCAGGCAATCTCGGCGCCATCGTGCGCTCCGCCGCCGGCCTCGGCGCCCGCGCCGTCCTGCTCTCGCCGGGCTGCGCCGACCCCTTCCACCACTCCGCGGTGCGCGGTTCGGCCGGTACGGTTTTCCGACTGCCCGTCACGCGTGATGTACCGGTCGCTCGCGTTGTGGAGCGGATGAGCGAATCGGGCGGCGAGGTCTGGGCCGGCGGCCCCGGCGGTATTCCCATCGACCGCTGGAGCCCCGGTAGCCCCACGGTCCTCCTGCTCGGCGCCGAGGGCGCCGGGCTCTCACCGGAGGCCCTCGCCGTCGCCACCGGCGAGGTGACGATCCCCCTCGACCGCGAGGTCGAGTCGCTCAACGTCGCCGTGGCTGCAGGGATCCTTCTCGAGCGGCTGCGCGGGTGATCAGGTTCAGGGTCAGCGACAGCAGGCTGCGGCAGGATTCAGGGTCAGCGGACAGCGTCAGGTTGCAGCAACAGTGGGCAGCACCGATTCGCTCTCCGGAGCCCATGTTCACGATCACCTCCGGTTTGTTCAGGAAGCTCTTCCACCCCTGAATGCCGTCACATCAGCCGCGAAACACCATGGTGTTTCCACGTAGGTGCGTCATCAACACCATCGTGTAATGAATCCACCGGCACGGGCGAACCGTCGGTGATGAAGAGGATCCGAAGGCTCGTCTCTCAGTCCGGTCGGATGACCTCCACCTCGACATTGATGTCGATGTCCCGCCAGGCCCGATCGGTCGTGAGAGCGGGCAGAGAGCGAGATCGTGCGAGAGCGAGGCAGGCGCGATCGCCGAGAGAGAGACCCATCGATCGCGTGGCAGGTCGAAGGGCGCCTGCAGAGAATGCGAGAGCTACGTCGAATGGGACAACATCCAACCCGAGGCTCAGTGCAAGGCGGATGTCGGACTCCGGCATCCCCAGCTCGGCGAGCTTCGCCACGACCTCGGAGAGGTTGACCGAGCTGATGAGTGCGCCGGGAAGCGATGTGAGAACCCGATCCCCACCCGGCTCGTCCTGAAGGAGAGCCAACAGTGCCGAAGCGTCGAGGACGAAGTTACTCACGGGCAGCCTCTTCGCGCCGTTCCGCCACCAAGGAGTCGGCAAGGCTTCCCCCGGGCTGGCTGTATTGCCGGACCAGCTCTTGGGCTTTTCGAGCTGCTTGTCTGGCTGTGCACAGACGGATCTCCCCATCCTCGACCACGAGGATCAGCTCGTCACCCGGCTCGATCCCGAGAGCCCGCCGCGCCGATGCCGGAATGACGACCCTGCCATTGCTTCCAAGATGTGTCCGAAGTTCCATGGTTTGCCGCCTTTCTGTAATTCTAGCAGATATAAGTATATTTGTCAGAATCCGGGAGGTTGGGAAACGGGCCTGAGCGTCGCCGTCGCCGCGGGGATCCTCTTGGAACGCCTGCGACCAGACGATCCACAGAGCCACGGAGCCACGGAGCCACGAAGACGCGAAGGAATCGCAAAGATATTGCAGTTTCTTGAGTCGGAGATGCGTCCCGCCGGCGCTGGCAGACGATGTGGTGACGATCGCGCACCGTCGAGAATACGCGGGCCGGGTGCCTGGCATCCCGACTCGCCCGAACCCGACACTGGTTCTCAAGCGCGCATCAGCGAGTCGGCGTGCCTGGCACCCCTCCCATCGCATTGTCGGGGAGGTCCTACTGCAGCCGGACAGTCCCCGCCGCGCCGTCGACGACGCGGCCGACGACGGCGGCGGCGGGAAGGCGGCGGAGGAGGTCATCGGCCTGATCGGCGGGCACGGCGGCGAGGAGGCCGCCGGAGGTCTGGGGGTCGAGGGCGAGATCGACCCGCAGCTCATCGGCGCCGTCGGCGATCTCGAGGACCGCGGCGATGCTCGTCCGGTTCTTGCCGGCGCCCACCGGGACGAGGCCGGTGGCGGCGGCGTCGAGGGCGCCGGGCATGGCCGGCAGCGCGGCGAGATCGAGCTCGATGGCGCAGCCCGAGGCCTCGGCCATCTCGGCGGCGTGGCCGGCGAGGCCGAAGCCGGTGACGTCGGTGACCGCGTGCGGCGCGGAAGTGTGCAGCGCTTCGGCGGCGTCGCGGTTCAACGTCGTCATCCAGCGCATGGCGGTGGCGACGTCGTCGGGCCGGGCCAGCCCGCCCTTGGCGGCCGTGGTCACGAGCCCGGTACCCAGCGGTTTCGTCAGAACGAGGACATCGCCGGGAATGGCGCCGCCGTTGCGCCAGATGGCGTCGGGGTGGACGGTGCCGGTGACGGCGAGGCCGTAGAGCAGCTCGGCGCCCTCGACGGTGTGGCCGCCGGCGAGGACCGCTCCCGACTCGGCCATGGTCTCGAGACCGCCGCGGAGGACCTCTTTCAGCGTCTCCTTGCCGAGCTGTTTGAGCGGATAGCTGACCAGGTTCATCGCCGCCAACGGAGTGCCGCCCATCGCCCAGACGTCGGACAGGGCGTTGGTGGCGGCGATGCGGCCGAAGGTGTAGGGGTCGTCCACCATGGGCGGAAAGAAGTCGGTGGTGTGGATGATGGCGAGCTCGTCGGTGAGCTTCACCACGCCGGCGTCGTCGGCGGACTCGATACCGACGATGAGGGCGTCGGAGTCGACCCGGGGCAATCCGCAGAGCACGGTGTGGAGCAGACCCTTGGCGAGCTTGGCGCCGCAGCCTCCGTAGGCCGAGCCCTCGGTGAGCTTGACCGCGTCGATGGACGTGGTCGAGTGCAGGGTCGACGGCGTCCAGGTGCCGAGCTGGTTGCGGTAGACCGCCGTGGGCGAAAGGTCGAGGGTGGCCAGGGCATCCGACAGCGCGCCCGCCTCGTCGGAACGGGCCTCCAAGACGACGCCGCACTGCGAGCTCACCGAGCGCGGCGCCGGTACGGTGTCCACGTCGAGGCCGCGCTCGCGGGCCAGCCGTTCGGTGCGCATGACGCGCTGTACCGAGCCGAAAACGATGAGAAGGTCACGGGGTGTGGAAGCGGCCATTCGTCGGGTCCTTTCGCGGATGGGAAGCATATCGCAGCCCGGCGACGGTCGCGGGCGCCGCCGGTCAAAGGCCGGGTTCGGCGCGGAATCCGATTGACTTCTGACGCCGGGACGTCTATTTCTTGTTGGTGTGCGCAAATTTCGTAAGGGGGAGTGAATGAGACCCGTTCTTATCGCAGGTTGTGGACTGTTGTTGGCGGTGCTGGCCGCGGCTCCCGCCCAGGCGCAGTATCAGGTCGGGGACACCGTGGCCGATTTCACGCTGAATGACGCCTACGGTACGCCGGTCTCGCTGTATGACCATCAGGATTTCGTCGTTTGGATCGACATCTGGCGTTTTGGTTGAGGCGGCTGCGATGCGGAGGCTCCGCATGTGCAGGACCTTTGGGAAATCTACCGAGATCGAGGGCTCATGGTTCTCGGAGTCGGCAATGGAGTCAATCAAGCGGGGTGTCTGACCTGGATCGACACCCACGGCCTGACTCACCCGGTACTGGCTGACCCGACCTCCATCGTGTACCCGCAGTACGGCGACGGCTACGTGCCGTACAACGCCATCATCGATGGCGACGGTGTTCTGCGGTTCACGGATTCGGGATTCGATCAGACCGCGGTGGTCAACACCATCGAGCAGGCGTTGTCCGAGCTTCTCTGGATCGACCACGCCCCGCTGAAGGACAGCGAAGACGACGTGAATCCCTACACGGCGGTCAGCACGATCACCTCCTTGCACTCGCTGGTGTCCGGTGACCTACAGCTGCACTGGAGCGTGGACGGAGGCTCGACCTTCACCGACGTGGTCCTGACGCCCGCCGGTGGCGACAACTTCTCGGCTGATATTCCGAACCAGGTCTACGGTACGACGGTCCACTATTACCTGTCGGCGGCAGACACGGGCGGCAGGGTTCGGACCGATCCTTTCGACGCTCCCTCCGAGCTGCACAGCTTCTACGTGGGGGTGGACTCGACGCCGCCCGTGATCGACCACGAGCCGCTCGGCGACCAGGTGCTGGCCACCTGGCCGACGACAGTGAGCGCCGCGGTGACCGACAACCAGGCCGTCGACACTGTCACCCTCGAGTTCACGATCAACGGTGGATCTGCGCAGGTGGTGCCGATGGCCCTGGAACGCGACGGTGTCTACGCGGCCGAGCTTACGGGCTCGGTGGCGGTCGGCGATCTCATCGAGTACACGATCACCGCCGTGGACGTGGCGGCGACGCCGAATGCGGTCGTCGATCCCGATGCGGGAGTCCACATGTTCCACATCGTCGATCCGATTCCGGTGTTCATCTATGAGCCGGACGGCACGCCGCTGAGCGGCGCCGCCCTGTCTCAGGAGCTCGACGCCATGGAGATCGAGCACGACATGGGGACCACGCTGCCGACCAACCCCAGCCTCTACAGCGCGATCTTCGCGTGCCTCGGCGTCTACAGCTCGAACCACGCATTGAGCCAGGACACCGGACAGGCATTGGCGGACTTCCTGGACCACGGCGGCCGGCTCTACATGGAGGGTGGAGACACCTGGGCGTACGATCCCGAAACGCCCGTGCACCCGTACTTCTACATCGACGGGCTCTCTGACGGAGGCAGCGACGCGGGACCCATCCAGGGAGCGGTCGACACCTTCACCGAGGGCATGTACTTCTCGTCCTACGCGGGCGGCAACAGCTACATCGATCACATCGCCCCCTTGGGCGATGCCGAGGCGGTGTTGCTGAACGTCACCCCGCAGTACATCAGCGGAGTTGCCTACGACGGCGGCTCCTACCGCACCGTCGGCGTCAGCTTCGAGTTCGGCGGTCTCGTGGATGCGGCTGCGCCGAGCACCAAGTACGATCTCTTGACCGGGATCCTCGGGTTCTTCGACATGGACCACATCATCGTCCTGTTCCAGGACGACTTCGAGGACGGAGACACCTCGGCCTGGTCGTCGGTGACCCCGTAGGCAGCGAGCTCCGATCACCAACCAACGGGCGCCCTTCGGGGCGCCCGTTTTTTTGCAGCGCTTGCGGCCTCCGCCGATCCTGTCGGCCCGGTGATCCGGGCCCCGAGCTGGTGACCGCGGTGGTTCGGAAACCGACCCCGAACCACCACCGATGGGGTTCCGTGGTACCGTGTCTTCAACGATTCGAGAAAAACTGAGATCAGCCCTTCCCATCGAGTGGTTTGGCGAAGCTTCCAAGGAGGTCGTCATGGGGTCCATCGGACGTCATTGCTTCGGTGTTGTGGTGATTGTCAGTCTCGTCGCCTGGGCTCCCGGGCCGGCTGACGGGGGCTCGTCGGCGGATGGGGCTCGGAGGATTTCCGGGGAGTACGTCCCCGCCGACTTCAGCGGCCGCGACAACGACGGGCTCGATGGGCCGGAGGCCGACCCACCGGGGCCCTTTGCGACGCTTCCGGTGGTGTCCGAGGAGCTCCAGCGGGCGATCGCTCGTGCTTCGGGTGACGAGCTGCTGCGGGTCATCGTCCAGCTTCGGCACCTGCCGCAGAACCGGATTGCCGCAGAGGTGAACGAGGCCCACGCGGCGGAACGCACCGCCATCCGGGATGAGGTTGGGAAGATTCTGGCTGTCGCTGCCGAACGTCGAGACTCGACGCTGCCGGCGGACGCGATGAACTACGGTGAGCTGGTCCGAACTCTCCCGCAGGATCGGGCGGCGCTGAGAAACGTGCACGAGCGATCTGAGGCGCACGCCCTCTTGGTCGCGAACGAGCTGAGCGCCCGGCTGAGCGCCGAGCTCGCGCCCCACCTCGCGCGGGTCCGTTCGGAGATCGAGCGTCTCGGCGGTGAGTTCGAGTCCGCCATCGTCGCCGGCAGCCTGGTCGTGGCGCGGGTGCCGGCTGCCCGCATCGCGGAGCTCGGCCGCCACTCGGATATTCTCCGCATCAGCGAGGATCGGTTGGAGTCCGCCCAGCTCGACAACATGGACGACGCGACCCGGGTGAGTGCCTCCGGGGGGTTGTGGGGTGCGGGAGAGACGGGAGGGCTCTTCGACCCGGCGATCATCGACAGCGGCCTCGATCTCCTCCATCCGGCCATGACCGATGGCACCTCGCCGCAACGGACCAACTTCTACACCTGGTTCTTGTCGTCGGGGGCCACCAGTCCTTTCTTCGACGATTTTGCCAACCAGGACGACTACAACGGCCACGGGACCCACGTTGCGGGGATCGTCGGGAGCTACGGTTCGACGGGATACACGAGCCACCTGGGGATGTCCTACGGCGTCGCGAAGCTGGTCACGCTCAAGGCGGGCTGGCGCAACACGGGGGGAACCGCCTCGATGAACACCTCGGATCGGCAGAACATCATCGAACGGGCGCTGAACAACACGAGCGCCCTGTTTCCGTCGGGAACCTTCAACGATGACGTTGACGGGATCAACATCAGTTACAGCAGCGAGGAAAGCTCCGACGACACTGACGACAGCCGGTTCCTGGATTCGGTCATTTCCACCTACCAGGATCTCCCCGTGACCGTCTCGGCCGGCAACAGCGGTCCGAACAACACGCATTTTCGCAGCCCCTCCCTGGCCTACAACGTCATCACCGTGGCCAACGTCTGGGACCAGGGAACCCCGGAACGAAGTGACGATGTCACCTGGTCGACCAGCACGGTGGGTCCGACGGCGAACGGTCGCAGGAAGCCGGATCTGGCGGCCCCGGGCACGTATATCCAGGCCCCCGCCCACAACTGGGAGGGCGGGAACCCCGACTTCGTCTCCGGGACCGGCACCAGCATGGCGGCGCCTGCGGTGCTCGGCGTCATCATGGACCTCATGGATGCGGGTGTGACGGACGAGCTCGAGCTCAAGGCCCTGCTGATCAACACCGCCCAGAAGAACGAGCCCGGGATCGACATCGAGGACGACGCCGACGGCTGGGACGAGCAGGTCGGCTGGGGTTACATGAACGCCTGGGCGGCCTACTACCACCGCAACGATGTGATCACGTCCTCGGTCACGCCGCGGAACACGACCGGCGAGTACCGGCTCTTCAGAGGAACCATGCGTGACGAGCAGATGGGAGAAGGCCGCGACCGGGTCACCATGGTCTGGAACCGGCACGCCACCTACAACCCCGCAGCGCCCCCGACCGAGTACTTCAACCTGGTCGACCTCAACCTCCGCCTCTACCGTGAGCTTGACGACTACCTCTATGATCTCGACACGACGGTGCTGGACAATGTTCATCAGGTCCGGATCAATGGCGGTGCAGGCTCCACTGATGTGATCGTCAGGGCGTACGCGTGGTCGACGTCGTTCTCCCACGGCGGGGCGACCGAGAGCTTCGCCCTGGCCACCGAGGAAGGGTTCACCGAGGTCAGCCTCCCCGATCAGGACGATTTCGCCGGCTTGGTTTCCTGGTTTCCGACGGTGGAGCCCGGGGAGGAATTCGACCTGGAGATCTGGATCCGAAACGACGGTGAGATCGCGAGCCACAACAACACCTTCGACCTCGACCTGCCGTCCGGATGGTCGAT
>JAZBOQ010000240.1:0-19057 GCA_036351195.1 Thermoanaerobaculales bacterium | reverse complement strand
TGTGCGGGGTGAAGAGTTAAGAGTGAAGGGTGAAGGGTGAGGAAGTGAGGAGGTTAGAGGGTTAGAAAGTGAGGTTCATCACGCAAATGGCGGGATGAACCTGAGTTATGAGTTATGAGTTATGAGTTATGAGTTTCATCGCAGTCATCGCAGTCATCGCAGTCATCGCAGTCATCGCAGTCATCGCAGGCGTCACCGCGCCGGCTGCCACCGGCTGAATCTGTTTGTGCCGCTGGCGCTCCTGGTTGAACCGGCCCCGCATTCATCGCCGCACCGTTCCTTGCGATGATAACTAAGAACTAAAAACTGAGAACTCAGAACTTGGGATCATCCCGGCATTTGCGGGATGATCCAAAACTCATAACTCATAACTCATAACTACGTTCGCTTCCTCACTTCTTCACGAACAGATAGACCGCCAGGCCGACGAGGATGACCGCGAAGATCTTGCGGAACTGGGCGGTGGAGACGTGCTCGATGAGGCGGGCGCCCACCTGGGCGCCGATGATGCCGCCGATGCCGAGCAGGAGGCCGACCTTGAGATCCACGTTGGCGAGCTTGTTGTGGGCGACCAGCGCCGACAGCGACACCACCATGATCGTGACGAAGGACGTGCCCACGGCCTTCTGCGCGGGGTAACCGAGGAAGAGCAGCAGCGGGACGACCAGAAAGCCGCCGCCGAGACCGGTGAACGACGCGCCGATGCCGACGACGATGCCGATGGCGGCGAGGACAAGCGGGTGGGGTGTCATGGTGCCTCCTTGAGCGGCGCGCGGGCGATGCAGGTCGGTCCAGAGTGTAACGCGTGACTCGTGGAATCGTGCCCGGTCCCGGGAGAGATCCGTGCTCGAAAGCAATCGCCGGCGTGATCTCGCTGATGCGATGCCACCGCTTCTTCAACCCGCCGAATCGTGGCGGTAGCTCACCCGGCTGCAGCGACGAGCGGGGGAGGCGTAGAATGACAAGGTGCGGCAATCACCGGGCCATCGTCTCCGCGACCGTCTCCAGAAGGGCCGGGTCTGGCCGGACCGGGTCGGTGCGGACGTCACCCGCTTCCACCTCACCAGCAGGTGGACGGCGCTGCTGGGCTTCGAGGTCTCGGCGTATCTCGTTGGGGACATTCTGGTGGACACCGGTTTCGCCCATGTCCGCCGTCAGGTGATGGAGGTCCTCGACGGCCGATCCGTCGCGGCGGTGGCGTGCACCCACAACCACGAGGACCACACCGGCAACTGTGGTCCCATCGCCGAGCGGTTCCGCTGTCCGGTCTACCTCCGCCACGCCGGGTTGCGCTGGTCGGAGGGGGTTCGCCGTCTCAAGCCCTACCGCGCGTGGTGGTGGGGCGCGCCGGGGGCCTTCGACGCCGAGGAGATGCCGGATGTGATCTCCGACGGCCGTCGTTGCCTGCGCGCTCTGCCGGCGCCGGGGCACTCCGTCACCCACGTGGCCCTCTGGGAGGAGGCCACGGGAACGGTCTTCACCGGAGATCTCTTCATCTCGCCGGGCGCGTCGGCGGTGATGACCCAGGAGAACCCGTATGACCTCGTCGATTCCCTGCGCCGGGTGGCGGCGGTGGAACCGGCGCTGATGCTCACCGGCCACGGGCTGAGGCTCGAGGACCCCGGGAAGAGTCTTCGCCTCAAGGCCGACCGGGTGGAGGAGGCGGCGCTGCGGGCGGTGGAGCTCCACCGGGAGGGGCGGGGGGACCGCGAGATCGTCCACATGCTCTTTTCCGAAGGCCACACGCGCGATCGACGGGTCGAGGCACTGACCCAGGGGGAGTTCTCCAGGGTCAACTTCGTCCGCGCCGCCGTCCTCCACGCTCGCGAATCGTGAGTCGAAGGAGCTGCCCCCGGTCCCGAGCGCCCCTGGACCGCCAAGCTCCAGCGTGGCACGATCGCGCCCGATCACCCGTAGAATACCCACGATGGCGACGCTGAACGACATCCGTGTCGCGATGAACCGGTATCGAGCGACCCGGTTGAACCGCGACGACGACCTCAAGGTGGCCGCGGTGGCGGCGGTGTTCCGGCAAGGCGCCGATGACGCCGAGCTGCTGTTCATCCACAGAGCCGAGGATCCCCGCGATCCGTGGTCCGGCCACATGGCCTTTCCGGGAGGCCGCGTCGAGCCCGGAGACCGCCACACCCTCGCCACCGCCATGCGGGAGACCAGGGAGGAGGTCGGGCTCGACCTTGGGGCGGAGGCCCGGTTCCTCGGCCGGCTTTCGGACGTGGCGGCGGTGGGCCGCGGTCGGCCGCTGCCGCTGGTGATCGAACCCTTCGTCTTCGCCCTGACCGGCGACGTCGGCCTCGAACCCAACCGGGAGGTGGCCGAGATCGTGTGGGTACCCGTGGGGTTCCTCCTCGACCGGGGTCGGCGCTCCACCGTCCCGTGGAAGCACGGCGAGATGACGGTTCAGCTGCCGTGCTACCGCTACCAGGGCCACGTCATCTGGGGCCTCACCTTCGGCATGGTCGACGAGCTCCTCGAACTCCTCGACGGAAGCGGCGGCGGCGGGCGCTGGATGGACCCGAGAGAGGAGTTATGAGTTATGAGTTATGAGTTATGAGTTATGAGTTATGAGTTTCATCGCAATGAGTTCAGAAGCGCGACGACGGAACGGTGCGATGTAACTGAGAACTAAGAACTGAGAACTGAGAATTCAGCTCTGAACTCTCGACTCCGTCAGTGCGCTTCGTTCCAGTTGCGGCCGATGCCCAGGTCGACCACGAGGGGGACGTTGAGACTGATGGCGCCGATCATCTCATCCGAGACCATGCCGCCTACCGCCTCGGCCTGATCCTCGTCCACCTCGAGCAGGAGCTCGTCGTGGACCTGGAGGAGCATGAGCTGGCCGGGGAACTCCTCACGCAGCCGGGCGTCCACGGCGAGCATGGCCTTCTTGATGAGGTCGGCGGCCGACCCCTGAACCGGGGTGTTGATGGCCACCCGCTCGGCGGCAGCGCGGGCGTTGAAGTTGCCGGAGCCGAGATCCGGCACCGGCCGCCGCCGACCGAGGAGGGTCTCCACGTAGCCATTGGCGGCGGCGCCTTCCAGGGTGCGCCGTTTGAAGTCCTCGATCTCGGGAAATCGTTCCTTGAAGCGCTTGATGTAGGTGTTCGCCTCGCCGCGCGGGATGCGGAGCTGCTGCGCCAGGCCGAAGGCGCTCTGACCGTAGACGATGCCGAAGTTCACCGCCTTGGCGATGGTCCGCATCTGGCGGTCGATCTCGTCGGGCCCCACGTCGAAGAGCCCGGTGGCGGTTTCGGTGTGGACGTCGGCGCCGGCGGCGAAGGCCTCGGCGAAGCCGCCGGTGCCGCCGCACAGGTGAGCGAGGATGCGCAGCTCCACCTGGGAGTAGTCGGCGGCGACGAGCACCCGGCCCTCGGGCGCGACGAATGCCTCTCGGATCCGCCGTCCTTCGGGCGTGCGCACCGGGATGTTCTGCAGGTTCGGGTCGGTGGAGGAGAGGCGTCCCGTGGCGGCGGTGGTCTGGGAGTAGGAGGTGTGGATGCGGCCAGTCTCCGGGTGGACAAGCTCGGGCAGGGGATCGACGTAGGTGTTCTTGAGCTTGACCAGCGAGCGGTAGTCGAGGATCGCCCGCGGCAGGGGGTGTTGGATGGCCAGCTCGGTGAGCACGGCCTCGTTGGTGGATGGCCCGGTCTTGGTCTTCTTGATCACCGGCAGCTCGAGCTCATCGAAGAGCACCTCGCGGAGCTGCTTGACCGAGCCGATGTTGAACTCGCGGCCCGCGAACTCGAAGCACCGTTGCTCGGCCTCGGCGATGCCGTCGGCGAGCTCGTCCGAGAGACCGCCGAGGAGCCCGCTGTCCACCGCGATGCCGTTCATCTCCATCCTCGCCAGCACCGGCATCAGCGGCAGCTCGAGGGACCGGTAGAGCTCGTCGAGACCCTCCTCTTCGAGCTTGCGGTGGAGCTTGGAGTCCAGGAGCCAGGTCACGTGGGCGTCCTCGGCGGCGTAGTCCCTGGCCGCGTCCAGGGGGACGCGGTCGAAGGTGTCGCCCTTGGCGACGACGTCGGAGAACGGGATCATCTTGTGGTTGAGCCAGACCAGGGCGAGGTCGTCCAGCTTGTGCGACCGCCGGTCGGGGTTGAGGAGGTAGTCGGCGAGCAGGGTGTCGCCGTCGATGCCGGCGAGCTCGACGCCGTGGCGCGCGAGGATCTCCAGGTCGTACTTGAGGTTCTGGCCGGTCTTGCCCGTCGCCGGGTCGGTGAGCACCGGCAGCAGCGCCGTGCGGACGGTCTCCCAGTCGAGCTGGGGCTCGAGGACGGCGTGGGCCACGGGGACGTACCAGGCCACCTCCTCGTCGGCGCAGAAGGACAGGCCCACCAGCTCGGCGCGCATGGAGTCCAGCGAGGTGGTTTCGGTGTCGAGGGCGAATCGAGGTGCGGCCTCGAGGGCCGCGACGAGCTCGGCGAGCTCGTCGTCGTCGGTGACGAGCCGGTACTTGCCACGGTCGATGGTGGTCATCTCGCCGCCGAACTCGCGCAGCAGGCCGCGAAACTCGAGCTCGGTGAAGAGTGAGCGCGCCCGGTCCTCGTCCGGCGGCCAGCTCAAGGCGAGCTCGTCGAGAGTGGCCGCCACCGGGGCGTCGTCGCGGATGGTGGCGAGCTCGCGGGAGAGAAACGCGTTGTCGCGGTCGCGCTCGAGCTTGGCCTTGGCGCCGGGCGGGGTCACCTCATCGAGGTTGGCGTAGATGTCGTCGAGGCCGTTCCACACCGCCAGCAGCGCCTTGACGCCCTTCTCGCCGATGCCCTTGACGCCGGGGATGTTGTCCGACGAGTCGCCCCAGATGCCGAGGGCGTCGGGCACCAGCTCGGGACGGCAGCCGAACTTCTCCTCGACCTCCGGGTAGGAGATCCGTTTGTCCTTCATGGTGTCGAGGAGGGTGACGTGGTCGCCGACGAGCTGCATGAGGTCCTTGTCGGAGGTCACCAGAACGACGTCGAGCTCGTCCGAGTGGCGGCGCGCCAGGGTGCCCATGACGTCGTCGGCCTCGAAGTCATCGATGCACAAAAACGGGATCTCGAAGGCGTCGGCAACCCGGGAGAAGTGGGGCATCTGGGCACGCAACGCATCGGGCATGTCGGGGCGGGTGCCCTTGTAGTCGGGGTAGTCGCGCTCGCGGAACGAACCGCCCTTGGGGTCCCAGGTGACGGCCAGGTAGTCCGGCCGCTCGTCCCGGATGAGCTTGAGCAGCATGTTGGTGAAGCCGAAGAGGGCGTTGGTGGGCAGCCCGGCGGAGTTGGTCATTCCGCCGATGGCGAAGAAGGCCCGGAAGGCGATGTTCGGGCCGTCGATGAGGTAGAGCTTCTTTCGAGCTGTCATGCCGAAGAGTGTAGCGCGTGACGGCCATGGATATCGGCGGTACCCTCTTGACCGGCCCTCTGAGCCGCATCCGCCTGGACGGCGGAAGCGGCTCAGCGTCGCCCGAGCAGCGTGGTCATATTGGAAACGAGGACGCGTTGACCGCCCTGCTCGGACGAGCGGCGGCCTGCCTGCAAACTTCCGCGACGTACCCTGAGAGCGCTCGTCGTGGGTTGCCAAGCACGCATTGTGCACGGGCGCTCTCGACCTGCAGCGTGTTCAAGCACAATGTCGTGCATGGCACGCCCCGAAGGAACGCCGATGTGCGCGGCGACGTTGGAGGGCGCGCGTCTGGGACCGTGCTGATCTGCGTGATCAGCGGTTTCTCCATGAGCGTCGTCGAGCTGCGGTTCGTGCTAGGGTTCCGAGTCGATGGAGGGGCGCGAAGAATGAATCGTCTGCTGTGCTGTGTGGTCGTGCTGGTTGGGATCGCGATTCCGGGGTTCGCGGAGGAGATGGTCATCGTTCCTCGCGAGGTCCTCGACACCATCGTCAGCGAGGTGGAGAACCCGCTGCCGCGCTACGCCACCCCCGAGGAGCTCGCCATGCCGCCGCTGGAGCTGCCGAAAGCGCTGCTGGCGCCGCCGCCCGGGGAAATCGACTGTCCCTCGGAGTACGCTCACAACGCCGGGGTTCTCTATGCCTGGGGGTACTACAACTCCCTGGTCACGGCGATGACGGTGCCCATCACCACCGGTGACTCCGACGGGATCGTCCACCTCATCGTGTGGAGCGCCTCGCAGCAGGCCAGTGCGACGGCGACGTTGAGCGGCGCCGGCGCCGACATGAGCCAGGTGAACTTCATCCTCGCCGACACCGACACGGTGTGGATCCGCGACTATGGTCCGCGCTTCATCTCCGAGGACGGCGAACGGGCCGTCATCGACCACACCTACAACCGGACCCGGCCCAACGACAACCAGATTCCGGACCAGGTCGCGGCGCTGTGGAGCGAGGCCTCCTACGACATCGGGCTCACCCACGGCGGCGGCAACTTCCACCTGTTCGACGACGACGAGGCTTTCATGACCGAGCTGATCCTCGACGAGAACTCCGGCCTCAGCGAGGCGGAGGTGGAGCAGCGCTACCTCGACTACCAGGGTCTCGACCTGACCGTCACCGACGCCCTGCCGACCTGGTTCGACTCGACCCAGCACATCGACATGTGGATGCTCCCGGTGGCCGACCGCGAGGTGATCATCGGCGAGTACACCGCCGGCACCACCGCCCACACCGTCACCGAGACCTGGGTCACCGAGCTGGCCAACCGCGGCTACACCATTCACCGCACGCCGGGATGGGATTCCGGCGGCACCCACTACACCTACACCAACGCCGTGGTCTTCAACGAGATCGTCTTCATGCCGGAGTTCTCGGTCTACCCCACGGAAAACGCCCAGGCGCTCGCCGTCTTCCAGGCGGCCTTCCCCGGCAGGACCATCATCCCGGTGGACTGCTCCTCGATCATCCACTCGGCCGGCGCCATCCACTGCATCACCATGCACGTCCCCGACGTCGAGGCCATCTTCGTCAACGGCTTCGAAGCGGGCTCCACCGGTATGTGGGCCGACACGGCCTCGTGAGATGAACGCGGGCGCACGGTGCCCTGTCCATCGCACCGTCGCTGGATAGAAACGCAGAGACGCGGAGCCGTCACATCCATCGCGTTCCTGGACGCGGATGAACGCGGTTCGTCTCGCGAACCGGGATGATCGAGATTCTCTGAATAGCGCTCGCGGTTGATTCTGACGCGGATTTCACGGATTGCGCGGATCATCGCATTTGAGAGTCGTCGCATCCATCGCACGCCGCCCACAGACCACACAGATCAATACAGAACTCCATCGCAGGCGAGGACGCCCGCGCCACAACAAGCCCCGCCGTTTTGCGGGCCTCCGCCCATAGAACGCCGCTTCGGTCGATCCCGATCCCGATCCCGTTCCCGATGCGATGTGCGATGAACCTGAGTTGGTCTGTGTGGTTCGTGTGGTCTGTGGGCTGAAGCGATGGAATGCGATGGCTCTGCGCCTCCGCGTTGACTTAGCCCCATTGGAGGTGGTGCCGGTCGCCTGACATGTGGCGGCGGAGGGCGTCGGCGGCGGTCTTCCACTCGGCAGGTTCGATGCCCCGCCGGAGCTGGGGGAAGTCCTCGGTGGCGAGGGCGCGGTGGGCCGGGCGGTACTGGGCGAGGAGAGACACGGCGAGCTTCGGCGAGAGCTCCGAGGCGATCCACTCGAGGTTCGCCTCGATCCCGGCGAGGTCTTCGGGCAGCACCAGCATGCGAATCAGGATGCCGCGAACCAGTGCACCGCCCGGACCGAGCTCCCAGGCATCGCCGGTCTGGCGGTACATCTCGGCGATGGCCGCGCGGGCGCGCCGGGGATAGTCGGGGATGCCGGAGAGCCGGGCACCGTTGTCGGGGTCGGCGAACTTGAGGTCGGGCATCCAGACGTCGACGATGCCTTCGAGCAGCTCCAGCGTCGTCACCGAGTCGTAGGCGTTGGTGTTGTAGACGATCGGCACCGTGAGCCCGCGCGCCGCGGCCAGCGCCAACGCGCGGACGAGCTGCGGCACCTGGTGCGACGGCGAAACCCAATTGATGTTGTGGCAGCCTCGGTCCTGGAGCTCGAGGAAGACGGTGGCGAGGCGCTCGTCGGTGGCGGCCGAGTCGACGAAATCCTGCGGCCGCTGCGAGATGTCGTGGTTCTGGCAGAAGGCGCAGCTCAGATTGCAGTTGGCGAGGAAGACGGTCCCCGAGCCGAGGACGGCGGAGATCACCGGCTCCTCGCCGTGATGCGGGCACCACGAGGCGATGACGGCGTCGGCCCCGGTGGCGCAGACGCCGAGCCCCGAGCGCCGGTCGACGCGGCATTCGCGGGGGCAGACGGTGCACTCGGCGAGCAGGGCGTCCAGGACCCGCGCCCGCTCGTCCAGCCCGCCGTTCCGCAGCAGGCGGACGTAGGAGGCTCGCGGAGCGCGGCGGAGAGTTGTCAACGTTTGCCTCGGTCATCAGAACGAAGGACCGCGCCGTCCCAGTAGAACACCGGCCGTTCGGGGTGGGCCCCGGTGATGACCGAGTTGTCCCCGAGGTCGGCGCCGACCGCGATCGCGTGGCGCCGGTTCCCGGTCATCAGGCGGGCAGCCTCCGCCCATGGTCTCCAGTCGGCGTCGTCGATCAGAACGATGGCTTCCGCTTGCCCGGTGGCGTCCAGTTGCCGCTCCAGCTCGCCGGTGACGTCGTCGTAGCCGCGGTAGAGGCCCAGACGGGTCGGCAGCACCACCAGCGCGGAGAGGTTGAACAGGATGAAGATCACCGCCACGGTGATGGCGGCG
Organism: Thermoanaerobaculales bacterium; assembly: GCA_036351195.1. Taxonomy (GTDB): domain Bacteria; phylum Acidobacteriota; class Thermoanaerobaculia; order Thermoanaerobaculales; family Sulfomarinibacteraceae; genus JAHECW01. Next base: position 10,333 of record JAZBOQ010000240.1, on the reverse strand, counting down.
GTTCTGGAGGGCCGGGCCCAGCGCGCGAGCTCGCGGAAGCCCCGGGCGGAGAGGAGGACGAGACAGGCCGCTACGTCGACGAGGTAGCGGGCGCCGTAGCCGTGCAGGCCGTGGGCGCGGGTGGGGAGGAGGGCCACCGCCATGACCAGCAACAGGGCAAGCAGCAGCAGGTCCTCAGAGCGGGCCCGGCGCAGGACGAAGGGCAGCGCGATTGCGGCGAAGGGCAGGGCGAGGCTCAGCCCGCCGGCCGCCAGGGGCCAGCCCCAGCCGTAGAGGCTCGACGAGGCGGCGGCGAAGATGGCGTCCAGGTTGCGGATGCCGAAGGGCACCAGGGAGGCGTCGTACATCGCCCCCGAGGCCAAGGAGTAGGGCAGCGAAAAAGCGCTCCCGGTGACGACGGCGTTGTGGACGAGGGTGGGAAGGCTCGCCACCAGTCCGGCCGCGACGGCGGATCCGGCGGTGATCCACGTCCGGCGTCGAGGCTGGCCGGCGAGAGCCCGCCCTAGGAGCCAGACACCGAAGACCAGCGACACCGCCACCGCGGTCAGCGGCCGGATGGCCAGGCAGCAGCCCATGGCGAGACCGGCGCCGGCGCCCCACCACCAGCCCGGCCGGCGTCGGGCGATGAGGAGGAGCCAGAGGGCCAGGGTCACCAGGACGGCGCACGCCGGGTGGGGGAAGAAGGTGCATCCGAGGAGCCGGAGGAGGGGAGAAACGGCGGCCAGCACGGCGGCGGCGAGCCCGGTGAGCTCGTCGTCGATCTCCCGGCCCGCGGCAAAGACCACGAGGACGAAGATCCCGCCGAGGACGGGGGTGACCAGGTGCGGCGCGCCCACCGCCAGCCCCACGGCGAGGAGGGCGGGCCACCCCACCGGGTAGTGGCCGATCCAGCGGCCGTCCACCAGGTAGGTGAAGGGCACCCCGAGGTGCTCCTGGACGGCGGCCGCCCTCGGGGCGACCTCGCCGTCGAGCAGCCACCGCGACTGGAGCAGGTAGATCACCTCGTCGATCTGGTGCGGCATGGCGCCGAGCACCCGGACGGCGGCCCAGGAGGACAGCGCGACGGCGGCGAGGGCCAGGACCACCGCGATCGGACCGGCCGCCTTGTGGAGCAGACCTCCAGAACGTTCTGGCTGCGAGATCTCACCGGCGGGGGCGCCGGCGCCACAACAGAGTTCGTTACACGGTCGCGCCGGCGCCTTGTTCGGGAAGGCGAGGGCCGTCAGCCGAATGAAGAGAATCACCAGACAGGCGGCCGCGAGGGCCCGCAGGAGCTGGGCGAGCAGCGCGCCGAGGTCCGCGGCCGGCGTCGGATCCAGGGTGGTGACGCCCACCAGCCCGCCGCCGGCTTCCCGGATGACCAGGTAGTTGTCCATGATGCCGCGCCGCAGGCCGAAGTGGAAAGTGGTGTCGCCGCCGAGGCTGATCCCGAACTCTCTGGCGGTGCGCCCGGTGAGACGCAGCCGAATTTCGACGTCGCCGTCGAGCGCCACCGGGTGCTCGGCGAGCCTCCGGTCGGCGGCGTGGGCGTCCACCCACCAGTCGCCGACGGGGGCCGGATCGCCGTCTCGCCGGGGTTCCATTCGTGGGAGCGGCGGGCGTTCGGTGGCGTCGTCGTGGACGATCTCCCAGCTGCGAACCCGGGGTGGTTGGATGGAGTCCGCGGCCCAGAGGGTGACCCCGTCCACCCGACCGTCGACGGTGGGCACCACGAGCTCGGTTCCCGCTACCGCGAATCGCAGGTGGCCGCCCAGGTTCTCGATGAGCACCTCGGAGCGGCGGTCGACGGCGGCACCGATGATCCACAGCGCCGCCGCCGCCAGGAGCCAGCCCGCGGCTCCGCCCGTTCTTCGTCCCGTCGTGGTGAGGTTCACAGGGGCATTGTAGGGAATTTCGGCTACACTGTGGGACGGGAGTCCGCGCCGCGATGCAAAGCTTCGGAAAGTACGTCCTCGTCGACCACATCTCCTCCGGGGGCATGGCCGACGTATATCGCGCCAAGGTCCAGGGGATCCGCGGCTTCACCAAGACCGTGGCCATCAAGCGGATCCACGAGCACCTCCTCGAGCGCACGCGCTTTCTGCGGATGTTCACCGACGAGGCCAAGATCGCCTCGCGGCTGATGCACAACAACATCGTGCAGATCTACGACCTCGGCGAGGTCGACTCCATTCCCTTCATCGCCATGGAGTACGTCTCTGGCCGCGACCTCTACCGCGTGCTCAAGCGCCTCGCCGCCATGAACCGCCGGTTCCCTTGGCGCCTCGCCACCCTGGTGATGCGCGAGGTCTGCACCGGGCTGCAGTTCGCCCACGACTTCCACTCGCCGGACGGCCAGCCCCAGGAGATCGTCCACCGGGACATCAGCCCGCGCAACGTGGTTCTCTCCTACGACGGCGAGGTCAAGCTCACCGACTTCGGCGTCGCCCGCGCCCGCGACCGCGAGGAGCACACCGAGCACGGCGTCATCAAGGGCAAGGTCCGGTACATCAGCCCGGAGGGCGCCAAGGGCGAAGAGGTGGACCGCCGGTCGGACATCTTCTCCCTGGGCATCGTCTTTGCCGAAATGCTGACCATGGCCCCCCTGCGGGACGCTCCCAACGAGATGGCCATGCTCCTCGACATCCGCAAGGGCAACTTCGAGCGCGGCCGCATCGACGAGCTTCCCGAGGCCCTGCGCGCCGTCATCGACCGCGCCATCGCCACCGATCCCGACGACCGCTACCCGTCGGCGGCCGCCATGCGCGACGACCTCCTGTCCCGCGTGGACGCGGCCACTCAGCCCATGACCAAGGCCGAGGTCGCGACCTTCATGCACGCGCTGTTCACCGATGACATCGAGCGCGAGAAGAAGAGCGATCACAAGGCCGAGCAGGATCTCCTCAAGGAGTTTCAGCAGGCGGCGGATGGGGGGGCAAACGGCGACTCGGGCGCGCGACCCGCGTCGGGCGCTCCCTCCAGGGGCAACCCCTTGAATATTTTCGGCGATCGCGAGCCCGGACCGGTGGCCATTCCCGCCATCGCCACCGCCATGGAGGTCGACGGCCCCCCCGATCTCACCGGCAGCCTCGTTGACCAGACCCTGTGCAGCCTGTTTCACTGGCTCGCCGAGACTCGGGAGGACGGACGCCTCGACCTCATTCGGGAGCCGGTGCGCAAGACCATCTTCTTCGAGGAGGGCCACCCGGTCTTCGCCACCTCGAACATCGAGAGCGAGCGTTTCGGCGAGTACCTGGTCGCCAAGGGCGAGCTGTCGCGAGAGCAGCATGCCGAGGTCCTCGACTTCGCCGCCCGCAAGGGGATGCGGCTCACCGAGGCGCTGCTTGCCCTCGACGTCTGCACCCCGAACCAGCTCTTCACCTCCCTCGCGGCCCAGGTGCGGGACCGGATTCTCGATCTCTTCACCTGGACCAGCGGCACCTTCGAGCTCTACCACGACGCCGAGCCCAGCGACCCGGTCCTGCCCCTCAACCTCCAGAGCCACACCCTCATCCACGAGGGGGTGCAGGAGCAGCTCCCCCTCGGAATCGTCCGCCGGACCATGCGCGAGGCGTTCCAGCGGCGAGTGGTGCGCTGCGGCGCCGGAATCCCGGCCGACCTCCACCTCTCCGGCCGCCAGCTGCGCATCGTCCGCACCATCGAGGACGAGCAGCCCACCGTCGCCGAGCTCGTCCAACGCGAAGGAGACGAGGAGTGGATCTTCCGCCTGCTCTACATGCTGGTCCAGATCGACCGCATCAAGCTCGTCGACGATCCGAACTGAGCACCGACTCACACCCTGGCAGTTGCCCAAGGAGGTCTCAGGGCGCGATGTTGGCTGACGGGTCGTAGAAGGGTGGGCCTTGGCCCACCGGATCGCCTCCAGGTTCGGCAGCGCGACTCATAACTCGGCCTCTTGCAAGATTTGGCAAGTCCACCGAGTGCCGGTTTTACCGGAGCGAGATCACGCCGGCGGGGGCGCCGGCGCTACAAAGTACTGAGCTCCATTGTAGCGCCGGCGCCCTCGCCGGCGATCTGCCTTTGAGCTTCGTCCTCTCCTGGAATCCGGTATTTTTTTACAAGAGGCTCAACTCTCAACTCTCAACGCCTCACCCACCCGAAACGAGGTCGATCACCTGCCGCGCCGCGATGGCGGCGAAGAGGGCGAGGGCTGCGGCGATGGCGGCGATGCTCGGCCAGCGGCTCCGCAGCCCGCCCATGAGCGGCCGCCGGGTGGTCAGCCAGAGCAGGCTCGCGGCGAGAACCGGCATGAAGAGGCCGCCCGTGAGGGTGTAGAGCTTGATCACCCACACCGGCCGGCCGGCAACCAGCATCAGCATCGGCGGCAGGGCGAGGAAGAGCAGGTAGCCGCGGTAGGTCCGCGATTCCTCGTCGACCTGCCCCGTGCGCCTGCGAAGCTGGTTCCAGAAGTCCGCGAAGAGGTAGGGGACGCCCTGCCAGACGCCCAGGGTGCTGGTGAAGACCGCCGCCCAGAGGCCGACGAGAAAGATCCACCTGGCGGCCACGCCGGTGCTCGCACCGAGCCGGTGGGCCGTTCCCTCACCGAGCGCGTCGGCGCAGGCGATGAGACCCGCGCTCCCTCCCGGCATCGCGCCGAAGCCCGCCAACGCCGTGGCGGCGAGGACGAGCATGGCGGCGCCGAAGACCCCGGTGAGCAGGTAGCCGACGCCGAGATCGCGACGTACGGTGGTAATCCGGCCGCTGCCGGTCCAGCCCTTCTCCCGGATCCAGTAGCCGTAGGAGAGCATGGTGACGCTGCCGCCGACGCCCCCCATGAGGCTGAGGACGGTGGAGGCCGAGCCCCGCGGGAGGGTAGGGGCGAGCCCCCGCAGCACCTCGACCAGGTCCGGCCCCACCAGCACGACGCTGGCCAGCAGGGTCACGACCATGAGCCCGATGAGGGCCTTCATGGTCGACTCGAAGCGGTCGTAGCGCCCGAACCAGACGAGAGCGAGGGCGGCGAGGGAGTGGAGGGCGCCCCAGACCGCGATCGGGACCTGGGGGAGCAGCGCGTGGGCGGCGACGCCGCAGGCGCTCATCAGACCACCGGCCACGATGACGCTCCACAGCACGAGGTAGACGAGGAAACCGAGCTGGAAGAGGATGCCGAGGTGAGCGCCCCAGCCCTCCACCAGAGTGGTGCCGGTGGCCAGCTGCCAGCGGGCGACGCCCTCGTTGAGGGCGAGCTTGAGGACGGCGCCGACGGCGATGACCCAGAGCAGGGTGGTCCCGAAACCGGCGCCGGCGAGCATGGCGGCCAGGAGATCTCCCGCTCCGACGCCGGTGGCCGCCACCGCCAGCCCGGGCCCGAGGACGGCGATCCAACCGAGGCCGCCGGTGCGGCCGCCGTCAGTCGAGGGCATCGACGAGGTCGGTCCAGTCGGCGTCGCCCCGGCGGCGGACGCGGGCGTCGCGGCCGAGGTCGCGGCGGCGCACCATCTCCTGCAGCTGCCGGCGCGTGAACGGGCCCTCCATGCTGCCCTGAAGCACGGCGAACCAGATCGCGGGATCGCCGGGGTCGGCGGCGGTGTCCACCGCAGTCGGCGGGCGGCGCTCGAAGGCGCCGGCGGTCTCGGCGGTTGAGGAACGGCGGCGGACCAGCGCCCCCACCGCCACGACAAAGATCGCCGCCACGGCGACGAGGGGGATCAGGCGGCTGCCGCCGCCGGCGTCGGCGAACGAGGCGTCTCCGCCGCCAAGGGCCGTGGAGAGTCGTTGGAGGATGGAGCCGGCGTCACCGGCGGCGAGCTTTTGCCCGTCGGGGCCGTAGAGCACCAGGTAGGGGATGGAGGACATGCGGTACTGGCGGGCCACCTCGCTGTCCCAGTTGATGACGTCCACCTTCCTGATGGCGAGGCGGTCGGCGTGCCGGCCGGCCAGGTCGAGGAGGTGGGGTTCCAGGGCGCGGCAGGGTCCGCACCAATCGGCGTAGAAGTCGAAGAGAACGTATTTCCCGGGCACCAGGTGGTCGGTGAGCTCCACCGCCCGTCCGTGGGTAATGGTCTCCACGTCCGCCGCGTGGCACAACACGGCGCCGACACCGAAGAGGAGGATTGCCGCGATCAGATTCCGGGTGAGCCTCATCGCCGCAGCCTACCAGACCCGCGTGCCGCAACCAGGACCGCCCTTGACGAGACTCGATGGTTCGACCGAGTGGTGGCCTCCCGGGAACGAGATCACGCCGGCGGGGGCGTCGGCGCTACCAAGGGAGCTCAGACCTTTGCGCCGGCGCCCTCGTGACGATCTGCCGTGAAAGGGCTCTCCCCCGGCATTCTGGAATCGTGCGAGAGGCTCAGGAGTGATCCGCAATCACCGCCGCGACGGTGGTGGCGAGATCCCGCACCGAGAACGGCTTCTGCAGCCAGGCAGCGAGGTTGGGGCTCGAGAAGCCGCCGCCCATGGGATCCGGCGCGTAGCCGCTCATGAGGATCACCGGAACCGCCGATCCGCGCTCCCGGAGGGCCATGGCGAGCTCAACCCCCCCCATCCCGGGCATGGAGACGTCCGAGAGGACCAGCCGGAAGTCGTGCTCCGACCGTTGGATGTGGTCGAGGGCTTCGGCGCCGTCGGCGGCGCAGACGGGCACGTAGCCCAGGGTCTCGATGAGCTCTCCGGCGAGCTCCCGCACGGTGGGGTCGTCCTCCACCACCAGGACCACCTCGCCGTGTCCCGTGGGCGTCGACGCTGGGGTCTCGGCGACTTCGGCGCCTCCGCCGTCGTCGAGCACGGCCGGGAACATGACGGTGAAGGTGGTGCCGGCGCCGGGCTCGGTGGTAAACGAGATGTGCCCGCTGTGCTGGGTGACGATGCCGTAGGCCTGAGCCAGGCCGAGGCCGGTGCCCTGGCCGCGCTCCTTGGTGGTGAAGAAGGGCTCGTAGATGCGGGGCTGGACCTCCGGTGGGATTCCGCGTCCGGTGTCGGAGATCCCGAGGCAGACCCACTCCTCGACGCCCGCATCCTCGGAGGGAGCCTCCTCGGGAGTGTCGGCGCTCCACAGGCGGACCCGGATCCGGCCGCCGTTCGGCATGGCCTGGCTGGCGTTCAGAACGAGGTTGGTGAGCACCTGTTGGAGCTGAGCGGGGTCGATGTGGATGTGGCGGGTTCCCGGCTCGGCCTCGATCTCGATGGCGACGGTCTCCGGGATCAGCCGGTCGAGCATGGTCAGGGTCTCGACGACGAAGGCGCCGAAGTCGACCAGCTCAGGCCGGGAGACGGTCTGGCGCGAGTAGTCGAGAATGCGGCGGATCAGATCGGCGGCCCGTTCGCCCAGGGAGAGGATCTCGCGGGTCTTCTCCCGGCGGACCCCGGGATCGTCGGCGGCGTCGAGCAGGAGGGTCTCGGCGAGGATCGTCACCGCCTGGATGAGGTTGTTGAAGTCGTGGGCCACGCCGGCGGCGAGGTGGCCCATGGCCGCCATTCGCTCCTGCCGGAGGAGGTTTCTGGCGACGATCCGCTGCTCGGTGACGTCCCGCAGCACGATCACCGAGCCCTCGCCGTTGTCGAGATCCCGGACCGTGATCTCGTAGATCAGGGCCGGTTCGCCTTCGGAGGCGACCTCGAACCAGCTCGTCTCGGTGGCGTTGGAGGCGAACGCCGCCAGTGGTTTTCCGGCGATCTCGAGCAGCGGCATGCCGTGCGCCACGACGCCGATGAGAGGTTGGGCGTGGAGCACGGCGCCGTTGGCCATGACCACCCGCTGCCGGCTGTCGAGGACGATGACGCCCTCGGGCAGGTTCTCCATGACGGTTTTCAGGCGAAGCCGCTCGGCTTCGAGGATCTCCTCGGCGTGGCGGCGCTCGGCGATCTCGGTCTCCAGGGCGAGGGCGGTCTTGTGGAGGTCCCGGGTGCGGTCGTGCACTCGCGACTCGAGGTCGGTGTTCACCTCGCGGAGCTCCTCGAGCAGGAGGATGTTGTCCACCCGGGCGGTGGCCAGGCCGATGACCTGTTGCAGGACCATCAGCTTGCGCGGCAGGAACTCGGGGTCCGGCCCGTCGTAGGCGAAGACGAAGACGCCCTGGTGCTCCTGGCGGCAGCTGCCGGGAATGAGCACGATCTGACCTGGCGCCGCCCCGGGGATCTCGAGTTCGACGCCCATGGTGGCCGCCTTCGCTCCCGAGCAGATCAGAACCCCGTCCTCGAGCTGACGAATGGCGTTGGAGGAGAGCCGGAAACGTGCTTCATTCGATCCGACCGGGGTAGACGGGTAGGCGAAGAGGATCGCCGACGGCCCGTGGCACGCCCTGGCGTAGGCGCAGAAGTCGATGTTGTAGAGCAGGCCGACCCGTTCCAGCAGGGTTCGGAATATCGCGTCGACGTGACGCAGGGGGGCGAGGTTCTCGGCCATGAGCCCGAGCAGGAAGACATCTTCCGAGCGCTCGTTGAGCAGCGCGTTCTCGGCTTCGAGCTGCCGGATCCTCTCGTCGGCCCACGCGGTGTCGCGGGGTCCGGAGCCTCTCATCCCCGGTCGATTTCCATGCTCTTCAGCCTACCAGACGACCTCGGACATGGTGCAGTTGATCCCGCTGCCGATGCCCATGAGGGCGATCCGGTCGCCCGGCTTCACCTTGTCGGCCTCGACGAGCTTCGACAGCACGATGGGCACCCCGGCGGGCCCGATGTTGCCGTGATCGGGGTAGAGGCGGAAGACCTTCGCGAGATCGATGCCGAGGGTGCGGGCGAAGCGTTCGGTGTGCGCCTTGCCGACCTGGTGGATGATGAAGTGGTCGATGTTGTCGGGGGTCCAGGCCAGGACCTCGCGCGCCCGGTTCCAGGTCTTGTACGCCAGTTCCATGCCGTGGTTGAGGAGCTTCTTGGCGTTGGTGACCATGTTGTCCACCTGGGCGTAGCAGAGCCGGCAGTGCTGAGTGGCCGCCAGGTTCACGCCGCCGAGAAAACGGTGCTCGCCGGTCAGTCCCTGGGCCCTCGATAGGACCATGGCCACCGCGCCGGATCCCAGGGTCAGGGTGGCGAAGGCGTCGCGGAAGGCCTCCCAGGTGGCGTCGGGCCGGCTGAGCCGCTCAATGGTCCGTTGGGTGGCGTACTTCATGTTCTCGGCGTTGACCACGATGCCGACGTCGATCTGCCGCTGCTCGATCATGTTGCCCACCATCTCCATGCCATTGATGAAGGCCAGGCAGGCGTTGGAGATGTCGAAGTTGAGGCAGGTGGGAGCGAGGCCGAGGTTCCGGTGGACGATGGAGGCGGTGGAAGGTTCGACAAAGTCACGGGTGACCGAGGTGTTGACCACCACCCCGAGCCGGTCCCGATCGATCCCGGCGGCCTCGATGGCCTTTTCGCCGGCGGTGGTGGCGGCCTCGCTCGGCGGCATGGTTTCGTCGAAGTGCCGCCGGCTCTCAATGCCCGAGAAACGCTGAATCATCCCCGACGGCACTCCGAGGCGCTTCATGGTGGCCTCGAGCGTGGACTCGATCTCGTCGGAGTCCACCGTGTGGGGCGCCTCCACGTGGGAAACGCTGAGGATCTGGACGTTGTCGAACCGCATGGTGCCCTCCCGGCTCGCGGGGTTCGAGACTCGGTGGTCTGGGTGCGAGCGTGGAAGCCGGTATCTTACCACTCGTTGGCGGAATCAGTCTCGCCGCTCCCGCCGCCGCCGGCGCTCCATGGGCACCGGCATCGTGGTCTGGCGGCGGTCGTCGCCGGAGCGCCGGTCCGGTCCGTGGTAGGCCGCCTTCCAGGCCAGGAAGAGAACCCGACCGGCCACCACCGCGCCGGTGACGGCAATGGCGAGGGACGACCAGAACAGGACACCGCTCATCCAACCATTGTACGCATTCCGCCGGACTATACTCGTCGTATGCACAAGCTCACAACAAACCACCGTCCGAACGCCCTTCCGGTAGTCCTCGCGATCCTTGCAGGGGGGTTGGCGGCCGGCTGCACCACCACCGGGGGGCTGATTCCCCCCGAGGTCACCCTGGTCAACGTCGAGCTCGTCGACGCCACCATCTTCGAGTCGACCTTCACCGCGTCGCTGCGCTTGACCAATGACAACCCGGAGCCGCTGGTCCTCGACGGGACGGTGGTGAAGCTGAGTCTGGAGGGATCCAAGTTCGGTCGCGGCAGTAGCGGCGAGCGGGTGGAGATCCCCCGGATGAGCTCGGTGGTTCAGGAGCTCGAGCTGCACCTCAATCACGTGGCCATCGTCACCAAGATCAAGCGCATCATCGACAGCAAGGAGCTCAACTACTCACTCTCGGGCCACGTTTACGTCCTCAAACCGTCCGGAGGCACCAAGCGCCTCCATATCGAGCGGGAGGGCACCATCGACCTCCGGGGCGAGGGGGCGATCGAGCCCGTTGAGCTCGACCCGGTG
>JAZBOQ010000239.1:0-2372 GCA_036351195.1 Thermoanaerobaculales bacterium | reverse complement strand
GCGACCAGTCGCGAGTAGCAGTAGCGATAACTGCGGACCGATTGTCCCGGCAGGTTGAGGAACTGTGTCAGTAACGGTGCTAAAAGTCCTCTAAAATACGTTTAAGAATGTCCCCTCACCGAGCGATCGGCTACACTCTGGGGAACTGAATATAACCCTGGAGGTGACCGATGCTCAGCAAGGGGGACTGGATGTATATTACAGCACAGAAGGCGCAGGGAGTCTACCAGAAGGATATTGCGGCGGCATTGGGAGTACACCCGAAGACGGTTCGGCGGGCGCTGAAGCGAGGTGGACCCCCGACAGGCAAGCCGCGGCGGCAGCGGTGGAGCAAGGTGTTGCCGTACAGGGAGTTGATTGATTATCTGTTTGCCGAGGGTGTACGGAACGGGAAGGTGATCTACCGGGTGCTGCAGGAGCACGGTTATACGGGCAGGTATACGGTATTGACCGAGTATCTTCGTCCCCGGCGCCCTGCGCGAGAGAGTCGCAGGACGGTTCGCTTCGAGACGGCGCCGGGCAGGCAGCTGCAGAGCGACTGGGGCGAGCTGTGGCGGGAAGTGGCGGGCAAGAGGACCAAGATCCACTTTATCGTCAACACGCTGGGGTTTTCGAGGCGATTTCACTTCTGGTGCACGACCACAGAGGATGCCGAGCACACGTACGAGGGTCTGGCACGGTCGTTTGAGCATTTCGGCGGGGTGACCAGGGAAGTGCTGGTCGATAACCAAAAAACGACGGTGATCGCCCACAAGATCAGGGATCGGGTGATATTCAACGATCGATTCCTCGATATGGCCGGACACTATGGCTTCATCCCCCGAGCCTGCCGCCCGAACCGGGCACGCACGAAGGGCAAGGATGAGCGGATGGTGGGCTATATCAAGCATAACTTCTTCGAGCGGTACCGCTCGTTCGAGAGCTTCGCTCACATGAACCAGCTTGCCGAGCGGTGGCTCCCCGAAGAGGCCGATCTCCGCCTCCACGGGACGGTCAAGGAGGTGGTGGCCGAGCGGTTCGAACGAGAAGCTCCCGCTCTGGATCCTCTGCCCGCCGTTCGATACGACACCTCCTACCGCGAGCGGCGGATGGTCTCGTGGGATGGCTACGTTGAGGTCAGGGGTAACCGGTACAGCGTGCCGGATGACTACTGTGGGTCGGTGGTGACGGTTCGGATCAGCCTCGACGGCGTTCTGAGCGTGTACGACGATGACGAGGCGAAGGTTGTCGAGTATCGGCTCCGCCCGGTCAGCGAAGGCTGGGTCACGACCCCGGAGCATCATACGCGGCTCTGGCGGGAGGCGCTCTCTGTGGAGCGCAGAGACCTCTCGGTCTACGAGGAGGTGACGTCATGCAGCTAGAGAGCCTGTTGGGGAAGCTGAAGATGGAGCATCTCGGCTCGCAGCTCGAGAGCATCTGCGAGCAGGCCGCAAAGCGCGATCTCGCCTACAAGGAGTTCCTCGCAGAGGCGCTGGCGGCCGAGTGGAACGGCAGGCATCTCAAGGGAGTCGAGGGCCGGATGCGTCAGGCGCGGTTCCCCGTGGTCAAGACCCTCGAGCAGTTCGACTTCACGTTCCAGCCGAGTGTCGATCGCAAGGTTATCAGGGAGCTGGCGGGCCTCTCTTTCGTAGACCGTGCCGAGAACGTGGTCTTTTTGGGTCCTCCCGGCGTCGGCAAGACCCATCTGGCGATCGCGCTCGGGGTCAAAGCGCTCGAGGCGGGGCATCGGGTGCAGTTTGTCACCCTCGAGACCATGCTTACACGCCTCACCCGGGCCAAGCGGGAGAACCGTCTCGAGCGGCAACTCCAGCAGCTCGTCTATCCGCGGGTGCTCGTGCTCGACGAGATGGGGTACCTGCCGATGAACCGCGAGGAGGCAAGCCTCTTCTTTCGCTTGCTCTGCCGCCGGTACGAGAAGGCATCGATTATCGTCACCTCCAACAAGAGCTTCGTCGACTGGGGGGAGATCTTCAACGACCAGGTGCTCGCAACCGCCATCTTGGACCGGCTGCTGCATCATTCGACCACGGTCAATATCAAGGGGGAAAGCTACCGGCTCAAAGAGAAGCGAAAGGCCGGCATGCTCACCTCGGAGCCAGATGCCAAGGAGGTGAAAGAAGAAAACAAAGAGGTGGCGTGAGCAGACGCCCGGACAGCCCCGCCATCCTAAATCCGTTGAAAACCGGACACCATAGTCCGACAAAAAGGGGACATTCTACCCGAAATAAAGGGGACAAACAAAAACGAAGTTGACACCGATCCCGTAGACCGTTCTTAGAAGATGCAGTGCCTGGGGATCATGCTCGGTGGCGGTGCGGTTGATGTACCTCTCGAGATTCGTGATGATGTGGTTGTAGTGTTCGATGAGCTCG
>JAZBOQ010000238.1:0-52063 GCA_036351195.1 Thermoanaerobaculales bacterium | reverse complement strand
CAACTGTCAACTGTCAACTGTCAACTGTCAACTGTCAACTGTCAACTGTCAACTGTCAACTGTCGACTGTCAACTGTCAACTGTCGACTGTCAACTGTCAACTGTCGACTGTCGACTGTCAACTGTCGACTGTCGACTGTCGACTGTGAACTGTGAACTGTGGACTCAGTGGTCGAAGCTTCGGCGGTAGGTCGCGGAGTTTCGTTCGGTTTCGTGGACGGTGACGGCGGCGAGGCGGACGGACTCCGGAAGTCCGGGCTCGATGCGGTCGAAAAAGACCCGGGCCAGGTTCTCGGCGGTGGGGATGACGCCGGCGAGCCAGGGGACTTCAATGTTCAGGTGGCGGTGGTCCACGTCGTCGACGACGACGTTTCGGATGACGTCCTTGAGGTCTTTCATGTCGATGAGGTAGCCGGTCTCGGGATCGGGTTCGCCGTCCACCGAGACCTCGATGACGTAGTTGTGGCCGTGGCCGTGCGGGTTGTTGCACTTGCCGTAGACGCGCCGGTTCCACGCGTCCGATTTGTCGGCGTTGTGGAGCCGGTGAGCGGCTTCAAAGTAGACCTTGACGGTGACGGTAGTGGCCATGCAATTCCCTCTCACGTAGTAGCAACTGATGTCGAAGCGGTATTCCAGGGTCACATAGTCGGGACCTCATAGAGGCCGCCCGGGAATTGCGATGAGCCGGCGAGCCGGCTCAGTGATCTCGGTAGACCTCCGGGCGACGGTCGGCGAGGAATGGATATCGCCTCCTGACGTCGGCGACCTTCTCCGGGTCGACGTCGCCGAGGACGACGCCCGGTTCATGCGCTAAAGTTTCGATGACTTTCCCCATGGGATCCACCAGCGTCGTGTCGCCGCAGTGGGGGTGGCCCTCGGCGTCGCCGACGCGGTTCACGCCGAGGACGTAGGCCTGGCAGTCGATGGCCCTGGCGGCGAGCAGGGTGCGCCACGCGTGGGCGCGCGCTGCGGGCCAGTTGGCGATGACGACGAAGAGGTCGGTGTGCGACGCAACGGCCCGGAAGAGCTCGATGAAACGTAGGTCGTAGCAGATCAGCGGGGTGATCCGAACGCCGTCGATCATTCCGGTCCGGACCGTCGAGCCGGTCTCGAAGTGCTCGTGCTCGCCGGCCAAGGTGAAGGGGTGGATCTTGCGGCAGTGGAGGACCTCTTTGCCATCGGGGCCGACGAGGGAGCAGGCGTTGACGGGGCGGGTTTTCCCGGGCTCGATCAGCCCGCCGAGGACCCAGATGCCGTTCTCCTTGGCGAGATCCACAAGGAAGCGCCGGACGGTGTCTGCGTGCCCTGCCATGGCGGTCGAGCGCATGGAGAAGCCGGTGGCGAAGGCCTCGGGCAGCACCAGCATCTGGGCGCCCCCCGCGACCGCCCGCGAAGCGAGCCGTTCGGCGCGGCGGAAATTCTCTTCTGGGTCTTCCCAGGCGATGTCGAGCTGGAGGCCGGCGATCTTCACCTTATTGAGTCTCCGGCGAGAGCGTAGCACGCGACTCTGCCATAATGCCGGCCATCATGAACGAGAGCTTCACGACGACCACGACGGCCGAGACGAGAGCGGCCCGACCTTCAAACCCGATGGACCGGCGCCCCATTGCGGTGCCGGTGATCATCGCCATCAATGTCCTGATCTTCCTCGCCTGGCAGGCGTCGCGTGGGAACGAGGCCCTCGAGGTTGTCATGGCGGGGAACTTCCTGGTGAGCACCAACCACCTGCTCGCCGGTCACCTCTGGACCCTGGTGACCGCGGCGTTCTCGCATATCGACCTCTGGCACATCGCGCTGAACATGTTCGTGCTGTGGAGCTTCGGCGTGGTGCTCGAAAAGCTCTGGGGAACCGCGACGTTCGTCGTCTTCTACCTCACGGCGTCGGTGGTGGCGTCGGCGAGCCACTGCTTCGTGTCCTCGGTGCTCATGGGCGATCCGGCGATGGCCGCCCTCGGTGCGTCCGGGGCGGTGTCCGGGTTGCTGCTCGCCTTCGCTTTTCTCTTTCCCAAGCACAAGATCCTGGTGTTCGGCATCATCCCGGTCCCGGCCCTGGTCGGGGCGCTGGCCTTCGTCGCCATCGACCTGTGGGGGCTTTTTGCCCAGACCCGGGGTGGCGGCATCGGCATCGGCCACGGCGCCCATCTCGGTGGTGCGCTCTGCGGATTCCTGTTCTGGGCCCTGTACCTGAAGCAGCGTTTCCCGCGTCGCCCGGCGGGCCAGACCTTCGAGATGTCCATGTCGCCGGATGAAGTGCAGGAGTTCCACCGTCTTCGTCGCAAGCTCGACCTCGAGGGCCCCGCCGCCCTGACCCCCAAGGAGAAGGTCTTCCTGGAGGACATCCGCGAGCGCGTCATGCGCGCCCACGAAGGGCGATAACCGACAACAGAAAACCGGGGCGACAAGGTCGCCCCGGGTTGTGTTGTCGAAGATGGGCCGATTGTTACTGCACGGCGATGAAGGTCGGATCGGCGGTCTTGTTGTCGACCACCGAGGCGTAGGCGTAGAAGGCGCCGCCCGGGGTCGAGGTCGAAACCATGGCATAGCCGACGTCGACGGCCTCAGGGTAGATCCGGCTCAGCTGCCGCTGCTCGTAGGCGGCCAAGGCGATGGATTCGGCGCCCACCATCATGCCGTCGTGGGCGTACAGGACGATGTCGACCATGATCTCGGCGCCGGTGGCGTTGACCACGCCGATGTTGGTCCGGAATCCGTCCGAGGTATTGCCGGACTCGGAGAGACCCGACAGGCGGCCGGTTTCGCCGAAGCCGATGGCATCGTACATCCCGTGCACCGGGATGCCCTGGCCGTAGCTGCCGCTTTCGTCGGCGGCGTAGGTCCGCGACGAGGCGCTGACGTACGGGCTGTTGAAGAGCAGTCGGAGCGCACCGGACCCCTCGAAGTCGAAGATCTCGCCGACGGCGTCCTGATAGCGAACCGCGGCGCCCGCGGCGAGCATGAAGCTCGCGCTCGCCGGGTTCGGGTTGGCCCGGTTCTCCTCCAGCAGCTGGATGGTGACCATGGCCGGCATGGCGCCGTTGTTGACGATGTCGAGATCGGTGAACCAGCGCGCGCCCCCGAAGCCGACCACGTTGGCCCCGGCGGGGATGATCATCTCGTGGGCGATCGCGGCGTGGCCGCTGGGCAGGGCTGCCGGGTTGCGGTGCATGGGCTGCAGGACGCCCTCGCCCAGATCGTCGATGATCGGGTCCATGAGCGGCTTGAGGGTGAAGGGTCCGGGGCTGTTGTCGGGCTCGGGCTCCACCGAAATCACCGCGATGCCGCCGCGCAGGTCCATGGCCGGATCCACGAAGTCCTGACCCGGGAAGGGCGGTGCGGCGTCGGGGCCGGCGTACGGGCCGGCGCCGTCGGAATCCGCGCCCGAGACCGAGGTGAAGCGGCCGGTGGAGATCGGACTCCCGTCGATCACGACCCAGCCCTCGTAGGCCCAACCGTCGGGCAGCTCGGGCAGGTCGAGGGTCGGATCCGGGGCGCCGGCGGGATCGAGCCACCAGATGCCGTTGAAGTAGTCGGCGGCGCCGCCCGCCGAGGGCGCGGCGAGCATGTAAGAGCCCGAGGCCATTCCGAAGTCGGTGCCGACGGCGGCGCCGTGGTCGACGGTGAGGCCGGCGCGGCCGCCGATGATGTCGCCGCCGAGAATGTGGACGTGGCTCGGCATCGAGTCGTTGTCGGGCACGGGCTCGATGGTGAGAACGAAGGTCGAGACGTTGTCGAGGCTCGAGACCGGTGTCGGGAAGTACATCTGGGACGGCACGCCGCCGGCGTCGACGGTGAAGACTCCGGTGGAAACGGGAGCGCCGTTGTCGATGAGCCAGCCCTCGTAGGCCCAACCCTCCCCGAGATCCTCGAGACCCTGGAAGTGGAGCTGGAGGTGGGCGAGCTCACTCGTGACCTGGCTCGAGGACAGGCTCACCGTGGCGGTGGGGAAGGCGTCGGCGTTGTTGCCCATCTCCTGCAGAACGTGGGTGCCGACGTCGTCGATGGAGCCGTCGACCAGCGGCTTGAAGGCGAAAGGACGCGGGCTGTCGTCGGGCTCGGGCTCGACGGAGATCACCGCCGCCCAGCCGTTGGTGAGGATGACCGGCGGGTTGACCAGGTCCTGGCCGGGGAAGGGTGGCGTCGCATTCGGTCCGGAGGCGATGCCGCCGGCGTCGCTGTCCGCACCCGACGCCATGAGAAAACGACCGGTGGAGACCGGCCCGGAGGGACCGACCACCCAACCTTCGTAGGCCCAACCAGCGGGCAGGACGGGCAGTTCGAGAGTGGGGCCGGGGCCAGAGTTGGGATCGAGCCACCAGATTCCGTTGGCGTCGACGGCGTCATCGCCTCCCGATGGCGCGGCGAGGATGTAGGAGCCGGCGGCGGACGAGAAGCCGTCGCCCAGTGCGGCCCCGTGGCCGGCGGTGAGCATGGCGTCGCCGCCGGAGAAGTCGCCGGCGAGCACGTGAACGGGGCTCGGGCCGGGATCGGCATCCGGGTCCGGTTCGATGGTGAGCACGTAGGTGCTGACCGCCGAGAGGTCCGAGACCGGGATGGCGAAGGTGGATCGAGTCGGTTCCCCGTCGGCGCTGATCATGAATCGTCCGGCGCTGACCGGGGATCCGTCGACGATCAGCCAGCCTTCGTAGACAAAGCCGGGGCCGAGGGGCTCGAGGCCGTGGTTGGCGAGCTCGAGGAAAACGGTGTCCGCCGAGGCCGCCATTGGTACAGCGGCGGTCACCAGGGTTGCGAGAGCCAGCAGGCCGGCCCTCATGAGGGGGTGATGTGTCGATGTTCTGGTGCGCATGGTCCCTCCTGGAGGAGAAGCTCGCGGCATCGCTGCCGCTGCACCTTGATCATCGCGACCGGGTCTCACACGCGCATCTCGGAGTTATCACGATTCGATAACAAGGGGGGAAGGCGTTGAACCGCAAGGTCGCAAGGCTATCGCAACGTCGCAATCACGAAGGCGCAAAGACACAAAGGACATCACGAAGATCGCGAGGCGGTTCGGCCATCGGCCGGGCCGCCTCGCAGGCTCTTTGTGGATTTCTTCGTGCCTTGGTGTCTTCGTGGTTTCTGCGATGGACGTTGCGATCTTCGCGTCTTGGCGGATGATTCGGCTACGCGGTTTCGAGCGAGAAGGTGAAGGCGGTGCCCTCGCCGACAGTGCTGGCTGCTTCGACGGCGGAGCCGTGCAGCTCGAGAATGCGCTTGACGATGGCCAGCCCGAGGCCGCCGGCGGTGGACTGCTTCTCGCCGTGGTTCCTCGCCTGGTAGAAGCGGTCGAAGATCTGCTCGAGCTCGGCGTCGGGGATGCCGCAGCCGGTGTCCTCGATGCGCACCGCCACC
Source organism: Thermoanaerobaculales bacterium (assembly GCA_036351195.1). Classification (GTDB taxonomy): domain Bacteria; phylum Acidobacteriota; class Thermoanaerobaculia; order Thermoanaerobaculales; family Sulfomarinibacteraceae; genus JAHECW01. The sequence continues at coordinate 46,714 of JAZBOQ010000238.1, read as the reverse complement.
TTGTCGCCGTGCGGTTCGATGACCACCGAGACGCGCCCTTCCGGCTCGGTGTGCTCGAGGGCGTTGCCGATGAGATTGGAGAGCGCGCGCTGAATGAGGCCGATGTCCGCGGCGACGAGGGGGACCTCGTCCGGACGAACCAGGTTCAGGACCACTCCCTTGCGGTCGGCCTCGATACGGAAGTCCTGGACCACGTCCTGGACCAGCTCGGGCAGGGGGAAGGGCTCGAGCTCGGGCTCCATGTCCCGGGACTCCAGACGGGCGAGCTCGAAGAGCTCTTCGACCAGGGTGGCGAGCCGCTCCGACTGGCGGCGGGCCACGCTGAGGTACTGCTCGCGCTCCGAGTCGCTGAGACGGCCCTCTTTGAGCTGCAGGGTCTCGATGTAGCCGGTGAGCGAGGCCAGCGGCGTGCGGAGATCGTGGGAGACGTTGGCCACCAGCTCGCGCCGCAGCTCATCGGTCTCCTTGAGGGTCCGCACCTGCCGGATGATGCGGTCGGACATGGAGGTGAAGGTGGCCGCCAGGATGTCGATTTCGTCCCCATGGTGCTCGCGGTGGTCGAGGCGCACGGGTTGGTTGAAGTCGCTGCGCCGGAAGCGCTCCATCACCGATGTCAGGATGCGCAGGCGGCGGGTCAGCAGTGAGAAGAGGACGACGCCGGCGGCCGCGGTGAGCAGCAGGGCGAGGCCGGTGAGAATGATGCTGAGGCGGAGAATGTGGCTGGTTTCGAGCCGTTGCACGACCGAGTCGTAGGCCTCGCTGGCAAGCACCACGTAGAGGTAGCCTTCATAGCGCTCCTCGACCATGATCACCGAGGCCGAGAAGATCTTCTTCCGGTTCAGGTCGCGCGGATCGTCGCCGCGGATTGGCAGCTCGGCGCCGTCGGCGAGAAACGCCTTGATGGGCTCGATGTCGATGCGCTGGCGGCGCACCTTGCCGGGCGCCGAGTGCTGAACCACGCCGCCTTCGAGATCGAGCAGGTAGACCTCGATGGACGGGTTGATGATCGTCAGGGTTTGAAAGACCTGCTCGAGAGCGCGCTCGTTGACCTCGCCGTCGACCAGCAGGACGTCCTTGGCCACCAGACTCGCGGCGAGCGCCCGGTTGAGGCGCTGCACGACCTCTTCTTCGTATCGCCGCGAAGCGCTGAAGGTGATGGCGGTGAGGGTCGCTCCGAGAAGGAGGAGAAGTCCGAGAAGGACCGCGATGAGACGAGCGTGGAGGGATCGCATCATGCTCCGAGCTCCTCGGTGGTGGGAAACCGATAACCGACGCCCCACACGGTGAGAATGAACTTGGGCTGGGAGGGGTCGTTTTCGAGCTTGCCCCGCAGACGGTTGATGTGGGTGTTGACGGTGTGTTCGTATCCCGAGTGGGTGTAGCCCCAGACGTTGTCCAGGAGCTGGTTCCGGGTGAAGACTCTGCCGGGGTGGCGGGCGAAGTGGGCCAGGAGGTCGAACTCGCGTGCCGTCAACTCCACCGGCTCGCCCTCGACCAGCACCCGGCGCGCGTCGGCGTCGATCTCCATGGGTCCTCGCAGCAGCCTGTCGGGCTCGGGCTGGGAGTCGTAGAGAGCCATTCGGCGGAAAATCGCCCTGACTCGCGCCACCAGCTCGCGGACGCTGAAAGGCTTGGTGAGGTAGTCGTCCGCTCCCATTTCCAGGCCGAGCACCCGGTCCAGCTCCGTGGACCTGGCGGTGAGCATGAGGACCGGCAGCCCGGGCTTTTCGGATCGCAGCCGGCGGCAGATCTCGAGCCCATCAACGCCGGGCAGCATGATGTCCAGGATGACCAGGTCGAAGGCCTCTCCCAGGGCCCGTTCGAGGCCGGTGGCGCCGTCGGCGGCCAGAGCTACCCGGCAGCCGGCGTCGCGCAGGTGCAGCTCGACCAAACCGCTGATGTCGGCGTCGTCTTCAACGACGAGGATGCTTCGATCCGAGGTCATTTCCATCTCCCATCCAGGTTGTGCCGGGAAGATCACGGGGTGATCACCGCTCGATCACGATTGTGTCAACACGGCGTGCGCCGGGTGCTCCCGAATCCCGGCAACCTCCCCCGAACGTCTTCGTACCTCTTCGGGATGAGCGTCGCTGTAGGATGGATTCGAGAGGACCTGTCATGACGTCTTATGTTCGAACCGCCGCTGTCGTTACCTTCGGGATTGCTGCGGGTCTTTCATGGTCGCTCGCCGTCGCTGAAGAAGCGCCCTTTCGGGGCGAGACCACGGTCAACGTGATCGAGGTGCCGGTGCACGTCATCGATCCCGAGACCGGTGCGCCGGTGACCGGCCTTCCAGCGTCGGACTTCCAGGTGTTCGAGGACGGCAAGCCGCAGACCATCAGCAACTTCGCCGAGCTCTGGCGCAGTGAGGATGATGCGGCGGAAGATGCGGGAATCGGTCCCGATGCCGCCGGCGAGATCTACGACGACCTGCGGACACGCACCGTCGAAATGGTCTACCTCGTCGATCTCTACCTGATGAACAAGGAGGGTCGGAACCGGGCGGCTGATGGCCTGAGGGAGGTGTACTCCAAGGGAGTTCCGGACGGGCAGAACGTGTCCATCGTGGTCTACGACGGCAGCCTGGAGACTATCGTCGACCGCAGCGACGACCGGCATGAGATTCTCGATGGTCTCGAGGATCTCGGCTTCATTTCGCCGCGCGGCAATCAACAGACCATTTCGCTCGCCGGCGAGCTCATCGACACCGAGGTCACCGGCGAGCGCGATCAGGCGTTCTACGAACGGCGGCAACGGCACCGCGAGTTCATTACCGATCTGGAGAAGAAGGTCCGCCGGGTCGGCGATGCGGCGGCGGCGACCATGTCGAGGTACGCCGCGGCGGACGGCCGAAGGGTTCTCGTGGTGTTCACTCCCGGATACCCACGGACAACCTGGGTGCCCGAGTACTCCACGGTGGACTATGTCAACGCCGCCGCCGAGTACCCGGTGCACGACCTCTGGCGCGGCCTGGCGCACGAAGCGGCTGACCTGGGCTTCACCCTCTACACCGTCGACGCCTCGGGTATCAGGGTCGAGTTCGGGTCGGACGTGGAGATCGGCATCACCGACTCCCTCGAAGACGCCTTCGACAAGGGTTCGATCTTCCGCATCGCAGGGCAGCCCGGTTTCGAGAGAGCGACTGGAAGCGACCAGACCTTCGCCTTCGATCCCGGCGGCGAGACGCGTAACCTTGGATCGTGGCTCGAGCAGACCAGGAAGAACATGTTGATCCTGTCATCGACCTCCACCGGCGGTGAGGCGCTCTTCGTTCGACAGGTGGGGCCGGCGCTGGAGGCGGTCAACGACGTTCTGGGACACCACTACTCGGTGGCCTACACGGCGGACCACGCCGATGACGGGCAGACCTACTCCATCACGGTCGAGCTGCCGGATCACCCCGACTACCGCGTGGTGCACCGCACCGGCTACGTGGACCAGCCGGCAGCGGTGCGTTCGGCGACGCGCCTGCGTTCGACCATGCTCTTCGGCGGCGACGCCAACCCCCTCGGCGTGCGGGTGGAGGCGGGCAACGCCGAGGGCCGATTCCGCCTCGGGGCCGCCGGATCGAAGCGGGTGCAGATCCCGATCCAGCTCAAGATTCCCTACGCTCGGCTCGAGATGATCCAACGCGGCGATCTGTACTGGACCAAGGTCTGGATCACCCTCTTCGCCGAGGACGAAGAGGGAAACCAGTCGGCTCTGACGAGTCACGAACAGCCGATCACCGTGGCCGCCGAGCACTACCAGGAGGCGGTGGCCAGGGGCTACTTCAGCTACCACACCGCCGTGGAGATCGAGGGCGGCGAGCAGAGGGTCTACATCGGCATTCAAGAGGATTTGAGCGGAAGAACAAGTATCATGCCCCTCGAGTTCGATCACTAGGTCTTTTTCTTGACGACGCGGCGCCATGCGGCTCGTCGCCAAGAAAAAGAAAGGGCCACATATGTCAGTTCTTCGCATGTTTCCTCGCTCGTTCTGGATCGCCAACGTCATGGAGATCTTCGAACGCATGGGGTGGTACGGCTTCTACGCCGTGTCGACGCTGTACCTGACCAATGCGGTCAGCGACGGCGGGCTCGGTTTTTCGTCGGAGGATCGCGGCGTCATTCAGGGCATCGCCACGTTCTTTCTCTATCTCTTTCCGGCGGTCTTCGGAGCCCTGGCCGACCGCTACGGGTTCAAGAAGCTCTTCCTCGCCTCGGTGGTGGTGATGGCGCCCGCCTATATCCTGCTCGCCGCGCCGCGGACCTTCTGGGGCTTCCTCGGGGTCTACTTCCTAGTCGCCGTGGGCCACGGCATGTTCAAGCCGGCGGTGATCTCCACCGTCGCCAAGACCACCAGCGAGGAGACCGGTTCCATGGGCTTCGGGATCTTCTACATGATGGTCAACATCGGAGGCTTTCTGGGCCCCCTCCTCGCCGGTGTGGTCAGGGGCTGGAGTTGGGACTACGTGTTCTGGGCCTCGGCGGGCTGGATCGTGGTGATGGGAGTTGCCTGTCTACTGCTTTACAAGGAGCCGCCGCGCGACGAAGAGGCCGAGAGCCGACGGAGCCTCAAAGAGGTCTTCGAAGGAATGATCGGGGTGGTGGGCAACCTGCGTTTCTTCCTCCTCGTGGCCGGTCTGCTGGTCATGTTGGTCATGGGCTCCAAGTGGTGGAGTTTTCCGCGGGTGGCGGTTGTTGCAGCTGTCTGGCTCGGCTTCAACCTGGCTCTCGACGCCGCTCTGCGGGCGGCGCACAAAGGCCCCGACGACTCCTGGTTCCTCCAACCCATGCGGGTGGGAGAGGGCCGTTACATGATCTTCCTACTGCTCATGGCGGGGTTCTGGACCTCGTTCAACCAGATCTTCATGACGCTGCCCGAGTACATTCGGGATTACGTCGACACCTCCGATCTCTGGGCGAGTATGCAGGCGGTGACCGGCGTTGTGGGCATGGACATCACCGCCTGGAGCCGCGCGCTGCTCGAAAACGGCCAGATCAAGCCCGAGTATCTGATCAATCTCAACGCCTTCGGCATCATCTGTTTTCAGATCCTGATCTCCTACCTCGTTCGGAAATCATCGCCGTTGACGAGCATCATCGCCGGCGTCGCCGTGACCGTCGCCAGCTTCCTCGTCTACCTTCTCGGCGAGACCGGGTGGGTCGTGGTCAGTGCCATCTTCATCTTCTCGGTGGGTGAGATGCTGGCCAGTCCGCGTTCCAAGGAGTACGCCGGACGCATCGCGCCGCCGGAGAAGGTCGGAATGTACATGGGTTACTTCTACTGGTGCGTCGCCCTCGGCAACCTCTTCGGCGGTCTGCTGTCGGGTGTCGCCTACCAGCACTTCGGGCCCAAGGGCGTCGACAACCCGGACCTCATGTGGATTCTCTTCGCCGCCCTCGCCGCCTCCACCGCCGTGATGCTCGTCGTGTACAACAGACTCGTCCTCAAGAACTCTCCGGCGTGACGATCTGATGGGAGCACCTGCTGCCGGTATGTGAAGGCGCACCGGGACCGATCGACGGGTGCCTGGCATCCCCTTCCATCGCACCCTGGGAACCGTGCGACAATCGCGTCGAGGTGACCCAGTGACAGTGTCGATGACAATTCTCGTTGTGGCGGCGGTGGTGGCGCTCGTGATCGGGGGCGTGCTCGGGTGGGTGTTGGCGGCCTCGAGAGAGCGGGCCCGGACGGCGGCGGCGGAGTCCCGGGCCGAGGCGCTTCGCGAGCGCCGTGACGAGCTCGAGGCCGAGGCCGGGGAGCTGGCCCGGGCCCGCGGCGAGCTCGAGCGCCGGGCGGCCGGCGCCGAAGCCGACGTGCGCAACGCGCGCGAGCAGCTCGAAGCGCAGAAAAGCTTCGTCGAGAAGTCCCGCAAAGAGCTCGAGAACTCCTTCAAGGCTCTCGCGTCGGATGCTCTCGAGGGCAGCTCTCGCCAGTTTCTCAAGCTTGCCGAGCAGCGCTGGGAGACCACCCGCGAAGAGGCCGCCGGCGAGCTCGAGAAGCGAAAGGCGGCCATCGAGAATCTCCTCGAGCCCCTCAAACTGAGCCTCAAGAGCTTGGACGAGAAGACCGGAGTCATGGAAAAGGAGCGCCGCGGCGCCTACGATGCCCTCAAAGAGCACCTGACCCAGCTTCAATCCGCAACCTCCAGCCTGCAGGAACGGACCACCTCGCTCGACTCGGCGCTGCGGGGAACGCAGCAACGCGGCCGCTGGGGCGAGATCGCGCTGCGCAACATCGCCGAGCTCTCCGGGATGAGCGAGCACTGCGACTTCGCCGAGCAGGAGACGGTGGGCGACGGCAAGCGGCCGGACATGGTGGTGCGTCTGCCGGAGGGCCGCCTCATCGCCATCGACTCCAAGGTGCCGCTGGCCGGCTATCTCAAGGCCGTGGAGGCGGTGAACGACGCCGCCCGCGATGCCGGGATGAAAGAGCACGTGCAAGCGGTTCGAGCGCACATCCGGAATCTCGCCGCTCGCGACTACGCGGCCGAGCTGCAAGGCGACATCGACCTCGTGGTGCTCTTCCTGCCCGGCGACGCCTTCCTTGCGGCGGCCTTCGGCGAAGATCCCGACCTCCAGGTCGAGGCTTTGCGGTCGCGAGTTCTGGTGGCCACCCCGACCACCCTGGTTGCGCTCTTGCGGACGGTGGCCATCTACCACCAGCAGCGGGTGCTCGCCGAGAATGCCCGGGAAATCGCCGAGACCGCTCGCGAGCTTTATGACCGCGCCGCCAAGATCGGCATCGATCTGGGTCGTGCCGGCCGTGGGCTCACCACCGCGGTGAAGGCCTTCAACGAGGCGGTGGGGTCGTACGAGCGCCGGTTCCTGCCCATGGGCCAGAAGCTCGCCGACCTCAAGGTCACCGAGCAGTCGCGGCGCACCCTCGCCGCTCCCGATCCCGTCGCTCTGACGCCGCGGACGACCGGCAGCGCCGGCGAGGACATCGACGGCGAGGACTGAGCGGCCGGGAGGCGATCTGGTGGGCCAAGGCCCACCCTACGGCGCTGCAGTTTGGTTTCGCGATCAGGGCTGTCAGGGTGGGTGGGCCTTGGCCCACCGAGGGTGCGTCACGGCGTTGTCGGTGAGAATAGCGCTGCCATCACGGGTGGAGGAGCCTCCAGGTCATGGCGCGCACCTCGTCGAAGAGATCCAAGGTGGTCATTGCCTTTTTGCGAGGCACGGTACCGGAAAGGCAGAGAACCCGGAGGCCACCATGAACAACTGGTCCCGAGCGCATCCCGGTCACCGCCTCCTGTCGCTGGTCGCTGGTCGCTGACGCTGTCCGCTGATCCCTGCCGCTGCCGCTGAACCTGATCACGGACGCTGTCATCGGGATCGGGATCGGGATCGGGACCGGGACCGGGACCGGGAAACGCTACCCTTGTTCCATGACGACTGAGAAGTACCCCACCGTCCCCTTCGAGTTCGAACGCCGCCACGACAAGGAGTCGAGGTTCCGAGGTCAGGCCATGCTCGACAGTCTGCGACGCCGCCGCTCCATCCGCGAGTTCTCCACTGATCCAGTGCCGCGATTCCTCATCGAGACCGCCATCGCCTCGGCGGCAACCGCGCCGTCGGGCGCCAACCGGCAGCCCTGGCACTTCGTCGCTGTGTCGGATCCCGTGATCAAGAAGAAGATCCGCCGGGCGGCGGAAGCCGAGGAGCGTGCGTTCTACGAGGGGGGGCGCACACCCGACGAGTGGCTCGAGGCCCTGGCCCCGCTGGGCACCGACGCCGACAAGCCGTTTCTCGAGGACGCGCCGTGGCTGGTCGTCGTGTTCAAAGAGGTCCAAGGCGTCGCCGAGGACGGCTCGAAGGTGACCAACTACTACGTCAACGAGTCGGTGGGGATCGCCTGCGGGCTCTTCATCAGCTCCCTCCAGCACATGGGTCTGGTGACCCTGACCCACACGCCGCAGCCCATGCGGTTCCTCAACGAGATCGTCGGCAGACCGAAGAACGAGAGACCGTTCATTCTCTTTCCCGTGGGCTATCCGGCCGAGAATTGCCGCGTCCCCGACATCACCAAGAAACCGTTCGACGACATCACGACCTGGCTCGAGTAACGAGGTCTCAGCCGGCGAAGCGTGGCGATGCCGAGAGACTTCGGCGGGACCTAACCCGAAGTATTCATGAGGGATCTACTGCGGCCGACGATGCATCCGCGCGAGGCGATTTTTCTCATCTTTGGGTGCTCAACATACTGTCGAGTATGCCTCCGCGCCCAAAGATGAGAAAAGTCGATTGGCATCGGCGCCTGGCCGGCCTCGCGACGGAACTCCATGAATACTTCGAGCTAAAGGAGAACCGCGAAGCTGTGTTCCAGCTGGCGGGCGATCTGCTGCCGTGTCGCGGTGGTGAACCCCTCGGCGTCGATGAATGCGATGACGAAGCCCTCGGCCTCGGGGAGGTTTGCCCGGAAGCCCGAAAGTCGACGGTTGGCGAACTCCAAGCCTACGGCTTCCAGCCCACCCATCACCGGATTCATGACATCGGCCTGGCTCATGACATAGCTCAGCTCGGCCCCGGTGCCTTCGAATCCGTCCTCGGGGACGTTGCCGCTGGAACCGATGACGAAGCCCTGGGGATCCACGGCGAAGGCGGCGGTGGACCGCACGGTGTTGAGCGCCCAGGCGAGGAACTCGTCCCAGCGGGTGAAGTCGTTGAGGGTCTGCTGTACGTCGTCGTCGCCGCCCGTCGGCGTCACCGGTTCGGCATCGGCGGATCCTGCGAACCGGAGGTACGGCGACGGCGCTGCGGCGGTCTCGCCGGTACCGGGTTCGAGACCGCAGAGTCGACGCGAAAGCGCGCGCGCGACGTCGATGTCAGACGAGCCGGCGGGGTTCCTGTTCATCCTCGACTCCAGTCATGCGGTTGATACGGGCTTCGATTTCGTCGGACAGCAGGGTGAATCGGCGGGCCTCGGGTCGGGTGCCTCCGCCGAGAAAGCTCAGCGGAACACCGAGCTCGCTGGCCTCGGTGAAGACATCGGCGCGGGGGATCACGGTGTCGAGGACTCCGCCGAAGCCGGACCACACTGAGCTCATGACGTTCAGCGACGGGTCGTTGTCGAGTCGAACCATCGTCGCCAGGATGCCGAGAAGCTTGAGCTCGGGGTTCTCGTTCTGGCGAATGTGGTCGAGGACCCGGAGGATCTGGCTCATGGTGCGGAACGCCACCGGCTCGGCTTGCAGCGGCAGCAGGGCGAAATCTCCGACGGCGAGGGCGGCGCGGGTCACCGGGCCGAGCCCCGAAGGCGTATCCAGGAGCACGTAGTCGACCTCGTCCTCGACGGCGGCGAGGGTCGTACCGAGAATGTCGCTTCGGTGCAGCTGTTGCTCGTACTCGCAGGTGTCGACGGGGTCCATTCTCCCCCGTGGGAGAATTCGCAGGGTCGGTAGCGACGTGGGGAGGAGCGCGTCGGCGGCGGGCGCGCCTGAGATCATGACCTCGGCCAAACCGCTCCACTCGCCGTCCTCCTTGGCCAGGAAAAAGCCAATGGCCCCCTGCGGGTCGAGATCCACGACGATGGTGCTGCGGCCGCGCTCGGCCAGCGCCACCGCGAGGTTGAGGGCGGTGGTGGTCTTGCCGGTGCCCCCTTTGGAGCTCGTCAGCACGATTCGATGACTCATGCATTCACCTCGATTCGGCATCGCCGCCGGACCGGACGGCCGATCCGCAGCGTGCTCGGTGCTTCGTTCCCGGGCAGCCTCATTCATCTCCCCGATCAGCCGGGCAGCACCCTGGCCAGGGCATCGGCCAGGTGTTGCGTCTTGTGGCGGATGACACCGAGCTGGGCTTGCCCGGGCGCCACCACCGCGAGAACCGTGCCGGCCACCGGCAGGCAGAGCACCTGCAACCGGTCGTACTCGATAAAGAAACCGCCGAAGGGGCGGCAATCCTGTGCGCCGCCGAGACCGTTGACACGTTCGATGAGAGCGGGCAGGTGCTCGCCCAGCTCGGACGTGTTGACCGTGTCGTCGGAGTTGGTCGCCGCCAGCAGGGAACCGTCCGCCGCCATGAGGACCGCGGCCAGCACTTCGGACGACTCGGCGAAGGAGTCCAGAAGGCGTTGCGGCGCCCTTTCGTTCTCTTCTTCTTTCTCAGCGCGGCGTTGTTCGTCGAGTCGGCGTGCCGCCTCGACGAGGGCGTTGGGGAGGCTGACCTCGACACTGACCGTGGGACACATCTTGTCGGTGGAGAAGATGAAGGTGCCTTCCGCCCAGGAGATGATCTCCACCAGCGCGTCGATGCCCGTCGTCTCGCCCTCCTGGGCGTGGTAGACGGTTCCGCGCTCGAAGTAGATCTGGGCAGCGCGGTGCTCGGGCCCGCCTTCGACCCAGAGTTCGCCTGTCCTCCCGGTCGTGTGGAGGAACTGCATCACGTCGGTCAGGGTCGTGAACGCCAGCGAACCTCGGAGATCTTCGATCGGTTCTCCTCCCATCAGATCGCCCTCGTGCCAGAATAGCGCACTTCGGTTACGTCGCGCACGCTCGCCGAACCCGGGAAACGGCAGAACACGGTCCGGGTGTGAGGTACCTCATCGCAAACCTCGATTGATCTTTGTGTACAATGGAGGATGACGCGGCGTGGCCGTACGGACCGGAAGCCGGGCGACGCGGCGAAGGGATTTCGAGCCGTTCAGGGGCTCGTCACCGGGAAGGATGATCCGATGCTGAGGGGCTCGTTGACCGATCTGGCCATCGTCGATCTCGTGCAGATCCCTCTCGGGAACCGCAAGACCGGCGAGCTGTTCATCGCCACCGAGGAACAGGACGCCAGGCTCTACTACGTTGACGGGACCCTGGTCCACCTGGTTGCCGGCGATGTGGAGGGCGATGCGGTGCTGGACCTGATCGTCGGTTGGAGCGAGGGGGAGTTCGAGTTCCGTCCCGACGTCCTGACCGATGCGGCGAGCTTCACCGGGAACCTCACACGCAAGCTCATTGCCGTGGCCAACCGCCAAGAAGAACCCGCAGGACGCGACGAACGCTCGGACCGGAACGCGGACAAGATCCGCAAGATGCTGTACGACTTTTTGAACGAGAACGACTTCGCCATCCATGCATGTCTCATGTACGGCAACGGAACCATGGACGTGTGCGGAGCCGAGCGGGTGGACACACCGCGCTGGCTCGACTCCCTCAGAGCGTCGATCCTCGACGTGGTGGAGGGGTACCCGAGGAATCAGCTCAACCGGATGCTGTTCGAGGACGCCGACGGGACTCTGGTGGTGAGCTGCTACCCGGAGGATCAGTCGGCGCTGCTGGTCGCCGCCAAGCGGGGCGCCACCCTCGGTGCGGTATCCATCGCGGTGGATCGTCTGGCCAGGAGCATCGGAGACGTGACGTCACGATAGTGAATGTTCACCGGCGGAGAGCCGGCGGTGAGCCCGGAAAGGGGTAGGTACATGTCGCAACTGACGGATTTTCTCAACGAGCTCGTCAACGTCGAGGGCATCAACTCGGCCGTGGTCGTGGGGCGGGACGGTTTCGTGATCGAGGGTGTGGCCTCGGGAACCAGTCTCGACGCCGACGCGGTGGGAGCGGTGATCTCCACCGGTATCGGCTCGTCGGAGGTGATGGGTCGAGAGCTCGAAGTCGGCGCCATGACCCAGGGCATGGTGGAGTACGACGACGGACTCATCGTGATGGCGTTGCTCGGCGAGGATGCGATTCTCGCGGTTGTGGCTGACCTCAACGCCAATCTGGGCAATGTCCGTTTCCAGATCAAGAAACGCTTGAAGTCCATCGAGAAGGCCTTGTGAGGCGATCGGGGGGCGGCGCCGCTCTCCGGCCTGTCCTCCGAACAGCAGCCCCGGTTCTATTGATACAAGTTCCCATTCTCAGAAAATTCACCGAACGTCGAGCCCGGAGGGAAGGATCGCCCATCCGGTGGGCGGCGTTCGCGCGTGCAGGAAGGAGGCTTTGATGAGTCGAGAGCTGCACACATTGCACAACGTCGCTTATTTTGTGGGCGCCCTGGCCCACGGTGCCGAGCAGAATCTGGGCCGCGGCAGCCTCTCCATCTGCTCCATGGCGGGCAAGAAGTTCGGCCAGGAAGCGGTTGAGGGAGTCCGCCAGACGGACGATCCGGAAGAGGCGGTGGGGATCCTCAAGGAAGCCCTCGCGAAGCAGGGCATCGTCTGGGAGTTCGAGCCCTTCGCCGGTGGCCACGGCTCCTCCGTGGAGTCCGACGGCCACGCCAACACAATGCGCCTGGTCTTCAAGACGTGCATGGTCCGGAATGCACTTTTCCGCTACGGTCACGAGCAGAAGCAGTCACTGTGCTACATGGCCCACGGGGTCTTTGCGGGCGCCATGGAGAGCATCATGCCCGGCACCAAGGTCGAGCTCGACATCATCCACGCCGGCCCCAACGGGTGCCTCAAGGAGATGGTGTGGGAGGTTCAGCAATGAAGGCGCGCGTTTCAACCGATTGGCTCTCGGGCTGCTCCGGCTGCCACGTGGCTATGGTCGATCTGCACGAGAAGCTCCTCGGCCTCGTCGAGGAGGTTGATTTCGTCCGGGTTCCGGTGCTGATGGACGAGAAGGACTACCCGCAGGCGGATGTGGGCATCGTCGAGGGCGCCGTGCGGTCGGACCACGACCGCGAGGCCCTGGAAAAGATGCGCGCGTCGGTGGACAAGCTCATCGCCTTCGGCAGCTGCGCCGTCTACGGCGGACCGTCGGGCCTGGGTTGGCTGCACGGTCAGGACGAGGTCTTCGCCGCGGTCTACGACGGTGGGCCCACCAACGCCGGCGGTGAGCGGCCGGATGCCGAGGCGCCGGTGCTCGAGGACAGCGTCGTTCCCATCGACGAGGTCGTCGAGGTCGATGCCTACCTTCCGGGGTGCCCGCCGCACCCGTACTTCATCGCCGCCGGTCTGCGCGCGGTGCTCGGGGCGTCGGACCTCCAGCTGACCTCGATGAGCGTGTGCGCCGACTGCAACCGCACGATGCAGAAGGTCGACAGTGTCGAGCTGCGCCGCGGCGAGATCACCGCTGAGAAGGACCAGGTCTGCTTTTTGAGCCAGGGTGTGGTCTGCCTGGGCTCGGTGAGCCTCAACCGGTGCCAGGCGCCGTGCCCCAAGTCGGGCATCGCCTGCTCAGGCTGCGCCGGACCATCGCTGGATCTCATCACGGAACCGCACCTGGACCTGCGCAACATGGTGGGCCGCCGGCTCAACATGCTCACCGGGATCTCCGAGGACGAGGTGAAGCGGTACTTCGAAGAGGATGCAAAGACCCTTTACGCCTACGCGGTGGCGTCGCGGGTGATTCACGGCAAACCCACGGTGGAGATGCGGCAGTGGGCCGGCGGCACGGCGGCCGCGCGGGGAGGTGAGTGATGGCCAAGCGAATCATCGTCAACCCCGTCACCCGAATCGAAGGGCACGCCAAGATCATCCTCGAGGTCGCCGACGACGGCTCGTTGTCCTCGGGCCACATGCAGGTCCTGGAAATCCGCGGCTTCGAAAAGCTGCTGCAGGGCATGGAGCTGCTGAAGATGCCGCAGATGACCGCCCGGCTGTGCGGCGTCTGCCCGGCGGCGCACCATCTCGTGGCCACGATCGGCATCGAACAGGGCATGGGGGTCACCCCGCCCGCCGACGCCAAGCTGCTCCGTGAGCTGCTCTACGCCGGTCACGTGCTGCACTCGCACGCCCTGTCCAACTTCGTGCTCACCGGACCGGACATCATCCTCGGCATCGGCGCCGAGGCGAGCAAGCGGAACGTGTTCTCGCTGCTCGCCATCGACCCCGATCTGTCGAAGACCCTGCTGCGCATCCGCAGCATCGGCCAGCGGACGGTGGAGGCAGTCGGAGGTCGTGGCGTCCACCCGGTCACCGCCGTTCCGGGCGGAATGGCCAGCCGGCCGTCCGCCGAGCAGCTGGCCCTGATTGCCGGCTGGGGTGAAGAAGCCACGATTTCACTGCAGCACGTCGTCGAAACCCTGAAGCCCAAGCTCGACGACCTCGAGCCGCTGCGCCAGGCCGCCCAGCTGCCGTACCACTCGCTGGCGCTGTCCAACAACGGCGCCGTCGACCTCCTCGAGGGGGAGTGGGTGGTTGTCGACCCCGAGGGCAACGAGGAGCGGCGTTTTGCCGGTCCCGACTACGGCGATCACCTCGTCGAGCACGTCATGCCGGGCTCCTACATGAAGAGCGTCCAGCTCAAGGGCCCGGAAGCCAAACACTTCTTCGTCGGGCCGCTGGCCCGACTCAACGTCAACGCCACCATGAGCTCGCCCAAGGCGCAGGAGGCGCTGGACGCTTTCCGCGCCGTCGCCAGCCCCCGCCTGTCGGCTGTGGACTTCATCGAGGCCCGGCTCATCGACATGCTCAACTGTGCCGAGCGCATGGCCGCCATTGCCGGCTCGGAGCTCGGCGACGGTCCCATCCGGACCGAGGTGCCCAAGGTGACGGCGGGTCGCTACGCCGGCGTCATCGAGGCGCCGCGCGGCATCCTCGTCCACGACTACATCACCGACGACGACGGCCGTGTCGCCGAAGTGAACCTCATCGTCGCCACCCAGAACAACTACGACGCCATCGACAGCGCGGTGGAGTCCATGGCGAGGCACTACCTGCCCGAGGGCGACGACGATACGTTGCTCAACGGAGTCGAGTTCGCCATGCGCTGCTTCGACCCTTGTCTGGCCTGCGCGACCCACACCGCGGGCCGGATGCCGATGACGGTGGAGGTGCGGCGAGGTGATGCGGTGCTTCGCACCATTCGTCGCGGAGGTGCATCATGATCGAGATCACCGTCGACGAGAAAGCCTGCTGCTCGTGCAGCCTGTGCGTGGACATCTGTCCCACCGACGTCTTCATCTGGGACGAGCCCAAGGCGCTGCCGGTGGTGGACAATGCCGCCGAGTGCTTCGGGTGCCTGAGCTGCTCGGAGATCTGCCCGCCGCACTGCATCGAACACCAGGGGGTCGAGCTCGCCGAGAGCCACTACCACGACCCCTACGCCCTGCGGCTTGCCAGTCGGCTCGCCTCGGACATCTCCGGCCGTTTTCACGTTCCGTCGGACGATGAGTCCCGGGCCGCCGCGTCGGTGGATCTCGGGGTTCGCCTCCGTTCGGTGGCGGAGGTCTTCAAGCGCACCCTCGGCGGTTCTCTGCCGGCGGTGGGAACGATGGCCGGAAGGACCCTTGCCCGCCACCTGCCCCGCTACCACGAGCCCAAGGATCTCAACGAGGCGCTGGCCCTGGCGGAGACCCAGTTCGCACCGGCCTGGGAGTTCTCCACCGAGCGCAGCGGCGAGGAACTCACGATCAACGTCAATCGCTGTTTCGTGCGCGAAACCTGCGCCCGCGAAGGCCTCGAGCTCGGTGGAGAGATGTGCGTGCTCTTCTACAACTACCTCGCCGGTTACCTCGGCAAGATGGGCGGGGTGAGGCTGCGCCTGATGGACGCCGAACGCGGCCACGCGTGCTGCTACAAGGTGAAGATCTACGAGTGATCCGGTTTTACTGGGAGCTTCGCCGTGACAATGGCCTGCTCGCCCGACTCGGTCGGCGACCGACCGGTTTCGTGAGGGCCGGCCGGTGAGCCGGCGGGCCCGGGTCGCGGTCGTCGGTATCGGCAACACCATCGCCGGTGACGACGGCGTTGGCGTCGTGGTCGCCGAACGCCTCCAAGCGCGGTGGTCCGAGCGGCACGAGATCATGGTGGCCACCCTGCCGGGAGACCTCTTCGCAGTGGCGGAGATGCTCGGGACGGCCGAGACGTTCGTCTTCGTCGATGCCATCGCCGGTGATCCGGCCGGGGACATCCGAGTGCTCGACTCGGCACAACGGGCTTTCGCGGCTTCGCTTCACCAAACGGACATCGGCAGCGTCATGGAGGCGCTGAAGAAGCTCCAGCTCGCTGACCCCTTCCCCGAGTGGGAGGTCTGGGGGATTACCATCGAGCCGCCCGTCGAGCTCGGCGAAGGCCTGAGCCGGGAAGTCGCGGCCGCGGTCGGAGAGCTCGAGCGGCGGATCGTCGATCACGTGGAAGGATTGTTGGGCAGCCGGTAGCTGGATCGTTATCGGCTCAGCCTTTTGCAAGATTCGGCAAATCGACCGGGTGATGTCCTGACCGGGACGAGATGACGCCGGCGGGGCTCCGACACTACAAGGGAGCTCAGTACTTTGTAGCGCCGGGTCTCCTGGAATTCCGTTTTTTTGCACGCGGCTCGGTTGACAGCTTCGGTGCCGGGAGGCGATCTGGTGGGCCAAGGCCCACCCTACGGCGATGCGGTTCCGGACAGCCGTTCGGTTGCCCGCGCAGCGCCCTGCCAGGTGGCGCGCTGAAGCGATCGCGTTGAAGCGACAGCCTTCTGAGCGGTGCCCAGTATCCAGCATCGGCCGCAGACACTGACGTCGGCGCTACTGCATCAGGATCGCGATGACGAGACCGACGGCGAGCAGGCTATTGGTGGCCAGGTTCCAGGCGACGTTGGCGCCGAGGGCGGGAATGGGAACCGGTGTGCCGGTGTCGCCGACGGCCCACTGCAGGGGTTTGACCAGCAGCAACGAGGGCACGACGCCGATCAGGGCGAAGGCGGGCAGCCAGTCGATGACCACGCAACCGGCGATGAAGATCGGGGTGGCGATGGCCGCGGCGGCGTAAACCAGGGCGGCGTGCCGGCGGCCGAGCAGGAGCACCAGGTTCTTGCGGCCTCCCCGTCGATCCGCCCCCTCGTCGGGAAACTCATTGAGCAGCAAGAGGTTGAAGGTCATGAGGAAGGCGGGAATCGATGCCGCGATGGCGGTCCGGCTCCAGGAACCGTCCTGAACCAGGGCGGCGCCGATGACCGGTCCGGCGCCGAGGCCGAATCCGGCGGCGATCTCGCCGATGCCGACACGTGCGAGGGCGTCGGTGTAGGCGAGGACGCAGACCGCGCCGAGGGCCATGATCGGGATCAGGGCAGCGCCGATCCGGGGGATGAACCAGAGACCGACGGCGAGACCGACGGCCGCGCACGCGAGGCCGAAAATCAGCGCCGTCCCGCTGGACATGCCTCCGGCGGGAAGGGTGCCACTGCCGCCGGAAAAGGGGGTGCGCTCGGTCTCCAGGTCGATGCCGGTGCGCAGATCGGACCATTCATTGAGGGTATTGACCGCCATGTGCAGCGCCACGAGCCCGATCAACGCCATCACCGTGTGCAACCACGAAAAAGCTCCGTCCCAGGCGGCCGCCGCCGCGCCGCTGGCGATCAGGGTCGGGGGGAGCAGCAGGAACGGCGCCCGGGCGACTCCGGCGTAGTCTTTGATTCCCGGCATTCGAGACCTCCTGGCGTATCGTACACCGGGTCACGGTTTCCGCCGTGGGAATGCCGGTGGACGATATGGTATTGTCTGAACAAATGCGCCACCGTTGTATTCTAATTCTCTCGATCGCCGTGACCCTGGTTCTCCAGGGCGTGCTGGCGGTGGCGCCGCACGACCACGCAACGTTCTGCACCCATGGGCCGGCGTTCGAGCTGCGCAGCGACGCCGATGTTCCCCACCACTGCCTCGCCTGCTCGATCCACGCGCCGGCGGCGGTGGCTGGGGGAGTGTCCGTTGTTCGTTCCGAGATCGGCGCCGCGCCGGTCGAAACGCTGCGGTCGGTCCGCGCCTTTGCGGCGGCCGTCGAATCCTCTCGCCCACGTGGGCCGCCCCGGGTGTCGTGATCGAGCGCTGACCGCGATCGAACGACCAACCCGGTAGGTCCCATCCCCCCGGACTGCAGCGAGAGGAACGTGACGATGAAATCTGACCGTCTGTTAATGGCGGCTGCCTTCGGCGCAGCCCTTCTGGTATTCCTGATGTCCAACGTCGCCGCTGCCGGCGAACCGGGTGTGCTCTCGGGCACCGTCGTCGATGCCGCCGGTGCGCCGGTGTCGGACGCCGAAGTCGTGCTGCCCGAGGTTCGCCGCACCACCGTCACTGACTCCGAAGGACGTTTCGAGTTCGACGATCTGCCGTGGGGCGACTACCTGATCAGCGTGACCAGCCTGCGATCAGGAAGCGCCGTCGATCGGGTGGTGGTGGCTGTCGATGCGCCGGCCCCTCTCGTGCTGACGCTGGATAAGATGGTCCATTCGCAGGGCATCACCGTCACCGCGTCAGGCGTCGCCCGCGGCTTGAGCGAGGTCGCGCAGCCGGTGGACATCCTCGCCGGTGAGGACCTGGTACTGCGGAAGCAGTCGACCCTGGGCGAGACCCTGGCCCAGCAGCCCGGGGTCAACTCCAGCTCCTTCGGGCAGGGCGCGAGCCGGCCGGTCATCCGCGGCCTGGGCGCCGACCGCATCCGGATCCTCGAGAATGGGCTCGACACCGGAGATGTCTCGTCCATCGGTCCCGACCACGCGGTGGCCATGGATCCGCTGGCCGCCGAGCAGATCGAGGTCGTTCGCGGCCCGGCCGCGGTGCTCTGGGGGGCCAACGCCATCGGAGGCGTGGTCAACATCCTCGACGGCCGGGTGCCCGACCACCAGGCGACGGAGCCGATCTCCGCCGATCTTCAGCTCGAGGCCGGCTCCAACTCCGACAAGCTCGCCGGTGCGATCAAGCTCGATGGCGGGTCGGGACGCTTCGCGTGGCATTTGGACGCGTACGCGCGCGATCAGGACGACTACTCGAGCCCGGCCGAGCGGCCGGTGGAGGACGACGACCACGACGAGCATCTGCTGATCAAGGACGACGACGACCACGACGACCACGAGGAGGAGTTCGAAACCGGGACCGTGGAGAACTCGTGGGCCGAGGCCCAGGGTGTGACCATCGGCGGCTCCTATGTCACCGACCGAGGTTTCATCGGCATCGCCTTCGGCGGCTACGACACCGAGTACGGGATTCCCGGCCACCACCACCACGAGGACGAGCACGAGGAGCAGCTCAAGGAAGACCACCACCACGACGAGGAGGAGGGCGTGTACGCCGACCTCGAGCAGCGGCGGATCGATTTCCACGGTCAGCTCGATAATCCCTTTCGCGGCTTCTCTGCGGTCCGGCTGTCTGCCGGGTGGCGCGACTATCAGCACGACGAAGTCGAGGGCGACGAGCTCGGTACGAAATTCTCCAACGAGTGGACCGAAGCCCGACTCGACTTTCTGAACCGGGAGCTCCTCGGGTTTGAAGGCACCCTTGGGCTGCAGTACTCGCACCGCGATTTCGCCGCCACCGGCGACGAAGCCTACGTGTTGCCCACCACGACCACGCGGCTCGGCGCGTATCTCTTCGAGGAGGCCGATCTCGGTACGGTGGACCTTCAGCTCGGGATGCGTTTCGACAACCAGGACACCGAGTCGTCGGACCCGGATCTTCCGGACCGCGATTTCCAGACCTGGACCGGTTCGGTGGGCGTGGTGTGGGGATTCGCCCCGCACTGGGGACTGACGGCGGCGCTCAACCGCCCCGAGCGGGCGCCGACGGCCGAGGAGCTCTACTCTGACGGACCGCACGCTGCCACCGGCGCCTACGAAATCGGCGACCCTGACCTCGTCACCGAGCTCGGCGCCGGGCTGGATCTCTCGGTGCGCGCCGAGTACGAACGGTTCGAGGCCACGCTCTCGTTCTTCGCCACGCGCTACGATGACTTCATCTATCTCGCAGAGACCGGTGAGGAGATCGATGAGCTCGAGGTCCTTCAGTTCGCGCAGCAGGACGCCGAGTTCACGGGCTTCGAGCTGCACGGCCACTACGAGCTCCTCCACCGGGGCTCGAACCACCTCCACCTCGGCTTCTCGTATGACCGGGTCGAGGCGGAGTTTCGCGCAACCGGCGAGCCGCTGCCGAGGATTCCGCCCCAGCGGGGCCGGCTGGCCCTGGTCTACTTGAGCGAAAAGATCGACGCGCGCATCGAGGGCTGGTGGGTCGATGACCAGGATCGGGTTTCAGAACACGAGACACCGACACCCGGGTACGAGATGCTCAACGCCAGTTTCGGCTACCGGATCTTCGCCGGCCGGACGGTGCACGAGCTCATCCTGCGCGGCCGCAACCTCACCGACGAGGCTGCCTACAACCACGTCTCGTTCCTCAAGACCGCGGCGCCGCTGCCCGGGCGGGATGTGGCGCTGGTGTACCGACTGTTACTGTGAACAGAACCTGCAACAGACAACGGCCCGGGGCGAGTCGCGCTCCGGGCCGCTGTCGGATTCCCGGGGGTGCTCAGGTCCGGTCTTCCGTGATCTTCGGCTCGATCTGCACGACCACGTCCGCCACGCCGGGGCCGCGGTCCTTGAGCTCCCGCTTGACCCGGCGGGCGATCTCGAAGCCCTCGGCAACGCTGAGCTCGGGCTCCACCTCGACGTGCAGGTCGACCGCCAGTTCCGGGCCGACGTAACGGGTCCGGAGCGCGTGGGCGTCTTCAACGCCCTCAACCTCGAGGGCGAGCTTCTCGAGGTGTCGCCGCTGATCCTTGGGCGCTCCGGTATCGACGAGCTGGTCGAGGGCCGGGCGGACGATCCGCAGAGCCGCGTGCAGGATGAAGACGGCGACCACCAGAGCGCCGATTCGATCGACTGCCGCGAGACGGTGGTCGATCATCGCCACTGCCACCGCCGCGGCGACGGGAATCGACGACAGGGAGTCCGTACGGTGGTGCCACGCGTTGGCTGTGAGAGCCGCAGAGCCGGTTCGGCGCGCGGCTGTCGCGGTCCAGTGGTAGAGCCCCTCCTTGACGGCGATGGAGAGTACCGCCGCGACCAGAGCGATGGTGCCCGGTGGATGTGAGGGGCGCCCGAAAGACTGGACGGCGTCCCAACCGATGCCGATAGCCGCTGCCGCGACCACCAGACCGATGGCGACGGTGACCAGCGTCTCGAGCCGTCGGTGACCGTGGGGATGGTCCTCGTCCGCCGGCGCCGACCAGTACCGCACGCCGAGGATGATCACGATGTCGGTGGCGGTGTCGGTAAAGCTGTGGACGGCGTCGGCGAGCACGGCCTGGCTGTGGCCGAACCACCCTGCGGCGAATTTGAAGGCGGCGAGGCCGAGATTGACCAGCAACCCGATCCAGCCCGCACAACGGACCCGGTCGGCAGTTGCGGCAAGCTCGTTTGACCTCATGTGGGTATCATAACAAACGGCTTGTATTAATAACTATTCTCAAGACCCTCTTCCCGCAAGAGGGTTGAGATCAGTTCTCGCTGGGGATCGAGACGGGATCGCCGACGGTCAGGGCGCCCGTCGTCAGGTGAAGGAGATTCTGCCCGAAGTGCACCTTGTTGCCGACGCTGCGGTATCCGGCCAGGGTGGCGAGGGGCTCGCTGGAACGGGAACCGTCAAGCTGATCCGTACCGACGATGCTGCAGCGGGCGCAGGGCTTGGTGACGCGGAAGGACACCGCCCCGATCCGCAACGCTGTCCAGGCGTCCTCGACATAGGCGGGGCAGCCGTCGACGACGATATTGGCGCGGAAACGGTCCGCGGGAACCGGGTTTGAGAGCCGGGTGTTGAGGTCGTCCACCGAGGCCTGCGAGATCAGCAAGAACGGGTAGCCGTCGGCAAACGAAACGACATCGTCGGGCCCCGCGTACCTGGGATCCACCGGACGCGGAGCCTGCTTGTTCTGCCGGACCAGCTTGCAGGGGGTTCCGAGGAGGTTCGAAAACCACGCGGCGGCCGGCGCACCCTCCCCGACGGCGGAGGCCGTCTCGTTCCAGATCGTGACCGGGAGGGATGGTCTCTCCGGTCCGGTGAGAGGGACGGCGAGATCGGCCCGCCCGGGAGCCGACAGGACGAGCCTCCCCTGATTGAGGCGGACCGAAACGGTGGCCATCAACGGGTGGGTGCGTTGGCTCAGGAATCCGCCGTCGCGGGCCACCACCATCCACTGCCGGTCCCACCGGAATCCGGTGGTCGTGACCTGCGCTCGGTCCAGCGCGATTCCCCGGCAGGACTTGACGGGGTAGATGTGGAGGGATCTGACATGGATCACCGGTCTCGATCCTGTTGACCGCCGCTGCTGCTGCCGCTGTCGTCGGGGACGGGCTCGGCCACTGGCTCGGCCACGGATGCCGGACCATCTTCGACGATCCGGTCGAAGACGTACCCGCCCGAGACGGCGCCCCAGACCTGAGAGCCGCCCTCGGCGAAGCCTCGATCCCAGCTGATCATGCCGTCGGCGGTGACCATCACCTCCGAGGTGGCGTAGGCGGCGCCGCGCAGGGTGCTGGTGCACAGCGACGCCAGGGTGGAGCCGATGAAACGATCGCCGCGGCGGCGCAGGTAGATACTGCAGTCGACCCTTGCGGTCAGACTCGCGACGTCGATCTCGGCGAGTGGTGATTCTTCCCTCCACGCTCCCACCGCCGATCCGGGGTCGGGCAGGAGGTGGATCCGAATCTCGAAGAGGCCGGGCGCGGGCTCGCTCAGGCGGTAGATGCGCTGCCGGTACGGGCGATCGCCGTACTCTCTCATGGCCTGCTCCACGTAGATCCAGTGTCCGTCGTCGCGATCGGGCCAGATCGGGGCGGCGTGGAGGTCGACGACGAAGAACTCCAAGTTCTGCTCGGCCTGGACGGCGGTGGAAAACGCTCCGGTCATCCATTCGACCAGCCGCTGGAGATCGTTTGCCGGGTCGTCGGCAGCGGCAGGGCCGGAGCAGAGAGAGCAGGTCGCAGCGACGGCGATCGAGGCCATCGTCACACTGATTCGGGAAGGGGCAGCATGCATCACATCAGTCCTCCGCGGGCGATGCCGGCGAAGCGTGGAGCCGATCGACGGCTCCGTCGGCGGTGGTTCGCGCCGGGTAGGTTCCGAGCACCCGCAGGTAGGGGCAGAGGCGCCGCAGTCCGGCGATGCCGAGGGCCGCGGCGTCGTTGTGCAGCGTTCCCTCGACATCGACGTAGAAGAGATACTCCCACGGTCGTCGTGGCACCGGCCGCGACTCGAGCTTGGACAGATTCAGGCCGTGCTCGGCGAGAAGATTGAGGCACTCGGCCAGGGCGCCGTGGTGGTGGCGGGTGGTGAAGACCAGCGAGGTCTTCGCCGGGATGCGGGGGTCGATCTCGATCTCGATGCCCGAGACGATCACGAACCGGGTCCAGTTCTCGTCCTGATCCGCGATGCCGCGGGCCAGAATCTCGAGACCGTAGACCTCGGCCGCCTCCTCGCTGGAGATGGCCGCCTGGGTGGGGTCGCCGAGCCGGGTGATTTCCTGGGCCGCGGCGGCGGTGTCCGTGAAGGCCACCTGCTCGACGCCTGCGAGCCTGGCGAGGTAGTCGCCGCACTGGATGAGGCCCTGGGGGTGGGAGAGCACCCGTCGGATCTCGTCGACTCGGGCGCCGGACAGGCCGGCGAGACAGTGCCGGACCTGGAGAATTTCCTCGCCGACGATGCGCAGCTCGGTGCTGCGAAGCAGATCGTAGACCTGGTTGATGGACCCCGCGGTGGTGTTCTCGATGGGCAGCACGGCGTATCCCACCGTGCCGGACTCGGCGAGCTCGAGTGCCTCGCCGAAGGTCTCGGTACCCATGAACTCCATCTCTCCGGACCGCGCCGCGAAGTACTTGCGGGCCGCCATGTGGCTGTAGGCGCCGACGGTGCCCTGGAACGAGGCGCGCATGGCGGCCCCGGTGGACCGCTCGACCTGCTCGCGGTGAAGCAGGGCCTCCTCCTGGGCCTTCAAGGACATGGCGATGATCTCGCGGAAGATCTCCTGGACCCGGAACGGGTCCATGCCGAGCTCGCGGGCGAGATCCTCGATCCGGCCGAGAAGCTCCTGCTCACGCTCGTGGTCGCGCAGGAAGCTTAATCCCTCTTCCTTGATGCCGGCGATCTCGGCGACCGTTCCGAGCCTCCGTTGAAGGAGTTCGACGAGCTCGCGGTCGAGCCGGTCGAGGACGTCGCGGGCCTGTGAGAGATCACCCATTGGCCGATTCTACAGACTCCGACATCGGCGGACGCTGATATCTGCCGCTGATTCTATTCGGGCTAGGCCGGGAGGCCTCCTTCGCCGGCGAACCACTCGGGCCCGGCGGCCAGTAGGTTGCTCGCGGCCTCTGCGGTGATGGGCCGGGAGAACCAGAAGCCCTGGCCGTGGGGGCAGGCCATCTGTCGCAGGCGCTCGGCCTGCTCGGCGGTCTCCACGCCCTCGGCGACGACACCGATGCCGAGGTTGCTGGCCAGGCCGAGGATGGTCTCCACGATCGCCTTCGAGTCGGTTCCCTGGCCGAGTTTGCTGACGAAGGAGCGGTCGATCTTGAGCTGATCGTAGTGAAAGCGCTGCAGGTAGCTCAGCGACGAGTACCCGGTGCCGAAGTCGTCGATGGAGAGCTGGATGCCCATGGCCCGGAGCTGCTGGAGGTTTTCCAGCGCGATGTCCACGTGCTCGAGGACCACGTTCTCGGTGACCTCGAGGCGCAGGCTCTCGGCGGGCAGCTCGGTGGCCTCGAGTACCCCCATGAGCCGGTCGACGATGCCCCGTTTCGTGAACAGTTTGCCCGAAACGTTGACGCTGATGAACAGCGGTGGATCGGCGGGGTAGATCTGTTGCCACTTTCGCGCCTGGCGGCAGCTCTCTTCGAGGACCCACCAGCCCAGCGGTACGATGAGACCGGTCTCCTCGGCGATGGCGATGAAGCTGTTGGGCGACACGATGCCGCGCTCGGGATGCATCCATCGGACCAGGCCTTCGAAACCGACGATGTGCCCGCTGTCGAGATCGACGATGGGCTGGTAGTGCATGGCGAAGTCGTTGTTCTGGACGCCGAGGCGGAGCTCGGTCTCGAGCTTGAGCAGCGCCACCGCGCTCTGGTGCATGTCGCGGTCGAAGACCTCGTACCGGGCCTTCCCCCCGGCCTTGGCGCGGTACATGGCGATGTCGGCATCGCGCATGATCTCCTCCGGGGTGTGGTAGCCGGTGGCGCTGTGGGCGATGCCGATGGAGGCGGTGATGAAGACCTCGTGCCCGTCGATGGAGAAGGTCATGCCGAGCAGCTCCTGGATGCGCTCGGCGACGTGGATGGCGCCGGGGACGTCGTTGATCCGGTTGAGCAGGATGGCGAACTCGTCGCCACCGATGCGGGCCAGGGTGTCGCCGGGCCGGAGGCACTGCTGGAGCCGGCGGGAGATGCCGATGAGCAGCTTGTCGCCGAGGGGGTGGCCGAGGCTGTCGTTGACGTTCTTGAAGCGGTCGAGATCGAAGAAGAGGACCGCGAACTGGTGCTCGTTGGTGCGGTCGAAGTCGGCCAGAGACACGGACAGCCGGTCCATGAAGAGCACCCGGTTCGCGAGGCCGGTGAGGTCGTCGTGGAGGGCGTCGTGCTGGAGCTGGGCCTCGGCCATCTTGCGGGCCGTGATGTCCGATTGGGAGCCGGCCATTCGGGAGGGGATGCCGTCGGGGCCGCGGACGGCAAGGCCCCTGGTCAGGACCCAGACCCAGTGGCCGTCCGCGGTCCGCATTCGGTGCTCCATCCGGAAGTGGCGACTCTCTCCGTCGAGGTGGGCGCTGAGCTTACGGCGGAACGTGGGCTCGTCGTCGGGATGGACCCGGTCGAACCACTCGCGTGAGGTCGGGCCGATCTCGTTCTCGGCGTGGCCGAGCATCTTCTTCCAGCGCGGCGAGTAGTAGACGGAGTCCCCCCGCATGTCCCAGTCAAAGAGGCCGTCGTTGGCGCCCTGGACGGCCAGGGCGAAGCGCTCTTCACTGTCTCGAAGGGCGTCGTCGGCGGTCTGGCGCGCCATGGCGTAGCGGATGGAGCGGGTCAGCAGGCGGGTGTCCACCTCCCGTTTAACAAGGTAATCCTGGGCGCCCTCGCGGACGGCCTTGGCAGCGAGCTCGTCGTCATCGAGGCTGGTGAGCACGATGACCGGCATCCGGGGTGCCGCCTGATGAACGCTCAGGAAGGTGTCCAGTCCGAAGCTGTCGGGCAGGGAGAAATCGAGCAGGACGACGTCGTAGCGATCCTTTTCGAGACTGGCGAGGCCTTTGGTCAACCGGTCTTCATGCTGGACAACGAAGGTGGTTTCCGTTGCCTTTCCCAAGAGAATCTGAATCAGTCGGGCGTCGTCGGGGCTGTCCTCGACGAGGAGCACGCGGATTCGGGAGTTCCGGCTCATGTGGCGCTCCTTGGCTCCGCGGCGACGGGCGGTGCGCTGCGAGCGCTCCCTCCCGGCAACCAACGGCACTGCTCAATCGGCAGACTCATCTTCCCCTCCAGGACGTTTCGGCAACGCAAAGACGAACGTCGATCCCTGATGCGGTCGGCTCTCCACCCAGATCCGGCCGCCGTGGCGGTCGACGATGCGCTTGCAGATCGCGAGACCGATTCCAGTACCAGGGTACTCCTCCTGTGTGTGGAGCCGTTGGAACATGACGAAAATCCGATCCGTCGTCTCGGGCTCCATCCCGATACCATTGTCGCGCACCGAGATCTTCCACTCGGTTTCGTCTCCCGAAGCGCCGATGTGGATTCTCGGTGGGCGGGTTCCAACGAACTTGAGAGCGTTGGTCATGAGGTTGTGCAGCAGCTGGTGCAGTTGAGCGCCGTCGGCAACCACCGTCGGCAGCGGATCCCTGGTCACGGTTGCTTGAACCTTCTCGATGGTGTCGGCCAGCTCGCCGAGGATCTCGTCGAGGACGGCAGAGAGATCCACCGGGGTGAATTCGCGGCCGCGGGTATCCACCCGTGCGTAGCCGAGGACGGCGTCGACCATCTCCTGCATTCGTTCGGCGCCGCGAAGAGCACGGTCCAGGTAATCGGGGGCATCGCCCTGGAGCTTGGCTCTGACCTCCTTGTCGAGGAGGTCGAGATATGACGAGATCATCCCCAGCGGCTGCTGCAGATCATGGGAGACGACGTACGCGAACTGCTCGAGCTCGGCGTTGGATCGGGCCAGGGCCTGCGACCTGCGCGCGAGTTCGCCCTGGGCGGCGTGGAACTCCTCGGTCTCTTCGATGATGCTCTGGATTTGCAGCAGCCCCGCGGGTCCGTGCTCGACGACCCACGACGAGATCCGCACCCACATCACCGAACGGTCGGCGCGTTTGAGCTGCGCGTCCAGATTCCCGACCGAGCGGGAGGCCTCGATATGGGAGCGCCAGCTCGAGGCCGTCGAAGGTTGCGCGAAGAACTCGGTGAACGATCGGCGGGCGACCGCCTCGGGGTTGGCCAGGCCGAGCATGGCGGCAAAGGCTGGATTGGCCTCCAGGATCTCACCTGACGGGGTCGAGACCACGACTCCCACCGGGAGGCCCTCGACCAAGCGCCGGTACGGTGCGTCTTCAGCTGTGGCCAGGGCGCGCCGCCGAGCGCGGAAGAGGGCGGCTCGGACCGCCGCCGGAAGCTCGACGTAGCCCTCGCTGGATTTGGCGACGAAACCGTCGACCTGAAGCCGGAGGGCGTCGTTCCACAGCTCGGTGCCGGTGGCGGCGGTGAAGAGGATGATCGGGCAGTCGGGACGCAGGTCGCGCACCAGCTCGATGACCTCGGTGCCGCTGCTCCAGCCGAGCTCCGACTCGGTGATGACGAGCCCGAAAAGGCCGGTGGCCACAGCGGCCGAAAACTCGGCGGCGGATCCCACCTTGTCGATGTCGACCCGGTCGAACTCCTTCGACAGAACGAGTGCGGCCAGCTCACGATCACTGTCGTGATCGTCGACCAGCAGGATTCGTGGAAGGCTGCTCATGTCCCCCGTGCCCGGCCCGTATGACGGCCGAATCCGGAATCAACCACCGGCCCTCCTCGGTGAACGGTCGATCCGTGATCCCCATCACAGACTACGATGGGTGGAGTATAGCATGTGAATACAGGAAGATCTCAGCTTGCGGGCATCGTGAGGGTCAGCCTTCGGTGACGGCCGCGAGAGTTCGAGCGAGGTCGGCGAGCCGGTACGGTTTGACCGCGACGCCCGAGAATCCGTGCTCGCGGTAGTTGGCCATCACGGGATCGGTGGAGTAGCCACTGGAGACGATGGCCTTGACGGAGGGGTCGATGTCGAGGAGGCGGGTCATCGTCTCCCGCCCGCCGACGCCCTCGGGCACCGTGAGGTCGAGGACGACCGCCGCGTACGGGTGGCCTTTTTCCATGGCCTTGACGTACAGCGTGACGGCCTCGGCGCCGTCGGCGGCGGTGTCGACCTCGTAGCCGATGGTCTCCAGGAGCTCGGCGGCGGCGCAGCGGACGGCCTCGTCGTCATCCATGATCAGCAGCCGCCCATGGCCCGCGGGTGCGGTGTCTGGGGCGCCGGGGATGACCTCGGCTGCGACCCGAACTTCCTCCGACGCCGGCAGGTAGACGGCGAATCGGGCGCCGCGGTCCTCCGGCGAGGAAGCCACAATGGCGCCGCCGTGGCCCCGGGCGATGGAAAAGGCGGTGGCCAGGCCGAGACCGCTCTGGCCCTGCTTGGTTGTGAAGAAGGGGTCGAAGATACGGTCGAGCTCGTCCTCCGGGATTCCGCTACCGGTGTCGATGACCTCCACACGGATGTAGCGGCCCGGCTCGAGGGTCGGGACGTCCCCCTCGCCCAGGTGGGCATTGTCGGTGGTGACGGTGATGATGCCCCCGAAGGGCATCGCCTCCATGGCATTGATCACCAGGGCGTGGACCACCTGGATGATCTGGCCCTCGTCGATCTCGGCCGGCCACAGGCCGTGGGCGGTGCGGCAGTCCACCGAGCAATTGCCTTCGCGGGCGACGAAGGTTGCGGCATCCTCCACGATGCGGTCGATGGTGGCGGTCTTGCGGATGGGTCGACCGCCCTTGGAGAAAGTGAGCAGCTGCTGCGTCAGACCGGTGGCGCGCAGGCAGGCTTCTTCGGCCTCGCCGAGACGTTTGAGGCCGCTCTCGGAGTCCTGGCAGGATCGTTTCGCGAGGCTGATGTTGCTCAGGATCGCCATCAGCATGTTGTTGAAGTCGTGTGCGATTCCCCCGGCCAGAACTCCGAGGCTTTCGAGCTTCTGGTTTTGCTGGAGGTCGAACTCGTGGCGTCGGCGTTCCTCCGCGGCGAGCTTGTGGGCGGTGATGTCCATCGCGATGGCCTCGATGCTCTGGGAACCGTCGTTGGTGTCGGTGACGATGGCCGCGTTCACCAGGATGACCACCGGTTCCCCGGTGCGGGTGACCAGGGTCAACTCACGGTTGCTGAGCTCTCGGAGCTCGGCCAGTTCGTTCCCCAGCGAGCGAACCTCCTCGGGCGCGGCACCGAGTTCGGCGAGCGGTCGCTCGGCGAGCTCGTCGGTGTCGTCATAGCCGAGCATGGTTGCGAAGGCCTGGTTGGTGGTCTGGATGCGGCCATTCAGATCGGTGCGGACGACACCGGCGAGGTTGCGGTCGAAGAGACGCCGGTAGCGCTCCATGCTCTGCAGCAGCGCAGCATCGGCCTGCCGGCGGTCGCGGGCTTCCCGCCGCCCGGTCAGGAGTCGGTTCCAGGCGACGCCGGCGATAATCACCAGCAGGACGACGCCGATGACGAGTGAGTTCCGCCACAGCCGCTGGTGGCGAAGCTTGAGGCTCTGCAGCTCGCCGGCCTTGCGCAGGAGCTCGATCTCGGTCTGCTGCTCCCGCGCCCGGTAGCGGGCCTGAAACTCGGCAAACTCACTGCGGACGTTGGCGGCTGCCATGTCGCGTTCGATGGTCCGCGCCATGCTCTGGTACTCGAGGGCCGATGCAGGGTCGCCGGCGGCCTCCTGGGCTGCGACCATGGCGTCGAGTGCGGTGACCTCGAAACCCTGCATGCCGAGCCGCCGGGCCAGCTCGAGGCTTTCCTCGGCGGATTCCACGGCATCGGCGGGCCGCCCGAGACTGGCCAGGACCTCGGCCCGGATGGCGAGGCAGGAGACGATCTCCGGCTTGGTGTCCAGACGGCGCGTCTGCGCCAGCGCCTCGTCGATGTTGTCCAGGGCCTCGGAGTCCCGGCCCGCCCCGTGCAGAGCCGCGGCGAGGCTGCGCTGGGACATGGCGATCCGCAGCGCGCCGCCTTCGGCGCGGCGGAGCTCCAGCGCTTCGGTGTGGAGCGCGACGGCCTCGTCCGAGGCGCCCTGCAGGTGTTTGATGTCGGCGATGTTGGCCAAGATGTCAGCCATCCCGTCAGTCTCGCCGAGTTCGGACTTGATGATTCTGGCGCGTTGGAAAAAATCCAGGGCCGGCTCATGATCGCCGAGGTACATGTGGGCGACGCCGATATTGTTGAGCAGAATTGCGGTGGCGTGCTTGTCGCCTACCGCCTGCCGCTCCTCGAGGGCGGCGGAGCTCGTCTCGATGGCGGCTCGGAAATCTCCCTTTTGCAGGTAGACGGCCGAGATAATGTTGTCGAAGATCCACGTCTGGTCGCTGTTGCCGGCGACGTGCGGCAGGGCGAGAGCCTGTCGGCAGGCAGCGAGGCACGAGGGGAAGTCGCCGAGGAGGAAGTGGGCGCGGGCGAGATCGAGGAGACACGAGGCGTGGAGATCCTCTCTGCCGGTCTCGTGGGCGAGACGGGCGGCGACTCCGAGCTCCGTGGACGCTTCTCGAAACCGCTCCTCAAGGAGCAGGGCTCGACCAATGCCGTACCGGATTTTGGCCTCGAGATCCGGTTGGGCGCCGGATGCGAGTTCGTTGACCGCCTGGTCGGCCAGCTTGAGGTACAGGGTGGGATTTTCGTCGGGAGAGAGCGTCTCGAGGATGGCGAGCCGGTCGTCCGCAAAAGCGGGAGGGGTGTCCCCATGGGACCCGTCCTCGGCCGAAAGCCCTGCGGGAGCGGCAAGCATGAGGACGACAGCGAGACCAAGCCCGAACAGAATCCAGAGCGGGACCCGATCAAGCTGCAGGCCGGATTGTCGGACGCGACTCAGGGTCACGGTGTGGCCCCCATCTTTCAACGCGTCAAGTGTATCGCAGACGTGGGCTCTCGATCAGGCGGCGGCCGTCTTTTCGAAAGCGCAGGCAACGACGCGCGCCGGGCATCGGCTCCGTGTAGACTGATGGCCCGTACAGGAGGCACCATGGCCGTCGATCCCAAGCTGCTCGAGATTCTTGTCTGCCCGGTGGACAAAACGCCCCTTGAAGTGCTTGAGCTGCCGCCGTCCGTGTGCGAGCGGCTGGTGGACCGCTATCGGGAGCAGTTCAAGGATGAGGAACCGGTGGTTGAGATCGGTCTCGTCTCGCCGGCGGGCCGAGTCTATCCGGTGGTTTCGGGCATTCCGGTGATGTTGGCCGACGAGGCGTTGCGGCGCGAGGAGGTGGAAGCCTGAGCCCGCCCGGGAGCAGGTTTACCCACAGCGCCCCATGAACGACCGGATCTTCTCTCCGTCCTCCCTCATCGCCGAGGTGAACTCGCTGCTCGAGCAGGGCTTCAAGGGCATCCACGTCGAGGGCGAGATCACCAACGCCTCAACCTCGGGGCGCGGCCACCTCTACTTTACCCTGAAGGACGAGAGCGCCGCCCTCGACTGCGTCATGTGGGCCTCGCGGGCCCGGCGGCTGAAGTTCGACGCCGAGGACGGTCTCGCCGTCCAGGCGCGTGGGTCGTTGACGATCTACCGCCAGCGCGGCCGCTTCCAGCTCGTCGTGGAGGCCCTCGATCCCCAGGGCATCGGCGCCCTCCAGCTCGCCTTCGAGCAGCTCAAGGCGAAGCTCGACGCCGAGGGCCTTTTCGACCCCGAGCGCAAGCGTCCGATGCCGGTGCTGCCGCGCCGCCTCGGCATCGTGACCTCGGCCACCGGCGCCGCACTTCACGACATGCTCAAGGTCGTGAAACGGTCGGCGCACATCGAGGTGGTGCTGGCCCCGGCGGCGGTGCAGGGCGAGGGAGCGGCGGCCGAAATCGCCCGCGCCGTCCATCGGCTCGGCGCCAGCGGTCTGGTGGATGTGATCATCGTCGGCCGCGGCGGCGGCAGCCTGGAGGATCTCTGGGCGTTCAACGAAGAGGTTGTCGCCCGAGCCATCGCGGCGGCCCCGGTGCCGGTGATCTCCGGGGTGGGCCACGAGGTGGACTTCACCATCGCGGATTTCGTCGCCGACATCCGGGCCGCCACGCCGACCCAGGCTGCCGAGCTGGTTGCGGCCCGGGTCGAGGAGCAGGACCGATGCCTGTCTGCGGCCGAAGACGCGTTGCGCCGCGACCTCCGACGACATCTCAAGATGGCCGGCGCCCGGCTCGAAGGCCTCGAGGGATCCGGCGGCCTGGCCGCGCTGCCGCACCGCGTGGCGGCGCTGCGGCAGCGCCTCGACCGGGCCGATCGCCTGGGAACCGCGCTGCGCGGTCTCGCGGACCGGGTTCGCTCGCGGCTCGTCCGCGTCGAGGCGGTCCTGGGGAGGCTCCCGGCGAGGGTGGCGGCCGGTGGCCACCGCCGGCTTCTGGCGAGCCGCTGCGAGCAGATGAGTCAGCTCATGCGGGCTCGCCTCCACCGGTGCGAGACCGAGCTCGCGGCCAAGCGGCGCACCCTGGCGAGCCTCAGCCCCGACCGGGTGTTGGAGCGCGGCTACTCGATCACCACCATCAAGAACTCGAGCCGGCCGCTCAAGGATCCTGCCCAGGTTCGGGCCGGGCAGGTCCTGGTGACGCGGCTCGCGGGCGGCGACCTTCGGTCGTTGGCGACGGACCGGCCCACCCGCCGGCCCCGCTCCGCCACGGTCAGCGACCGCCAACCGTCGCTCTTCGGCGACCCCACCGACGACCCAGGAGATCGACATGGAACCGACTGAGAAGGACGAAACGACCGAACGCTTCGAGGATCAGCTGGAAAAGCTCGAGGAGATCGTCGCCAGCCTGGAGGACGAGACGGTGGGCCTCGAAGAGGCCCTCGAGCTCTTCGAGCAGGGGATGACGCTGGCCAAGAGCTGCCGCTCCCGGCTCGAAGAGGTGGAGCAGCGGGTGCGTCGGCTGCTCGAGAACGAGGATGGCGAGGAAGCCGCGACGGCGCCGCTGGACGACGACGAAAGCTCGCGGGAGCCGGACTGGTGATCGATGAGCTGCTGGCTCGTGAGCGGGGGGTCGTCGATGCGGCCCTGGCGCGGCTGCTGCCGAGCGACGCGTGGCCCGAGCGCCTGCACCGCGCCATGGCCCACGCCGTCTTCGCCGGAGGCAAGCGCATTCGACCGGTTCTCGCCCGGCTCGCCCACCGCGCCGCCGGTGGCGATCCCGATGCCGTCACCGATGCCGTCTGCGGGCTCGAGCTCATCCACACCTACTCGTTGATCCACGACGACCTGCCGGCATTTGACGATGACGTTCTCCGCCGGGGCCGGCCCACGGTCCACGTCGCCTTCGACGAAGCTACCGCCATCCTCGCCGGCGATGCCCTGCTCGCCGAAGGCCTCCTGCTCATCGCCCGTCACCCGCAGGGATCGGACTGGGCGGCCCGGCGCGCCGCCGCGGTTGAGCTCGTCGCCGACGCGGTGTCAGCGCGGGGCATGGTCGGTGGCCAGATGGAAGATCTGCAGGCCACTGGCCAGGTGGTGGGCGTCAAAGGGCGGCAGGAGGAACGGTTGGAGAGGATCCACCGCGCCAAGACCGGCCGCCTGCTGACGGCCTCGGTGGAGCTCGGCGCGGTGCTGGCCGGCGCCGGCGACCGGCTCGCGGCGTTTTCCGACTTCGGCGCCGCCCTCGGCCTGGCGTTCCAGATTGCCGACGACATCCTCGACGCCACGGCCTCCGCCGACGACCTGGGCAAGTCTCCGGGCAAGGATGCCGAGGCGGGCAAGCTGACCTACGTCACCCTCTACGGTCTGGATGCCGCCCGAACGAGGCTCGCCGAGATCGAGGCTGAGCTGGTGGAGCGCGCCGTCGGGCTCGAGGGCCCCGGGGGCGAGCTCGCGGCTCTGTCCCGGTTCGTGGTCGAGCGCAGCTACTGACGAGACTCGGCGAGTTTGACGCGGTAGATCGCCGTCTCTCCCTCGACGAAGACCTCCTGCCAGAGATCGCCCTCCCAGGCGAGGAACTTGTCGATCCCCTCGCCGGAGTAATAGGCGCGCTCGAGCTGGCCGACCACAATCCACTCCACCTCGAAGCGTTTGAGAAAGCCCGCCGCCTCGTCCCGGTCGGTGGTCTCGTAGAAGGCCGAAACGGCCTCGACGCGATCCCAGACCCAGCGGTCGGTGGCGATCGCCCGCTGCTGGCGTTGGTGCCAGTTCCACCCGACCACGCCCGGCAGGCCGGTGTTGATGCTGATGCGTGAGCCCCAGCGGTACTCCGGAGTGTTGGCCTCGACGATGACCGGGGTTCCGTCGACGTGGCGCTGGAGCCACCGGATGGCGGCGAGATCCTCGGCGAAGACCAGCGGTCTTCCCTGGTCGTGGTGGACGGCGTGCTCGAGGTAGGCGAGGCCGTCGAGGCCGCGGGGCGCCTCCCGCGCCATGCGTTCGAAGGCCTTGGCGGGGATGGCGCGCAGGGGGAAGAGACAGGCGCCGGCCAGCAGGGCGGCGGCGGTCAGCCACCACAGACGGCGCGGCCAGGTCGGTCGTTCGGGGCGCCTTGTGGCGACCCACCACAGGGCGGCTGCGGCGCTGACGGCGAGCAGTGCCCAGGTGACGTAGTAGAACTTGAAGACCGTGTTCATACGGCCCAGGTCGAACTTCAAGGTGACGAGCTCGACGATCACGGTGAGGCTGAGGCCGAGACCCACGGTTAGCAGGGTGAAGCGCCGGCCGGCGGAGAGCTCGCGGCGCATGAGCAGTAGCGTGGCGGCGATGATCATCGGCCACACGATCAACGAGATCCGGACGCCGAGCATCAGGAGCAGGAGCTGCCCGGCCACGGCTGGGAGGCCGAAAATCAGGATGGTCCCCTGGTGGCGCTGGAGCGGCCGGATGGCGTCGAGGGGGGTCGCGGCCAGCCAGTTTCTCAGCTCGAGCATGAGCCACGCGGCCAGCGGGAAGAGGAACGGCGCCCAGTGCTCGAGGTAGATCAACACCGGCGTTCGTGAGGCGCTCCAGTACTGCAGCTGGGAGTAGCCCATGCCGAACCAGGCGTCGAAGGGGAGGTAGAGGATGCGGGTGAGCACGGCGAATCCGCCGGCCCAGAGGGCGGCTCGCAGCAGGGCCGGGCGCGCCGGCAGCCGGCTCTCCACCTGGAGCACGGCCCAGGCCACGGCGACGCAGCCGAGGGCGAGGAAGGGGTAGTAGGACCACGTGTTGGTAGGCCGCATGGCGCCCACGGCCAAAGCGCCGAGGAAGACCGCGCCCAGGTGCCGGCCGCGGCGGCCGGGCTCGTTCCAGCCCACCAGGACGGCGAGGGCGAAAGCCATGGCGAGGAGGACCTGGGGGAGATCCATGAGGTGGGCGTGCAGGTCGCCGTAAATCAGGGTGAAGGAGGGGAACTCGGTGATCGGGCTGACATCGGGGTCGGGGATGATCCGGGTGGGGTTCCAGAACCAGTGGTGATTGGGGACGGGAAAAGTGGCGCCGGAGGCGAGACGGCGGATCCCCACGGCGATGGCGGCCACGAAACTGTCGGTGGAGGCGGCGCCGAGCCGATACAGACCCGTCACCGCCATGCGAACCGGGTGCAGGTTCCCCAACAGGGTGACGGCGGTGGCGGCGAGGAATCCGGCGAGTCCGGGGCGCAACCACCGCCGCCGGCCGTCTTCCGACGGCGGAGCACCGGCGCGCACGATGTTGGTGACGAGGCTGAAGGCCGCCACTGCCGCCAGGGCGGTGAGGGTGGGCATGGCCAGGTTGTAGGCGATGGCGGGCTCGATCCCGAGGGCGAGGGCGAGCTGGCCGACGATGACGAACCCGAAGTAATAGTAGTTGATGTAGCCGCCGGCGAACCAGGGGTCGTAGGGCGGGAAGCTGACGCTCTTGAGCACCGCCGTGAAGTACGAGAGGTCCATGGGTTTCTCGCCGCCGTACCCCGGGTGCCAGAGGTCCGGGTTGAGGGCGCGGACGACGAGCCCGACCAGGAAGAAGACCGCGAAAACCGTTTCGGTGGAAAGCAGGGTTCGAAGGTCGACGGTCGCGGATCCCCTGCGGCGGCGGCGCCAGATCGCGACCGCGCCGGCGCCGACGAGAGCGGCCGCCAGCAGCCTGACCGTCGCCGGCCCCACCGGGAGGCCTGTCGACCCAACGATCCAGACCAGCCACGCCAGGAGCAGCAGGCCGAAGCCCCGCGCCAGGGGGAGGCCGTGGTCGGCGAGACCGGGAAGCGCCCAGCGGACCAGGGGCGCGGTTCCCAGGCCGAGCAGCGCCAGGGCGAGGTACCAGGCGATCGCTGCCGCTGCCGGGTGCCGGTTGACCACCGCGTCGGGCGGAAAGCGCTCGCGCCAGGTCCCGCCGCGCCGTTGCTCGTCGAACCGGTGGGCGGGCAGCATGAGATCGGCGGGCTGGCGGCCGAAGTGAGCCGGCGCCTTGACCAGCACCCGGCTCAGATCCACGGCCTCGAGCAGCGACCTGGTGCGCTGCGGGTCGTAGTCGGTGCGCTTGGTGAAAACGAGCACCTTGGGGTGGTCGTAGACGGTGAACGCCTCGTCGGCGGACTGGTCGTCGATGACCAGCGGCCCGAGACGGGGCGGCGAGACGAAGGTGGCGGCGAGGTCGAAGCCGAGCTCGCCCGAGACGGCGCCCGGCTCGGCATCCATGAAGCACGAGGCGACGCTTTCCTCCGGGGGACAGCCCAGCAGGTGGCGGTAGTAGGCGGTGACCAGCGGGAAACGCTCGGAAATGCGCGGCAGGCTGCCCCACTGTCGGTTGGACGAGATGGCGATCACATCGGCGGTGTCGAGAATCGACAGCATGCGCTCGCGCTTGGCCTGGTTGTCGTTCCAGTAGAGCTCCAGGTTGAGGTCCCGGCGGTAGATGCCGCCGTAGGGGTCGAATGGGCCGATGCGCAGCGGCAGGCCGTCGTCCCACGAGGTCTCGTTGGCGATGGCGGCGCCTTCCAGGAGGGCCCACCGGTCGGGCGTGGCGTGCAGCTCGAGGCGGATGGTCAGGGGGTCGTCCACGGTGATGTCGAGGGGCTCGTCAAGGATGAGCTCGCAGCGGTAGACCGGCGCCTCGACGAGGGCACACGAACCCGTGGCTGCCGACTCCGAGCGGCCCTCCACAACGACGACCGCCGTCACCTCGGGGGCGGCCGCCCCGCCGTCGAGCCGGGAGAGCGGATCGTCCATCACCACGCGATGCAAGCTCACGCTGTGGGCGCGGCCGGTGATGGCGGCGCGGGCGCGGGTCTCCACCTCGTCGCCGCCGCCGAGCCGCCGCTCGTAGCCGAAGGCGATGGGCTGCGCGGCTGGTCCGTCGTCGGTTGTCAGGTGCAGGTTGATGGGGCCCGGAATGGTGGCGAGCATCCAGCGGGATGCGGCCTCCCGGGTCACCGGGCGGAGGTAGATGCCGGTGAAAGCCAGGGCGTAGAGCAGCGTCGCCGCAGCCACCGCGGCGCCCACGGCCAGCGCCGGCCGGCGCCACCGGGGGTGGCGCTCGGAGCTCGCCGCCCGGACCACCACCCAGGCGGCGAGGAAGGCCAGGGTCGGGTAGACCGGGAGCTGGTAGCGCATGGTCGGGTTGCCCTGCAGCGACTGCCATCCGAAGTAGCCGATGGTCCACGCGGCCACCAGGGCGAGGGGCCCGGTGCCGCGCCGGATGATCTCGCGGACGGCGGCGGCGGCTCCCAGGAAGGCCAGCACGCCCAGCGGCAGGCCGAAGCCCCAGAGCACCAGGTTTCGACCGGAGTAGAAGGCGGACCGGCGGGCCCACTGCATGGCCGGCGGCCAGTCGGCGTCCGGGCCGGTGAGGCTGCGCAGGCCTTCGATGGCGTGGGTCCACCGCGGGTTGAGCCCGAGGCCGAAGAAGCCGGGGCCGGCGAAGGCGTAGGGCTGGAGCACCCGGAAGGTGAGGCAGAAGACCATGCCCGAGGCGATCAGGGCCGCCGCGGTGGGGAGAATTTCTCTGCCCCGGAGGTCGGAGTCGACGAGGACCAGTCGGATGAGGTGGGCGGCCGGCAGCAGCAGCACGACTGGGGCGGCGCTGAGCTTGGCCGCGACGGCGGCGGCGGAGATGACGCCGAACAGCAGGCTGGGGCCGAAAAGCGACGCCCGGAGGCGGACCCTGAGTCCACCCGAGCCGGGCGTTTTGCCTGCGCCGCCGCCGATTCCCACTGCGATGTACAGCGCGAAGGTCACGAAGAAGGTCTGGGTCAGATCCACCGTGAAGTAGTGCGACTGCTGGATGTGCATCACGGTGACCGCGAGGAAGAAGGCGGCCAGCAGGCCGGTCCGCCGGTTCGCCAGCCGCGCCCCCAGGAGGTAGACCATGATGATGGTCAACAGATCCCACACCGTGGAGGCGATCCGCCCCATGGTCCGCAGCTCGCCCAATCCGGTCCAGTCCACGGCCTCGCCCAGGAGCCGCACCAGGATCACCGGGTAGGTGCCGTAGACGAAGGACGGCCGGCTGCCCACGTTCTCCGGGTTCAGGGTCGATACGGGAGTGTTGAAGTAGTCGAGAGCCCGCTCGTTGGACTCCAGGCTGGTGGCGACCATGGCGAGGAAGCGCTCGTCGGGGTGGAGCGAGTTGCCGCCGCCCCAGTCGTTGCCTGCGAACCGCAGCAGGCCGGCGAGGGCGAGGATCAGCAGCAGTAAGCCGAAGGCCCGGCGGCGATCGAGGACGGCCATGTCAGTCTCCTCCTCGGGAGATGTCGGTGACCGCCATGAAGGCCTTGCCGGGAACCCGCGACGGGTGGCGGACGACGTCGGCGGCGGGGAGCACCTCGCGGAGCACCCGCAGGGTCGCGTGGTCGTCGGGGTGGACCAGGTAGAGCTGAGCGCCCGGGCGACTCGCCAAGGAACGCACCGTGGAAGGGTCGGTGGCGAGGTCTTCACCGGGAAGGCCGGCCTCTGCGGCCACCAGGCGGGTGTCCACCCAGTGGGGGTGGGGGACGACCCGGGCGCGCTCGGGCGCCACGCCGAGCGCCAGCGCTCCGCGCACGACCGCCGCGAGCTCCGAGGGGTTCCACGCGCCGGCGTCCCACCGTTCGGCGAAGGCCGTGTGGACCACCGAGTGGCCGGCGGCCGCCGTCAGCCCGATGAGAACGAGCGCGGTCGCGGCGGCGGCCGGTCGGGCCAGGGACGGCGCTGGCCACCTGGACACCGCCCGTACGACGGCGCCGAGGCCGAAGCCGGCGATGGCGAAGATCGGGCCGATGGCGCCGCCGCAGCGCAGCGGCGAGGGCGCCAACCCCGGATCGAGCGGCGCCAGCACCGCCGGCAGCAGGGCCAGCGGAACGGTCAGCAGCACCAGTCCGAAACCGCGGCGGCGGCGCACGACGGCCCCGAACCCGAGCCATGAGCATCCGAGAATGAACATCACCGCAGCGACGCGGTCGAGGGCCGGCCGGTCGCCGCCGCCGTGGTCCCAGGCAGGGCCGTCGGACCAGATCGGTGTGATCAGCACGCGCCCGGAGCGCTCCGGAAGGCCGGCGGCGGTTCCGTGGTCCCGGGCTCCCTCCGCGGCTCCGAACCACCACGACGGGTTGACGGCGGTGGAAGGGGGACGGGCGGCAGCCAGGGTCGGGAGGCCCGCCACCACGGTGAAGAGGACGACGATGACGATCCCGGCGGCGAGCCTCCGCCGCTGGTCGCGCGGCGCCGGGAACCACGCCGCCGCCAGGAGCACGACCGCAGCGATGACAAGGGATCGCGCCATCGAGTCGGTTTGGATCGCCAGGCCGATGGCGATACCGGCGGCGACGAAGTCGGATCGACGTCCGCGCCGCGCTCCGCGGAGCAGCATCAGCAGGGCGGCGGCGGCGAAGGGTGGGTACCAGCCCTCGGTGAGGCCGATCCGCGAGACGAGATCCGGCCAGGGGGCCGCCGCGGCGAGGGCCATGCCGCCGAGGCCGGCGGCCCGCCCGCCGATCTCGCGCCCGAGCAGGTAGATCACGGGAAGGGTGGCGAGCCCGGCGAGGAGGGTGCCGAGCTTGAGCGAGGCGAAGCCGAGACCCCCTGCAAGCGGGGCGAGGAGCGCGCCGATGTAGACCGCGAGGGGTTCGAGGCCGCCGTAGCCCCAGGGGAAGACGATAAAAGGGTCGGGACCTCCTGCGGCCACCGTGGCGAGGATGAGCTCGGCGTGAATACTCAGCATCTCGGACGGCACCGAGGCCAGGTGCCAGGTCCGAACCACCACCGCCGCCGCGAAGATGACAGCTGGGAAGACGAAGGTTCTCGGCAGGGCCAGCGCCGGCGAGCCCGACCGGTGATCTTCGGACGGTTCACGCCCGAGAAAGCGGCCGATGGTGGGCAGTCGAACCACCGAGATCACGGCGAGCGTCAGCGCGCCGAGCCACGCAACGAGAAGCAACCAGCCGGCCTGGTTGTCGGCGGCGGCCGCCGCGGTCACCGCCGCGGCAACGGCGGCGCCGGCCGCCGGGACGAGGCGGATCCTCTTCTCCTGGCCGGGCTCGTCGGCGTCATCGGCGGTGAAGTCCACCTCGCCCCGCCGGACCGCGAAGGCTGCGGCGCCGACGGCTCCGGCGAGCAGGATCACGGCGACGGCGATGCCGTTCACCTGAGGCAGGGCCGTCAGACCCAGCGCGGCGAGAAGGCCGGCGCTGACGACGGCGACCGGCGCGGGTCCGCCGCCGCCGCCATGGTGAACGACCCGCGCCCAGCGCCTGATGCCCGATGGCCCGCCTTCGGGCGAAGCGGTGTCGAGCGGACCTGGCGGCGCCGGGTCCTCGTCCGGCGGCGTCGCGGTGGCGGCGTCGGTATCCTCCGGGGACGGCTCCTCGAGCCACAGCTGTCCCAGGCTCGGCATGCCCGGAGGAGGGCTCCGCCAGAACCGCAGCTTCGCGCTGAGGTAGTCGAGCACGCTCGGGTCAGTCATGAGTTGCCACCTCGGTCCACCAGAACGGGCCGATTATAGCGGTTGGCGGTGCGCTGAGCCGCCGATCGTGGCACCATTGGGCATGGCCCTGGACCGATCCCTCGTAACCCGGTGGCTGCCCACCCCGGTGAAGCGCCGCCTCAGGCCGCTGCTCGCGCCTCTGGCCTACGCCGCCGAGCGGCCCCGGATGCGAGCCTTCTACGGCGGCTTCGTCAAACCGGGCGACCTGGTCTTCGACGTCGGCGCCGCCGAGGGATTTCACGCCGAGGTGCTCGCCGCCCTCGGCGCCCGGGTGGTCTGTCTCGAACCCCAGCCCTACTGCCTCGCCGCCCTCGAGCGGCGGGTGGGCCGCAATCCGCGGGTCACCATCGTGGCGAGTGGGGTCGGCGACGAATCGGGCGAGGCCACCCTCCACGTCAGCCGGGGGGATCCGGAGATCTCCACCTTCGGGATCGACAAGTGGAAGAGCGGTCGATTCGCCGCCCACTCCTGGGAGGACCGGGTCACCGTGCCCATGGTGACCCTGGACGGACTCGTGCTGGAGTTCGGTGTCCCAGCGTTCGTCAAGATCGACGTGGAAGGCTTCGAAGAGCGCGTGCTCGCCGGACTGAGCCGGCCCGTTGAGAGGATCTCCTTCGAGTTCACCCGGGATTTTCCCGATGATGCGAGGCGCTGCGTCGAGCGCATCGGCGAGCTCG
Source organism: Thermoanaerobaculales bacterium (assembly GCA_036351195.1). Classification (GTDB taxonomy): domain Bacteria; phylum Acidobacteriota; class Thermoanaerobaculia; order Thermoanaerobaculales; family Sulfomarinibacteraceae; genus JAHECW01. The sequence goes on along the minus strand of JAZBOQ010000238.1, from coordinate 5,305 downwards.
GGCCGGCGCGTTTCAACGCCACCCTGTTCCGCCGCTGGCAGCCGCTGCTGCCCCGCTGGGTCGGCGGCGAGGAGCTGCTCCGACGGCTGGCCGAGGTGCCTGGCGACACCCTCTACGGAGACATCCACGCCCGCCGGCCCGACCTGCATCAACCGAGCTCGTCGTAGAGCGATTCGTAGTTCGCGGCGCAGTTGTCCGGGGTGAAGCGACGCGTCACCGCCGGGGGGTCGCCGGCGAAACGGCCGGGGTCGTCGAGGATCTCGAGCATTCGCGCAGCCAGATCGCCGGCGTCGCCGATCGCGGCGATGGCGCCCATACCGGTGATCTTCGCCGGCTGGCGGACTCCCGGCAGGTTGGAGGCCACCACGGGGACGCCGTTCATCATCGCCTCGATCTGGACCAGACCGAAACTCTCGGTGCTGTTGAGGCTGGGCACCACGAGAAGATCGAGGTTCGGGTAGTAGGCGGCCATCTGCTCCGGCGTGAGGGTGCCGAGAAAGCACCAGTGGCCGTCGGCGCGAAGGGCGTCGATGGTGGGCGCCAATCGTTCGAAGTAGTGCTCCTCGCCCATGACGTTCCGGTACTGGCCGGCAAAGAGGACCACTGCCCCGGGGTGGCGCTCGATGACCTCCGGCAGGGCGCCGAGGAGGATCTCGACACCCTTTTCAGAGGCGAATCGGGTGGCCATGCCGATGACCGGCCGCCGACCCTCGATGCCGGCGGCGCGGGCGAGCTCGCGCACCGCATCCTGGTTTGACGGGGGCAGCTCCACCGGCGGCAGGATGGTGTCCACCTTGGACTGATAGCGACGGAGGAACGGCGAGTGGGACGCGAAGTCCGGGGTGTAGGTGATGATCCGGTGAGCTGCCCGGGCGGCGATGCTGTTCATGACGTGGACGACCTGGTTGACCACCCGGTTGCCGAGCCCGGCCGGGAGCTCGAGGTCGCAGTGGTAGGTCAGTACTGCGGGTTTGCCGAACAGCCGGGCCCGCAGCGCCACGCCGGCGGCGTCGAACTGGGGCAGGTGGAGGTGGACCACGTCGGCGGAACGGACCTCGCCGGTGGCGACACGACCGAAGCTCGGCATGATCACGCCCTTGGAGATTCGGGCCACCACCGGCACGCGCACGATCCGCACCCCCTCGACCACTTCGTGTCTCGGTGTCGATTCGTCGAAGCGAGAGGTCAGCACCGTGACCTGGTGGCCACGGGCGGCGAGGGCCCTGGAGAGCCGTTCCACGTAAATGGTGAGCCCACTGGTGTGCGGCCGGTAGTAGGTGAGGACCTGGAGGATCTTCACTCGTCAGTTCCCTTCGAAGAGCACTCGGTTGGCCGCGACCCAGTCGGTGAGGCGGCGAATGCCCGCCGCCGGCGAGACCAGTGGCCGCCAACCCGTGTCCGCGGCGAAACGGGAGATGTCGGAGACGAAGGTCTTCTGGTCGCCCGGCCGCCAGTCGTCGAAGGTTGCGGTGATGGTGTTGCCGGTGGCCGCTTCGAGCAGCGGTTGGAACTCACTCCAGATCGACAGCGTGTTGTCGGGCCCTCCACCGAGGTTGTAGATCCCACCGGCGGTGGTTTCGATGTGCTCCATGGCGAGGTCGTAGGCGTCGAGCAGGTCGTCCACCCAGAGAAGGTCGCGAACCTGTTTGCCGTCGCCGTAGATGGTGATCGGCCGGCCGAGGACGGCGGAGATGACGAACCAGGCGACCCACCCCTGGTCCTCAATGCCGAACTGGCGCGGTCCGAAGATGCAGCTCTGGCGGCAGACCACGGTGGGCAGGCCGTAGATGCGGTGGTAGTCGCGGCAGTACTGGTCGCCGGCGCCCTTGGAGCAGCCGTAGGGAGAGTGGAGGTCGATGGGGTGCGATTCCGCCACCCCGCCGGCGGGCTCTGTCAGGGTGTAGCGGGTGGCCTCCTCGACCACCCGGGAGCCTTCGAGCTCGCCGTAGACCTTGTTCGTCGAGGCGTAGATGACCACCGGGTCGCGGCCGGAGAGCCGTGCCGCCTCGACCACGTTGAAGGTGCCAAGGGCGTTGACCTCGAAGTCGTGCCGCGGGTCCTCCACCGAGGTGGTCACCGCCACCTGAGCCGCCAGGTGGACGATGGCGTCGGCGTTGTGCGCCGCCCGCCGCAACGCATCCGCGTCGCGGACGTCTGCCTCGACGAGCTCGAAGGCGTCGCGGCCGAGCTCGTCGCGCAGCCACGCCAGGTTGTGCACGCTCCCGGCCCGGGAGAGGTTGTCGAAGACGGCGACGTTCTCGCCGCGGCGCACCAGGCGGTGCACGTAGTTGGCGCCGATGAAGCCGGCGCCGCCGGTGACGAGCATCTTGCGTGTCATCTCGCGGGCTCCTCCTCTGTCGATGGGTCTCGGCCGCTGAGGATCGAGGCGGCGCGACGGGTGAAGCCGGCGCCTCGGGGAACCTCCATAACCAGGGCTCCGAGACCGCAGACGGATGTCAGGGTGAAGGTGAGGGCATGGACGGAGACGGCGAAGGCGAGGGCGGCTGCCGGGTCGGCGCCGCACAGGGCCAGCGCCCCCACCCAGACCGCCTCATACACGCCGATGGCGCCGGGCGACGATGGCAGCGCGATGCCGAAGGCCATGGCGCCAAGCCCGAAGGATGCCCAGCCCATGGGAGCAGCGGGGATGAAGGCCCGCAGGACGATCCAGAAGCAGATCACGGCCACGGCCCAGCTCGCGCCGAGGATGATGCCGGCGCCGAGCAGCCGCCGGGGCTGGGCGAGTCCGTCCAGGGCGCCGGAGAGCTTGGGCAGCAGCCCGGCCAGCCGGGGGCGGCCGGCGACCTTCGGCTCGATCCACGCGGCGATCTTTCTCCGGCGCCGGGCGATGACCACGAGAGCGGCGATGCCTGCTGTGGCGGCGGCGGCCGCTGCCGCGGCGGGGACCCACGCGGCTTCGATGCCCACCGCGGCGATGCCCGCAATCAGCACCGTGGCGGCCATGATCAGGTCGAGTAGGCGCTCGGCGCCGACGGCGGTGGCGCCGCCGACGAAGCCGGTCCCGGTCTTGCGGCCGAGGATCACCGACCGGACCACCTCGCCCACCCGCAGGGGCAGCAGATTGTTGGCCAGGTATCCGATGTTGAGTGCGGCGAAGGCGCCGCCGAGACCGGTGCGGCGGTCCACCAACTCCCGGGAGGCGGCGGCGCGGCCGGTGAGCCCCACCGCAAAGACCGCCGTCGCACCGACGATCGCGCCCGGGTTTGCAGAGCCCAGCGCCTGGAAGGTGCGATCGAAGTCGACCAGGACCAGCAGCGCCGCCACGGCGGCTCCGCTGACCAGCAGGCCGGGGATCAGAGCGGTTGCCGAAATGGCTGTTGTTGTGCTTCGACTCACCCGCCAAGGGTACCACGCAGCAGGGGTTTACGGTCGGTTCGACGGGCTGTTACGGAGGGCGAAACGGTCAAAGTTCCGCAAATGAAGAAATCCCCGGAAACGGGGTGGAGCTACACTTCGGTGATGGGGTCGACGGGTCTTCGACATCGGTTCATGGGACGGGCAAGCCGTGGTTGAGAAACGACGTTTGGACGTCGAGCTGACGGCTCGCGGCCTCGCTCCGTCCCGCGCCCGCGCTCAGGCGTTCATCCTGGCCGGCAAGGTCTCGGTGGATGGGAGGGTGGTGACCAAGGCGGGGACCCCGGTAACCGATGCGGCTCGGATCGACGTCGCCGAGCCCGACCACCCCTGGGTCTCCCGCGGCGCGCTCAAGCTCGAAGCGGCCCTCGACGCCTTCTCCATCGACCCCGCGGGTCTCGACTGCCTCGACGTGGGCGCCTCCACCGGCGGCTTCACCGACCTCATGCTGGCCCGGGGCGCCGCCCGGGTCATCGCCTTGGACGTGGGTCGCAGCCAGCTCGACTGGCGGCTGCGCACCGACGACCGGGTGACGGTGCTGGAGGGGGTCAACGCTCGCCACCTGGAGCCCGGGGACCTGCCGTTCCCGGCAGCTCTCGCCACCGTCGACGTCAGTTTCATCTCGCTTCGCCTGGTGGTCCCCGCGCTGGTGCCTCACCTGGAGCCCGGCGGGTGGCTGGTCTGCCTGGTCAAGCCCCAGTTCGAGGCCGGCCGCGACGAGGTTGGCAAGGGCGGCATCGTCCGCGACGAGGCGGTGCGGCGGCGCGTCATCGACGACACCGTTGCCGCCGTCGTCGCCCTGGGCTTCGATCTCGTGGGCGTTGTCGAGTCGCCGATCCGCGGCCAGAAGGGCAACCTCGAGGAGCTCGCGGTCTTCAGGTGGCGGCCGAGGATCTGACGGTCCGAACACCACGATCACGAGTGCGCCACATCCAACCCCATCACGCACATCGGCGTTTCTTCGGGGCGTGCCGGGTACGGCATTGTGCTCTCTTTTTACCTTCCAGCATCGAGCGCACTGCGCACAATGCCGATACCGGGCAACCCACGACGAGCGCATGAAGGGTACGTCGTCGAGGTCTGCAGACAGGCCGCCGCTCGCCCGATCAGCACGGTCACTGCCGCTCTCACCTTCCATCATGACCGTGCTGAGCGGGCGACGCTGGGCAACGACGCCGAGAGGCGGAGGCGTCCAGAAGGCCGGCGTCTGGAGCAGGATTCCGGCCTCGGTTATGATTCCTGTTTGGAGGTCGGATGAGTTCAGAAATGACCGTGACGTTTCCCGGCGGCAAGAAGGTCACCGCGCACTACGACGGCTTCGACATCGCCACCGATCAGGGGGTCGACTCCGGCGGTGAGGGCGCCGCGCCCGAGCCCTTCGATTATTTTTTCGCTTCGTTGGCGACCTGCGCCGCTTACTACGTGCTCAAGTTCTGCGAGAGCCGGTCGATCTCCAGTGAGGGCATCACCGTCCATCAGAGTTGGGAGCGCAATGAGAAGAGCCGGCGCATCGAGCGGATTGCCATCGCCATCCGGGTGCCGCCGGACTTCCCCGAGAAGTACCACAAGGCCCTCGTCCGCGCCGCCAACACCTGCTCGGTGAAGAAAGTCCTGGCGGACCCACCGGAGATCACCACCGAAGTCAACAGTTGACAGTCGACAGTCGATAGTTCCATCGCAGGCGAAACGCATGCGCTCCAGCGAGCGCTTGTATCCCCGCGGGCGACGGCCGAAGACCGGCTGGTTTGTACCACAGAGGATCTCTAGAATCTCATTGGGATGAACTGTCAACTGAGCCGCTTGCAAAATCCGGCGAGTCGTCCGAGTGATGGCCTTACCGGGAAGAGATCACGCCGGCGGGGGCGCCGGCACTACAAGAGAGCTCAGTACTTTGTAGCGCCGGCGCCCTCGCCGGCGATCTGCCTTCGAT
>JAZBOQ010000237.1:0-40798 GCA_036351195.1 Thermoanaerobaculales bacterium | reverse complement strand
GCCGCCTGGACGGCGGCCCCAACCCAGCGTCGCCCGATCAGGGCGGTCAGCGGTAGCGACCGGGAGAGCAATGACCGCCCTGCTCGGGCGAGCGGCGGCCTGCCTGCAGGCTTCGGCCAAGCTGTCAGCGGCTGGGCTCGGCGATTGCCAAGCACGCGCATTGTGCGCAGCGCGCTCTGGTCCGGGAGGTCGATGGAGAGCACAATGGCGTGAATGGCACGTCCGTCCCGACGTGATGGGGCGCTCGGGTTGGGGAGGTGGTCGAGGCCGGGGCTCCAGGGTCGCGCTCCGGAGCCGGGAGGCGATCTGGTGGGCCAAGGCCCACCCTACGGCGCTGAGATTTCGGGGGGTGGTCGAACATCCGCATCGCGGTCTGTCAGGTAGGGTGGGCCTTGGCCCACCGAGGGTTCCTACTGGCGCGGTCGCTCTCCGGCCCCCTGGCCTCAATACCGGCCTTCAATTGGATCGCCGAGCTCCAGCTCGGCATTGGGTCGTGGAGAGATTGTGGTGTGTTGACGTTGCCGGGAATCTGTTACACTGCCTACCGCATGAATGACCATTCAGTTTTCCGAAAAACCACTCAGGGAGGTAGGCCGTGAACTGTATTGTCTGTGTGACCAGCGTCCCGGACACGGCGTCGGTCATCAAAATCGGACCCGACGGTAAGAACATCGACGAGACGGGCATCAAGTGGATCGTCTCGCCTTTTGATGAATACGCCCTCGAGGAGGCTCTGCAGCTCACCGAGGCCAAGGGCGGCGAGGTCACCGCGGTGACCTACGGCCCCGCGCGGTCTGAAGCCGCGCTTCGGGATTGCCTCGCCCGCGGCGCCCAGAAGGCGGTTCACGTGATCGGCGGCGAAGCCACGCTCGGTGACAGCTTCACCATCGCCAAGGTTCTTGCGAAGGCCCTCGAGGGCCGTGAGTATGACCTCGTTCTCTGCGGCAACATGGGTGTCGGCACTGATTGCTCGCAGGTGGGGCCGATGCTTGCCGAACTGTTGGGCATTCCGCACGTGGGCAACGTCACCAAGCTCGAGGTCGGCGACGGCTCGCTCTCCGCGGGACGCGACGTTGAGGGCGGCCAGGAGCAGGTCGAAAGCTCCATGCCGGCGCTGTTGACCTGCCAGAAAGGCCTCAACGAGCCGCGCTACGCGGCCCTGAAAGGCATCATGGCGGCCAAGCGCAAGCCGGTGGAGAAGATCGAAGTGGCGAGCCTCGGGATCGACGAGGGCGCCGACGCGAGCTACGCGGTTCGCAGCCTCGAGCTGCCGCCGCCCAAGTCCGAAGGCACCATCATCCAGGGTGAGGACGACCCCGCCGGGGCGGCCGCACAGCTGGTGAACCTGCTTCGCACCGAAGCGAAGGCGATCTAGGGAGGCGATGATGGCTGGAATTTTGGTTTTCATCGAGCAGCGCAACGCAGAAATCCGCAAGGCCTCCCTGCAGGCCCTGTCCGAAGCGGCGCGGCACGCCGGCGGCGACGTCGCCGCGGTCATCGCGGGCTCGGGTATCGGCGACGCGGCGGCCGGCCTCGGCGCTTACGGCGCGACCAAGGTCTTCGTCGCCGACGATCCCAACCTCGCCCTGTACTCGGCCGAAGGCTACGGTGAGGCGGTTGCCAAGGCCGTCGAAGCAGCGGCACCGGACGCGGTCTTCTTCTCGGGGACGGCCATGGGGCGCGATCTGGCTCCCCGGGTCGCCGCCAAGCTCGGCGTCGGGGCCCTGGCCGACGTCGTCGCCCTGGAGAAGGACGGCGACCAACTCGTGGCCCGTCGTCCCGTCTACTCGGGCAAGGCCTTCGCCACCGCCGACTCGGCCGGCAGTAAACCCCAGGTGATCAGCCTGCGGCCCAATGTCTTTGCCGCTGAAGAGACCGGTGGCTCGGCCGAAGTGGTCGCGCTCGACGGCCTGGCGCTGTCGATCCGCGCCGTGGTCAAGGAGCTCGTCGACACCGGTGGCGGTGAGCTCGACGTGGCCGAGGCCGACGTCATCGTCTCCGGTGGCCGCGGGCTCAAGGGCCCGGAGAACTTCGCGGTCGTCAAGGAGCTGGCCGATGCGCTCGGCGGCGCCGTGGGCGCGTCCCGCGCCGCGGTGGACGCCGGCTGGATCCCGCACAAGCACCAGGTCGGCCAGACCGGGAAGGTCGTGAGCCCGTCCCTCTACATCGCGGCGGGTATCTCGGGCGCCATCCAGCACCTGGCGGGCATGAGCTCGTCCAAGGTCATCGTCGCCGTCAACAAGGATCCCGACGCGCCGATCTTCAAGATTGCCGACTACGGTATTGTGGGCGACCTCTTCGACGTCATTCCGCCCATGGTGGAAGAAGTCAAGAAGCTCGCAGGGTAAGGTCAACAAACAACCTGATCTCAAAGATGACCGCGGGCCCCTGGGCCCGCGGTCGTTTCTTGGACCCTGGGGTGCATCGCCGGCAACCCAGAATGCCGATGATCGTGATATCCTCCGCAGCCAGCGTGCGCCCACCGCCAGGGCGCCGGAGGAACATGGATCTGCAAAATCTGATATTGAATCTCCAGCACTTTTGGGCCGAGGAGGGGTGCATCGTTCAGCAGCCCCTCGATCTCGAGGTCGGCGCCGGCACCATGCACCCGGAGACCTTCCTGCGGGTTCTGGGACCGGAGCCGTACCGGGTGGCGTACGTCCAACCATCACGCCGCCCGGCCGACGCACGTTATGGCGAGAACCCTTTCCGTCTCGGTCGCCACCTGCAGCTCCAGGTGATCCTCAAACCATCGCCGGAGAATGTGCAGGAGCTCTACCTGCGCTCCCTGGAGGCTCTCGGTATCGACCCCGCGGTGCACGACATCCGCTTCGAAGAGGACAACTGGGAGTCGCCCACGCTGGGCGCCTGGGGTGTCGGTTGGCAGGTTCTCCTCGATGGGATGGAGGTGACCCAGTTCACCTACTTTCAGCAGGCGGGGGGCGTCGAGCTGGCCCCGATCTCGGCCGAGCTGACCTACGGTCTCGAGCGTATCGCCATGTTTCTCGGCCGCAAGGACTCCATCTACGACATCGAGTGGGGCGGCGGTGTGTCCTACGGCCACATCCGTCTCACCGACGAGCGTGAGTCGTCGACCTACGGCTTCGAGGTGGCCGACGTGGAGATGTTGCGGCGCCACATGGAGGACTGGGAGACGGAGGCCGCGCGCTGCCTCGATCACGAGCCGCCGCTGGTGGTTCCGGCCCTCGAGGCGACCCTGAAGACCTCGCACCTGTTCAATCTGATGGACGCCCGCGGCGCGGTGTCGGTGACCGAGAGAGTGGGCCTCATCGCCCGGGTGCGGCGCAACGCCATTCGCGCCGCCAAGGCCTACGTTGCCCAGCGCGAGGAGCTCGGCCACCCGCTGGGCAACGCCCTCGAGGGGGTGGAGTGATGGCGACCTTCACCCTGGAGCTTCGCACCGAAGAAATCCCCGCCAACGCCCTGCCGGCCGCTCGCCGGCAACTGAAGCAGGGAGTCGAAAAGGGGCTCGCCGACGCCGGCTATGACGCGGCAACGACCGTCGTGGTCTCGACGAGCCTCCGTCTCGTGGCCACCGTCACCGGTCTCCCGGAGCGGCAGGCGGACCGCAGCGAAAGAATGACCGGGCCCCCGACCCGCATCGCTTTCGCCGAGGACGGCACTCCCACCAAGGCCGCCGAGGGTTTTGCCAAGAAGGCCGGAGTGGCGGTAGGCGACCTGGAGGCGGAGGCCACCGACAAGGGCGAGTACCTTGCGGCCACGGTGGTCCACCGGGGCCGGCCCACGGCCGAGATTCTCGCCGAGATCATCCCGGCGGTCCTCGGGGCCATGCGCTTTCCGAAGATGATGCGCTGGGGCCTGGGCGAACACTTCTTCGTCCGCCCGGTGCACGGGGTGCTGGCCCTGCTCGACGACGCGGTCGTGCCGATGGAAATTTTCGGAGTTCGGTCTGGGCGCACCACTGTCGGCCACCGGGTCCACGCGCCCGAGGCCTTCGACGTCGGGGCCGCCGGCGAGCTCGCCGGCAGCCTGGCCGAGCGCGGCGTCCTCGTCGATCCGGCCCAGCGCCGGACGAGGCTCGACGAGCGAGCGGCCGCCCTGGCCGACGAGGCCGGCTGCGCGGTCCACCCGGACGACCGCCTGGTGGCCGAGCACGTGGAATTGGTGGAGTGCCCGGGGCTGCTGCGGGGCGACATCGATCCCGGCTACCTCGAGCTGCCCCGCGAGGTGGTGATCACCACCCTCCGCTACCACCAGAAGTGTCTGGTTCTCGAGCACGCCGACGGCGAGCTGGCGCCCCACTTTCTGACGGTCATCGACCGCAAGGACGACCCCGAGGGGTTGGTCCGGCAGGGCAACGAGTGGGTCATCGGCGCGCGCCTGGCCGATGCGCGGTTTTTCTTCGACGAGGACCGCAAGCGAACCATGGACGACTGGTCGGCGGGGCTCGACCGCCTGGAGTTCCATCGGGTGCTCGGTTCGGTGGCGGCCAAGGCTGATCGTGTCGGGAGGCTTTCCGAAGCGGTCGCAGCCCTCGTCGGCCTCGATGCCGACGCAGCCGAGCTGCGCCGCGCCGCCCACCTCGTCAAGACCGATCTTCTGACCAATATGGTGGTGGAGTTCCCCGAGCTCCAGGGCGTCATGGGAGGCCACTACCTGCGACTGGAGGGGGCCGACGAGGAGCTCTGGACCGCTGCCCGCGACCACTATCGCCCGGCGGGTTTCGAGGGCGGGATCCCCGCCTCCGAGACGGGACGGCTGCTCGGCGTTGCCGATCGCCTGGACACCCTCGCCGGACTCTTCGCCGTGGGCGAGATTCCCACCGGCTCGAAGGATCCCCTCGGACTGCGCCGCGCCGCCCAGGCGGTCGTCAAGATCGTCGCCGAAGCGGGCTGGGGCCTCGATCTCGAGGCCGCGGTCACAAAGGCGGTGGAGGGTCTCGAGGGCCTGGTTGACGGCCCAGTGGGCGAGACCGTCGCGACGCTGGGCGATTTCATGGCCGACCGGGTGCGCCGCTACCTCACCGATTTCGTGGGGGTGGGCGGCGACGCCGCCGACGCGGTCATGGCCGCCGGATGGTCGGATCTGCCCGAGCTGGCAGCCCGCGCCCGCGCCCTCGATGCCGTCCGCACCAGCGAGCGGATGCGCGCCCTCTCGCTCGCCTTCAAGCGGGTGAAGAACATCACCGAGGACGCCTCGTCGACCGCGGTGGATCCCGGCAGCTTCGAGCAGGATGAGGAGCGGGAGCTCCACGACGCGGCGACCGTTTTCGCGGGCAAGCTCGCCGGGTGCGTCGAGGCCCGCCGTTTCGACGACGCCTTCGCCGCCATGGGCGAGCTGGCCGAGGTGCTCGACCGCTTTTTCATCGAAGTTCTCGTGATGTGTGATGATGCAACCGTTCGCGACAATCGCGTCGCGCTTCTGACCAAACTGAGGAATGATTTCTTGCACCTGGCGGACCTTTCCAGGCTCCAGGTCGATGGAGGCAAACAATGAGCGACACCAAGTACGTCTACTCCTTCGGCGGCGGTTCGGCCGATGGCCGCACCGACATGAAGAACCTGCTCGGCGGGAAGGGCGCCAACCTGGCCGAGATGGCCAATATGGGCATCCCGGTGCCTGCGGGCTACACCTTGACCACCGAGATCTGCACCTACTATTACGATCACGGCCAGACCTACCCCCCGACGCTGGAGGCCGAGGCCGACGCCGCCATGGCCAAGGTCGAGGAGATCATGGGCACGAAGTTCGGCGATCCGACGGATCCGCTGCTCGTCTCGGTGCGCTCCGGCGCCCGCTCCTCCATGCCCGGCATGATGGAGACGGTGCTCAATGTCGGACTGTGCTCGGCGACGATCCCCGGGCTCATCGCCAAGACCGGCAACGAGCGGTTCGTCTACGACGCCTATCGCCGTCTGATCATGATGTACTCCGATGTGGTCATGGAGAAGGGCGGAGGATTCGAGCCCGAGGAGGGTCAGGGGATCCGCCAGCAGCTCGACCGCATGCTCGAAGAGGTCAAGGAGGCCAACGGCTACGCCTCGGACGCCGACATCTCCGCCGAGCACCTCAAGGATCTCGCCGAGCGTTTCAAGGTCAGGATCAAAGAGGTTCTCGGCGAGGAGTTCCCGGACGATCCCAAAAAGCAACTCTGGGGCGGCATCGGCGCGGTCTTCGCGTCGTGGAACGGCAAGCGCGCGATCTCCTACCGGCGGATCGAAGGCATTCCCGACGACTGGGGCACCGCGGTCAACGTCCAGGCCATGGTCTTCGGCAACATGGGCGACGACTCCGCCACCGGTGTGGCCTTCACTCGCAACCCGGCCACCGGCGAAAACAAGTTCTACGGCGAGTGGCTGGCCAACGCCCAGGGTGAGGACGTGGTCGCGGGTATCCGCACCCCGAACCCCCTCAACGAGGCCACCAAGAATGAGCAGAACCAGCACCTGCCGTCGCTCGAGACCGCCGTGCCTGATGTCTACAAGCAATTGCACGACATCCGCGACAATCTCGAGGATCACTACCGCGACATGCAGGACATCGAGTTCACCATCCAGGAAGGCCGGCTCTGGATGCTCCAGACCCGGATCGGCAAGCGCACCGGCACCGCGGCGCTGAACATGGCCATGGACATGCTTTCAGACGGTATGATCGACGAGCGGACCGCGGTTCTCCGCGTCCGTCCGGACCAGCTCGACGAGCTGCTCCACCCCATCGTCGACCCGACCGCCGAGAAGAACGCCGAGCCCATCGCCAAGGGTCTGCCGGCCGGTCCCGGCGGCGCCCACGGCCAGATCGTCTTCTCCGCCGACGCCGCGGTCGAGTGGACCAAGGCCGGCAAGACCGTCCTGCTGGTCCGTGAAGAGACCAACCCCGAAGACGTCGAAGGCATGCGCGCGGCGGTGGGGATCCTCACCGGCCGCGGCGGCATGACCTCGCACGCGGCGCTGGTCGCCCGTGGTTGGGGGAAGTGCTGCGTCGTCGGCGCCGGCGCCCTCGACATCGACGTGGTCGGCAAGACCATCAAGGTCGACGGCCGCACCTTCGCAGAAGGCGACGTCCTCACCCTCAACGGCACCAGCGGTCTCGTCTATGCCGGCGAGCTCGACATGATCGACGCCACCGAGAATCCGCGTTTCGTCGACTTCATGAAGCTCGCCGACGACATCCGCGCCATGAAGGTCCGGACCAATGCCGAGACCCCCGAAGATGCCGGGATCGCCATCGATTTCGGCGCCGAGGGCATCGGCCTCTTCCGCACCGAGCACATGTTCTACGGCAAGGGCTCCGAGGAACCGCTCTTCATCCTGCGCAAGATGATCATGTCGGGATCCGAGTCTGAGCGCCGCGAGATCCTCACCGAGCTCTACCCCTACGTCAAGCGTGACATGAAATCCACCATGGAGATCATGGACGGCCGGCCGGTGACCTTCCGCCTGCTCGATCCGCCGCTTCACGAGTTCGTGCCCCAGAACGACGCCGAGCGCGCCGAACTGGCAAAGGCACTGGGCATTGACGCCGCCGAGCTCAACCGCCGCGCCGACGAGCTGCATGAGCTCAACCCAATGATGGGCCACCGCGGTGTCCGCCTCGGCATCACCTTCCCGGAGATCTCCGAAATGCAGTTCCGCGCCATCCTCGAGTCGGCCGCCGAGCTCACTGCCGAGGGCAAGCCGTGCTTCCCCGAGATCATGGTCCCGGTGACCTGCGCCAAGACCGAGCTCGACGCCCAGCGGGCGCTCGCCGAGAAGGTCCACGCCGAGGTCTGTGAGAAGTACGGCGTCGACTCGGTCGAGCACCTCTACGGCACCATGATCGAGATCCCGCGCGCGGCCCTGACCGCCGACGAGATCGCCAAGACCTGCCAGTTCTTCAGCTTCGGCACCAACGACCTGACCCAGATGACCTTCGGCTTCTCGCGCGACGACATCGGCGGTTTCCTGCCGGAGTACCTCGACCAGAAGATCCTTCCGGTGGATCCCTTCCAGGTCCTCGATCGCGACTCGGTGGGCGTGTTGGTCAAGACCGGCATCGACAAGGGCCGGGAAACCCGTCCGGGCCTCAAGATCGGCATCTGCGGCGAGCACGGCGGCGAGCCCAACTCGGTGGAGTTCTGCCACCTCGTGGGCATGGACTATGTCAGCTGCTCGCCCTTCCGCGTGCCCATCGCCCGCCTCGCGGCGGCCCACGCGCAGATCAATCACCCGCGCGACTGACCGCGTCCCGACCGCGCTTCACAGCCCGCGCTCCTCGGAGCGCGGGTTTTTTTGTGCGCAGGTCGTGGAATTCGACTCGGAACCGGTCGGCCGGCGATGTCAGGCGGCGCTTGTGTCATGGGAAAGCGGAGGCTCGTACCGGCGGTGATTTCCTCTACAACATGACCCCGGCGTCGCCATCAGCGAGCAAATCGTTGGATGGTCGGCCGTCGTGTGTCCGACCCGGAACCTGTGCTGCGACCTTGCGTGGGCGAGTGGCAGCCCCCTACAATGAGAACAACTCAACCCTTCCTGCGACGAAGGAGGTCCCGATGGCATCGCATTCGACTGGGTTTTTCGTTCGTCAGTGTGCGATCACCGCCGTGGCGGTGATGATGTGGTGCGCTGGCGGGTGGGCTCAGATTCCACCGGCCCGGACCATCGTCCTGTCAGGATCCGAACCTCCGGATCAACCAGTCGGCGTGATCTTTGCGGACTTCAGCCCGAACATGGCTCCGTCAGGTCGAATCGCCGTGAACGGCACTCTGACCGGCGCCGGCATCACCGCGGACAACGACACCGGCGTGTGGGCGGCCGGTTCGGACAGTGTGCTGGTGACCATTGCCTGGGAAGGCACGGCCGCCCCGGGCTTTCCGGACCTGACCCTGTCCGGGATCCTGAGCACGGTCTATCCCTCGGCTCGTGGCGTCGCCTACATCTCGTTCCTGTCAGGTCCGGGCGTGACCATGTTCAACAACATGGCCAGTTTCTCCGGGGGCTCGCTGGTCCATCGTTTCGAGGGCCAGGCGCCGGGGTTCGGTCCCGACGTGACGTGGGACGGAGCGGTCACGGACACCCAGGTCGGCGGCCAGCTTCTCGTTCTCGGCCCGCTGTCCGGGCCCGGCATCGACGCCACCAACGACGACATCCTGTACCTGTGGTCGGAGGGCAACTTCACTCAGCTCCTGCGCCTCGGTGACCCCGCGGACGGTGGCGGGACCTTCGCCGACATCAGCGTGGAACGTGCGTTCAACCGAAACCGAATCATCGCCTTCAAAGGCGCAGCGGAAGAGCCGCCCGGGGTCTTTACAAACGGGCTCTGGGTCGGATCGAACGGCTCCTACCAGCTGGTCGCCAAGGTCGGCCAAACCATCGCGACGCCCGTCGGCAGCCAGACTTTGGAGACCGTCCCGGCGGTGCCCTCCCTCGACGAGGCGGGACAGTTCATCGCCTTCGTCGGCCAGGTTTCGGGAGGCGTGCAGTGCCTGTGGGTCTTCAACGGTCCGGGGCTCCTCCGGCCGGTGGCGATGGAGGGGGAACCGATCGGCGGCGTCACCGTGATGTCCCTCTGGGCACCGGTGATCTCCGGGGATTCGGTCGCTTTCAAGGTCCTGCTGGCGGTGTTCGGTGAGGCGATCGTGCTCGACACGTCGGCCGGGCAGACGGTCGTCGCGAAGGAGGGCGACGCGCCGCCCGGGGCTCCGCCCGGCACGGCGTTCTCCGGCTTCTTCGAACCGGCGATCAACAGCCTCGGCCAGGTCGTGTTCGAGGCACAGTTCGATGGAACCGAGAGCGGCGAGGGCATCTGGCTGTGGACCTCCGACGGTGAGCTCCGGCCGGTGGCGATCACCGGTCAGCCCATGTGGATCTCATCGTCGGACATGAGGACCCCGACGGGACTCGGCTTCCAGGGAGGCGCCGCCTACAACGCCGGCCAGGGCGGGAGCGTGTCGCTGACCGACAACGGGCTCATCGTCTTCACCGCCCTCTTCGACGGCGGCGTGAAGGCGATCCTCACCTCGGATCCGGAGAACATCGGGATTTGGGCCACCGGGTTCGAGACCGGCGATCTTTCGGGTTGGTCCAGCTCGACTCCCTGAGAATCAGGACGCGGGAACCGGCTCAGAGTCAGCACGAGATCGTTTTGTGCGCGGCGCTCGCCCGGTGGTTTTGGGGGAATCTCGATCCCGACACCACCGGCGTGGCGTATGTGCTGCACACAACCCTTTCGGCGACTAGTGGTGGTGGTGCGGGACCACGTGCGGCACCAGGGAGTGGGGCCGCTCGAGGCCGTGGCGCTCCATCAAGGAGACGTCGTCCATGATCTCCCGCGACGGGCCGTCCGCCACCACCCGGCCGCCGTCGACGACGATGGTGCGGGGGCAGACCTCGAGCACCAGCTCGAGGTCGTGGGACGCGACCAGCGCGGTTGCCGGCGAGGCGAGCAGGAACTGGATCAGGCGCCGGCGGGAGCGGATGTCGAGGCTTGCCGACGGTTCGTCGTAGATCATCAGCCGCGGCTCGAGCGCCAGCACCGTGGCGATGGAGCACATCCGCTTCTCGCCGCCCGAGAGGTGGTGCGGCGCCCGCTCCGCGAGTTCGGTCACTCCGGTCTCGGCCAGCGCCCCGGCGACCCGCGCGCTCACGAGATCCGGGGCCAGCGAGAGGTTTCGCGGGCCGAACGCCACGTCCTCCTCGACAGTCGGGCAGAACAGCTGATGGTCGGGGTTCTGGAAGACGAGGCCGACGTCCTGTCGGAAACTCCCCGGGCGAACCGCCTCGCCGTCGATGCGGATGGTGCCGGCCGCCGGCGTCACGACCCCGCTCAGCGCCAGGAACAGGGTCGTCTTGCCGGCGCCGTTGGGTCCCACGACCCCCACCCGCTCGCCTTCGGCCACGTCGAAGCTCACGCTCCGGAGCACCTGGACGCGCTCGGTGTAGGAGACCTCCAGGTGGCGCACCTCGAGGTGCGTCCGCGCTCGGGATCCGGAATCGTTCGGCTGCGTCACCCTGCCACCCCCAGTCGCCACTCGGCCACCACCAGCCCGACTGCGATCGCCACCGACAGCACCACGAAAGCGGCGCTCGCCGGATCCACCGGCTCAGCCGGGCCCAGCGGGGCGTTTCCGGAGTAGCCGCGCAGCAGCATCGCGCGGTGCGCCTGCTCGGCCCGGGCGTGGGAGATGACGAACAGACTGCCCACCATCCGTGCCAGCGTCCCGAGCCGCGACGGCGCCCCGGGACGCCGGTGCTGCCAGCGCACGCCGCGCATTCCCGCGGCCGTGCGCATGGTCTTCAGGTCGATCCCGATCTGGTGGAAGGCGCGGAACGAGAACACGATCATGTCGGCGATCAGCGATGGCAGCCCGAGCCGGCGCATTGCCACCACCGTGGTCGGCAGCGGCGCGCTGCCGAACAGCACAAGCGCCATCGCACCGATGGCCGCCAGCTTGGCGGCGATGACGCCCACCTGCCCCAGGCCGTCGGCGTGGATCGCCAGCGGGCCCAGCCGGGCCAGGACCTCGCCGCCGGACGCCAGCACCAGCACCACCCCGAGCACGAGCACCAGCACCATCGGCGCTCGCAACCGTTGCGAAATGAACTCCCACGGCAGATGGGACGCGACCACTGCGGCGGCCGCAAGGCCGAGCATGGGCGCAAGAAGCACCGGGTTGCGGACCATCGCGAAGCTCGCGATGAGGGCGGCGAAGCCCAGCAACCGGCTCCGGGGCTCGAGACGGTGGACCGGAGAGTCCAGGCCGCTGTGGCGGTCGAGGTCGATCACCGGCGCCACCCGTGGAGCAGGTCGGGCTGGACCTTGCGGAGGAACAGCACCACCATCGCCGTGAAAACCCCCTCAACGGCCGCCAGCGGAAGGTGGGCGATAGTCAGCGCGGTGACCCCCGTCGTGTGCAGAGACGGGTCGAGCGCGGCCGGTACCGTGGTTACCAGCACGACGGCGAAGCCCAGCGCCGACAGGACGGTCGCCAGCGACCCGCCGGCGAAGCCGAAGACCGCCGCCCACCGGCCGGAACGGGCCCAGAGCCTGGCGCCGAGCCCGAACAGCGCCCCGACCACCAGGGCCGGGACGCCCATGATAGTGGCGTTGACCCCGAGCGTGGTCAGACCTCCGTGCTGGAACAGGACCGCCTGGAAAAACAGGCCGACGAGGATCGCGAGGAAGGCGAAGGGTCCGAGGACGACGCCGAGCAGACCGTTGAGCACCAGGTGCACGCTGGCCGGCGGGATCGGCACGTGGATCCACGAGGCCACGAAGAACACCGCCGTGAGGGTCGAGGCCTTCGGCACCGCCTGGTGCGGATCGGCCTGCCGGCGCACCACGGCGAGGGACAGGGCCGTCGCCGCTCCGGCCGCAAGGTAGCCGGCCGCGCACACGCCCCCGGGCAGGATCCCGTCGGGAATGTGCATCAGCCCCGGCGCCTGCTGAAGAACAGGGCGGTTCCGATCAGGCCCCAGACCACGCACGCCCCCATGACGAGGCGCTGCAGCGCCGACAGGTGGGCGGTCGACGACGCCTCGACGGCCACCGCCGCCGTGCCGGCCTCCTCCCCTTCGCCGGTGAGCTCCACCGACACCCGCCCGCCGTGCCCGTGGTGGGTCACCAGGACCTCCCAGGTTCCGGGGTGGTCCACCGGCGGGGCGAACTCGAAGCGCCCGTCGGCATCGCACTGCCCCACCAGCCACGGCTCGTCCGGCGCACCCGGCGCCATCACCGTCACCTGCGCACCGGCCATGGGTCGGCCCGCGTGGTAGGTCGCCTCGACGACCACCGCCAGCTCGACCTCCACCTGGCGGGTGACTGTTGCCGCCACGTCAGCGCCGTGCGCGAAGCCGACCGTCGGCACGAGCACCGCCAGAGCGACCAGAAAAATCCACGTCGTTCCTCTCAGATTCATCGGCGCCTCCCCCGGACCGTGCGATTGTAGCCAAAATCGCTCGGGAAGGTGAGCGCACCGCTGTGGAGGGCTCGACGATCATCGGGCGGCGAGGGTGAGGGAGCCGTGCCGCCCCCGGCACGAGGCTGGAGGTTGGGTCCAGATGAGCGTCCTCGGCTTCACGAGCCCGGCGGTGAGCGCCACCAGCCAGCTCTTCACCGGGGTCGTGGTCCCCTCGGGCGTGCTTCACACCTGTTGAGCACGTGATCGACAGCACTGATCACGGACGCTGCAACAAGCGTCCGGCCAAGAACGCTGCGCCAGCGGAGCCTTCGGAATGGGCTCCGCAGGTCAGGAGGTTTCCCCCAACACGATCCGTGAGGAGGAGCAGATGACCGACGAGAGAATCTACCCGCCCAAGCCTCGCATTGCCGAACGGGCTCACATCGGTTCCATGGCCGAGTTCGAGCGCCTTTACCGGCTTTCCCTCGATGATCCCGAGACTTTCTGGGGCAAGCAGGCCGAGCGCATCTCCTGGTTCCATCCGTGGAACGAGGTCTTCGACCACGATTACGACAACGTGGACTTCGGTTGGTACTTGGGCGGCCGGCTCAACGCCTGCTACAACTGCGTCGACCGCCACCTGGCCGAGCGCGGTGATCAGGACGCCATCATCTGGGCCAAGGACGCTCCCGGCGAGTACGAGCACATCACCTACCGCAAGCTCAAGCACGAGGTCAGCCGGGTGGCCAACGTGCTGCGCGCTCACGGAGTGCGCCGGGGAGACCGGATCTGTCTGTATATGCCGATGATTCCCGAGCTCGCCTACACCATGTTGGCGTGTGCGCGGATCGGCGCCGTCCACTCCATCGTCTTCGGGGGCTTTTCGTCAGAGTCCATCCGCGATCGCATTCTCGATGCCGGAGCGCGGGTGGTGGTCACTGCCAACGAGGGCCTGCGCGGCGGCCGCCGGCTGCGGCTCAAGGAAACGGTCGACCGGGCGGTGGATGGCCTCGACCTGGTAAAGACCGTGCTGGTGGCCCGCCGCACCGATAAGGACGTGACCATGAAACCGGGCCGCGATTACTGGCTCGACGAGGAGTGCCGCAAGCAGCGTTCGACCTGCACCTACGAGTGGATGGGCGCCGAGGACCCGCTCTTCATCCTTTACACCTCGGGCTCCACCGGCAAGCCCAAAGGGGTGCTCCACACCACCGGCGGCTACATGGTGTATGCCGCCATGACCCACGAGTTGGTTTTCGACTACCACCCCGGCGACGTCTACTTCTGCGCCGCCGACATCGGCTGGATCACCGGTCACAGCTACATCATCTACGGGCCGCTGGCCAACGGCGCCACCACGGTGATGTTCGAGTCGGTCCCGACCTACCCCGGGCCCGATCGCTACTGGCAGGTGGTCGAAGACCTCGGGGTCAATACCTTCTACACCGCGCCCACCGCGCTGCGGGCCATCGTCTGCTCGGGAGATGAGCCGGTCACCAGGCACGACCGGAGCAGCCTGCGGGTGCTCGGCACCGTCGGCGAGCCCATCAACCCCGACACCTGGCGCTGGTACCACGACGTGGTGGGCGACGGACGATGTGCGGTGGTGGACACCTGGTGGCAGACCGAGACCGGCGGCATCCTCATGACCCCGCTGCCGGGAGTGACGCCGCTCAAACCCGGCTCGGCCACCCTTCCCTTCTTCGGCGTCAAACCGCTGGTGGTCGATGATGACGGCAATCCCGTCGAGGGCGACGAGGCCACCGGCAACCTCTGTCTGGAGCGCACCTGGCCCGGCCAGGCGCGCACCGTCTGGGGCGACCACGAGCGCTTCCACGAGACCTACTTCACCCGCTTCCCCGGGCTCTACTTCACCGGCGACGGCTGCCGCCGCGACGCCGACGGCTACTACTGGATCACCGGCCGGGTGGACGACGTCATCAACGTCGCCGGCCACCGTCTCGGCACTGCCGAGATCGAGAGCGCCCTGGTCGAGCACGAGACCGTCGCCGAGGCTGCCGTGGTCGGCTTTCCCCACGACATCAAGGGCCAGGGCATCTTCGCCTACGTCTTCCTCAACTTCGACGCCGAGGTGAACCGCCCCAAGGAGCTTCGCGGCGCCCTCAAGGAGCAGGTGCGGCAGGTCATCGGCCCCGTCGCCACCCCCGACCAGATCCTCATCGTTCCCGGTCTGCCCAAGACCCGGTCGGGCAAGATCATGCGCCGCATCCTGCGCAACATCGCCGCCGGCGAGTACGCCGACATGGGCAACCTCACGACCCTCGCCGATCCCGAGATCGTGAAGACCCTGATCGAGGCGCACAAGGAGATGACGTCCTCGGACGAGGCGTGATGTTCCGCAGCGGAACGGTGCCGGATTCTCCGAGCATGGTGTCGGCTGTTTCGATCGTGCGGTTGGCATTCCTCACGAGGACTGGAACAGGGTTGCAGACTCCGCCATGAATATCTTCTGGGGGAGCCCCGGTGGCATCACAGGTGATTCCGCCCTCCCCCGAGCGCGGGCGGTCTCGTTACTCAGGAGTTGCCGCTGGTCCGTGCTGGTCCCGGCCGAACACCACCGTTGCGACGACGGTGTGCGGGTCGCGCAGCGGGGTCACCTTGATCCCTGCATCCGAGATCGAGTACAGCCAGTCCTCGATGACGACGCTGCGGCGCAGCCTGTTGTAGGAGTCGGGCGAACCGAGGTCGTCGTGGGAGATGTCTCCAAGGTGAAGCAGGGGCTGCCCCGGAACGGCGTCGACGACTGTCAACGAGGACTCCCAGCCCGGGATGTCCGTCCACCGGTAGCGCGGAAAGCTGAGCACGTCCCGGTGATACGTGATCGCGTGGTGGTCGTACAGCGCCTCGGACCAGCTCCAGCCGTGGCCGCTGAACACCAGCCGGTCGAAGAGGGTCGGCGCCTCGAGGTCGGATACGTCGAACCACGACACCGAGAGCCCCTCGACGATGATTCCGTTCGGGTCGATCTCGAGGCCGAGTGCGAGCAGCTGATCCTCGCCGACGGGATGGAGGTAGGTGGAGTACCCGGTCACCTCGAGCTCGCCCAGGATCACCGGGGTGGTCGGGTCGGAAAGGTCGATGGTGAACAACGGGTCGATCTGCTCGAAGGTGACCGCAAAGCCGACGTCGCCGACGAACCGGACCGCGTAGAGGCGTTCCCCCGGAGCGATTCCCGGCAGCGAGCCGACGGCAGAGAGGTCGCGGTCGTTGCGGGCGAGAACCGTCACCCGGGAGCCCTCGTCCCCGGTCCACCACCAGCCGTCCTGGGTCGCCACCCTGAGGTGGCCCTCGTGCTCGCTCAGGGCGAACTGATCGAAGGTGTAGCCCGGGACCTCGCCGACGGCGGCGTAGCTCACCGGTTGCTCACTGTCCGGGTCGAGGTCGAAGGCGTGGATCACGGTGGTCCGCTCGGGGTGGGGATCCCAGTCCCAGGTCCTGGTCCATCCCGGCTGCACCAGGTACAGCGTGGTGCCCGAGGCGTAGAGCATCGAGGTCTGCGCCACGATGCTGGTTGCTGAAAGATCGCCGCCGGGAGGATCGTCCGCTCCCAGGTCGAGGTGCACCACCGAGGTGAACATGAGCATCGGCGAGCTCGGGTCGACCAACAGGTCCTGGCAGTCGATCAGCGGAACCAGACCCGGGTCCGGCGAGCCGCTCACCCGGTCGCGAATGTGCGGCAGCAGGGCGGCCTCCGGAAGACCGGCAATGATCGCGGCCACCGCGGGTCGCAGGATCTCGCGAGCGATCTCGGCGACCGCCAGCCGGTCCTCCCAGGTCGCGTCGGTGGGCAGCTCCGGCAGGTCGATGTCGGGGTCCTCGAGAACCTCCCAGATCTCGTTGGGCTCGGAGATCCAGTTCCGCACCACCAGGTAGACGTCGTCCTCGATGCGCCGCGCATCGACCAGCCAGCCCTCCACCTCGAGGGTCCGCTCGATCCATGGCGCCGAAGGATCCGAGACATCCACAACCTGCAGATTCGTGAACCAGCTTGCGTGGGTGGGATAGGGCGGTTCGTCGATCTCGTCGAGCGCCACCGTCAGCGCTCTGTCCTCGGTGAGAAACAACCCGTCGGACCGGATGCCGGTCGGCAGCGACGCGATCTCGGCCGTCGCCTCGGCGGGCCACGAGCGCGCCACCCGCAGCGAGCGCTGGGTGGTGAAGTAGATGTGGGTGCCGTCGGTCTTGACGATGTCGAGCTCGTCCACGCCCTCTTCCTGGACGTTGGTCGAGCTGTAGTCGCTCGGGCCGACGTCCAGGCCACCGCCGGGGCTCGACCACGGCACATGCCACAACCACAAGTAGAGGTACCCGACCAGCCGTTCGACGGCGAGGTCGGTCATGTACGAGCGCAGATCATCACAATTTCCAACGGACACCAGAGCATCCGGATGGGTCACGCTCACATCTGCCGCCACCCGCCGGGAACCGCCGCGCCGCACGTCGTCGGAGCTCGCCGAGCCGGCGATGGACACCGCCGCAACGAGCGCAACCGCCACGACCTTCGAACGTGTCATCGAGATATCCTCCCAGAGCCTTCCCTCCTAATGTCGGGCGTTCGGCCGTCGAATGCAAGCTCGAGAGGTGCCGGAGAGTTGCCGTGGAGTCACTTTCACATGGTGAGCGCGTGAACGTCGTCGCCGATCGCGGCGCCGATCGCGGCGCCGACCTGCCCTCTCCGGGGCGCGGGGCTTCGCGTCGGCCGGTTCCGGCCGGGGCGTTCTTCGCCCACCACCGTGCATCAAAACACCGGGGCCCCGGCTTCCGTATACGGTATGGGCCTGCATCTTTACTCCGGCGACAACCGGGAGCTGGGGCATCGAGCGGTGACCGTACCTCCGAGGTCGCGCGTCCAGATCAACCGAGTGCTTCGCGCCCTGGGGGCCGATGACTGCCGCGACTGCCGCCTCGAGTTCGTCAACGAGGACGGGGGTCGAGGCGTGGTCGTTCACGGCTCGGTGATCGACAACCGCTCGGGGGACGCCGTCTACCTGCCGCCGATGCTCATCGAGTACTGAGATCGCCCGGATGCACCGCGCCGTGGCAGCTATCATTGACCGATGCTGATCCCCGGTTCCCATCCTCCGGCGGCGACGCCGGCGCTTCGCGAGCCGATCCGGGCGGTGTGTTTCGACTGGGGCGGCACGCTGATGATCGACGATGGTCCAAAGGGCGTTCCGATGAGTCGTCGCGGGACCCGGTGCCCATCAGTAGTCGATGTCAGACTTCGACCTTCGGCTTCGACCGGTCGGCGGCGGCGATCACGCCGAGCTTGTCGGCGCGCTCGCGCCACTTCAGCCGGGCTGCGGCACGCAGATCTTCGACGTTGTCGACCTCATCGACGATCTCCAAATCGAGCAGGGTCTCCACCAGATCCTCGAGGGTGACGAGGCCCGCGGTGCCGCCGAACTCGTCGATCACGGCGGCGATGTGCTCGCGCGACGAGAGGAAGAGATCGAGCAGGTGCGAAAGTCGCATGGTCCCCGGAACGAAGAAGAGCTCCCGCCGCAGGTCGTCGAGGCGCGTTTCGGGATCGCCCTGAGCCGCACACTCGAGAATCTCGTCCTTGAGGACAACGCCGGCCAGGGTGTCGATGGAGCCGCGGTAGATGGGGATGCGGGAGTAGCGCAGCGGCCGGTGGCGCTCCACGACCGCCGCCACCGTTTCGTCGGCGGGGAGGCCGAAGATCACGGTCCGTGGCGTCATGACCTTGTTGACGGTCATGGTCCGGAAGCGCAGCAGCGCCTCGACGACCCGTGACTCGTCCTCGTCGAGCACGCCCTGCTGAGCTCCGAGATCGGCCAGGGCGCGGATCTCGTCCCGGCTCACGTGCACCGGGTTGTGGTGCGCCGAGATCGCCCGGCTGGCGAGGCCGCTGAGCCACACCAACGGCCGCAGCGGCGGCAACAACCAGGCGAGCAGTCGGGTCACCGGCGGCGCCAGCTGCTTCCAGTAGACCGCGCCGATGGTCTTGGGGATGATCTCGCTGAGAAACAGAATGGCCAGCGTCAGCAGCGCCGAGAACAGACCGAGCCATGCGTTGCCGAAGACTCTCGATGCCTGGGCCCCCGCCCCCGCCGCCCCCACCGTGTGGGCGATCGTGTTGAGCGACAGGATGGCTGCCAGAGGCTCGTCGATGCTCTCTTTGTAGCGACGCAGGCGTCGCGCAGTATTCGGCCTGGATTCGCTGATGGACGCCATGTACCCCGGAGTCACGCTGAGCAGGACCGCCTCCATGATCGAGCACAGAAACGAGACGCCGATGGCGAGCACGACGTACAGAACGAGCAGAGCCATGGAGTCCAGCCTACGACGGCGGCCGCGCGCCGGCAACTCGCTCAACTGATGTCGGTGTGTCCGGGAGCTCGGGCGTCGGGGTCAGGCCCCCGGCAATCCGTCGTTCGGCGCCCGGTTGTGGACATCGCCGCGCCAGGTCCACTCGCGCCACGGCGCGAGGCCGAGGAGCGCCTCGCCGCCGAACATTCCGGCCTCCATCCCAACGAGCATGCCGGCGAGCATGCCGACGTGGCCGCCGATGATGGCCGACCCGGTCCACTCCGCGAGGATCGGACCGAGCCAGTGGCCGAGCCAGACCATGCCGGCGATCATTAGGGCATTGCCGATGAGATGGGTGGAAACCCACCGCCGGCGGCCGGTGCGGGCGAGCTCGGCGCAGCGGGTGAAGGCGAGCCCGGTGGGAATCGCGCCGAGCAGCATGAGCCCGGTCATCCAGGAAAACACCATGGGCCAGAAGGTGCTGCCGCCTCCGCCGTGGCCGCCGTGCGTGCCACCGGCGGGCGGCGATGTCGACTCGTGGCCGGCGGCGGCGGACTCGTCGCCGTCGCTGTCGCAGCACGAGGGTTGCGCCGGCGCCGGTTCGGTGTCGTCGCAGCAGCCGTTCATGGGCGCCATCGCAGCGCCGGCTTCCATCGCCGGGTGGCTGCCGCAGCCGTGCCCCATGGCGGCGTGAAAACCGGCGTCGCGGGGTGGCGCGTCGAAGCCGAGATCGACCCACCACCCGGCAAGCATGCCGAGACCGCCGAAGACGCCCATGACGAGGAACATGTCGATCCGGTGGTTGAGCCGCAGCCGGTGGATCCAGGCCTGGTGGACGAGCGCAGCGATGGCCGCCGTCACGGCGAGCACCTCGAGGGCGAGCCTCCACTCCAATCTGCCGAGCAGCACCAGCCCGATTCCCTGGGCGAGGGTGGCGACGGCGAGCACGGCGGCGAGGGTGGTGGTTCTGTTGGTCTTCATCTGGTCTCTCCAACGAGATGGTCGGCGATGGGTGCGGCCAACGCTGACTCGGCCTCCTGCTGGTCGTCGGCGAGCACTCCGGTGGCGCGCCAGGTGACGATCAGACTCGAGCAGGTCATGAGAATGGTGGCGGCCACCGGGTGCAGGATTCCGGCCACCGCGAGACTGATGCCGACGGCGTTATAGGTGAGGGCGATGACGAGGTTGCTGCGGATGGTGCCCACGGTGCGGCGCGCCAGCGAGACGGCCCAGGGAATCGTCCGCAGATCGCCGCCGTGCCAGCTGATGTCGGCCGCCTCCAGGGCCAGGTCGGTCCCTTCGGCGACCGCGATGCCGACGTCGGCTGCGGCCATGGCGGCGGCGTCGTTGACGCCGTCCCCGACATAGAGAATTCGGAGGCCGGCCTCGCGGCGGCCTCGGACCTCGTGCAACTTGTCGTCGGGGTCGAGGTTCGCGAGGATCCGGTCGACGTCGATGTCGCGGGCGCGCTCGGCGCGGTCCCCGGTGAAGACCTCGCTGATCATTCCGAGCTGGTTCAGCTCGACGAGAGCTTCCGCCATACCGACCCGTCGGTGCTCGTCGATGGCCGCCGCCGCCACTGGCCGTCCGCCCCGCAGTACCGCCAAGCGGCGGGCTCCGGCGGGAGCATTGAGCGTCCGCACGAGATCCTCCCACCCGGCGTCGCCGGCGACGCCGAGCCCCTCGGGATCACCGACGGTCCACGTCTTTGGACCGCCGCCCGGCAACCGGACCCGACCGGAGAAGCCGACTCCCGGAAGCACGCGGGTGTCGCTGACCTGACCAGCCGGATCGGGCACGAGGTCGCGAAAAGCGGTGGCGATGGGGTGGCCGCTGGCCTGTTCGAGGACCTGCACGGCGCCGCGGACTTCGCGCCGGTCCTCATCGCCGCCGGCGGTGACCAGGTCGAGCAACGACAGCGTCGGCGTTGTAAGGGTGCCGGTCTTGTCGAAGACTGCGACGTCGACATCGTTGAGAGCCTCGATCACCGCGCCGGATTTCGCGATCAGCCCGCGGCCGGCGAGCCGTCCGAGGGCGGCCCAGGCGGCGAGCGGCGTCGCCAGTCCCAGAGCGCATGGGCAGGCGACGAGCAGCACCGCCATGGCGTTGAACAGGCCGGTGGTCCAGTGGTCGAGCAGCGTCCAGACGGTGAAGGTGGCGGCGGAGATGGTGAGCACCACCGGCAGGAAGACCGCCACGAGGCGGTCCGCCCGGTGCTGCCACGAGGTCGGCTGGGTGCGGGCGCGCTCCACGGCATCGACGATGGCGTCGATGCGCCGTTCGCCGGCGGCAGAGGTGGCGCGCACGACGATGCCGGCATCCAGGCTGTGGGTGCCGGCCCACACCGGATCGCCCGGGCGGCGGACGACCGCGAAGCCCTCTCCCGTCATTTCGGCCTCGCGAATCCAGGCCGTGCCCTCGTCGATGACACCGTCGACCGGGATAGACTCTCCCGGATCGATCCGGACCCGGTCGCCCGGCCGGATCTCGGTGAGGCCCACGGTCTCTGCGCTCCCGTCGTCGCGGAGGCGAGTGCACGTGGTGTGCTCGGGAGCCCAGGCCCGGGTGGCGGACAACGCGTGCTCCTGGGCGCCGGTGGTGACCTGTTGACCGAAAGCGTAGACCACCAACAGGATGCTGACGATCTCGAAGTAGACGTCGCCGCGGCCGGTCAACGCCGCGACGGCCGACGCTGTGAAGGCGCCGATGACACCCGACACGAAGAGTCCTTCGAGGGTGATTCGGCGGCTGCGGACCGCGGCCCAGGTGTTGCGGATCAAGGGCAGGCCGAGCAGCGCCAGGCTGAGGGCCGCGAGCCCCCCGAGCACGGCGTGCACTACGGCGGCCTCCTGCGGCGCGATCTCCGAGGTGTTGACGGCGAGGCTGACGGTCATCGAGTTTCCCGCAATGAGAATGCCGACGCCGACCCGCCACCAGGCGGCGAGGTCGAAGGGCTCGGCCGGACCGCAGTCGCAGGTGATGGGCTCGGCCATTACCCCTCGACGGCAGCGGTGTCGGCTTCGGCCTCGGCGGTCGTGGTGGTCTCCGGCGGAGTGAACTCTGCGGCGAAAGCCTCGAGGGAGGCGGCCTGGAAGGCGTCGCGCCGACCGTCGGTGTGCGAGCGCACGGCGGCGACCAGCTCCGGCCCGACCGGGGGAGCCTGGTTGGACCACGAGTTGCGGATGTAGGTCATGACCGTGGCCAGCTGCTCGTCATTGAGGTGCGACCACGGCGGCATGATGCCGTTGTAGACCTCGTCCTCGACGGTGATCTCGCCCTCCAGCCCGTGCAGCAGCAGCGCCGCTAAGACATCGGGGCGGCCGGTGACCCAGGATGAGCCGTCCAGGGGAGGGTAGTTGCCCGCGACGCCCCGGCCGTCCGCCTGGTGGCACGCCTGGCAGTTGTTGTAGACCCGTTTGCCGAGGACCATGGGATCGACGGGCTCGGGCGCCTGCTCCTCGGCCGGGGCGAGGCCGCCCTTGAGCAGCGCCTGCTCGTCGTAGACGTCGGGTTTGAACCCGCCCGAGTACATGCCCAGGTACCACCCCATGACGCCCATGAGCGTCAGCGCCGTGAACATCAACCACAGCGGCACCGGTTCGTAGCCGTCCTTGGGCTCGGCCTTTTCGCGGTAGATCGGCTCGTGGATGTCGACGACGGCGCCGGTCTCGTCCTCGTGGCGCTCCAGGGTCTGGCGGTCGGTGGGGTCGTCGGCCCGGGTCATTGCGGCACCTCCGGGACGGGATGGCTGGCGTTGAGGCTCTTCAAGTAGGCGACCAGCGCCTTGGCGTCGTAGGTCGGGACGATGATCACGTCCTCGCCCGGGTCCCACTCGGGTGGAAAGCTCAGAGCGTCGTAGGGCCGTTCGACCTCGAGGGTGAGCTCGTCGAAGAGAAAAGCAAACGGCGGCATGATCGAGCCCGGCGAGGTGATCTCGGGGTTGTAGAGATGGAGCAGGTGCCAGTCGTCGCTGGGCTGCCGGAGGCCGATGTTGGCCAGGTCCGGGCCGGTCCGCATGGTGCTGAGCAGCGGCGGCCGGTCGTAGATGTGATCGCGGGCGACGGTGCGCCGGCTGCCCCAGCCGCGGTCGATGTCGGCGCCGAAGCCCGGCGGCCGGACCTGCTGGCTGTGGCAGTACATGCAACCGAGCGAGATGTAGACGCTGCGGCCGCGGGCCACCAGACCCGCGGGCTCCACCGGGTACTCGGTGCCGTCGTCGTTGACGAGGGGCTCCAGCGACCCGAGCTGCTGCTGCGGGATGATGGTCAGCCCCGCAAAGGACAGCACCACGGTGAACAGGATGCCGACGTACAGCAGGACGACGCGGTTCATCCTTCACCTCCGGTAACCGCCGCCGACGGGTCGAAGAGGGTCGGCCCCTTGATGTCTCTGGCTTCGGGTCGGAAGACACGCCACAACGACACCGCGAAGACGACGTGGCCAAGGGTCATCAGCACGCCGGCCGCGGTGCGCGACCACAGGTACGGAATCGTCATGAGGACCGTGTCCATGAATGGGATGTCGGGATTATTCATCTGCAGGCCCTGGAACCAGCCGCCCCAGGTCAAGCCGACCCAGTACATCACCATGCCGACGGCGGTGAGCCAGAAGTGGAGCTTGATCAGCGCCGCCGACGGCCACTCGCGTCCGGTGAGCCGCGGCACGATGTAGTAGATCGACCCGAACATGATCATCGAGAAGAACGAGTAGACCCCGAGATGGGCGTGGGCCACGGTGTAGTGGGTGAAGTGGCTGACCTCGTTGACGGTGCGCAGCGCCTGCAACGAGCCCTGGAAGCTGACCACGGTGTAGCTCATGGCGCCGAAGACGATGAAGCGGAGGGTCGGGCTGATCCTGAGCTTGTCGAAGTGGCCCTTGGTGGTCATGTGGTGGTTGATGGCGACCGTGGTGACCGGGATAAACATCATCACCGAGCCGACGGTGCCGACGGTGACCAGCCAGGCCGGGATCGGGCCGCCGATGAGGTGGTGGGTCCCGGCCCAGTTGTAGAACAGCGCCAGCGTCCAGAAGCCCAGAATCGACAGGTAGTAGCTGTGGATCGGACGTCCCAGGACCTTGGGCAGCAGGTAGTAGACCGCCGCCAGCCCGATGGGGGTGAACCAGAGGCCGAGGACGTTGTGGGCAAACCACCAGTTGGCCGACGCCTGGACCACGCCGGTTGCCAGGTTGCCGTGGATCAGGGCGTTGCCCTGGGCGTAGAGAAACGGGAACCAGAGCACGGAGCCGAGCAGGTACCACTGGGAGACGTAGATGTGGCTGACTCGCCTGCGAGTGAACATGGTCAGCGTCGAGAACATCAGGATCGCGAAGAGTCCGGCGAAGACGAAGGACCAATGGTACGGAAACTCGAGCCACTCGACGCTGGTGCCGTAGCCGGCGAGGATCGACCATGTGCCGCCGGCGACGGCGACGTTCCACAGCACGCAGGCGACGATCAGAGGAAGTCTGAACGGCAGGGTGACCCTGCACAGCCGAGCCGTGAGCCACAGCAGCACGCCGATTCCGGCCATGGATCCCCAACCGTAGATCACCGTGTTGAGGTGGGCCGGGCGAACCCTGCCGAAGGTCAACCACGCCCAGTCGCCGAGGAAGCCCGGCGTGTGCATCTTGATCGAGGCTGCCAGCGCGAGGCCCGAGCCGATGAGCAGCCACGCCACCGAGCTGGCGAAGAACGCCATGACGACCACCGCGGTGGACCGGTCGACCTCCTCGCGCCAGGTGACGGTCGAGGGCTCCGGCATACCGTACGGGGTTTCAGTCTCATTGGCCACTGTCGCGTCCTTCCTGTTGCGGGTTCGGGCCTGCTGCGGATCCTGCGTCCGGAAAGGCGTCGGTCATGAGGCCGACGGGTTCCTCGTCGTCGAAGATGCTCGTTGCGCCGGCGCTGAAGTTGCGCATCTGCCCGGTGCGGATGGCCCAGACGAAACCGGCGACGGCGGTGATGCCGAACACGAGAACCGAGCCGAAAATGAAGATGTAGATGAGTGTCACTGCCGTTGCCTCCGAGCGCCCCCGTTGCCGCCGGCTCGCAGCGACGAGGATACCGTTCCCATCAACTCGGTGCCAGGGCTGGCACCCACTGAGCTGGGCGTCCGGACGTCAGGGATCCATGTTCGACCAGGCGAAGGCGTTACCGGACTCGAAATCGTCGGCGAACACGACGGGACCGATGAGGAACAGGTCGTCCAGATAGGCGTAGCGTTCTTCACCGACGAATCCCGGATGAAAGTCCCCGATCTGGAGCTCGTCCACCGCGTCGGCAGCTGAGCCGTTGCGGAACGCCAGACCGGTCACCGTGCTGGTGTTGGTCGGATTCTCGTCTTCCCACACGGTGATGTCGTAGGTGAACGCCACCGGATCGATGACGAGATGAACGCCGTACCAGGTGTCGTTGACCACATCCATGATGTGAGTCCAGTTCTGGCTGTCGGAGAAGGTCCCTACGGCATTTCCGTAGTAGCCGCCATGGGCGACCCACCAGGCAACCGTGTTGTCCGACGAGTCGCGACCGAAAAAACTCATCCCTTCCCGAGTGGTCGGTCCGGAAAGCATGAAGTAGTAGACCACCTCGGTGACGTCGACGAGCGGAGTGAAGCCCCGGCCCGCCGCGAAGAAGGACCCGTCGAAGAGCTGCCGCTCGATGGCGAGAGAGTTGCCTCCGGCTCCTCTGAAGACGACGTCGTCCACGAGGGTGGTCCCGGCCGTTCCCCAGGTGAACCACGGTGACCCCGGCGGCGAACCCGCGGGGAACCCGTCGAAGGTCTGGTCGATGAGCTGGGCGTGGGCCGTCACCGTGCCGAGCAACATGGTCGAGACAAGACAACCAACGAGAAATGAAACCGATCGATTCATCAAACCCCCTCCGGGATGACCGGCCCGAATCGCCGCTCCCGTTCTCTTGAATG
The DNA here is from genome assembly GCA_036351195.1 of Thermoanaerobaculales bacterium. Taxonomy (GTDB): domain Bacteria; phylum Acidobacteriota; class Thermoanaerobaculia; order Thermoanaerobaculales; family Sulfomarinibacteraceae; genus JAHECW01. Next base: position 14,722 of record JAZBOQ010000237.1, on the reverse strand, counting down.
AGCACATATGCAGGTGTTTTCTCTCATCACATTGACGATGTTGAACATTCTAAAAACACCCCCTGGAGCCGTCAACCTGCGAAGGGGCCCGGCGGTCTCGTTCCACCCGATGTCGCGGGGAACGGATCCGGTGCGTATCGGGTATTGTTTGGGCGGGATCGGGATCGGGATCGGGATCGGGATCGGGAACGGGAGGTAGGATGCACACCCTGAAGACAGCATTCGACAACGGGCGCGGTCAACGACTGGCGGCGGTCCTCGACCGGCCGGTGGACGACCGGCCCATCGCCACCGCGATCCTCGCGCACTGTTTCACCTGTTCGAAGTCCTACAAGGCGGTTCGTCACATCTCGAGAGCGTTGGCGGCCGAGGGTTTCGCGGTCCTGAGCTTCGACTTCACCGGGCTCGGGGAGAGCGAAGGCGAGTTCGTCGAGACCTCGTTCTCGTCGAACGTGGACGACCTCGTCGCCGCTGCGGAGTTTCTCGAGGAGAGCTACGGGGCGCCGTCGGTGCTCATCGGCCACTCCCTCGGCGGCGCCGCCGCCATCATGGCCGCGTCTCGGATCGCTTCGTCGACGGCGGTCGTGACCATCGGATCGCCCGCGGACCTCGATCACCTGGCCACGATGCTCGAGCCCGCGCGAACCGAGGTGGATCGATCAGGCTCGGCCGAGATCGTTCTCGGGGGACGGCGCATCAGCATCGGGAAAGCGCTGGTGGAAGATCTCAGCGAAGTGAAGATGCACGACGCCATCGCCGACCTCGACCGCGCGTTGCTGATTCTGCATTCTCCGGTGGACAGGGTGGTCGGTATCCGGCATGCCTCGACCATCTTCACCACCGCGAAGCACCCCAAGAGCTTCGTTTCGTTGGATTCGGCCGACCATCTGCTGAGCCGGGCGGAGGACTCCCGCTATGCCGCCGGGGTGATCGCCAACTGGGCGAAGAAGTATCTTCCCGATCACCAGGAAGAGGTCAAGCTTCCCGAGCGGGGCGACAACCGGGTGATTGCCCGCACCGGAGCATCGGGCTACCGCACCGAGATTCTGGCCAACGGCCACCCGCTGGTGGCGGACGAGCCGATCTCGGTGGGCGGCTCCAACACCGGACCGAGCCCGTACGAGCTGCTGGCGGCGGCCCTCGGCGCCTGCACCACCATGACCCTGCGGATGTACGCGGACCGGAAGGGCTGGCCCCTCGAGGAGGTCGAGGTCCGCCTTCGGCACGAGAAGATCCACTGCGTCGATTGTGCCGAGGCCTCCAAGGGGCGATCGAAGATCGACCACATTCAACGGGAGCTCGTGCTCGGAGGGGCCCTCGACGAGTCCCAACGAAACCGCCTCGTCGAGATCGCCGACCGGTGCCCGGTCCACCGGACGCTGCATTCCGAAATCCGCATCACGACGACCCTCGCCGACGCATGACTCGCGTCTTTCTGTCCTCCTCGGCGTGAGCTCGCTCCGGCAGCGCGATCAGTCAGTCGAACAAACGCATTCCGCGGGAGGTTGCAGCGTCGCCGCTTCCCTCTATCCAAGCTCCTGGTGCGTCCTCGGAACACGACGGCGCCACGCGGGTGAAGACTCGGCCGGACGGCGACGCATCGAGCGCCACGGTCACTGCCGTCACGGCTCCGTCGGTCGCCCTGAAGGAGGCTTTCCAGTGGTCGGTGTAGATGCCCGACAGGACGAACTCGTCATGGTGGAGGTGCTCGACGCCGAGCTCGATGCCGTGGTACCTCGCCAGGAGATCCTCCCCTCCCGTCGTCGACAGCTCGAGGCGGCCGAAAATGGGGTGCTCGTAGCAGCCGACGTACGCGGCGGGCTCGAGCGAAGGCGGCGCACTGATGCTCGTATCGGAGCGCAGCTCATCGGCGGCGGCTGATCGATAGGCGTCGATCCGCGCCGTCAACTGAACCGCCCTGTCGAGAAGCTCCTCGTGGGGTTCTCCGAGGAGGAGCTCGGCCGCCCGGGTGGCGGCCAGGTCCGGTACCGCGCTGGCCATGCGGTTGCAGAGAACCGCCACGGCGACGCCCTCGAGCGGAAAAACGCGGATCTGACTGGTGAAACCGAGCCCTCCTCCCTGGTGCCATCGAACCGGATGACCCTTCCAGCTCGAGAGGTACCAGCCGAGCCCGTAGGCGCGAACCTCAGGAGATGCGGTTCTGATCGACACCTGCGGCGTCCAGGTCTCGTCGAGCGATCCGGTATCGACGATCCTCCGATCGTTCGTTTCGCCGTGGCCGAGGAGAAGCTCGAGCCAGCGCACCATGTCGTGGGCGGTGGTGTAGAGGCCGTTGCTCGGCGCTCCCGCGGAGAGATTGATGGGTCCGAGGGCAGTGATCTGATCTCGCCAACGGCGGTGACCGCACGCCGTATCGACGGGGGGCATTCTTGGTGCGCCGATGGAGGTCGACCACATGCCGAGAGGCTCAAGCAGTCGGTCGGAGATCACAGCGCTCCACGACGTACCTGCCGCCCTGCCGATCATCTCGGCGGCGAGGACGTAGCCGAGATCGCTGTAGAGGAAACGGTCGCGAAACTCCTCCGTCTGCTCGATGAACGCGAGTCGCGGCAGGATCCACTCCTGGGGTGCGTCGATGTTGAGCAGGAGGAGGTTGTGGCTCAAGATGCCGCTTCGGTGGGCCAGGAGGTCGCGCAAGGTCAGTCGCTCGCCCACCACGGGGTCGGCAAGCGTGAGCCCGGGGATCAGCTCTCGGACTCTAGTGTCCCAGTCCAGGTCTCCTTCCCCGACGAGAACGGCGGCCGCGGTGGCGGTGAACATCTTGGTCAGCGAGCCGATTCCGAACGACGTCTGCGGCGTGACGGACCCGGCCTCGCCGACGCACCGGGCACCATGGGTGAGGACGAGTTGCTCGCCTTCTCGCGTGACCACGACCACGGCAGCTCCGGGGACGTCGAGCGCATCCGTTGCTTGTTCGAGGAAGGACTGCAGCTCGGTCACCCACTCGGCAGTGTCGTCGCCCGATGCCGATGCCGGAACGACGGAGACGATCAGGATCAAGAAATGAAGTATCACGATTTGTTTCATCACGTTCTCCCTCGTGTGTCCATGTTGGTTATCATTCGTTTTTCGTTTGTTTTCCATCCATCGGAAACGGGTACAATCAGCCGGTGGCACGTCCGGAAACCGCAGGGGAAACGCCCGCCTATCTGATCGGCGAGTGGACTGTCTTCCCGTCGCTGAATCGCATTGATCGCGACGGCCTGACGGCGGACCTCGAGCCCAAGCTCATGGATCTCCTCGTCTGTCTCGCCGAGTCGGCCGGAGAGGTGGTGTCGAAGGAGGACCTCCTCGACCGCGTTTGGCAGGTCGCGCACGTCTCGGACGGCACCTTGAGCCACGCCATCGCCGAGCTTCGCCGAGCGCTCGGCGACGAAGCCCGGCATCCCCGCTACATCGAGACCATCCGAAAGCGCGGGTATCGCCTGGTCGCCGGCGTCCAGGCAAAATCCCCGGCGGAGGGGCTGGTGCCTGCAGCGGGAGGCCGGACACGGCGCGCGCCGCGTTGGGTCATGGCAGCGGGGCTCGTCATCGTGCTGGTGGTGTTCGCGTGGGTGGGGCTGCGCCACGCGACGGACCGATCGTCCGAACCGTCGCGAATCGTCGTTTTGCCCTTCGAGAGCCTCGGAGGCGAAGCCGACGACAGCTTTGCCGCGGGCCTCTCTGACGAGATCATCAGCCGTCTGGCGGCCGTGCGCGGCCTTCAGGTGGTTTCGCGGACCACGGCGTTCAGCTACGACACGGCCGGCAAGAGCGCGCGCGACGTGGGCCGGGATCTCGGGGTCGAGTACATCCTCGAGGGCGCGGTGCGCTGGGGCCTCGACCGCGACCCGCCGACGGTGCGGATCACGCCCCAGTTGATTCGGGTCGCCGACGACGGTCATCTGTGGAGTGCAGCCTTCGACCGCAGGCCGGAGGACATCCTCGACGTTCAGAGCGAGATCGCACGGCAGATCGTCGCCCAACTCGACCTTCGCATGGAACGGCAGGAAGGTCAGGTCGTCGGGACCCCGCCCACCGACAGCCCCGACGCCTATCGGGCGTATCTGAAGGCGCTGGCGCGCCGCGGATCCATGGACTCGCAGGATCTCTTCACCACCGTCCAAATGTACCGTCTGGCGGTGGAGGCCGACCCGGGCTTCGCCCAAGCATGGGCCGGGTTGGCCGAGGTCAACGGGGCGATCCATCACCACGGGTACGACCGCGCCCAGGAACGGTGTGAGAGCGCCCGTGAAGCGCTCGACCAGGCGCAGAGGCTCGCTCCGTCGGCGCCGGAAACCATGCGGGCGGGTGCCACCTTCGAGTACAACTGCCGAGACAACCCGGCGGCCGCCAAGGCGGCGTTCGGGAAGTCCCTCGCGAGATGGCCGGGAGATGCTCTCGCGATGCGTGGTATGGCCGCCTCGTGCCGCAGGCTGGGTGACTTCGACGGGGCGGAGACGTGGTTTCGGAGGGCCTTGGAGCTCGATCCGAGAAACCCGACAGTACTGTTCGTTCTCGGGGCGCACCTGACCTATCTGCACCGCTATGGCGAGGCGATGGCCATCGTCGATCGGGCGGTCGAGATCAGTCCGGACAATCGACTTGCCCACTTCGCCAGGTTCGAGTTGCTGCTGCTGGGCTGGGGCGATGTTGCCGGAGCCGCCGAGGTGCTCGAGCGCGCTCCAGGGCCGCGCGACGCGATCTGGTACGAGTACGCCTTCCGAAACGCATGCTTCGCCGACGATTTTCGGAGGGCGTCGAGCCTCATCGCGGAGTCCCCGCCGGGACCCTCGTCTCTGCTGCATCGATGTCTCGCGGCGAGTCTGGCGGGCGACGCCCGAGCCACCGAGATCTGTGGGGACGCGGTGGTGCGGTACCGCGCGATGCGCGACGAGCAGCCCGCCTCTCAGAGTCCCCGGGTGCTGCTGGCGAAGGCCTGCTCCTTTGCCGGGTATCACGACAAGGCGTTGATCGAGGCGAAGGCGTCGGTCTCCATGAGGCCCCGGGAGACGGACGCGCTCGGCCACACCGCGGCGGTGACGGTCACGGCGCAGATCCTGGGCAGAGCCGGTCGCATCGAGGAGGCAGTGGCCCTCGTCGAGGAGCTTCTGACAGCGCCCTCCGGGGTGAGCCCTGCAATTCTCCGCATCGACCCGGAGTGGGCGAGCCTGCGCGGTCATCCGAGGATCGAGGAGATCATCCACAGCGGTGCCCGGTCCGACGGCGTTCATGGCGTGCCGTTCGACGCCGGCGGGTGAACGCCCTTGGTGTCGGAAAAGTAGAAGACCGCGTCGAAGGCGTCGAGCAGCCGTGTGATCCTGGTCGGGCCGCGGTAGTGGGGCTGGATCTCACCGGCGAAGAAGTCCCCGACGCCGAGCATCGGACGCTCGGCGTCGAGGAAGCGATACAGCGACGAGCCTCGAGGAATCGACCGAAGATTCAGGAGGTAGCGGGGGGTAGAGGCCCGATCGAGGATCGCATTGATGCTGTCGGAGGGCGGATCGGACGCCAACCGACAGATCATCGGAGTCGTGTCCCTGCCCCGCCAGTCGCCCTGCACCGCGACGAACGACCCGCGGGTGAAGGCGGTGGCGATCCGGACGTACGCCTTCCTTAACCGGCGGGTGAGATGGACTCCCATGGAGCCGGGGCCGGAGTCGCCGTGGAAGTGGGTGTTGGTGCCGACGTGGGAGTTGTGCGCCCAGATGCTGTATCGGGCGCCGTCGCCGAGGAGTTCGCCGATCCACAGCGCCTGCTCCGCGAGGTGAGGGTCGCGAACGTTATTGTCTCCCTGGTAGGCGCTGAACAGAAACTCGTGCGAGCGTTCGAGCGCCTCGACCAGGTGGGCGGCAACGAGATGCTGCTCGCGAGAGAGGCTGGTGGACCGCCGGTCCACGATCGACGCCATGGCGCCGAGCAGCCCGGCGATGCGGTCGTACTCCGACCAGGGGAGCGCACGGTAGTCGATCTTGCCCAGAGCCTCGAGCTCGTCGAAAGACGTTCGAAGCGCGGGCTCGAGCTCCGGGAAGCGGTCGCGGAAGATCTCTCGATGGAGGCTCACGCGCCACATGTCAAGCTGGCTGTCGATGCCGACGAAGTGAATCCGGTGCTCCGCGGCCAGCCCGCGGTTGTGCTCCCACATCCACTCGAGCAGCGCCCGCACCTCCCGGTTCGCCTGGATCCAGGAAACCCCGGCGAGGATCTCGTCCAGGGAGCCCTCACCGGTCGTGACGTACCGGTCGAGGACCAGCGACCCGGCGAAGTTGAACTCGTATCCCAGCGCCCGGTGGCCGTGGACCTCCACCAGGTGGCGGAAGAGCCGGTGTTTGAGCTCGAAGAACTCGACAGTGCCGTGGGTGGCCTCGCCGAGACCGACGACCCGGGCGCCGGCCAGCATGTCGTCGAGAGAAGCGAAGACCGAGGCTGGAAAACCGAGGGGTGAGCCCGGTGGCAGCTCGAAGAGGAGCTCGTTCAGCTCGCCGACGACCGTCGACGCAGTGTGATCGAGATGAGGGATGAAACGGTGGCCGGCGAATTCCGGTCCCTCGAGACTGTGATTCCGACGCGAATGGGCGACCACGGAGCAGGTTCCCGCAAGGCTCGCCACCGTGAGCGACACCAGAATGACCCTGAGAGAGCGCCGCCAGATCAGATCCTCACGGCTCCCCCGGGAAAGATCGGGAGCTGCCACCAACCAACGTCTGCAGGTCATTTTTCACCTCCCGCCGGATGTACGAGCACCGAGGTCGTGAGCCACCCCTTGGACCACCTGTTCACCGTGTCGTTCCTCCAAGACCGATCCCGTCCGTCGATCGTTTCGTCACAGCATCGGCTTGTCCGGTGGGCCTTTCCTGAGGGAACCCCGGAGAAACTGCGGGGAACGCGCGGGGAAACCGAATCGCAGGGCCGTTCCGCGCCAACCTGGGGTAGATTCAATCGAGATCGGGCCGTCGCTCGAAGGAGGTGTGGAATGCGTCAACGGTACGTCGGCAACGTGGTCGTGGGGGTAACACTGGCGTTCGCCGTCCTCAGTGGATGCTCGGAGCGATCGCCCCGAGGCGGCTTCCCCGAGCTGCGGGGGGACTATCTCGGTCAAGCCCGACCGGGACGGGAGCCGGAGCTCTTCGCTCCGGGTATCGTCACCACCGGTCTCTACACCCGCGACGTCGCGATGGCGCCGGAGGGCGACGAGATCTACTTCAGCATCGCGACCGGCTCGGCCTCGGTGATCATGGTGACCCGACGACAGGATGGCCGGTGGCTCGAGCCACGAGTGGCGCCGTTCTCCGGCGTCTGGCGAGATTTCGAGCCGTTCGTGACCTCCGATGATGGGCGGTTGCTCTTTCTCTCCAATCGCCCGCCGACAGGTGAGGACCCTTTGCCGGGTTGGAGCCACCAGAACATCTGGCAGGTCCGTCGTACTGACAGCGGATGGTCCGAGGCCGAGATGCTTTCTGCGCCCGTCAACAGCGACAGCAAGGAGTTCTTCCCGTCGGTGTCGGCGGGCGGCGCCCTTTACTTCACCCGGGTTGGGGAAGGCCTCAACGCGAAGATCTTCCGGTCGAAATCCTTGGGGGACGGGTATTCGGAACCCGAAGAGCTGCCGCCGGAAGTGAACTCCACGGCGAGCCAGTACAACGGCTTCATCTCGAACGACGAGAGCCTCCTGCTCTTCGCTGCGTCCGGACGGGACGACAGCCGAGGTGGGAGTGACTGCTACGTGAGCTTTCGGACTCCCGATGACAGCTGGAGCGGTCCGTTCAACCTCGGAGATGCCGTCAACGACGAGGGGAGCTGCGAGTCAGCGAGCCTGTCGCCCGACGGCCGGTTCCTGTTCTTCATGTCCACCCGCGGCGATCCATCGGGCGATCACGATCTCCGCGGGTTGACGTTGTCCGAGATCCAGGCTCGGCAGGCGGCGCCGCGAAACGGTCTCGCCGACATCTACTGGGTCGACGCCGGATTCCTCGACGAGCTGCGACCAGGGCCGAATTCGTTGGAACCCTCCCCTTTGGATTGACCGCGAAACCGAGCGCCGGCAGCGACACCGAGGTCGAGGTAGCGGTCCTGGCCGAGGGTCCGCACCAGGGGGATCGAGCAGGTGAATGTCCGCTCCCGCACTGGAGCATTCATCGGGCTGCCGTTGGCGCGGTCGAAGACGGCGACCGTCCGCTGGGCTGCGGGGGGTGCGTGACCGAGCTCGAGCATGTGGTCGAAGAGGACGGGGGCGGGCGACGGCCGAGTGAGCTGATGGAGCACGACAAAGGCGTGCAGCGTCCGGTCGGCGACGACGATTCCGTCGATCCGGGCTGCCGCGAGAAAGGCCTCGTCGACGGCGGCGACCGGGGGCGAGATCGCTGAGCGGTACGTCGCAAGCTGGGGTGCGATCGACGCTGCTGCGAGGACCACGATCGACCCGATGAGCGCAGGGGTCCACCGGTGAAACAGAGTGTCGAGCCCGAGCGCCGCGAGGCCGCAGGACAGCGCGAGCAGTGGAACGGCGTAGCGGGCGTGGCCGGGGTTGGACAGGCCGTGGATGACGACGAGGAGGGGGAGGAGGGCGCCGACGACCACTGGCGAGACCAAGGTCAACCGTCGATCCCGAGCCAGGCGAATCAGCCCCAGAATCCCCATCGCGAGCCAGGCCACCGCCACCGCCGGGTGGCCGAGGCAGCGGCTGAAGCCCGATGTCGTGAAGCCGTGCTCCGCGTCGTCGAGGCGGGAGAAGTGGTAGTCGGCGTGGGTCTCGAGGGCCGGCCACAAGGCGAAGGGCCCTCCGGACGCAATCACGAGCAGCGTGGTTCCAGCGAGGAGGGGAACCACGAATGCGAGGAGCGATCGTCGGCGTTCGGTGGAAGCCCGGACGCCGAGGATGAGCATGGCTCCGACGACGGCGGGCAGAAAATGGGGCCGAACGAGCACCGCGAGCGCCGCCATGAGAGCACCGGCTGTCGTCCACCGGGGTCGATCTCCCGCCTGCATCCAGAAGGCGAGGGCCGCAACCAGCAGGGCGGTGGCGGCGGTGCCGCTGAAGGCCCGGCCGGAGAAGAACCACGGGCCCGGTGCGACGAGGAAGACCACCGCGGAAGGCGCTGCGAGTTTCCGTGGGAGCACCGCAGACCACAGCGCGGTCAGGGGGAAGAGAATCCACACGGAGAAGGCGAAGCTCAGCAGCTGGAGCGATGTTATCGGGTCGGTTCCGAAGAGGTGCACGGCTTTCCCGGCGGCGATCCACAGAGGAAACCACGGGGGGTGCGGGAGGTTGTCGGTGGGATCGAAGTGAACGACGGCGCCGGCGAAGACCGCCTCGTCCTGCTCCCAGATGGTTGCCGGGAAGGCCGCCATTCGAGAGGCTGCGACGAGAACGATGAGAAGGACTGACAGGACGGCGTCGCACCGGGGATCTTCGAGGCCGAAGAGCCGGAGACTGCCCAGGGGATGAGGGTGTGGCGCCACGTCCGCCAGCCTACCGCAGCCTGCCGCGCGGGAGCTCGGCCGAGTTTCAGAATCCGTCGCCGAGCCTCTGGAAGGTCGCCGCGAAGGTCGTGGGTATGGGTGCGTCGGAGGAGCTGAGGGCGACAATCGGCGCCGCCATCGAATCCGAGGGCAGCGTCGTCATCGTCCACCGGCCTGACCTGAGCTACCTTCCGGAGTAGACAACCTCACACGAGGACGCGGGGTATAGTGGAGTGGAGTCCCGCATCATGAACACGCCGCTCGAGATCCTCGTCGTCTCCGACGCCACCGGTGCAACTGCCGAGGCGGTTGTCAACTCGACTCTTGTCCAGTTCGGCCGGGCCAACGTTCGTGTCCGACGGCACCCGTTCACCCGCACGGTGGAGCAGGCCAGGGAGATCCTGGATGGGGCCGACCAACGGGCGGTGGTGGTCTTCACCTTCGTCTCCTCGGAGATGAGCGCCGCCATGGTCGAGCTCGGCCGGAGCCGGAATCTGACCATGGTCGATCTCCTGAGTCCGTTGATGGGCATCTTCTCCCACGCCCTCCACTCGATCCCCAGCCGAACCCCCGGCGCCTTTCGCGGCCAGACGGAGGACATGTTCGAGGTGGTCGAGGCGATCCACTTCACCCGTCGCCACGACGATGGCCAGGGTTTGGAAACCATGGACCAGGCCGACCTCATCATTCTCGGCGTCTCGAGAACCGGCAAGACGCCGACCTCGATCTTCCTTTCATGCCGCAAGCTCAAGGTGGCCAATGTGCCCATCGTCCTCGATGTGCCCCTGCCCGACGAAGTCCGCCTTGCGCGGGCGCCCAAGGTGGGTTTTCGCATGGATCTCGAGCGGCAGGTGCAGGTGCGGTCGGAGAGGGCGGGCCGAATGGGGGCGAGGATCCCGCGGTACTCCGAGCGGGGCCACATCATGGAGGAGATCACGTACTGCGACCGGATCTACCGTTCCCTCAGCGGAATCCGCAGCGTGGACGTGACCAATCGCTCCATCGAGGAGACCTCGGACTGGATCACGCACAACGTTCTTTAGAGTTATGAGTTATGAATTGTGGTTCATCACGCAAATGGCGGGATGAACCTGAGTTATGAGTTATGAGTTATGAGTTATGAGTTATGAGTTATGAGTTTCATCGCAGTCGTCGCAGTCGTCGCAGTCGTCGCAGTCATCGCAGGCGTCACCGAGCCGGCTGTCACCGGCTGAATCTGTTTGTGCCGCTGGCGCTCCTGGTTGAACCGGCCCCGCTTTCATCGCCGCACCGTTGCTTGCGATGACATTCATAACTCATCACTCATAACTCATAATTCACCATTAAGACTTCAGTCCTCCGGCGGTTCGCCGCCGGGAGCCATCTTGACCAGTCGCGGATGGAAGCGGGCCACGGTACGTACGAGGTCGCCCTGCGCCGCCATGACCGTCTCGATGTCCTTGTAGGCCATGGGCACTTCGTCGAGACCGGCCGAGAGCAGACGGATCCGACGATCGCTGAGCAGCGCGTCGATGTCGGACCAGCGGTAGCGCTTCTTCGCCTGTTTGCGGCTCATGCGGCGGCCGGCGCCGTGGGAGGCGGAGGCGAGGGACGCCTCGCTGCCCTTGCCGCGGACGATGTGGGCGACGGTGGCCATGGAGCCCGGAATGATGCCGAGGACGCCGTCGCCGGCCGGGGTCGCCCCTTTTCGGTGGATGACGAGCTCGCGGCCGTCGTGCTCCTCGATCCAGGCGAAGTTGTGGTGGTTCTCCACGCCGGCGAGCACCTCGACCCCGAGGCGCCGGGCCAGGTGGCGGTGGATGAGCTCGTGGTTGGCGGCGGCGTAACGGCCCATGAGCTGCATCGCCCGCCAGTACTCGCGACCGGGCTCGGACTCGAGGTCGAGCCAGGCCAGGTGGCGAAGCGGTTTCGCGAGCTCCGGGTGGAGCCGCATGGCGAGCTCGGAGAAGTGGCGGGCGACCAGGTTGCCGACGCCGCGGCTGCCGCTGTGGCTGAGCAGAGCGAGGTAGCGTCCGGCGTCGAGTCCGAGCTCGGGTAATTCCAGCTCGAGGATACCCAGCTCGACGAAGTGGTTGCCGCTGCCCGAGGTGCCGAGCTGGGACCACGCCCGGTCCCTGTTCTTCGACGTCACCACCGAGACGGTCCAGTCGTCGTCCATGACCGGGTGGTTCCGGCGCCGCGTGAAGCTGGCGCCGATGCCGAACCGGGTCTCCGACTCGATGGCCCCGGCCAGGGCGTCGGAGCGGGACTCGAGGGCGGTGGCGGGCATGTCGAGGACCGACAGCTTCATCCGGCAGGCGATGTCGACACCGACGGCGTAGGGGATCACGGCTCCCTCGGTGGCGAGCACGCCACCGATGGGCAGGCCGTAGCCGAGGTGGGCGTCGGGCATGAGGGCGCCGCGGACCGCGATGGGCAGCGAGCAGGCTCGTTCCATCTGGCGGATCGACTCGGACTCGATGTCGTCGCCCCACTGGCGCCACCGCGCCGGTTCGGGTGTGGTCATGGCTGCACGCGCCTCCCGTGGATGCTCGCTCCATTGTAGGACCGGCGCACTCGTTGGTCATATTGAAATTGCCCAAGGTGAGCGATTCTGGTGGATGAGCTGTGTCCGCTTCAAACGGCTTTCCGATCTCGACGAGGGCGCTTTGAGGGTTCTGATCCGCGCCTGCGCCGACGCCGGTTGGGGGATGTAGGCTTCGGCAATCATCGCTGCAGCCAGTCCGCTTTCATTCCCGGATGATCCGGCTGTGCGATCCTAAGGCCATGACGACGGATCGACGCATGACCGAGGGTTTGCTCTTCACGGACTTTTATCAGCTGACCATGGCGCAGCTCTACTTCCGGCTGGGTTGGGCCGAACGACGGGTCCAGTTCGACTACTTCTTCCGGGCGCACCCTCGCTACGGCGAGCACGCGGCCGGGTACTCGGTCTTCGCCGGGCTGGAGTGGCTGCTCGACTGGATGGAGCGGACGCGAGCCACCTCGGACGACATCGAGTACCTACGCTCCCTCCAGGGCGCGGGGGGGCGGCGGCACTTCGGCGAGGACTTCCTCGCCTGGCTGGGCGAGCACGGAACCATGGAAGGACTGACCCTTCGGGCGGTGCCGGAGGGGCGGGTGGTCCACCCCAACGTTCCGTTGGTGGTGGTCGACGGCCCCATGGCCATGGCGCAGCTCATCGAGACGCCGGTGCTGAACCTCCTCAACTACCAGACGCTGGTCGCCACCAAGGCGTCGCGGATCCGCGAGGCGGCGTGCGGGGCCCCTGTTCTCGAGTTCGGCATGCGCCGTGCGCACGAGCTCGGGGCCAACGCCGGCAGCCGTGCGGCACTCATCGGCGGCGCCGACTTCAGCTCCAACGTCGGCGTTTCCCGGTTGATGGGCGCCCAGCCCAAAGGGACCCACGCCCACTCCATGATCCAGGCATTCCTGGCCACCGGCGGCACCGAGCTCGACGCCTTCCGCGCCTTCGCCGAGCTCTATCCCGATGATTGTGTTCTTTTGGTGGACACCGTGGACACCCTCGGAAGCGGCGTTCCCAACGCCATCCGGGTCTTCGAGGAGCTGCGGGCGTCGGGCCACGAGCCGGCGGGTATCCGCCTCGACTCGGGCGACCTCGCCTACCTCGCGATCCAAGCCGCGATTCAGCTCGACACCGCCGGCTTCGACGACGCTCTCATCGTGCTGTCCAACAACCTCGACGAGCTGGTGATCTGGCAGATCGTGACCCAGATCCGGGGGGAAGCACCGCGTTACGGCGTGGAGCCCGAGGGGCTCGTCCGCAGGTTGGCCCACGGCGTCGGTACGGCGTTGGTGACCTCCACCGGAGACTCGGCGCTGGACGGCGTCTACAAGCTCGTGGCTATCGAGGACGGTGGAGAACTGAAACCGGCTATCAAGCTTTCGGAGTCCAATGTCAAGACCCTCAACCCGGGTGACAAGCGGATCTGGCGGGTCTACGACCAGCGCGGCAAGGCCACCGCCGATCTCATCGGGCTCGCCGGTGAGAACCCGGTCGTGGGCAAACCTCTCACCTTGTGCCACCCCACCGACGAGCCCCGTCGGCGACGTCTGGGCGGAGAGGAGGTCGCCGAGATCGAAGGGCTGCACGAGGAGGTCTTCGTCGACGGAAACCGAATGGGAGACCCTCCGGATCTCGAGACGCTGAGGAGCCGGCGTGTCGCCGACCTCGATCGACTCGATCCCGGGGTGAAGCGGCTGATGAACCCCCACCTCTATCACGTCTCTCTGAGTGAAGGGTTGTGGAACCACAAGGTTGATCTGGTCCGGCGGGTTCGGGCCGGCGCCGGCAAGGCGCACACGTAAACATCCAAGAGCACGTCGCGGCCGGCCGATCTCCGAAGCGGAAAGACCGTGGTGCCGAAATCCGGCGGGTTTTGTGATTTCTGGTTAACCATTTGATCGCACCTGCGTACTGTCAATCAGGAATGCGCATCTTGGATCGAGACCTGAAAGCCGGGGCGGACCCGGTCGCGTGGGGGCGGGGGATCCTCGAAACCGGGATGCACACGATCGGTGACAGGGAGACGACATGAAGTACGCAAAGTTCGTGATGTGCAGTCTGGTTGCGGTGCTGATGGCCGCCGGTCCGGCGGTGGCCGGCGACGCGACCATCACCGGCAAGTGTGTCAAGGTCGTTGACGGCGACACGCTGATCATCGATTGCGGCAAGGCAACGCGGACGGTGGAGATCCACGGTGTCGACGCGCCCGAGCTCGAGCAGCCCTGGGGCAAGCAGACCAAGAGCTTCATGAAGAAGATGGTCGGCGGTGAAAAGGTCGAGATCGAGGTCGTCGAGGGTGACGGAGACAGCGTGGTCGCCCGGGTCTCGGTCAATGGAGTCGACATGTCCGAGATGCTGGTCAGCCGTGGCCTCGCCTGGGTGCCCGAAAACGCCAACGACTCGGATCTCGAGGAGCTCGGGGCAAAGGCGAAAGCGGCTCCCTGCGGTCTGTGGACGGATCCTGATCCCCAGGCGCCGTGGGACTTCCGCGAAGCCCGCTCGTAAGCTTAAACCGGTCCGAAAGACAACGCCGGGCGGTTGACCGCCCGGCGATTCTCGTTGAGAGTTGAGCCTCTTGCAAGAATACCGGGTTCCAGGAGAGGACGAAGATCAAAGGCGGATCGCCGGCGGGGGCGCCGGCGCTACAAAGTACTGAGCTCCCTTGTAGTGCCGGCGCCCTCGCCGGCGTGATCTCGTCCCGGTAAGGCCATCACTCGGACGATTCGCCGAATCTTG
>JAZBOQ010000236.1:0-2344 GCA_036351195.1 Thermoanaerobaculales bacterium | reverse complement strand
CGATCAAACCGATCGCCTTGTCGCTCGCCCCAACAGCAAAGCCCCGGCGTCCGACGTCACCGTACCGCCGTCGAACGCCGCAACAACCCGCCGGCCTTCAACACTTCCAAAATCGAACAATTCGGGGCTACACTCTGTCGGCATCGGGGACCTCCGTCGAGATGGCTCAAGTCGTTCTCAATAAACAACTTTTACCACCTCACAGCCCCGATGCACCTAACTCTCGGTAGAGTCAGGACTGGGCGCGGTGGCGGTAGGCGGCCGGTGGCTTGATGCCGGATCTTTCGATCCAGCGCCGCAATCCGGCATGCCTTGGCTCCGTTTCCCAGTCCTGCTCATCAAACCGGACGTGCCGATTGCCGGCATCCGGCTTTCCGACCGACTTCATGGCAAGGCACACGGCGGCGTGCCCAATTGAACACCACGCAGACGCAGCACGCCCCTATCGTGAAAGACGACGGCATCCGAGAAGCGTCTGGTGCCACGCGATTGCACCTTGTGGCGCCTGACCAAGAAGGTCCTCACGCGCTGGTAAACATGATTGTCGACCGCTCGGTAGGCCATCAGGCGTGTGCCGTAGTTGAAGTAGCTTGACCAGCCTTGAAGGTACCGGTTCAGCTGGCCGCGAACCTCAGACCACGGTGCCTGATTGCCCGGAACGAGCAGGTCACTCACCTTCCGCTTGAGCCGGGCGACGCTCTTCTTGGATGGGCTCGCCCCCAGATACCAGTGGCCATCTTTGCGATAGTAGTGCGGACCAAAACTGTAACCGAGAAAGTCGAAGCGCTCGACGCGGGCGTCGCGGACTGCGGTTTTGGCTTCGTTCAGGGTCAGCCCCAGCCGGGTCATGACCTGCTGCGTCCAGGCCCGGGCCTCGGCCGCGTGGCCGCGGCTGAGGATCACCAGGTCGTCCGCATAGGTCACCACCTCGGCCTGAAGCTTTTCCCCCCGCCCGGTCTGCCGCCAGTACTTCAAGAAGCGGTTCATGTAGAGCACGGCGAGAGTCGGCGAGACCACACCACCTTGCGGGGTGCCGCACTGTCGCTTCCTGCCGCCCGTCAGTCGCCGCCGTCCCTTCCCGTCCGTCTCCTCGATCGGCGTCTTCAACCACATCTTGATCAGACGCAGCATCTGCCGATCGACGATCCGGCGCGCCACCGATTGCAACAGCTCTCGATGCGGAATCGTCTCGAAATAGGCGGCCAGATCCGCGTCAACCACGTCCGTGTAGCCGCGGCAAAGCAGCTTGTGGACCTTCGCGATCGCGTCCTTGGCCCCACGCTTCGGTCGATAGCCATAGGCTTGAGGTTCGAGATCAGCCTCGAAGATCGGCTCAATCACCAGCTTGGCGGCGGTCTGGACCACGCGATCCCGGATGGTCGGGATACCGAGGGGTCGCTCACCACCTCCAGGCTTGGCGATCATCACCCGCCGCACCGGCTGCGGCCGGTACGTTTCGGCGCGGAGGCTCTCCTGGATCCCAGCCAACCACTCGTCCAACCCTGCGGCTTCGATCATCGCAAACGTTTCGCCATCCACCCCCGGTGCCCCACGATTGGCTTTCGCCAGCCGATACGCATGGTGCAGGATGTCGTCGCGATAGACCTTGTCGTACAGCTGGTAAAAGCGGAAGGCTGGTTCCGCCTTCGCCTTGCCATAGAGCTTTCGCTGAAGCGTCCGGATCTTTTCCGGTGTTGTCAGGCTCATTGCCAATCACCTCACCTCGTCCCCATTGAAAGCATGCCGGAAGTAAGGGCGCTTTCCTCGACCGGCATTACCCGGCGTCAACGGTCGTATCACCCTCTCCGACTCCCAAGCGGACCGCCGGCCAAGCCGACGTTGAGGTCGCGACCCTCGCCTCGCCTGGGCCTCCCCCGATTACCCGAACAACCGTCCCTACGTGCTGCGCCCACTACCCCGACGAACCAGGACCGATGCCTATGTCGGTTTCCTTCTCGATCCCGCACGGCCTTCCCCGGATCTCAGGCGGGTCGGCGTTCGTGACTTCACTTTCGAGGCCTGCTCAGGCTTCACTCGCGTTGCGGCCCGCAGAGTTGCTCAACCGCCCAAGGCGGCCTTTGTCACAGGGCTTCGATGCCGCCGATTACCCAACAACACCGCCTGTCAGCTACCAGATCAAACCGACCACTGTCTGGGTGGATCCTTCCTCCACTGGTTGTTCGCGCCGTCGGGGCGCTCTGAGAAATGCGGGCTAGGTCTGAATCCCGAAGACAATCACTAAGTGGAAGAAACGGGGTGTCCGTCCGGTCTGCCCGCTCTGACGGTCAGGGTTGGAGTTTGTTAGTGTCCATTATGGATAATGGACACGATCGGGTTTGAAGTG
>JAZBOQ010000235.1:0-2679 GCA_036351195.1 Thermoanaerobaculales bacterium | reverse complement strand
CCGTTCAGGCGGCCGCGGGTCAGAAGGCCGGCGCTGCGGGTACCGTCCGTATCCGTATCCGTACCCGTGCCCGTGTCCGTGCCCGATGGCCGTGGCAGCGGTCGTGACCGCAGTGGGTTTTCCGCTCCCGGTAGGCGGTGGAAGGGGTGCGCTGGCACGCGGCATTGTTCGCGGCGAACAATGTCGGAGCCAGGCACCCGTATGGCGCACCCGGGTCGATCCTCAGGCCGGAGATCTCAAGACCCCAAGCCCTCACCCCCCCAGCTGCGCCAGCATCACCTCCACGGCTTTTTCGAGCTGCTGATCCTGACCCTTCGCCTCGAACTCGGGGTCGTTGTCCACCCAGTGGTCGGGGTCCAGGTGCTTGTTCTCGAGCAGGTCGCCGTCGTTGTCCATCTGGCCCACCTGCGGGATGCCGAAGTAGAGGGTCTTGTCCTGGAGCGTCTCCCACCACACGGCGCTGCAGGTGCCGGGCACTTGAGTGCCCACGGTCTCGCCGATTTCCAATTCGGTGTAGGCGGCGGGGAAGCAGTGGGCGTCAGAGTAGTTGCCCTCGTTCATCACCACGATGGAGGGTTTGGTCCAGCGGTGGGTGGGCTCCGATCCAACCAACCGTCCGGGAGGCACCACCTGGCGTGCGTACATCTCGCCGGTCAGCAGCACCGTCAGCGCCTCGACGAGGTTGCCGCCGTTGTTGAAGCGGGTGTCGAGGATGATGGCCTGCTTCTCGGTGGCCTTGCCGAAGATGTCCTCGAAGATCTCGCGGTAGCGGCTGTCGCTCATCGTCCGGATGTGGGCGTAGCCGATCCGGCCGCCGGAGAGGCGATCGACCTCGGCACGGCGCGACCGCACCCAGCGCCAGTAGAGCAACTCGCGCTCGGCGCGGAGGGAGATCGGTTTGACCGTGGTGGACCACGCCGTCCCCGACTCGGGGTCGAGCAGCGACACGCGAACGAGCTCGCCGGCTTTTCGGTTGAGCATCGGGTACCAGTTCGCACCGGCGGCGATCTCTGTGCCGTTGATCGCGGTGATCACGGTTCCGGTTTGGATGTCGGCGCCGGCCTTCTCCAGGGGGCCGCCGTCGAGGATCGCGGCGATCTGCACGCCCTCGCCTTCCCATTCGGGATCGGGGAAGAACCCGAGGCTGGCGGTGGCGTCTCCGCGGGGATCGTTGTGGCGGACGTAGCAGCCCATGTGCGAAGCGTTGAGCTCGCCCTGCATCTCGGTGACCAGCTCGGCAAGGTCGCGGTTGTTGTCGATGTGGGGCAGGAAACGTGCGTAGGCGGAGCGATAGAGGTCCCAGTCGACGCCGTGCATGTCCTCGACCAGGAACTTCTCCCGGGTCTGGCGCCACATGTGCTCGAAGAGGTACGCCCTTTCGGCGGCAGCGTCGAGGTTGATCTTCGCTTGCAGCTTCACCGGTTTGACCTTGCCGCCATCGACGGCGATGGACCGGATCGAGCCATCGGCCAGGACGTAGGCCGTATCGCCCTCAGTGTCGAGCGTCATCCCGCTGAACGCTTTGGCGTCGAGCTTGGCGAGCATCTTGACCTCGTTTTTGCGCGGCGTGTAGAGCCAGAGATTGACGCCCTTCTCGAAGCGGGCGGCATAGACGATCTTCTCTCCGTCCGGGGTGATGACGGCGTCGGAGATCTGCGACGAGTGCAGGGTGAGGCGTCGGGTGCGGTCCTCGAGATCGTCGAGTTCGAGCTCGACGGGGTCGGGCAGCTCGATCTCGTCCGAGTCCTTTTTGTCTTCGTCGTCCTTGTCGCCCTTCTTCTCTTCTTTGCCCTTGTCGTCGCCGTCCTCGTCGTCGGATTCCTCTTCGTCTTCTTTGTTCTGCTCGTCATAGAGCTCGACCTCGGACTCGGAAAGGTGGAAGCGGTCCCACGCCTTCTGGGTCAGGAAGGTCGCCTGGACGTCGAAATGGGACGGCCAGCCGGAGTGCTGCCGGGTACCGTGGCGATCGGTGAACCAGTAGACGGCCTCGCCGCCGAGAGCCCACCGGGGGGAGTAGTCTTCGTAGCCGCTCCGGGAAAGATTGATGAGCTCGCCGTCGCCGGAGGAGGCGACCAGCCCGGCCTCGAAGGACCACCGCGTGGGGCTGAGAAAGCTCACCAGGAACCACTTGCCGTCGGGCGACCACTCGTACCACTGGTCGCCGTCGACGTAGGAGTAGTTCATATCGCTCGGCAGAACGGTTCGGCTCTCGCCTGATTCCAGATTCAGCACCTTCAATGTGGTGCGCTGCTCGAGGTAGGCGATTTCCTTTCCGTCGGGGGAGTAGTGGGGCTGGAAGGTCTCGAGCTCGGTGACGAGGACCGGCTTCTCCTCCCATGCGGTGGCCAGCGAGAAGGTCGGCTCGTCGTCGTCGGTGAGGTCGGTACGGTAGAGGTTCCAGCTGCCGCCCCGTTCCGAAGCGTAGAGGACGCCGCGGCCGCCGGGGTGGAAGCTCACCGAGCGCTCCTGCTCGGGGGTGTTGGTCAAGCGTCGGGTGTCGCCGTGCTTGGTGGAGGTCACGAAGACCTCACCGCGGGCGATGAACGCGATGTGGGCGCCGTCGGGCGACACCGCGAAATCGGTGATCGAGTCGGCGACGTTGGCGTAGACGGTCTCGTTGTGGCGGAGATCGGCGGCCGCCGTCACCGTGAGCCGGCGGCTCTCCGAGGCGCCGGCGGG
>JAZBOQ010000234.1:0-2362 GCA_036351195.1 Thermoanaerobaculales bacterium | reverse complement strand
CGACCGCCGAGACGGTGCGGGACGGATCGTACTCCCTCGCGCGGTATCTCTACTTCTACGCCACCGAGCCGCCGAGCGGGGATCCGGCTCACTTCGTCGAGTGGTGCGCCGGCCCGGACGGTCAACGAGAGGTGAGCGAGGCCGGATTTGTCCCGCTGTGGGTCGATTGAGGACCACGCCGGGCGCCAGAGACGTAGAGATCCGGTCGAAACGTCCAGCGAGCTCGAGCCCCCCTTCCGGATCCCCTCAGTCCGCCGATGTTAAGATGGCGTGAAGCTGCTGCGGCGGCGTGAAGGGCCAACTGATGCTTGCTTCAAACCCATTCAAAACTGAGATTTACGTAAAGAGAGATCGGACGACCGGCCGATCCGGGAGTGGTTTCGGTCCGGTTGGAGGGTCGATCTTCATGGAGGCTTCACGGCCGGTGGGTACGGTCGCAGAGCAGGGTTGGGCCAGAACCCGAGGGCGAGGTCGAATGAACACCAGGTGGAAGACTGCCGCGCTGGTCTGCGGACTGGCCGTGATCGCTGCCGGAGTCGTTTCGGCGGCGGAGGAGCTTCCGCGGCTCGATCCTCGGCTGCCGGTCTACACCGCCACCGAGGGGCTCGCGGGCACCGTGACCGCGGTGGGTTCCGACACGATGCTCGTCCTCCAGACCCTCGTCGCCGAGGAGTTCCACCGGCTGCACCCGCAGGTCAGCATCGAAATCGAGGGCAAGGGATCCTCCACCGCGCCGCCCGCCCTGCTCGAGAGCACGGCCCAGATCGCCAACATGTCGCGGCGGATCACCGGCGGTGAGGCCGACGCCTTCGTCGAGCGCTTCGGCTATGAGCCGATCCGGTTCGAGGTCGCCCTTGACACGGTCGGTGTCTTTGTCCACTCGGCCAACCCCATCGAGTTCCTGACCGTCGATCAGATCGACGCGATCTTCTCGTCCACCCTGCGCTGCGGCTCGGACGAGGATCTGCTGGTCTGGGGCCAGCTCGGCCTGGCCGACGAGTGGGAGCACGCCCCGATCTCGCTCTTCGGCCGAAACGCCGCATCGGGAACCTACGGCTACTTCCGGAACCACGCCCTGTGCCGCGGCGACTACCGGGACACGGTCAAGGAACAGCCCGGTTCGGCATCGGTGGTCCAGGGTGTCGAGAACGATCGATTCGGGATCGGATACTCGGGCATCGGCTACGCCACCGCCGGCGTCCGGGCCGTGCCCATCGCCCCGCGGGCGGGCGAGCCTCCGGTGGAGCCGAGCGGCGGCAACGCCGCCAACGGCGCCTACCCATTCGCCCGTTTTCTCGAGATCTATGTCAACAAGGCGCCGGATCGCAGCCTCGATCCTCTGGTCCGCGAGTATCTGCGTTTCCTGCTGTCGGCCGACGGCCAGCAGGTGGTGATCCGAGCCGGGTTCCACCCACTCGACGCAGACAGCGTCGCCGTACAGCTCGCCAAGCTCGAGCAATAGGGAGGACGTTTGCGGCCCGCTTCCGAGCTTCGCAAGGATCGCGTGGCCGCGGTCGTGATCCGCACCGGCGGTGTGTCGGTGATCCTCATCGTCCTCGCCATGATCCTGGTCATCGCCGGTCAGGCGCTGCCCCTCTTCGGTCCGACCGCGGTTGGCGAGCTCCACCGGGTGGCCGCCGACCGGGCGTGGGTGGTGGGATCGGGGACCCGACCGTCGACGGTGTGGTGGCTCGACCGGGACGGTATCCTGGAGGCTGCCGTCGACGGCAGCGAGCAACGCGTCGCCGATCTCGCCGACCGAGCCCGTGTCCTCGACGCCGATGCCGAGATCGGGGGTGTCGTCTCGGTGCTCCTCGACGATGGCCGCGCCCTTGTCGGGAGGGTTCTGGCTCTCTACCAAAACCGGGGCCCCTCGTCGGTGGAATCGATCGAGTGGCGGCAGTCGGCGGTCCTACCCGAGGTCGCCGAGGACGCGGACCAGCCGCGCGGGATCACCGCAGTCGCCGACGACGACCGAATCCTCGCTGCGAGGTGGGACCGAGCGGGTATCGAGCTCCATGAGTTCTCCGGTGGTCGCCCGGTCGGGACGGGACGCAGGATCGTGCTGCCGGACTCGGTGGCCGTCGCCCTTTCGGCGCGCGGCGACCACGTCGCGGTCGCGAGCGGCTCCGGAGAGCTGACGATCCTCGACTGGGTCGATCTGGAGCCGGTCGAGGTCGCAGAGCTCGGTGGCCGGGTCGCATCCCTCCGGTTTCTCGAGGGCGGCAGATCGCTGGTCGCGGCGGGTCGCGACCGGTCGCTGACGGTGATGATGGCCACCCCGGTGGCAGCGGTCGTCAACCTTTCCGGGCGGACGCTCGCCGCCTCCGGGTCGGAGATCGCGGACGGCGCCCGGGTGGTT